>JAKVKP010000001.1 GCA_022484805.1 Streptococcaceae bacterium
CACCGGCCGTGCACGCTGAACCAGTAGACACAGCAATTCCTTGCAAATCAAGCTTCATTAGTAGTAAATCTTGCTTAACGCCCTTAAAACCAATATTTAAAACATACGGAACTGCCGACTGTTCACCATTTATATAATAAGAAATGTGGTTTTCCTCTAGGGCAGTAATAATATCTGAGCAATAAGTTTGATATTTTTGAAACTCAATTTCTTGTTTAGCTTCACTAATTTTTAGCGCCTCTGCCATTCCGATAATATATGCTAAATTTTCAGTGCCAGCTCTACGCTTACGCTCTTGATCACCACCATGCATAAAAACACTCAGTTTGGTACCCGTTTTACAATACAGAAAGCCAACACCCTTTGGACCACCAAACTTGTGAGCAGTAGCAGAAAGTAAATCGACCTTCAATTGATTCGGCTTAACCGAAATTTTACCAAGCGCTTGAACCGCATCTGTATGAAAAAGAATCGACTTATCAGCTAAATAAGTTCCAATTTCAGTAATCGGATATAGATTACCTATTTCATTATTAACCATCATTATTGATACTAAAATTGTATCTGGTCTAATTGCTGCCTTTAAATCTGCAAGTGAAATTTGACCATTTGCATCAACCGGTAGATAGGTCACTTCAAAGCCCAGCTCACGCTCTAAAAAGGACATTGGATGTAAAATGCTATGATGCTCAACACTAGTTGTAATCAAATGCTTCCCTTTACTTTGATTAGCAAGTGCTGCACCAATTAAAGCAGTATTGTTACTCTCTGTACCACAGGAAGTAAAAATAATTTCATCTGTTCTAACTTCTAAAATTTGAGCAATTTGTGCTCTCGCTTGTTCTAATTGAGCAGAAGCTTTACGACCATAAGCATGAATACTTGAAGCATTCCCGTAATTATTCGCCAAAACAGTCGAAATCAATTGATTCACCTCTGGTAATACCGGAGTCGTCGCTGCGTAATCAAAATACATTGAATCACACTTTCTTTTGTTATCTTTCTAAGTTATTCCTCACTCTTATCATATTGGAATAATGGTGAAATTGGTTTATTCTCATGAATATTAATAATACCATGGGCCAATAATTCATTCGCCGACACATGAAGTAAACGCTCTGGTAAGTTCTCTTCAGGAACACAAACGGAATCTGTAACCACAATTTCTTTAATTGGTGAGCGATCTAATAATTCCTTAGCGTTCTCTGTAAATAAACCATGGGAAGCTGCCGTATAAATTTCCGCCGCACCAGCCTGTTCTAGGACAAGGGAGCCAAAGTATTGAGTGATACCTTTATTAATAATATCATCAACAATGATTGCTTTTTTTCCTTTGACATCACCAATGACGTAGCCAAATTCACGACCTTTATCATCCTCCTCATGATCAATAATAGCAATTGGTGCCTCTAAATATTCCGCCAAGCTTCTGGCGCGCTTAACACCAGAATTTTTAGGAGAGACAACAACAACATCATCACCCATCAAGCCCTTACTTCTGTAATATTCAGCAAATAAAGGAATTGTAAATAAATTATCTACTGGTATATCAAAGAATCCTTGAACCTGAACAGTATGTAAATCAAGGGTTAATAGCCTCGTTGCGCCTGCCTTTTGAATCATATTTGCAACCAACTTTGCTGTAATTGGTTCTCTTGGCGCTGCTGTTCGATCCTGTCTCGCATAGCCAAAATAAGGCATTACTAGATTAACCGTTTTCGCACTTGCACGTTTGCAGGCATCAACCATAATCAACATTTCCATCAAATGGTCATTAACTGGATAGTTTGTTGCTTGAATAATGTAAATATCTTTCCCGCGAACACTTTCTTCTATGTTAATTTGAATCTCACCGTCCGAAAATTGACGTGAAGAAATTTTACCTAAATCAACACCTGCTGCTTCACTCACTTTTTCCGCAAGCGACTCATTGGCGTTTAGACTAAATATTTTGAGCTGCGTATCTGGATATTTAATGATTGACATGAATTCCTCCTAGTTTTACTATACTTTTTATTTTATCATAACCATAATTAATTGACGAGAATACTTTAATTTTAATTTTCATTAATGAATTATCAAGTATTTATTCTAATTACTATTGTTGTAAGCGCTTGTTTGTTTTATAATTAACATGTAGTGTATTTAGCACACGAAGAAAGGATGTTTTAAATGAAAAAGACAAAATTAGTCGCATTATTTGCAACACTTTTAATTTCTGGGAGCGTGTTGACTGCTTGTGGTTCAGATAGTAGTGACTCATCTTCTTCTGAAAGTAGTACAAGTGCCTCATCAAGCAGTGACAAAGCAGATGCAACAACGGGTGCCTCTGTAACTAATGATGCAACTGAATTAGCTGGTGGTTTGGGCGCCAAAGGTTTTTGGTTAGTTGCAATCACTGAGAATGTAACTTCTGACGCCGATATCACTGTTAAAGGTGAGTTCAAAAATGACGACGGTGATGTTGCTCGTGAATTAGCACTTTATGCTTCAAATCCAGACACACATAAGCCTGACGAATTATATACTTTGACTGTTCCTAAGTTAACAGTGGAGTCTGAAAACTTTGTAATTGCTCAAGGAACAGTTAAGGGTGATGTTTACGTTAATGCTGAAGGATTCAAATTTGAAAACGATTCAGATAAAGGAACCAAAGGCACAGTTGATGGTAATCTAATCTTTAAAACTCAAGCATTGAAAGATGCTTACGATGCCTTAGCGGATGAAAACAAAGGCGAAGTAACTGGCGAAATTTCAGTTGGTTAATTCTAATTAATAAAACTAAACTAATCAAGAAGCAGATAAAATCTGCTTCTTTTTGCTATCTTCTATCTTTCCTTATCTTTCCTTAATAATAGCAAAGCAATCATTAGCTGCATTCTCACTTCTGAATCTTCCAAATTTACACTCAAATACTGTTGAATTTTTTTCAATCGATAAATTACCGTATTACGATGTATATATTGAATAGTTGCCACTTTACTAATTGAACAGCCATTTAAAAGATACTGATATAACGTCTCTAGTAGCTCATCGCTCTCTATCTGTTGAGGTAAATTAATCAATTCAAATAAATGATTGTCAATGTAGCTTTCAACCTCATCATTTGGAATCAAATGTAATAATTCTGTAATCGCCTTTGGGCGATATTCGTTTAGAGTTGATACCTTATCCTCACTCCCCAAGGTAAGTGCCTGTTTGGCCTCTTGGAACAAAACAGGTAGCTCTGTCAAAGCTAGGCTGCTATGTGCATAACCAATGTCAAAATAAAAATTAGCCGAGAAATGTTGATAAAGGTACTCCTGAAGCTTAAGTAATTCACTACGATTAATAAAAAAATCGGGGGCAAAAAATATGATATCGTCTCGATAAATAAATATTTGCGCATTCAATTTTTTTTCCTCAATAAACCATTCCAAATAATCATAAGCCAATCTAACAACACGATGATTGATTAAGCTTCCCAAATTATGCTTGCGGAGTTTAATAATTGCACATTTTTGAGGTTCTCGACTATTGATTCCTTGGAGTTTTAATTGCTCCTCTAAAGCTTTATGATCTGGAGATTCAACGAGAATTGATGCAAAAAATTCATTTTTAATTTGACGCTTAGTTTCCTGATTCATTGACGTTCTCAGAGTCGCAAAGCTTAATAAATTAATGATTTGTTGTATTAATAACGTGATAAACGGATTGTTTTGATCAAAATTAATAATGCCTAAAAACAAGACATTGGATTTAAAATTAGCTTGAATTGGGTGCAAAACAACAGACTGATTTTTAAAGTGAGTGATCACAATTTCTGAAACCTCTAATAACTCTTCAGCAATATTCAGCTTGAGCTGCTCACCAATTTCCTGATGCTGATAGTAAATATTTTGATTTGAGTGTGTAATTTGATAATGAGAATTGATTAAAAAAACATCCTTACCGATGATACTTGCAATTTTTTCTAAAAATAAATTCGTTCGTTCTTCCTGAAGGATTAAGTGTGATAACTCATTATTATATTCAATAATTCGTCTTAAAAGATCGCTTTGTGATTTCAAAAGACGATGCAATAGATTCCTAACAATAACTGATAAGCCAATTGTTTTAGGCAAGAGCAAAACTGGAAATCTTAATTCATTCGCCAGCATCACTACCTCTGGTGGAATTTCATCAAAATAGCGTTGTTCTTTGATACCAATAGCAGCACAGCCTCTTTTCTTCATCATTTCAAGCAAAGCAAGTAAGGCTGGCACATCATTTTGAAAATGGTAGCCGGTTGTCACAAGTAATTGCCCGTCAACCAAAAAATCCGAAATATCAGGTGCCTCCATCATGCCAATCGTGCTCACCTCAACAGAAAGATCTGCACGCTCATTGACAACCTTAATACCACTCGCTTCTTCCGAATCAAGCAACTCATACAGTTCCATTTTCCCTCCCGTTCTTTGTATAAAAAGACCTATAATTAGTAATTTTTGGTTATTTTGCCTAATGATACCATATTTTCCAATCAGTATACTGAAAATATGACAAATTAAGTAAGGAGAAAACTAAGATGAAAACAGTTAATCTAACAATTAATCAATTACTTGATCAAATTGCACAATTCACCGATCCAGAAACAGAAGGCGTGACGCGATTACTTTACGATGAGCATTGGATTGAAGCGCAAAAATTTCTACTTGAGCTCGGACAAATGATTGGGCTAGATAGCGGCTTCGATCAGGTCGGAAATGTTATTCTAACAAAATTCGGCACCGCAAATGATGAAAGTGCAATCACAATTGGTAGCCATATCGATTCTGTCGTTAACGCTGGAAAATATGATGGCATTTATGGTGTCGCTACAGCAATCATAGCTATTAAAGAGCTGCTGGCGGAATATGGTGCACCCAAAAAAACAATTCAAATTCTATCATTCTGTGAAGAGGAAGGTAGTCGTTTCCCTTTTACCTTCACCGGATCAAAAAATTTAATTAATCAGTTACCTGATGATATTTACCAATTAGTCGACAAAACAGGAGAATCCTTTGAAGAGGCACAAGCCAAAGCAATTTATGCTCTCAAGAACATATTTCCTCTGGTTAGCGCCTTACCACCAACAGCTTATGCCGAGATTCACATTGAACAAGGACCGGTTTTAGAGCGATTGAACAAGGAAATCGGTATCGTAACGGCTATCGTTGCTCAAAAACGCTTCACAGTTACAATTAATGGAAAAAACAATCATGCGGGTACAACCCCGATGTGGCTAAGGGTTGATCCGTTAAAACAGGCTGTTAAGCTAATCCATCAATTAGAAGTAATTGCATTAAAAATCGGAGAACCCTTTGTCTTCACTGTTGGGGAAATGGCTATCTCTCCAAATGCCAGCAATGTCATTCCTGAACAGGCAAAATTTTCAATTGATATTAGACATACAGATGAAAAAGAACTGCTTTTCTTTGAAGAATTAATTTACAAATTAGCAAAAACACAAATGCAAGAGCTTGCTGGTTTAGAAATCAAAATTGATAAGTGGACAGATGTAGGAACCGAAGAGATGAATGAAACCTATATCGAAGCACTCCAGGCAATCTGTAAAGAAAAACAGCTTTCCTTTCATTTGATGCCGAGCGGCGCCGGCCATGACACCCAGATTGTTAATCGAATTGCCCCAACAGCACTGTTATTTGTACCAAGTGTTGACGGTATTTCACATTCCCCACAAGAATTCACTACAACCGAAAACTTAGAAAAGGGTAAAACAGTGTTTAAACAGTTTATTTATGATTTAGCCTATTAAAGCTATTATTTCGCAGGAGGAAATTATGAAAGAATTATCAATTAATAAAAGACTAATAATGACACCAGGACCTACCACAATTGATCCCAGAATTAGCAAAGCAATGTCTTCAAGTATACTTGGACAGTTTGATCCAGACTTTACTCAAATAATGAATGAAACAATGACATTAATCCGTCAAGCCTTCCAAACAAACAATCATTGGGCTTTCCCAATTGACGGTACAAGCCGAGCAGGCCTAGAAGCGATTATCACAAGTATCATTCAACCTGACGATGTCGTTCTTGTACCAATATTCGGACGCTTTGGTCATCTTTTTGTTGAGCTATGCGAACGAGCGGGCGCTGAAGTCCATACAATTGAAACAGAATGGGGAACCGTTTTTGAGCAACAAGTGATTATCACTGAAATCGAAAAAATCCAGCCTAAAATAGTCGCAATTGTTCATGGCGAAACCTCAACGGGTAGAATGCAGCCAATTGACAAAATCGGGTCAGCAGTTAGAAAAAACCACGGCTATTTAGTAGTCGATGCCGTTGCCACTTTTATGGGCGCAGAGTTTAAGACAGATGAGTGGCTAGTAGATGCAGTGGTTGGTGGCGCACAAAAATGTCTTTCAATCCCCTCAGGCATTACACCAATTACCTTCAATGATCGTTTTGCTGAGGCAGTCAATCAACGAAAACGGGTTGAGGCAGGAGTCAGAACGGACAACGATATAAATAGTAAACAATATATCCGAAGCAACTATTTTGATTTAGCACAATTAATGGATTATTGGAGCGATCGCCGCCTTAACCACCATACTGAAGCAACAGTCATGCTCTATGCATTGCGCGAAGGCTTAAGGATTGCGCTTGCAGAAGGACTGACGCAAAGATTTAAACGCCACCTCAAGCATCAAACCGCAATTAAAAATTCACTCGCTAAAATGGGATTCAAAATTTTTGGCGATACACAAAATGAGATGCCTAATATGACTTGTGTTGAAATACCTGACGGTGTAAACGGTGAGGCGATTAGAGCATTTCTTTTAACGAACTACGGTATTGAAATCGCCTCAAGCTTTGGACCAATGCACGGAAAAATTTGGCGTATCGGAAGTATGGGCTACGTTGCTAATCAAAGCGATATTTTAACTTTCCTAGCTTGCTTTGCCGCTGTGATTAATTACTTTAAAGTAAGCAGTCTAGATACGCAAAAAGGGTTAGATTATGCCTTCTCATACTATTTGAATGTGGATTAATTATGAAAATAAATAATAGAAACTATTCATGGACTTGGTTAGTAGGTACAGCCTTCTTTGGTTGGATATTACTGTATAGTAATCGTTCAATCTTGAATCCTGTGATGGATATTGTCCAAAAGCAATATTCGCTTAATAATACAAAATTAGGTTTATTAACAAGTGTCTATTTTTTGACCTATACGCTCGCTCAGATACCATCTGGACTGCTTGCAGATCGATTAGGATCAAAAAAAATACTTAATATTTGCTTTCTAGCATTTGCCTTGGTCAATTTATTCACTGGATTAAATCAAAATATTATCTTATTTATTGCTCTACAAGGCTTTGCTGGACTATTTGCCGGATTATACTACGGACCACAATATAGCCTTACTTATCGTTTATTACCTGAAAATAAGCGAACATTAGCGAATGCAATTATTAATTCAGGTATGGCTTTCGGACTATCATTAGGCTATTTATTATCAACACAGCTGGTTTTGATTCAAAAATTATCATGGCATTCACCCTATCTCGTATTAGTCATACCTTCGATTATTATTTTTATAATGTTCAAAAAAATTATACCGAGCGATGATAAGCTAGCCAATAACAATCAAAATATAGAATCTCCTACTAAAATGACTACGATTTTTAAAAACAAAAAACTGATGGCTAGTTTTATCTTAAACTTTGCTTCAATTTATGCCTATTTCGTCATCATTACTTGGCTACCAAAATTTTTAATCACCGAAAGAAACGTGCCAACTAGTCAAGTTGGCTGGATTTCTAGCTTTGTGCCATGGGCAGCTTTACCAAGCATGCTTTTAATCGCTCACATTAGCGACAAATACAAATCAATTAATTTTTACTTAAAAATATTAATACCAATCTCAGCTGTGTCAATTTTATTTGTGGCAAATGCAAAATCACTTGAGCTTATTTCACTAGGATTACTCATCTATGGTTTTTTTGGCAAGCTTGCTTTAGATCCACTTTTAATTGCATATGTTGGAAAAAATGCACCTGACAATCAGCTTACTAGTGCTTTAAGCTGTTTAAATTTTTTTGGCATGTCTGCAAGTGTACTAGCCCCCTTATTAACAGGTATCCTAGCCGATCTATTTGGTACTATGAAAATTGGTTTCTGGTTAGCAGCCATCTTATTAATACTTGGATTAATTCGATTTATTTGGCAAAGTCAGCAGTCATAAATAGAAAGTCATTGCTTAAATTAGCAATGACTTTTTATTTATCCATTAATTTTTTATGCCAAATTGAAATTCAATCATAGTTAACATTAAAACCGATGTTATGTTTAATTGTACAAAATAAACAATAAAATAGATAAAATTATGCAAAAAAGCCGATTAACCATTCGACTAAGGTTGCTATAATGAACTCACATCAATTAAGTAAGGAGTGAGCAAAGTGAAAAAAATAATGCAATCTACAACAATTCAAATTGTTATTGCAACAATTTCAGGTATTATATTTGGTTCAATTGTTGGTGAATGGGCGTCTAATTTAAAATTTATCGGCGATATTTTCATTAGACTAATTCAAATGTCAGTTGTGATTCTCGTAATGACGTCAATTATTTCAGCAATCGGTGACATGGGAAGAGAAAAGAAAGAAAGTCAATTCGGAATAAAAATGGGCTTAAATACCTTTAAGTGGATTTTACTCTTTACTGGAATTTCAGCAGCAATCGGCTATTTCTTTTCAGTAATTGTCGAACCTGGAAGAGGCATGCAAGCCGCTGAAGCATATAAAGTCGAAACAGAAACCGGCGCTTTAGGTATTCAGGAAACCTTAGTCAATTTCGTATCTACAAATATTTTTCAAGCAATGGCAAATGGAGAGATGATACCTATTATCGTTTTTTCAATCCTCTTCGGAATCGGACTTAATCAAACAATCAAAAAGACTAACACAACACTTATTCTAGACATTATCAAAAGCGTCAATTCAATTATCCTAAATATCATTCAAACAGTAATGAAAATCGCACCAATCGGTATCTTCTGCTTACTGGCAAATGTTTCTGGTACCATCGGCTTTAAAATTATGGTTCCAATGTTCAAATATCTTGGTATTCTTTTTGTCGGCGTGATATTAATGATGCTCATAATGACAATTATTGTTTCAATTCGCTGTAAACTCAATCCATTTTTGCTACCTCAAAAATTTTTACAAATGTCAATTATCGCCTTAACTACAACTAGTTCAGCAATCACATTTCCGACCGCTTTAAAGGATTGCATTGAAAAGTTTGGCGTTAAACGAGATGTGGCAAATTTCACGATGAGCATTGGTATGACAATGGGTAGCTCTGGTGCAGCGATGTGCTATGTTGTGATGATTATGTTTCTTCAGCAAAGTGCAGGGATTGAGTTACCATTATTAAAATTACTAACTGGAATTGGCTTAGCAATCCTTCTTACACTAGGTACAATCACTGTTCCCGGCGGCTCAGCTGTTGTCGCAACCTTCTTAGCAACATCAGTTGGTTTACCGGTGGAAGCAATTGCTTTATTAATCGGAGTTGATTGGTTTGCTGGCATGTTCAGAACCTTTCTTAATGTAAACAATGATGTTTTTGTCTCACTTCTAGTTGCAAACAGTGTTGATGCTCTTGATAGAGAAGTCTATCATACACAAGCAAGCACAAGTCTTTCAAATGTTATTGAAAATTAAGCCTTAATGAGTTCAGCCCCAAATGCGAACTTATCACTCAAAATACAAATTAAATTTCAGCAGTTGATATTTCTTCTGCTGAATTTGTCATATAATGGCAGACAAATATAATTAAGGATGTGAACTTATGACAACGCCATATATTGAACCAAATTTTGAAATTGAACCCTTGAAACAAGGTAGGCTAAACGGGTTAAGCTTTGCGGCTAAGGATCTTTTTGAAATCAAAGGGCATACTGCTTCCTTAGGTAATCCGCAGTGGCGAGCTACCCACCAACCCAGTGCTACGACATCATCAATTATCAAAAAGCTATTAAATGAAGGTGCAAGTTTAAAGGGCATCACAATCACCGATGAATTTATGTGGAGTATTAAAGGAGATAACGTTCATTTTGGTGCACCACTTAACGCAAAGGTACCCGATTCATTTATCGGCGGCTCCTCTAGTGGCTCGGCTTCTGCTGTGGCATGTGGTGATGTAGACTTTGCATTAGGCACAGATACTGGTGGTAGTATTCGCGTACCAGCAAGCTATAGCGGATTATTCGGTATTCGACCAACACATCGTTCTTTATCAAGTAGCGGTGTTTTTCCACTGGCTCAAAGCTTTGATACTGTTGGCTTCTTTACGAGAGAAATTTCAACAATGTCTCAAATTAGTTCCGTTTTTTTTCAAGAGAGTGTCGAATTACCCCAAAAATTCTGTCTCATTCAAGACGCGTTTGATACCGTCGAACAACCTTTAAACGAGCAAATAATTGATTACTTTTCGGAAAATTTTTCGGAATCTTTTCAATACATTACACTGCCTGAGCAATTTAAAATTGAAAATTTACTGAATACTTACAAACTCATTCAAAGCATTGAAGCATACCAAAACTATGGTGAATGGTACCAAAAAAATAAAGAAAAAGCGCATTTAGGAAAAGATATTGAAAGTCGATTTGAATGGGCAAGCCATCTAACAAAAGATGAAGCATATCAGAACGCACTTGATTTGAAAAAAAACTTTACAATCTATCTTGAAACACTCGTTAATCAATCTTTACTAATCTTACCGAGTGCAACAAGTTTTGCACCCCAAAAATCTTCCAGCTTTGATACCGTTGAAGCAATTCGCTCAAAAACAATGGCAATTACAAGTATCGCTGGGCTTGCTGGTTTACCACAGCTCAGCATCCCTGTAACTACAACCAAAAGACCAATTGGTTTGTCAATTATCGGTCCTAAAAATAGCGAAAAAAACTTAATTCAATTTGCAAATACACTGCTTAACCAATAAAAATACAGTCTGAAGATTAGTAATTTCACTAATCTTCAGACTGTATTTATTTAGAATGATTATAATTACTTCACGACATCAAAACCGCGTTCTTCAATCACGTCTTCAATCCCCGAAACAGTTTGTACAGCTTCGTCAAAGTCAACTTTAGCATATTTTCCCTCAAGCGAAACTTCAACCTGTTTAATCCCCTTCAATTCCTTAATTCCTGTTTCAATATTATTTTTACAACCATCACAACTCATACCTTCAATTTTAATATTCACTTGACTCATATTTTCCTCCTAATTTTTATTCTGCTTTGACATATTTTTTTCGACAATAAATTTTAAACGTAAACTATTTAGAACAACTGAAATAGAGCTAAATGCCATCGCTGCCCCAGCTAACCAAGGCGCAAGCAGACCACTTGCAGCAATTGGAATGCCGATTAAATTATAAATCAATGCCCAAAATAGATTTTCACGAATTGTTTTCATTGTCTGCTTAGAGATTTGTACGGCATCTACTACTTTCGTAACCTCACCGCTAACCAAGGTCACATCTGCCGATTCAATTGCAACATCGCTCCCTGTCCCCATCGCAATGCCAACATCACTTGTCACAAGCGCAGGGGCATCATTCACACCATCACCGATCATCGCAACACTTTGATTAGCTTGTAGTCGCTTAATTTGCTCTGCCTTTTCACCTGGTAATACCTCAGCAACCACTTCTCCAATCCCAATTTCCTTGGCAATTGCCCTCGCTGTTACCAGATTGTCACCCGAAAGCATCACAACTTTTTTTCCAAGCTCAGTAAGGCGTTTCACAGCCAACTTACTTTCTGGTTTAATTTTATCTTGGATTGCAAAGGTTGCAATATGCTTTTGATTAATTGCCGCAAAGACTAGTGTTTTTCCTTGGTTTTCATGACTTAAGATTCCATCGTCAACAAATTGTAAATCAACACCAGCGTTAAGCATTAGATTTCGGTTACCAATCAATACTGCTTTTTGATTAATCAGAGCTGAAATACCAAATCCCGGCAATGCCTCAAATTGGCTGATAGCAGCTAACTCAAGCTGCATTTGCTTACCATAGCGTAAAATCGCTTTTGACAACGGATGCTCTGAATTAGCCTCTGCCGAAACAATCAAGGATAAGGTGGATAAATCTGGATAGTCTGCCGAAACAACTTCCGGCTGACCCGTAGTTAGTGTGCCAGTCTTATCAAATACCACGGTCTCCACTTTTTCTAAATTTTCTAAATATTGACCACCCTTAAATAAGATGCCATGTTTTGCAGAAGCACCACTACCAACCATAATCGCGGTCGGTGTTGCCAAGCCCAAAGCACATGGACAAGCAATAACCAATACTGAAACAGCGCCATTGATAGCCATGTAAAAATCGCCACTCACGATTATCCAAACACTAAAGGTTAAAATTGAAACTGCAATAACTGCTGGAACAAATATTGACGAAATCTTATCTGCCAAACGTTGAATTGGTACTTTATCACCCTGTGCATTTTCGATAATTTTAATGATTTGTGACAATGTCGTTTCTTGACCAATACGAGTCACTTCAACCAAAATTGCACCATTTTGATTAATCGAACCCGCAATCACTGAATCATTAAGCTTCTTATCAATCGGAAGTGACTCACCTGTTAAAAGTGATTCATCAACTGTTGTGGTACCTTTAATAATTTTACCATCAACTGGCATTTTTTGCCCCGGCACTACTTTAACAATATCACCCAATTTAATTGATTGGATTGATATTTCTTTTTCAATTCCATCCGCTAAGACAATCGCCTCATTTGGTTGAAGCTGAATCAAGCTTGTAATCGCCGCAGTGGTCTGATTTTTGGCTCTTTTTTCTAAATATTTCCCTAGCAAGACAAAGGTAATCAAAACTGCACTGGTTTCAAAATAAAGTACTGGATGATGCAAATGACCAAATTGATAGCGCAATGTATTGACCACACTTAAGCCATAGGCAACTGAGGTACCAAGCACAACCAGTACATCCATATTGGCGAGACCGCCACGAACAGCGCGATAGGCTGACACGTAAAATGGCGCACCAATTACAAACTGAACGATAGTCGCTGGTACCATTTGAAACCACGGATTCATCAACAGACCAAGTGACATACTATTACTGAATGGTAAATGATCAAGCATCGATAGCAGTAAAGGAATGGATAAAATAATTGCCACAATTAATCGAGCTCTATGTAATTGAAACTCTTTTTTAGCAATTGCCTCCTGATCAGCTTTCTCTTTGACAGGAATATAACCAATTTTCTTTATTTTATTATAAATATCGGCTTCAGTTAATTCTGCTGGATTAAAAGCTACCTTACCAGACTCCGTCGCCAAATTAACGACTGCCGAAAAAATATTTGGATCCTTATTTAAAGTTTTTTCAATTCTCTGCGCACAAGCCGCACAAGTCATACCTTCAATACCTAAATTAATCGTTTTAGACAATATTTTCACCTCCATTTAATTGTATCACGCTTTATAAAGCAATCTTACCTCATTAATCTACGTTTGTAAACTATTTAATTTTAAAAATAGCACCTAAAAAAGGTGCTATTATCCATAGGATAACTATTGTCAGAATAAAAATATTCAAATTTTGTAAGCCAATCATCATTAAATGATGTCAGCATCGTTATTAAAATATTGGTACGCCAGAAATTTCATAGTCCTCAAAAATACCGCCAATTTCTTTTGAAGAATGCCAATTAATTTCATTATGACCTGCTTTAATTAAATTTAAATCGTTTGTCTCAAACACATAAAAAGGCATACTCTCTTTATGATTAAGCTCTAAACTATTCAATTCAACTAAGAAAAGGTGATTAACATCTAAATCAAAAACCTCTTTAAAATAGGTTAATAAGCTACCTAGTGCCGTTTTTTCTTCGGCCTGTTGTACCTTTGGAAAAGTCAACTTGCCATTTTCATTCATTACAAAAAATTCTTTTCTGCCATCTGAATGATTCAAAATAATCGTGCCGCAAATATTTTTACTAATCATGAGTAGAAGATCCTTTTTCTGTTTCTGCCAAGCGATTCAAATAGACTAAATCCTCTTTAATCCATCCGGGCATTGCGCGCTTCAAACTTGCAAAGCCAATATGGCGATTTTTATTTGTGAAGTAGCGTTTCCATGTCTTAGGTTGAATTTTAGCCGGGTGACCCAAAGTACGAATTGATAAACTGATTTTACCAGAGTATCCATCAATATCAATTATCTGAACAGTCACCTGTTGATTAATTGAAAATAGCTCATCGATAGCCTTGACAAACCCTGCCTTTATTTCAGATACATGAATCAAGCCTTGCGTCTGACTGTCAATTTGAACAAACGCGCCATAAGGCTGAATCCCTGTGATAGTGCCTGTAACAATATCTCCAATTTTAACCATTAAATCACCTCAATACTTAATTAATCAGTGATAATTACTTGATTGATAACGACATCTGAGGTTGGTTTATCTTGAAAGCCAACTTCTACGTCTGCAATTTTATCGAGCACATCATAGCTTGCTTGATCAATTAAATGACCAAAAACAGTGTGACGAAAATCTAGCCAAGGTGTCCCACCTTGATCATAAGCTTCAACAATCTCACTTGGAAAACCAGCACCCTCTAGCTGTGATTTTAAACCAGGTTCAGCAGAGCCTTTTTGGACAATGAAAAATTGAGAGCCATTTGTATTTGGACCAGCGTTAGCCATTGATAATGCACCACGAAGATTGAAAACATTTCTAGAAAATTCGTCTTCAAATTTTGCACCAAAAATACTTTCACCACCCATACCAGTCCCCGTTGGGTCGCCACCTTGAATCATAAAATCCTTAATAATTCGATGGAAAATCACACCATCGTAATAGCCCTTTTTAGCCAATTCAACAAAATTCTGAACAGTTTTAGGTGCTTCATCTGGAAAGAGTTGGATATTTAAATCACCTAAATTAGTTTTAACGGTCGCCTTAGGGCCTTTCACTTTTTCTAAGTCTAATTGTGGGTACATAAATCCTCCTAATATTTTTCTTATATAATAAGTGTATGCTTTTTTGACAAATTTGGCTAGTTAATTTAGCGTGAATGCGTTTTCAGTAATCAAATTGTCATACTTTAATTTTTTTTTTTACAAATTTGATTTGATTTTTTATACTAAAATATGGTAATTTTAATTTAATAATGTGACAACAATCGTACAGATAGCATATTTTGATATGCCGAAACAGAGGCGGTTTCTAGAAATAGAAATCCCTCTGTTTTTATTTTTTTCACATTAAATTTTATATAACGGGTGATCAAGTGCAGCAAACAAAAGAAATTAAATTAGGATTAGCAGTTTTAGCAAGTGGTATTATGTCGTTTTGTGGTGTGCTAATTGAGACCGCCATGACTGTCACTTTTCCTACTTTAATGACCGAATTTAATGTTTCAACCGCAAATATTCAATGGATTACGACTATTTATCTACTCGTGATAGCGATAACTGTGCCATTATCAAGCTTTTTACTAAAGAAAATAACCCTTCTCCATTTATTTTTATTTGCAAATCTGATGTTCTTTCTTGGATTAATCACTGATTTTATTGCTAATAGCTTTGCTATATTACTCTTGGGCAGGTGCCTTCAAGGCCTAGCAACTGGGATTGCATTGCCCTTAATGTTTCATATTATCTTAACTTATGCACCAATTCATAAAAGAGGGACAATGATTGGTCTGGGTGTCTTAATCACTTCGGTAGCACCCGCCATTGGACCAACCTATGGTGGCATCTTAGCCACGAATTATTCTTGGCACTATATCTTTCTTTTATTAATACCAATAATTATTTTTTCATTACTAATTGGACTAATAGCCATTCCTAAGCAAAAAATTCAAAATCAAGCTAAACTAGATTGGCTTAGCATGGTTGGAATCATCTTGATGTTTAGTGGAGCACTTTGCTTTTTAAGCAACATTGACCAATTAATCAGTTTAGCTTATTTATTAATGACAATTGTTGGCTTTTTTATTTTTTATCATACTTCAAAAAATAGTAAAGTGCCCTTAATCCAACTTTCCTTATTTTTGAATAAAAAATTTCGACTTTTTTTATTTGGTTTCCTAATCTGCCAAACAATGCTGCTTGGCATCTCATTTATTGTGCCCAATTATATTCAAATTGTACTTAAGGGTACAGCATTTGAATCCGGCCTCGTGATGATTCCTGGGGCTATTATTGGAGCCCTACTAGCGCCGCTTTCTGGGCGTATTTTGGATACATACGGCGCCAAGCGCCCAATTTTAATCGGTATTGCAATCACAATTCTAGGCTGGGGCGGTCTGTGTATCGCTTTAGGCAAGATTGGTTTAACAGGTATTATAATTGGTCATGTTTTTTATATGATTGGCATCGGACTATGCTATAGCAACTTGATGACAGTGGGCATGAATCAGCTCTCAAAGAATAATCAAAATGATGGTAATGCGATTTTCAATACATTGCAACAATTTTCAGGAGCTGCTGCAACAGCCCTAGTAGCTACTATTATCAATTTTGTTCAAAATAATGGTTCACTTGAAATTCAAGCAGCGACTACTCTCGGTTCTCAAATCGCAATGCTAGTCATTCTAATCTCAATGTGCCTAATTTTTATTGGCTGCTTACGAATTTTCACTAAAAAGATAGACTAATTCAAGCAATTTAAAAAGCCCTTTGAATTTCTAAAAATTCCAAAGTGCTTTTTAAATTGCTAGCTTAGACGACCACTAATGTTGCCTTACGATGATATGTTCTACTTTCCTCAGCCTCTAAATTCGTTGTAATAATTGTAGCTTGATCCAAGGGTGCAACATGAGCAAAGGTAATTCGATTAAACTTAGATTCATCGGCAAGGACATAAGATTTAATCGCCTGTTTTAAGATAATTCGCTTAAGTAATGCTTCCTCCGGGTCGGGTGTTGAAAAGCCAAAATCCAGATGAATGCCATTCATACCTAAAAAGGCGCGATTAAAGAAAAACTCACTAATTTGCTTATTGGCAACCGCACCAATAATAGCATCCGTTGCCTGTTTCAACTCGCCACCAATCATATAAACAGGAATTTGATATTGATAGCAAGTCTGGGCATGAACTGGTGAATTGGTGACTGCTTTAATTTTTTTTCCTGCTAGATAGGGAATCATTTCACCAATAGTCGTTGAAGAATCTAGAAAAATTAAATCACCGTCTTTAACGATATCTGCTGCATATTGACCAATTTTATTTTTTTCTTCTTTGTGTGCTAAGAATTTCTGCTCAACAGACATTGAAAAGTCATATAGATCGACACCACGAGCACCACCATGAATACGAACAATTTTTCCAGCCTCTTCCAGAACAGTTAAATCACGACGAATCGTTGACTCACTAGCCTTAAAGGCAAGCATCAAATCTTGAGTCTTAACAATTTCCTCTTGCTCTAATTTATCCAAAATTAACTTTCTTCTTCGTTCCGTATTCATAACACTACACCTCTATATTTCGATTATAAACGCTTCATAAGGTCTGATTAAATCCATCAATCGATGACGATCTGAGTAATTTGAGATAATAACCTTCTGCGAATTGATATTTGGCAATTCCAGTAACTCACTCAATTCTATCATTTCTTCCGATAGATTTGCTAGTACAATCCATCTTCTATCGTTATCTTGACGCAAATAAGTAAATAATCGTTGATCCTCAGGTAATAATAACTGGTAATCCCCTTCTCTAAGCATCGTATCTTGCTTACGAAGCTGAATTAATTTCTGATAATAGGCAAAGACGGATTTATCCGAGCTCAAATCACGTTCGACATTAATTTCGGAATAATTAGGATTGACTTTAAACCAAGGTGTGCCAGTTGTAAAGCCCGCATTTTTTTCCGAATTCCATTGCATCGGCGTTCTTGCATTATCACGTGAAATTTTATGAACAGCAGCTAAAAATTCTGCTTCAGTCAATGTTTTTTGCTGCTCAACAAAGTGTTGATAATTCCCACGTAATTCGATATCCTCGTACTCATTCAATTCAAATTGTGGATTGGTCATGCCAATTTCTTCACCCTGATAAATATAAGGCGTCCCTTGTAAGCCGTGTAAAATCGTCGCAAAGGCAGTCGCGCATTCATAACGATAATTCGTATCATTTCCCCAGCGGCTGATGACTCTTGCTCGATCATGATTTTCAAAATATAAAGCATTCCAGCCATTATCTCGTAATTCATTTTGCCAGTTTGACATAATGGACTTTAAGGCAACTAAATCAGGCTTCTGAAGCGCCCAACGACCATTAACATCGCCAGCTTTCCGATCAATATGCATGTGTTCAAAAGTGAAAATCATATCTAATTCCTGACGCTTAGGACTAACTAATTCCCACGCATTCCAGCTTTTTGCCGCTGGACTTTCGCCAACACTCATCATATCGAGTGGCGTTAAAATTTCTTGATTCATTTCATGAATAAATTCATGCATCCGAGGACCATTTTGTTGATTGGCCGTTGTTAAATCACGTGGATTATCCGGAAAGCTTTGATCCTTAGAAATTGATGTGACAACATCCATTCGCCAGCCATCTACACCTTTTTGCTTCCAAAAACGCATCATATCATAAATATACTGACGCACATTTGGATTTTCCCAATTCAAATCTGGCTGTTCAGCTGCATAGTAATGCAAATAATACTGTTGACGGCTATCATCCCAAGTCCAAGCACTACCACCGAAGCTAGAGCCCCAATTATTCGGCTCTGAGCCATCTGACTTTGCATCTTTCCAGATATAAAAATCACTGAAAAAATTGTCTCTACCTTTTCTACTTTCCTGAAACCAGATGCATTGGTCCGAAGTATGGTTGGCCACAAAGTCCATGATGATTTTAATATCGCGTTGATGCGCTTGCTCAATCAATCGGTACATGTCTTCATTGTTTCCGAACATTGAATCAATTTGTCGATAATCAGTAATATCATAACCATTGTCAACTTGTGGTGATAAATAGACTGGACTTAACCAAAGCGCATCAATGCCTAATTTATCTAGATACGATAGCTTTTCAATAATACCATTAATATCTCCAATTCCAGACCCAGTTGTATCATTATAGCTTTTAGGATAAATTTGGTAAATCACCGCATCTTTCCACCACTCACTTCGTTTTGTATCCATTCTAACTCCTTAATTTCTTTTTTTATTTTCAGACTGTCTTATCAGATACCAGGTTTGCGCAAAAAAATCATGCTTCACATCATTTATTGCTAAACCGATTTGCATCAATTCATCACCACGCCTAATCACATCCGTACCTGCAATTTGATAGTAGCAGTCGGAATCAATTCCCGTAAGACAGAGACGCTTACTTGGTGTATTAGCCCGTGATAAGATTTGAACATAGCTCACAACCACTTCTTGAAAATCAGCTGAAACATAAAGCCAAGCCTTCGCATTTTCACGTTGAGCAGTCTTTAAGCGATAAAGTTCACCAAATTGTATCGTTTGCCGAATTTGCTTATAAAATTTAATCTGCTGTCTGATGATTTCCTTTTCTTCAATTGTTAATGCTAAAATATCTAATTCATAGCCAAAATTACCTTGCATCGCAACAATACCACGTGTTTTCAAGCTCGTTAATCGACCATTCTGATGATTAGGACTGGCCGAAACGTGGCAGCCCATACTCGCTGAAGGGTAAAGCATACTCGTTCCCTCTTGAATTGACAATCTTTCAATGGCATCGGTATCATCACTAGTCCAGGTTTGTGGCATATAATAAGTAAGACCAGCATCAAAACGACCACCTCCACCTGCACAATTTTCAAAAAGTACATCAGGAAATGCCGATGTCAGTCTTTCCACAACGTCATATAATCCTAAAATATAACGGTGTGCCGTTTCCCTTTGACGAAACTTAGGTAAAAATTGACTGCCAATTTCCGTCAAGGAACGATTAAAATCCCACTTAACATAATCAACCCCAGCCTCTTTAAAAATAGTCATAAAAGTCTCTACTAAATAATCACAAACATCTGGATTTGTTAAATCTAAAACCCATTGATCACGCGAAAGGGAGTGTTGACGTCCTGGTGTACCAAGCACCCATTCTGGATGTTGCTGATAAAGTAGACTATCAGGGCTAATCATCTCTGGTTCAACCCACAAGCCAAATTTCAATCCCATCGCTTTTATTTTTTGGCTAAAGCTACCCAAGCCATTTGGAAATTTTCTTAAATTCACTTGCCAATCACCAAGAGAGGAGCTTGCATTATCTCTTCGACCAAACCAGCCATCATCCAGTACAAATAGCTCAATACCCAAATCAGCAGATTCCTTGGCAAAATCAAGTAAACGAGCTTCTTCTAAGTCAAAATAAAAGGCTTCCCAGCTATTAATTAAAATCGGACGTTCTTGCCATTGATGGTTGCCACGAACCAAAAATCGTTGATGGCTTGTTCGAAAAATTTGGCCCATCTCATGCAGTCCGTTTTTAGCATAAACTAGTAATGCAGCAGGTGTTTCAAATTTTTCACCCGCCTCAAGCCGCCAGCTAAACTGCGCAGGATTTAAGCCAATTTGCATTCTTAGCGCATCGTGCATTTCCATTGTGACACTTGCCCGAAAATCACCTGAATAAATCAAGCTCATCGCTCGAATTTCACCATAA
Source organism: Streptococcaceae bacterium (assembly GCA_022484805.1). GTDB lineage: Bacteria > Bacillota > Bacilli > Lactobacillales > Streptococcaceae > MMGLQ5-1. The sequence continues at coordinate 20,678 of JAKVKP010000001.1, forward strand.
TTTTCATTAAATTGTGAATCTGCCAAGGCAATAAATGGTTGATGTTCGTGACTACTTTGTCCTCTTAGGCTTTCGATAATTTGACCATTTTGGGTCAGTTCACTTTGTTGAAACTGCATTTCTCTAGCCCAGCCACCTGAAAAATGTAATAATTGCTGATTCGTGTTATCAATTTGAACACAAGCTGAGCTCAATTCAGAAATCTGGATGCTTTCAATACCAATATTCTCAATTGTTACAAAGCGAACCAAAGCAGCTGTCTGATGATTTAAGCCGTAATATTGCTGCATTTTAAGCTGTTTAACATTATCAATCAAAGTAATAATTAAAGTTTCGCCCTTCTCATCAACTAGGCTTGGTAAATTATTTGGCTTCAATAGCTTAGGTTGAATTTCAAAATCAACATATCTGAAATCAGAAATATTTGAACCATCAGCGTGTTCTAAAACAAAGGCTGGTTTGCGCAAGTCCGAATTGCCATAAGCTGGATATTCAATTGGTAATCTCTCTAATTTAAATTCCTTTATTCCGTCAGTGTCAGCGACATAGCTCGCACGCTTGATTTCTGTTATTAAATAGTCTAGCGCTGCGTCCTTTAGTTCATCGCCCCAATATAGATGTGTTAAATGACCGCTTGGTAAAACCTGCATTACATAACTCATCTGTGAAGTAGATAAATGGAAAATACGCGTTTTTTGATTAAAAGTTATCATTTTATATCCCTTATTAAATTCTTTGCAAATCGATAGTACTAGTTAAGCAATACCGAGTACTGACGCAATAATGCCAATAATAATCACGCCAACAATCATTTTATTGATTGAGACATTCTTCTTAGCAATTAACCAGTAGCATAACATTGTAAATGCAAGCGGAATAATGCCGATGAAAATGGAATCCAACATTTCCTGTGATTTCATGACTGTCTTACCACTCATAACCATATTCCATTTCAAATCAAATTTGACCATACTTGAAGTCATTGCGCCAACCATTGTAATACCAACAATTGAGGCTGCTTTGGTTAAAACACTCATTAATCCCGAATTGTACAAATCAGAAATATAAGTCGAGCCTAAGGTATAGCCTAATTTACCAGCAAACCAGCGTGTCAACTGAGTGGGAATATTAAATATCAGTAAGAAAATAATTGGTGCTAAAATATTCCCTTGATTCGCTAAGGGAATCGCAATACCAGCTGCAATAACTCGAAGTACGCCCCAAAATACAGAGTCGCCTAAACCAGAAAGTGGGCCCATTAGACTGGTTTTAATTGCTGAAATTGAATCTGAATCGAAATCGGGCTTTTCAGAATTTTCTTTTTCCATTGAAGCAGCAATTCCCAAGATAAAGGGATAAGTCGCTACAGTTGTATTAAAATAGGCATTGTGCCGCATCATTGCCTGTTTTCTTTCATCCTCTGTTTGATAATATTTATTTATGAATGGTAACATCGCATAAGTTACACCTGAGCCACCAAGCTTGGTTGGTGTTACTGATGCAAATTCGGTGAATGACCGCCAATACATCTGCTTTAATAATTTTTTTTCGTCTTTAGTTAGTTCTGCTTTTGCCATCATTTTTCCTTTCCACTACTTTTTTATCATTATACGTAGAAATCATCCACTTCTTGTTGCTTAGGATCACTATTTCTATTTACTGAAGTATTGACACCCTGTTTTAACTGGTCTTTAATCCCTTTAAGCGTGATATCATTTTGTGCCACAATCACAGCAATAATAATGGCAATCGCTGAAATCGCGATTAACGGAATATCAAGATATGCGATTAAGACAAAGCCCAAGAAAAAGTAAACGGCAATTTTATTATCCCAAAGCATTTTCAAAAGCATTGCCATACCAACTGCTGGCAATAAGTTCCCTGCAATCTCTAAACCGTGCATAATCACATCAGGAATCATTTTCAAAACAGATTCTGTTGCCTTTGAACCGACTAAAATAGCAAAAAATGGAATCAAGCTATACAAGCCCCAGTTCAATGTCCATATACCAAAGTGCAAGCGTGTATAAGCTTTGGCATTACCTTGAGCAGCATACTTATCAAAACGCGTAGACAGCGGTGCAACAACGGCAATCCATATTAATTGCTTAATCTGTAAACCAATAATTCCAAGCGGTAAGGCCAAAGTGATCGCATATTCTGTTCCACCACCAAGTTTAATTGCAAAAGCTGCAGCAAGCGCTGAAGCCAGACCAGGCTCAGCAGAAGCGGCGCCCCCTATGTTGACAACACCCATAAAAATAGTTTCAAGTGCTGCACCTACTAGTAAACCAGTTTGTAAATCTCCCAAAAATAAACCAACAAGTGGAGCGATTACAATTGGTCGCCCTAACATTGTAAAACCTAATAATTCCTGCCCTCCAACTGTCAACCAGACAATCAAAGCAACAGCGATTGCTTCATATAACATTGTTTTTCTCCTTTACTGTCCATTTTTATAACAAATTTTTTGCAAGCTCTTTTTTCTCAGCAGGAACCATTTGAATGTCAGTTTGTGGGAAAATGTCAACTAGCTCGCCTAGTGAAGTCATCTCCGCTTCTGTCAATAAAACGGTTGATGCAAGTTTTTTCTTTTCACCCTCAACCATCTTGCCGACGTTACCAACATTAATTCGATTAAAATAGTTAACTTGACTTGCCAAGCGAGCTGCATCATGAACTGTTCTTACTAAAACTAAAATATTCTTAGTTGCCGAACGATGGTCGTTCAATATAATTGCCGCATCATCAATCGTTCGCATTAAAACTTTAATCCCATTCGGCGCAGCCATTCTCAATGCATTTTCCTGCAGTTCATTCGTCACCACTTCATCATTGGCGACGATAATACCATCAATTTTTAATTCCTTTGTCCAAACCATTGCAATTTGACCATGTATCAGGCGTTCGTCAATACGCATCGTGATTGCTTTATTTGTTACAGGTCGCTTCAATAGCTTGTCAATCGCTACATCTTTGACCGTTTCGTTCACATCGGCGACTGATTGAACAGCTTCTACCTCAGAATATTTCAATCCTTCAATCAATTTTACTTGTTTTAACTCCAAACGAGCCGTATTTACTAATTCTTGAATTTTGTGATACGTATAATCCTCACCAGCTAAAGCGATAGATACGGTTTCTAAAATTAATGGAATATTCATTCCCGCAATCACAAAAAAATTGGTTTTACCATTCGTTTTCATTACTATCTTTTGATTAACGCTACCACCATATAAATCCGTAAAAATAATTGCTTGATCCTCGTCACTAATTGATTCAATGAAACGATCCAATGCATCATCTAAATCTGGTACATCATCCGTATAAGCAGAAATATAGGTAAAATCCTTATTTTCTCCTAAAAATAATTCCAATGTTGCCTTAATACCATCGGCTAATTTGCCATGACCAGCTACTAAAAATTTCTTCAAATCTTCCCTCCTAAATATTGGTAAGCGTTTTCTTATTTGTCGACTATCAAAGTATAACACCCTGTTTGACCGTTTGCAACCGTTTTATTGACTAAATCGTTCATTTTTTAATATTATTTGATTGAAACGGTCTTTTATGCTGTCAAAAAGGCAGTTTTTAAAAAATTGGGTAAAAAAAAACTAGAACCATTAAAGATTCTAGTCATTTATTAAAATGATGCAAGTTATGCAAGTTCTTTCCAAAAAATACATTTGTGATTTGCGGTAACGTCTTTGCCACTTTCTGGACTTTCAGAATTACTGCAATTTGCAATCTCACTAGGATTAATGAAAGTAAAACCTGAAGTCGTATCAGTGATATGAGTACCATCCCAATATGCACAGTTTCCACAGCTTTCAGCAACAACATTATGCTTAACTACTTTTGCCATAATCAAAACCGCCTTTCTTATTTTATAGGTTAATTATAGCACCTAAATTAAGAAAAAATTATTAAATAATGATGACGACAATGATAATCAGTATCGATTGATAATCAATATTACCAAGGGATTTAAGCTAAAGTTAAGCTGACAATTTAGCTTTTTTCTACTTGAATTTTAATTTTAATACCATTTGGATCACAGATTAATAACGAGCTGCTACTCTCATTTTGATAACTTACCGCCATCTCTTGCCAATGCTGTTCAATTCGAGCAATTTCTTTTTCACTTGACACACTAAACGTATAATAATCCAATCCTAAGTCATTTTCCAACATTGCTGGTGTGTTCCTACCAAGCCAGATATTTGAACCAATATGATGATGATAATCACCTGCCGCAAAAAATTTTGCTTGATTGCCATAATTAGTTTTTAAATCAAGTCCTAAAACTTCTGTATAAAAATCTTCCGTTTGCTTTAAATCGGCGACTTTTAAATGAACATGACCAATTGAACTTTCCTTTGGAAACCCTTGCCATTTTCCATCAGCGGATTCAATCAAATCATCGCCGTCTAATTCAATCGTAATACCAACAATTTCGCCATCAGAACGAATATCCCACAATTTTCTGGGCTTATCACTATAAACCTCAATTCCGTTCCCCTCAGGATCATTGAGATAAAGTGCCTCACTATAGCCATGATCGCTTGCTCCGATTAAAGGTGCTTTATTTGTTAAATAGTGAATCAAAGCATTCCCTAAATCTTTTCTTGTGGGCAATAAAAAGGCGACATGAAAGAGACCCGTTTTCTTACTAACTGGTAATGGATTTTCTACTTTTTTTAAAACTAATAGAATTTCCTTATCAACGCCTAAAACGCTCGTCCAATTGGTTTGCTTTAAAAGCGTTAAGCCAATAGTTTCTGTATAAAATTTTGTTTGCTGCTCTAAATCAGCAACCTTAAGTGATAAATGACCTGGATGAGTCGCTGCCGAAATTTGAAATTTTGGAATTACAGTAGTCATAATTTTTCTCCTCTGCCTAAACATTAATAATTATTTATATTAATAAACCAAGTGTTCAATTCTTTTATTAAAGATTGAATTACTTTAACTGATAATAGTATATCACTTACTTATAGTAAGCTTAAGCGTTTTGCTTGTTCAAAAGTAGATTCGCTAAAAGAAAAAAACGCCGAACACTTAATTAAGTGTTCGAACGCTATTACCTATATTAATTTAACGTGCTAGGCGATAAATAGCATTATTGATATACCAACATAAATTAAACATATCCCCGACTATTCCCCGACCTCTGGACGAGGCTTTTTTATTTATTTTTTTCTACGACTTCCATTCCATCAGTACCACCAGCATGACCACCAACTGAATTAGCTCTATCTAAGCTAGTTCCATAGTCACTCAAACTTGCTGCTTTAAAAATACTTGTAAAACCATACTTCAATCGAATTTCATCCACAGCTTTATCCAATTTTTCATCTTTAATTTGTTTGCTAGGGTCAGAAAATAAGTCTAGCTGCAATTCATCGGTATATGTAAATTTTCCAAAAGACACTCCAATATGTCTTATCTTAGAATGGCCATTGTAAAATTTATTGAATAAAGACTCTGCAGCTTTTATTACGGCAGATGTTGAATTGGTTGGTGCCATTTTTAGTTGTCTCGAAAAACCTCTTTCATTTTCACTCATTGCATAACCAACATATAAATGAATAGTTGCAGCTTTAGCACCTCTTTTTCGAACTCTAGATATTGTTTGTGATACTTGCTCTTTTAGAATCAACATAAACTCTTTAGCATTATAATCTTTAGGCAGTACTTGATTATTAGATAGTGAATTAGATTTAGGCAAATAGCGATTTCTTACTATCGTACGATCAATACCATTGGCATGATGATAATATTCCATGCCCACAATTCCAAATTTATTATTTAAAATATGAAAATCATAATTAGCTAAATCTTTAATCGATAGAATGCCCATTGACTCAAAACGCTTGGCCATTCGGCTACCAATACTCCAAAACTCTGTTAATGGTTTGATTGACCATACCTTTGATTCAACATCAGAATACGTCCATTGTGCTCTCATTGTTCTATTGTGTTTGGCTTCATTATCCATTGCTAATTTAGCAAGAATTACATTATCGCCAATGCCAACCGTGACATAAAAACCAAGTTTTTTGTATATTGTTAATTGAATTTCTCGAGCAAGGAGATCACGTTTTTGATATCTAGATAATTCATTGCCTGGATAAAAATAGTTCAATGAAGCAGTTACATCCAATATCGTTTCATCAATTGAATATGGATGCATATCGATTGGTGCTGTATAATCTTTAAATATTTTATTAATTTTCATATTTTCTTTTACATAGTAGCGCATTCGAGGTGGCACACGATAAAATTTCAATTCCTCATCATAAATAGGTAGAGTTTCTTTTCTTGCTTCAGCAATCAATAATTCCTTATTAAATGACTTTGATATTGGTAAATCTCGTCCACGCATGACATTAGTCACTCCGAAATCCTTTTTTGCAGCTGGTGAAGCAGCAAGAACTAATCCACCTCTACTTGTATTTTCCGCGTGTGACAAGACAACTAATCGAGTAGTTAAAGGGTCAAGACCACGTATAACGCATTCACAGCTTGCATAAAATGACTTAACATCAATCATAAATATATCTTGGATTTTTTCTTTTGAGTAGTCAAAATTTGCCATAGATACCTCCTTTTTTCAGTTAAAAAAGAAATCTCATTTCAATATTATTGAAATGACTACAACCAAATTATAACTTGAATTCTCAAAAATGCAACAAAAAAAGGCTGATTAATTTCAGCCTTTCAAATTTGATTCCCGCTCTGAAATAAGTTTTTTTAATTCTTCGAGCTCGTCTAAATCGGCATATTTATTGATAAATGTTTTAGCAGCACTTCTCGCTGATTGCTTACGTGTTTTTTCTCTATTGCGTTCTCTATATGCTTGCGTTGCTCTTTTTTGTGCATCACTTGTTTTATTTTCGGACACACTACCACCCCCAATAATAGATTAATATGCCAATTATTATAAATAATGGTAATGGATATAATAAAGCAATTTTACTTTTGTTATTCGTATATGTATCATAGATAGCCCAGATATAAGCTATTACCGAAAATATTACCCAAAATATAAACATTGTTTTTACCTCCTTAATATCTTATAATTAAGGCACAGGGAGCTTTCGCCCCCAACCTTAGCCTAGAGTAATTTGTCAATCAGTTTAAGTATTATGCTAGTTGCGGAACTAATCAATACTGCTTTGACTGCATCTGACATTTTCTCAGGCTTTTTTTTGTGCCGTTTTTTACTTCTCACTCCCTCACCTCCTATAATTATATTATATACCAAGGTATATATAAAGTCAATGTTTTTTTAATAAAAAAAAGCCACCGCAACTATTGCAATGGCTCTTTGTCAGGTATATATTCAATTAAATCTTCAATCTTACAATCTAAAACTTTGCAAAAAATATTAAGATGGTCTGGATTCATTGTCCTCACAATTTCATGATAATACTCATTAATTGTTGCTGGTCTTACACCTGTCTTTTTAGCAAAATCAGATTGTGTCCATCTTCTTTCGCCAAGTAATGTTGATAATTTAATTTTTATCATCTCAAATCCCCATTCAAATTTTATCACTTAAGAATTTGAGATGATTCTATATTACGTATTTCGTGTTATTCTAACGAATTACGTAATATTTAATAATTTTTAATTATCAATTCCTTATATTTTTCTTTTCCTTTTTGGGTAGCAATATTGTTATTTCTTTCAGTTTCAATAATGTTATACCCTTTGTATAAATTTCGAATATATTCATCGTCATTATACGATAAAATAAATTTCCCTTTGATGCCATCTAAAGTTTCTTTTAATCTTAAATGGTCACTTTCTGAAAAAACATTATCATAATATTTTTCAGTTTTATGATATGGCGGATCTAAGTAAAACAATGCATCGTTTCTATCGTAAACTTTAATTAAGTTTTGAAAATCTTTATTTTCAATAACAACTTTTTTTAACCTATTTGTCACTTTTTCCAATTCTTTGATACTCAGATTATTAGGTCGCGTTGCAAAGGTTCTTCTACTTGCAGAAAAGCTTGATTTTATTAAAAATAAATATCTGGATGCTCGTTGAATTTCAGTTAATCCAGATATATTTGAATCAAGCATATCATTAAATATTTCTCTTGACTGTATGGTCCAACTATATTCTTCTTCAATGGCCTTTGGATGATATTTCATTGATTTATACAAATTAACTAATTCGCTATTATAATCATTAAATACTTCAAATTTGGCGTGCTGCTCTTTTCCAAACAGTACCCATCCAGCACCACCGAAAACCTCAATATATCTTTCAAAATTATCTGGAAACATTTCAATTATCTGTTTTCTGAGTAATTTTTTTCCACCAATCCACGCTATAAAACTATTCATATACATAATATTCACCTCATTATTTATTTGGGAATTTGAGATGATATTATTTACAATATTTTTTCAGCTACTCTACTTCCGTTACTGTATTAACATCAATCCATACATCATAACCACCTAAATTAATTCGAGCAATCCACATCAAGTTTTTATAATTATGTAATTCTAAAACTTGATAAGTACCATTAATTTTGAAATATGAACCATTTTCCATAACTTGATCACCTGTCGCATTTCCCTTGCTATCAGTTTCTGTAAGCGGTCCAACTGGGATCCCGTTATCTGCCCAAGCAAAATCATTCGGACATAATGCATGACATCGCACTTGCCATAGTTCATGTTGGTACGAAACTTCATCCGCTCTATAAACATTGTTAAACACAATATTTGAGCCAATTTCTAGAATTTGATCTGGTTGAGTTGTTGGAGTGACATTTGATGAATTACCAGTTTTTCTAAAAATAAACTCGGAAATACCACCATCGTAGTATGATTGGTTATATCCTAGGATTTCATCATAATTGTTCTCAGTAATTCCGTTGTAACCATAATTACAATGTATAATATTGTGGCCATCAACGAATATCCCTGTATGCCCTGCACTACCTGCAGAAGCACGTAGGTCACCGTCGGTGAAAGTTTGCAGATTCCTATCTCCGCCGTTCGGCGCCCAGATAAACACATCACCTGCTTTGGCTTCAAAAATGCCATTCCCTGCGTACACTAATTCGAAACCATTTTCTTCTAACAATTTACGTTCTGTGACCGTCGAACCCCAGTATCCTAATGAGTTTATTGCGCCACATCGCACCAATGCAGAGTAAATCATGCCTGAACAGTCACAAGTAGAACTCATTACATCCCGACTACCATTCATGGAATATGTAACTTTACCTTTTCGACTTCTGCATAATGAAATTACATCATTCATATTCATATTATTTTCCCTCCAAAATAAAAGACACAAGCTATTCGCTCGTGTCTGTTTCTTTCCAACCTTGTTTTAATCCATAGACAGCACTTTCAATAAAGTACTTCAGATCATCTTCCGTAATATTGAGTCCTTTTCCTTCCAAATCTTTTGCTAAACGTTTTTTGGCAAGTTCAAATTTTGCAGGGCCATTTTCATTTTGATAAATTTGTTCAACAGCTTTAACTGCAATATTAGCTGACGACTCATACAGCTTAAGTTTTTGTGTCACTCCTTTCTTATCTAGATAAGCCTTAAGTTGACTTACAGCATATGTTGCTACTACCGTCACAACACTTCCTAATGCAGTAATAATTTGTGCTTGTAATTGATCCATTATTCTTTCCTCCTATAAATTTATATAAAAAAATGACACAAGCTATTGTCTTGTGTCATTATCTTTAATTGTCTTATCGAATTCTGTTTCGATTTCTGAATCTGGGAAATACTTATTTGCTTTAGCCTTTATTTCATTATCTAACCATTTTAATAGCCATATTGGAAAGTGATTCCCCCAACCTAAAACATATACATTGGCCATTAATGAATAAAAATTGTGATAAATAAAAGCACAAGTGAACAGCGTGAAAATCACTGAACCTGTGCCAATTAAATAGTCAAATCCATAAGCAATAATGCATATTGCAAAAATCATAAAATCTCTGATCAACGCATCAATTGCATATTCTGAATTTCTTTTTTTTGCCATTTTAGCTAACCTACCACCAACGAGCCACTCAAAAACAAAAACTACAATCAGTATTCCCAAAAGAATACCATGATATATTGTAATTTCTTTACTAATAACCCATTGAGGAATTGTAAGGCTAATTACTCCCCCAATTCCTCCGATAAAAAAACTATGATTGTAAAACATTTTCGTAAATTGTTCAATCAACATATCTTTAATCACTTTCATTTTCCTCACCTTCACTTTTTTAGTTTTCAATCACAGCTTCCTGCAGCTTTTGCTTACAAACTTCTAGAATTGATGTTAGGTCAATTTCAGTTGGCTCTAGTATTAAATTTGCATTCAATGAGTTTCCTTCAACAGCATCATTATCTATAGCGATATTATAGTTAGCGATACTGCCACCATCTCCATAAATCGGTATGATATTTGTAATTCTTAACATATAAATATCCTTTCTTAAATATATTCAATTAACACATTTACGCCAGTCATATTCGCATTACCGGGAAAAGCTTCAACTGTGCAAACTTCATTAGCATTAACCATAACCAATGCGCTTCCCGAAGCGCTATCGTAACCAGAATTTGCACTAGTACCTTCTAACATAAAATCATTAATTCTTGAGCTTAAAAGTTCTCCCCGAGACGTTGACCTTAACTGTAAGAACGTTCGTACTTTCCTCGGGGAAAGAGCATAACCCATAGTGAGCCTAATTAAACCTGCTTTTAAAAACGTAATGTTATTTCCAGATACTGCAACGTATTTCGAATCAGTAATTACTAAATTATTAGTAGGTTGCAGTGTATTAAATGTTCCACCAGATGCAACTTTAGTATCCTGTGTGAATCTAAGTCCAGGTAATCTGACAGCAGCTGAACCACCGACGGTTAAATCACCTATAAATTGATGTTTTGTTCCAGTACCTGCATTATAGAGTAATGCTGGATCTACATTAGGTGAACCATAGGCACCTATATTCCCAAGTTTTTGAGAATCTTTAAATAAAAAGTCTGTTTGAAGAACTTCAGCAATCGGAGTTGCTGTAGTTGTATCTAGAGATTCCCACTTATTGTAAAATGAAATATTACCAGAACTTAATTTACTACCAATATAAATTCGATATTTATTTGTCGTATTCGTTACCTCTACAGAACGAACCTCACCATTGTCAATTAAGATTCCTTTCGTTTCATCAACGTCCATGTAGTAACCAAGGACCGATAGATTATCAACAATAAGATTCCCCCACCCAAGTCCCCAATCTACCCAGTTGCTGCCATCATATCTCTTAACTGGCCATGGCTGGTCACCTGACGAGTTTTGCCATAGTTGACCTTTTTTCGGACTGCTTGGAGTAGTATCAGAGATAATCATTGCATCTAGTCCAGCTAGACCAGTTTCTCCCATTTTAGCAACGGAGTAGGAGGTTGAAGTTGATGTATCTGTATACGTAGTAACTGTTCGTGACCACAAATATGAACCTGCAGGCACTGATGGAATAGTCGTTGTCCATCCCGAAGTTGGCTTAGTAATTCCAGATGTTGAACCAACATATTCAACAACAGGGCTTCCACTAATGCCTTTACCATCGTTTCCTTTCTGAAATATAAGCCCTTGAGGCAGACGGTAATCTTGAACATAAGAAACATTTCCACGGTTATTGAAAAGCTGCAAAGCTACACCAGTAACACCATTGGGAACTAAAATCTTAGCAGTAGTCATAGTCCAAGTATCGTTCGTTGAGATAAGAGTATTAAACTCATGTTCAGTTATATTAGCGCCCTTACCAGTAGTATTGTTCATCCTGTAATCTACCCAAGATGTGCCAAGATAACTATCTGCAATACCCCAAGGAACAGTATTATTATCCATAAATAAAACACGATAAATAATATTCGAAACATTAAGCGGTGTTGTTCCTGGAATACGAACTGGAATATTAAGTTGTATATAGGTACCTGGAGTAACAGGCATAACCTTAGTAACCAATCCATTACTATTTATACCTGGAATACGAACAATATTCGCATCTGGAAAATCAGATTCCGGTGGTAACATAAGATGTGTTGCTGAAGTAGAACCTCGTTTATACCAACCTATAGAATCACTATCAAGAGCACCATACCCAATAAATTTATTATTAAATATCAATTGATTATTGCTTTGAATAGCTTTTAAATCATTTTGATGTGCATACCATACATCAGGCATTTGATCTGGTGTCCCTTGAATAACCATAACCTCACGAAATCTATGACGTTGCGTTATCCTATCGGCGTTAGAAGTTTTCCATGGTATAACTTCCATATATCCTGAAACGGTAGCTGTAAATGTAAATTCTTTCCTAACAAAATCTACGGCTTGTGTTATTCCTAATTGGTTTAATGATCTACTATAATATTGTTTAGCATCTGCTTGAGCGTTACTTCCTGTTGGACTGTCAAATATTCGGCATGTAAATGCCCATGCATCACTAACGTAAGGAATAACTTCAATGTCAAAAGCTATAGTATACTGCAGCCCTTCCGTTACTAATATTCTAGGATTATTTTGATGAGTAACGCTACCCAAATTACTAGGTTCTAAAGATAATATTCTAGAATTAGGTTTATCACTTTTTGGATCATTTAAAGATACAAAACTCTTTATACCATCATTAAGAATCCAAGAATCCCAACCTAAAGCCCATGTCGAATTTTGTAATAGATTGGTATAAATCTTACCATCCTTACCAGCATCCCCAGTAGCGCCTTTTCCACCATCAAGAACCTTATTAACACTAATTACATCGGATAGACTGCCGAGCGTTGCTGTGACGACTATTCTATCCCAATCTGCATTTGTCCATAAAGCCGACGTTAAAGTCCTAGATAAGCCACTTCCTGATAATGTAATTGCTGACTGCGCTACATCTCCGATATACGGCACTGCGCTGAACGTTGGACTACCAGTGATGTTCTGTAATTTAGCTGTTATTGTGACCGTTTGACTAGCTTTAATCACATTATCGCCATCGAAAGCCATAGTTTCTGAATTAGCGCTCAAGTATAGCAACTGAGCTGATGCGCCTGTTGCACCCATTTTTCCAATTGAATAGGCAACAGTTGGCTCACCACTTGTATATTTCAGAGTCGTTCTTGTCCATAAATACTGATTAGCTGCTACCGTTGGTGGGGTTGCTACCCATGTACCAGTTGGCGCCTTAGTTCCACTTGCACCAGCTTGATATACGACTTCTTTATCAGTAATACCAATACCTGCTGAACCAGTTGCGCCCATTAAAGTAGGTGTTACTCTACTTGATTTTTCACCGTCGGTATAAGTTGTTACTTCTTTAGTCCATAGGTATTGTCCCGCAGGCACATCAGGAATAGAAGACTGCCAAGTCGTCGGTGGTGTTGTACCACTTTCTGACTTGGCATAAGACAATTCAGGTTCACCTTTAATCCCACGTCCATCCTCACCATTTTTAACTTTTGTGTAATTGAGTGAAGCTTCACCATTCGTCATATTCGTTGTTGTGCGAGTCCATAACCATTGACCTGCTTCAAGTGTTGGAATCGTAGTTACCCAACCGATATCGGGAGGTGTATCCCCTTGAGTTGAAGTGCAATAATGTGTTTCAACATCAAGAACATAATTAATTTCTTTTTTTAACTTGGCCATTATTGTTGACAAATCATCTAATTTTGATTCTAATTCAACAAAATTGCTGAATTCATACTCATTTCTCGAATCATCGTCATCATTGAATTTTTTGACAACCATTCTTGAAGATACAGTTACGATAGGTTTCATTTTATGGCTCGTAATATATACGTAATCACCTATGTTACCATCGAAACTTCCTTTTGCCGTGTATTCAATTTTTGCATGATCAATCTTTTTCAATTGGGCCAAGCTTTCAGTCCATAGAGTGTCTTGTGTTTTAGCTTGGGATTCGTATTTTCGATTCATATACCCATCAAATTCACCCGAGTTTTTTTCGGGTAAATTAACAAAATATTCTTGATGTGCTTTTACAGAATAAATTCGAGTGTGTGTCTTTGGTGAATAATAAAGCAACTCACCAGTCTTTGTGTCACGTTCTTCATAATACTTTCCAGCGAGCGTAATCTCATTACCATCAACTTCTGCACCAACAGGATTGATACATGTCGCCAATTCACTAATCGAACCTTTCCGAGTCAATTCAGTCAATGAATCATCTTCATCGGTTAATAAAGCGACTGGTTCAGATTCACCTAGTTGCTTGTACACATTCAATACTAATTTTGTAACTGTTGTGCCATCAAATTCAGGTACTAACTCAGCTTCAGCGTTATCAAAACCATTCAAAACATACTGCAACATCTCTGCATTACTTACGTCCGTCGAAGTATATTCGAGTTGTCGGTTCAAATTACTGATTTCATTGATTCCCAAAACAATACCTGTATCATAAAATATTAAATTAAAGTAATACTCAAATGATTTTGCACTGTCGGGCTTAACGATTGGGTTTGCGTCCTCAGCGATAATGTCAATTGTGCCACTGTATAACGACAACGTTCGGACATCATCATTTAATGCATCGCCATCGTCATAGATTGTAAACCAGTATTCTCGACCACTTTTAGTCGCGCACATAACGTATCTACCACGAATCCACTGATCAGACATTGCACTATTCACCAGAATATTTAGGTCTAGCGTTTCTAAGATAGAATCTGTATATTTTCCAATTAAATAATCATCTGTCTCATATGCATCAATTGGATTATACATTCTATCCGTTAGTGTAAAAATCATACAAATTCCGCCCTTCCTGTCAATTTAATTTCTGGTGTTGTTGCAAAGCTACTATATGCTATGTATAAAACGGATTTCCCAGGGGGCGCAGTAATTTTTGTTGAAGCCGGATCTCTTAAATTTAAACCTTGAAGATCATTATAGGTTGCATAGATATTTCTTCCAATTTGACCATATTTCAAAACATCGCCTTTTGAAAACTTATTAGGATCATTTTTCCATGCATCAACATTTAATTTTTTCATTGATAAATATCTCAAGTGTGAACCAGCTACTAATCCATTAACACTTTTGTTTAAAGGTCTACCGTTCCATTGACCAACATAAAATTCAATCCAACCGAGTTCTTTGTCTGCTAAACTCGGAACGTTAAATGGAAAATATGCCCCGTACCAATAAAAAGTGATTTTTCCACCTTCTTTTTTCAAGTCCCAAGGGCCACCACCATTTGCTTGCCTTGAAGTGTACGGATTAGCCGATATCCAATAAGCTGGAGTGAATTCAATTGATTTTTTTGCTGATGTTGGCGCTTCTCCTGTTACCATGTTTACTTTTGCGGTATTCCCATTTTTGTCAACTTTTTCGATAATGTATGACGCAATGAGAGTGCCATCCGTTGCGACAAAATTAAAATTAGTTGCGACCGTTTGTCCCATCTGTGATGTTTCAAACCAACTTCTAGCCCATATATAGAAATTTTTAGCACCTACTACCCCGTTTGAATCTTCAGGAATCACAATCCTTTTACAACCACCAGTAGCGTCTCCTGACGTTCCCATATTGCCTGACAATTCGCCAAGCATTATGCCACTCGAATCGGATGTTGTATTTAAACTCAGAGAACATTTTTTATTCAAATCTTGAGTGTTTTTATTCCATGTTTCCCAATCAGAAAAATTTGTTGTCGATATTAATTGTTCTGACTTCAAATAAGTATGCCCGTCTGCCTCTTCAATATTTCCGAATAGAACTTTAGTTGAACCATCTGAATTTTCAAGACCTAAAAAGCCACAATCAGATTTGAAAGTGGCTTCAAGTGTCAATTGTATTGGTTCCGTTCCTGGATTATCAATTTCGATATAATCTAGTAATTGTCCAGATTCATTTTTATTGCTGACATTGTACGGCTCAACTGAATAAGCAACACCGTCATAAATCTCCCAAGTGATACTTCCTGTGCCTTCAATTCGTAAATCGTTAAAATCAACGTCTCCGGATGGCCGAGCTAAATAATATTTATCCGGTTCATCACCAAAAATTAATTGGCATGGTTCACTAACATTTAATGCCTTTGTTGCTTGACGCCTTTTTTCTAAAATATCTGAAACCATTATAAAATCCATTGGAATGGTAACCAATGTTGATTCAGTTCCTAAAAAATTAACACCTTTTCTATTATTACGATTTTCAGTTCTAGAATTCAGACCAATCTTTAATCCTCTTTCAAGAGAGGTCACGTCTAATATTTGTCCAAATTCAAAGTCATTGAATATCACTGAAAATTTTACATCCATTAATTTAACCTCCCCTTAGATAGAATGGCTTTTCTTATTTCTTGCTCTGTCTGATATTCAGTGATCAATCCACCAACCTCGTTCAAACCAAAATACACACGCATATTTTTTAAATCAGATCCAAATCGTTGCATAATTTTTACCAAGTTGTCTAATCGATCTTCCATTCCAGAAATATCAATATTTATATTCATATTTGATTTAAAATCTTCAGTTCCAATTGACCTTAGATTTTTTACAAAAGTTGAATCTTCTGGAATACCAATACCATCAGCATATCTAGGCACACCTAGTCTGGCCATGAATTGTTTTGTTCGACTCGCTCTCAAGACTTTTGTTCCCACAGGCTCATTTAAAAGTACATTTCTACCTTGTGGAATAAACATTTGACCACTAGGACGAATAATCAATTCTTTCTTAATTGGACCAATCTGGCTTTCATCATTAACAACCATTGGACCACCTGGGTGATAATTTGTTCCTTTAGCGTTACCAGGTATTTTCGTAGTTGCTATTTCAACATAATTTCTAGCAATTACGGTTCCATCTGTAGACTTGAAATTAGTAATTGCACTGTTTGCATTGGTGGTATCTGCATCGATATTGATAGTTTTACCAGTCAAACTATTAATATTTGTTTGTGCAGCTGATACTGGACCACCAGTATTATTATTTGCGTTTAAATTTTTCGCTGGAGGATTGTTCTGCGCCCAGTTATTTAATTCGGCTGTTGCCCCTTCTTTACTTGCTAGAAAATTAGCATTATTACCAAGTAATAATTTTTCTCTTTCTGGCATTCTATCCCAAATTGCCAGATTTTCTCTTGAGCTAAAGATGGCAGCCATTACATTTGAATTATCACCGAGTAATTGCTTGCTTGCAGGTGTCATATTTTCCCAAGAAATTAATGCCTGTTTTGCTTGATCATCATTAAGAATGTAGTTTGCATTATTACCCAATATTAATTTTTCTTGTTCGGGCATTTGATTCCATTTTTCAAGTGTCTCTTGAGAACTGAAAATAGCTGCAAGTACATCTGAGTTATCCCCTACCAACTTTTGAACTTCTGGAGACATACCATTCCATGATAATAATGCTTGTTTTGCCTGTTCATCATTTTGAATATAGCTCGAATTATCGCCGAGAATATTTTTAATTACATCAGGCATTCCACCCCAAATATTCCACATACTCTCAGATGAAAAGATAGTTGAAGCTAAATTAGTATTATCTGCTAAGAGTTGCTTAGTTTCAGGTGGCAAACCATTCCATCGATTTAAACTTTCTTCAGATGAAATAATGGTCGCTAACAAATTAACATTATTTGCAAGAAATTCTTGTTCTTCAACAGGAAATTCATTGTATCGACGCAACGCATCGTCTGAACTCAAAACGGCCGTTAATAGCTTATCGTTTTTAGCGACAAACTCTTTATCAGCTACTTGAAGTTGATTCCAACGATTGAGTCCTTCCTCAGACTCGACAATTTTAATTAAAGCATCCTGATTATTAACAAGTAATTGTTTCTCTTCAGTTGAAATATTGTTATATCGATTCAAAGCATCTTCTGAATTCAAAACTACTTTAAGTAACTTGTCATTTTTAACTAAAAATTCCTTTGTTTCAGCATCCAAATTATTCCAACGATTAATCCCATCTTCTGATTCAATGATTGCTTGGATTGCTTTCCAATTATCGACACCAATTTCTTTTGACAGAATATTGTATTGTTCCCATTTTTTACCATCTGATAAAGTATCAAGGAACGCGATTCTTGCTTCATCACCATCAACTAATAATTTCTTTTCTTCAAGCTTAAGTATTCCCCATTGACCAGATTCCATTATCGTTTGAAGCAGTTCTTCCCTGCCTTCAACTGAAATTTTTCCGGTCTTTGGATCAAGTTTTAAATCTGACCAATTCTTTCCAGCCATCTTTAAGATTTCACCTAAATTTTCGGCTTCTTTAGATGATTCAGAACTACTGGATTTAACTAATTTTGCAACTTCTTCAGTTGTCCAACCGTATTTTTCCCAAGCACCCGACATTTGTTCTAAACTAAAACCTTGTTCAAGAGTCAAATTGGCTAAACCTAAAATCATTGATTCATTATTCTTTTTATTTGCTTTATCTAATTCAGCAAGTTCCTTCTTGTACTCTTTCGTACCTTTTCCATAAATTTCAACTAATTTGGATTTCTGTTTCTCGTAGCTTTCTTGCTCTTTAGTCAAGGCATTATCGACATTTAGTGCTCTATCTTGAAGTTGCTTATTCGATAACTTCGATAAATCATCTTGATAGGCAGCCTCAATCGCAATTCTTTGATTTTTATTAAAGCCGGCAGCTTTTAATTGATCATCTGATAATTGACTATAATTTTCAGCAATATACTGACGTTCCTCATCCGATAAGTTTCGGTTTGCGCTACTTGCATTTGTTAAAATTTGATTAATTTTATCAACAGCAGTTTTAGCCGATGCCACAGTTGCTTCATCTTTTTTAGCTTGTTCAGCGATATAGGCTTCAGCACGTGATTGCGCTTCTTGGCTATATAGACTTTTAGCGGCTTTTTCATCGCGTTCTTGATCTTTTTTAATTGTCTTTTCAATTGACTCGACAATTGCATTATTAGCTTGAACAGCTTTTTCAGCTGAACCTCTAACACCATCTGCATATTCATTTACATAACTCGTCGCTTTTTCGTTTAATTCATGAGATTTAGTGATTACTTTATCTTGTTCTTTAGTAACACTGGTTCCCCACTTAGCACCAGCTAATTGATGTGCTTCATATGCTTTGACACCTGCATAAGTTGCTAATCCAATTGCTGCTACTGCAGTGACTGCAATTGCAGCTGGCCCAGCTATTGCGCCTAAACCTGCTATTAATCCAGTCGATGCACCTGTTCCACCAACGGCAGTAGTCAAGGCGCCAACGCCACTAGCGCCAGCTGATGTCGCAGCTGAGGTTCCTAAACCAGTTAAAGTTGTTGTCAAACCAGCGATAGCCTTTTTCTCAGCAGATTTAGCTGCTAATTTTACTATCCCCGAATTTAAAAGCCCAAAACCAGTTCTTGTTACTCCAACTGCTTTAGTAACAGACCCCAAAACTTTTATTACTGGTCCAGCAGCTGCAGCATAACCAATCCATCTAATGATACTTTGTTGCTGTTCACTATCAAGTTCATTGAATTTAGTAGCTAAATCTCCTAATGCTTCAATAACTGGTCTTGCAGCTTGCATGCCATTTCGCAATGCATCTACAAAAGGACCACCTAAATCGATGGCAGTATCTACAACTTCATTTTTCAACATTTTAAGTTTAGATTCGGTTGTTTCATACCTGGTATTTGCCTCTTTGGTAAGAGCGCTATTTTCATCCCAAGCTTTATTCGACATGTCAACTGCACTCGTCATTGTGTCTGAAGCTAACGCTAACGATTTAAGCATATTAGACTGCCGAACACCTGACATTTCCAATTCATCCAAAACAGCAGTTGCAGATTCACCTTTACCGTCCAATTCACCTAGGCCTTTAATAAAGGCTTGAAGAGCCTCAATCGGTTTTTCTTTCCAGGTAGTCGCAAATTGTTCGCTACTCATACTTGCGATAGAAGCAAGCTTTTCTAACCCTTCTCCACCAGCGTCTACATATCTTTCAAGAGCCGTTAAAGTTTGAGTCATCGCAGTACCACCAGCTTCGGCTTCGATACCTACTGAACTCATTGAAGTTGCTAGACCAAGAATTTCTTGATTCGTTAAACCGGCCAACGTCCCTGCAGAAGCTAACCGATTAGCCATTTCGACTATGTCTGATTCCGTTGTAGCGAAATTATTACCTAGAGCAACAACTGATGATCCAAACTTTTGATACTCCGCACTGGTTAAACCAGTAATGTTAGCAATTTTAGCAATTGCAGATGCTGCATCTTCGGCTGATAAGTTAGTTGATTCACCTAAGTCCAACATAACTTTAGTAAATCCGACAACATCTTGTGTTTTAATCCCTAACTGACCTGCTGCTTCAGCTACTGCAGCAATTTCCGTATGGCTTGATGGTAATTCTTTTGATAAATTACGTAAACCAGCTTCTAAATCTGCATATGAATAAACAACTTGACCATTTGAATTTGTGACCTCATCATTTGTTTTCTTAACGCCAGCGAATGCACTTTCCCATGAAATAGCAGCAGTTGTTACAGCAGTCACGCCTGCTACAATTGGTGCAGTTAAGCCAACAGTTAAAATTTGACCAGCTTTCGAAATAGTACTGCCAACCTGCGCAATTCTTTCACCGGATTTAACATAAGCGTCAGCATGCTTATTCATCCAACCAGTAACACCTTGAGTTTCAACTTGTAGCCTAGCCATTTGGCCACTCGTTCTACTTAGCTCTGCTTCATAGCCAGATAGGGAGGTTAAAGCTTGATTATATTTTTGAGCTGCTTTAGCTGTCGTTGATGTTGCATTTCCTTCTGCATCTAAAGTTTTTTCATAAGCAGTTTTTAAATATCCTAATTCATTTTTTTGTGCATTAATAACTTTGGTAAGCCCTTGATGTTTAGTTGATAATGCTTGCATTTTATTACCAGCATTATCCCAAATCTTAAAACCTGATGCCATTTCTTTAACAGCGGTCTTTGTAGCTCTTGTTGCACCAGTTAAACTACTGGAAAACGCTGTTGTTTCTAAACCAAGTTCAATTACCATTTGACCTAATGGTTTTCCATTTTGTACCAATTTTTAACCCCCCTTCCCAATTTCTTTAAACCAGTCTTCCATTGAAACAACTTTCTTTCTTTTGGGTTTTTCATTCGCGAAAACTATTTCATACAGAAGTTTAACGTCGGTGTTCAAAACATCACTGATAGTCCAATTAGGATGAATAGTTAAAATCGATCTGACAAAATTTATTTGAAGTTCGTGATGTTCATGTGGTGTTATTTTTTTTCTTTTGGGTCAACAATTACCTCTTCCTGAGGTTTTTCATATCCTAAAACACGATACAAAATAATATCCATAATCGTGTCTTTTTCTATTGCATCCATACCTTCAAGTAGAACTTCAACAGTTAAATCCTTGTCATCAAATAAATCTGCAACAAATTTTGCTCTATACTCAGCCAATGACCTTTCTGATGGTTGAATTATCTTGCCATCTTTTCCCTCTTTGAAAAGTTCTGCTTCCCCATCTGTATAATCTAAAGATTTTGAGTATGGTACATGACTTTGTGTAAATGTTTTCACTGTTCCATTTACAAGCAAATCTAAACGAATTTCTTTTTCTACTTTTGACATTAAATTTCCCTCCAAACAAATTAAAAAAGACTAGCAGTACGCTAGTCTCTCAATGCTATTTTTCTTCTTATCCATTACCTTCAGTTGTACCAGCTTCAGTTGTACCAGTTGCATCTGCCATCATT
Organism: Streptococcaceae bacterium; assembly: GCA_022484805.1. GTDB lineage: Bacteria > Bacillota > Bacilli > Lactobacillales > Streptococcaceae > MMGLQ5-1. Next base: position 42,434 of record JAKVKP010000001.1, read on the forward strand.
TTCGCAAGCATTCCATCTCCACGGGCAAAACCTACAACTTTGTTCTTATCATCAATTTTTTTCGAAATTGGTGCAAAAGAATATGAATCTGCATCAGGTTCCGTATTGTTTCCTTCTTTTGTCTTACCTGAAACAGCATTTAATCCAAATTTACCTGCAAACAATGCAAACCCTAAAACATCATTATTCATCGCATGCGATTCAAAAACTATTGAGCAAAACGGCGGGTTGGTATCTTCACCAGCATAGTAATAACCATCAGCTCCTTCTTTTTTTCCGCGACCTAAAATAATGTTTTCTGTATCGAAAGGTAAATCCAATGCTGTGAAAGTTGCTAAAACATCTCCCACACCTTGTTGTAAAATTTGATACGGAATATCTGATCCATAAATTTTTAATGCTTCGGGAGTCAAATTAGAAATTTCGAATGTTTTCGTAACACCTTTATCTGTTTCTCCTTTAATTACATATTGTTTCCCAGCAACTGGTTTCAATTCTTCATCAAATACGGTAATTGTAGCTTTTGTAAATCCTACTGCTGTCATTTTATTTCCTCCTAGTATGTGTGTATTGCCTTATTAAAATGTGGATATTTTCATTTTCTGAATGGGGTCTGTCTTCACCATACACCTGAACATATCCATATTTTTCAAGTCCTCTATCAATTTTGTCATTCATCTGTTCGATATCAGTAATTAACGGATTAATAAAAACCATCACTTGAAGGCGATAGTTTCTTGAATTATATTTGTCCGATCCAAAAGATGAATTTGATTCATTTACATTTTCGACTTTAAAAAATGGTAGTTTGCTGAAACTTAAAAAGTCTACTGGAATTTTATACGGAAAAAATAAATCTTCATTGATTTCAGGAAAGATTTTCGGTAAACATTCTGAGCAAACTTCTGCAACAGGAGTCATAATCCTAACCCCCTTTTTATTTGTTCCATATACTCATTCATAATTTCTTCTGATTCAGTTTCAACGGTTTTTTCTACAAAATGTTGACCTGATTGAAATTCAGTTCCCATATTAACAAAATGAGCTCTCCAATATGCGGTTTTCCCATAACCAACTAATACATCGCCGTTTTCTTCAACAGGTCCCACCGTCGTTGCTATTTCCAAACCATGACTATCTACTGGTGTATTATCTTCTAAACGTTTAGCCAATTTTTGACCAGCAGATTTTCCAGCATTTCTCCTAATTTTTCCATCTACATCTGCAATTGTTTTTACAACATTTTTTTCCAATTCTCCCCAATTAATGTTTACCGACATTAATGCACCGCCTTCAATACAATTAACATGAAATCATCATTTTCAACATCTGGATTAATTTCAATAATTTGATATTCATTTCCATCAATTTCAGCAATCCAATCTGGTGTAACTATTTCTTTTTGCCTTTGACGAATAATGATATTTAATGTATTTTTATAAACTGTACTTTCGCTTTTGATTTCATTAAGAAATTTTTGTTTATAAGCAAACCATGGTTTTATTACTTCTTCATAGTTAGGCTCTTTAATACCATTAACGCCTTTTTTATACCCATTTTGCTTCTTAAAAATCATTCTTTTGGTTAATTTTCCAGTTCTACTAAGCGCCATCTGAGACACCTTCTTCTTTGAAAAGCAGATACTTTCCTTTTAGTTGTAATATTATGCTTGTAAAACCTAAATCATATTCGCGTAACGTACCAGACATCGTATTGGATTCGATTGTTGCAGAACGAGCTTTGTAATAATGGTCAGCAAGCATAATAATTGCCAAGTTTAGCAATTCGGTATCCTTTTGCGTATAAAAAGAGGGTTTGTCGTTCCCGATAGCCCCCTTTACATAAGATACCGCTGCTAAACTTGCTCTTTTTGCCTCTACATCATCATCATCGTCTATTTTCAAAGCGGTTTTGATTTCCTCTAGGTCTTTATTTGGGTCTAAAATCATAGAGCTTCACGCTCCTATTCCCCATCGGACTGATTGGCAATCGTTGTAAATGTCGCCAGAATAATCGCTTCATCATCAATCAATTGTACGTCAAAACGATCAATTACACGTACTTTAGTCGTATCTGTTTCAAATGCTCCTCCACCAATGTTGGTTGTCAATAATGACATTTGTTCACGATCATACAAAGTTACAGCTTGCTTTAAATCGCCAATGTAAAGTGGGAATTTCGGTGTAGTTTGTGTGCCTTTGTTTGGCATAAAGCGATTCGCAATTTTTTTTATAGGTTTACCTAAGAATGTATAACCTGTGGCAGAAGTTACATCTTTTTGCAACAAGTAAGATCCGTCAGAAGCCTTGACTTTGTCTAAAACATTGTACCCATTTTGATTGGTGATAAACATTGCAGTTGAAGCGATTGCTGGATCTAATTGAACGTTGACAATATCTTTGACTCCGTCAACATCAGTAACATCTTTCTTTTGCCCTGCCTTGATACCATCAATCGTATCTATAATTTTAGTATTTCGAGTGACAACAACTTTCTTTGAAATCCATTGAGATAACCATGCCATAATATTTTCGGCGGTATCTTTTAGTAAAGTATTGGTAACGGTAGAAATGCCAGCATAACGTTTAATTAAGTATTTGATTAATGTCAATTTAGGGTCGTCATTATTAGCAATTTCCCCATCTTCACTATCCAATTCTGCCAGCGGTGTAATATCAGACCATTTTTCATAAACTCGTGATCCGTTAGATGTTGTAACATTTTCAACATTTACATATTCTTGCAGAGAATCAAACTGACGAACCAAAGTATTGATGGTTGTACGGACGTCTGAAGGAATAGTCAATCCAATTGCATTACCCGATTCGTCTGTATCGGAGTTAATCAACGCGATAACTTCGGGTGAACCTTTAACCATTCCTTTGAAATCAGTGATAAATTTTGCTTTCAAATTTGCTTGCTCTGGGTCCAACGGATCTTCTTTTGCTTGAATGACTTGTTCCGCTTCTAGAGCAATCACTTCTTCCTTTGCAATGTCTCGTTTTGCTCGAGCGGCACTCAATTGTGCTTTTAGCTCTTTCATCGCTTCTTCATTTACTGATTCATCTAATAAAGCCGCTTGTACTTTATCTACTAAATCAGTTACTTTTTCGCCTGCGGTAATCCAAGCGTTTTTTGCATTTTCCAATTTATTCATGTTTTATTCTCCTTTTAAAATTTTTAGTTTTTTTGCTAATAAAGTTGGTTCATTTTCACTTTTTGTGAATGTTTCGGGGACGTTTTTGTATTTCGCAAATAACTCTTTGCTTATACAAGCTGCGACACGATTCTCAGATAGTAGTTCATCTGCCAAACCATAATCAACTGCTTCTTTTGCTGATAGCCATGTTTCATTATCTAAAAGGGCAGTTAATTCTTCTTCTGATATTTTTTCGCCAGTTTTGTTCAGATAACTTTCTCGCATTGATACGCCTATCTTATCCAAATCTTCTGCTTGTTTTCGTAATTCGTTCGCATTTCCAATTGCATAGGTCCATGGATTGTGAACCATCATCATTGCGTTGTTAGGAATATAGATCTTATCACCCGCCATAGCAATCACACTTGCAATCGAAGCAGCAAGTCCATCAATGTATACATTAATTTTCGCCTTATGTTGCACAAGCATTTGATAAATAGTTATACCGTCAAAAACACTTCCGCCTGGGCTATTAATGTGTAAATTAATTTCTGATACATCTCCCAAAGCCTTCAAATCTTTCTGAAAAGTATTAGCTGACGTCTCACTTTCATCCCATTCCCAACCACTTGAAACAATTTCACCAAAAATAGAAATTTCCGCAGTATTATCTTTTAAAATCATGTTCCAAAATTTCTTCATTTTTTTACCACCCCCTTTCAAGGAAAAATAAAAAGCCTAACTATCTTTAGTTACGCTTGCTGTTGTTTTTCTTAATGTCGGATCCATAGATATTGGGTACAAATCTCCAGAAATGTGATGCTCATTCATTCCCTCTTCTTCACTTGGTGGCATATCTTCATATCTTAGTACGTCATTTGCTGTATATGCGCCACTTCTTCTCATTATCTGATAAAAATTACCGCGTGATTGCGTGTCAGCTCTTAATAAGCTTGAAATATTAAATTTATACCGGTATCCCTTTTCTTTTTCTCGAGGAGTTAGTGTTTTTTTATTCAATTCTTCTTCGTATTGATTAACTGTAGGAACCAAGCTATAAGTTAAAAATTCCATATTTAATTGTTCCTGAGAAGAATAACTTGATTGATTACCTCCAATAAAATGCTCAGGCACATTATAAACCATAGCAATTCTCGATCTAGAGATTTTATCCGTATCAAGTAATTTGCTATCCACTAAATCTCTTTGCAACCTATCAATCGTTACTCCATTTTCTTCAACTAACAATCCACCATTTTCTTTATAAAATTGTGCAATATTTTTAACAACTTCTTTTTTTGCAGCTTCTTCCATATTAGATTCAAAGCGAACTTTCAAACCTTCATTGCTTCCGTTTAATTGGTTTAGTGAAATTTGACGAACTTTCATATCATAATCTAATGTGTTAGTTAAAATTTTTATTGGATCAATTCCTTGAATATTTCCAAATCTAGTCTGTTTAAAATGAAGTATCTCCATGTAGTGCACATAAGCAATTTTTTGATACCGACGTGAGTCTGTTGCCGTGACCTGAAAATACAATTCTCCAGAGTCCAAATCAAAAACTGGTACACAACATCCAGGTTTAATCAGTGCCATATCTTCAATTTTTCCGTTTATATTTCTAAAAAGTTGAACATAAGCATTGCCCTGATAATTTCTTAAAGCTTCAATATCTCTAAAGAAATCAAAACGAGTAAAATATCTAGGACCATTTGATAATAAATTAAAAGACTCACAGTCTACTGGTTGTTCATATTCACTATCTATTAGTTTCATCGGAAGTGAAGCGAAAACATTTGACACTCGACTAATAACTGAATAGATTGATTCTGACAACTCCTCCTTACCCATTAAAGTTTCAACTACTTTAGGATCGTTTAAATATAATTCTTCCTTATTTGAAATATCTGTAGACATTCCAAATAAATTTTTAAATCGATTAAATAATCTCAATTCTTCACCTCCTCTCACATATTCATAAGATCGTTAACAGAATAATAAGTCACCTTAGTTTCTCCGCGCGGTTTAGCAAACATATCCACTACAGAGCAATGAGCATTCAAAGTAGCAGCAATTCCATCAATTTTCCTATTTTTTGATTGTTTCGTTGGCATCCAGTTTGAATTTCTATCTTTTTTTAACTTAACATTTGAAAGATACCAGCGATACATCTTTGAATTATTGAAAATAACTTTTCCGTCAAGCAATAATTCTTTGAAATGCTTCATCGGTCCCCCAAGAGTCATAAACCCTTGAATCGTTTCTTCCATAGAAAAACCATATGATTCTAATTGTTGGTTCAATACCAAGCTATTCCTACGGTCATATCTTATTTTTATTATTTTATAAATTTTACTTTGATCTTCAAGCCATTGTTCAATATATGAATAATTTACATAATCACCTGGAGTTATTTCTAATGAACCTTGTTTAATCCATGCATCTAATCGTTGCTTATTATTATCTTTGTCGTATCTAGCTTGAGAAATCCAACTTTTGCATATAATAACAACTTCACCAGATTCGATTAATGGAATTTCAATAACCGCAGCAGTAAAATCTTCTGTTTCTGACAAATCATATCCTGCTATAGCTTCTTTACCTTTCAACTTACTCAAATCGTAAACTTTTTTATTTTTTTCAATTGTAGGAATATCCACAAAAGACAACTCATCAATATCTGAAAATAAATTAAATTGTTTAGTAATCCAATCTGCAAATTCCTGTGGATTTTTTTTATCTTGTTTATAATCCGTAACTAAATTAACAACATCCATTAAGCAAAGATTCGGATTAGCTTTAATCCACATATTTGGATTATCTGCTTCTGAAACATCATCTAATTGCGCTAAAAAATAAAAGAATCGTTCGTCTAAATCATCTTCAAGATGCTCTAAACAATCGATTCCGTTTTCATAAAAATCCATCAATGGACCGTCTAATACTGTACCAGCTGTCGTAATATACATGATTAGTGGTTGCTTACGCATTCCACGAGATCGTTTCATAACATTTATTAATATGTAATCAATAAAATCATGAACCTCATCAAAACAACCAAAATGTAAATTTTCTCCATCTTTTTTCTTTTCTGCAGACATCGCAACCATGCTACATTTTTTCGCAGGAAATTTTATTTCTCTCGCCATTGCTTTAAATCTTTTTGTTAAATATGGGGAAGCTTCAATCATCGCTTTTGCTTCCTCAAATAAAATATTAGATTGTTTTTGTGAATTGGCTAGAATATATACATTAGCACCATTTTCTCCATCCTCACCCAACATATAGTTAGACAGCCCAGAAACCATGGTGGTTTTCCCATTTTTCCTGCCGACAAACTCCAAAGCCTCACGGTACTTTCTGATCCCCGTATCTCTATGAACCCATCCATAAGTACCGCCAATAACAAAATGTTGCCATGGTTGTGCTACTATCTGTCCAAAATCACCTTTAGATGGTTTACATTTTTTTTCTAAAAATCTAATAGGTCGATGAGCTTTTTCTTCATCAAAAATCCAAGGAAAATCATCTGTTCCTTGTCTTTTTAAATCTCTTATATGCCTTTTTGCAGCCTGAATGACTAGTTTACTAGCTGGCATTTGTGAATCCCAAGGAGTCCATGATTCTTGATTTTTTAAATTTCCAAAATCAATAACTCGCTCAGCGTACCAAGTCGTTAACAATTCTGGATAAGGTTGAACTAAATAACCACCCCAGCTTGACATACCATTTTTATAGTCTACCCACCAATTTTCTAATTCGGTGTATGTCATGTTCATTATTTTATTAGTATTCATCTTCTGGATCATCTTCTTCAGCCATCTTTATTGCTAATTTTGCTCTGGCAGATGGTGATAATCCTAAATCAGCGCCAAAGGCACGCATATTTCTTGAACAAGTGTCTAATTGTTTAATCAGTGGATTACCAATCTCATCACATAATTCCTTTGATTGTTCTTGAAGTCTCATATGTTCTGAATACCAATAACAATACATTGCTAATGGATATACATCACCATTGGTTATTAATTCTATTTGCATTAATTCAAATGCTAAAAATTTAAATGCCCTTTTTCCTTTAGAATCAAGCCACGTTGGAGGACGTATTTTATCAGTTTTCATATGCAGTCTTTCTTCAATTTCTGCACGCTTTTGTAACTCTTTTTTACTGTTTTTATTAGGATTTCCTTCTAAAAGTTGAAGTTTGGCACTTTTAGCTGGTCGTGGCATAAAATCAGCTCCTTTCGTATTTTTTTCCGATTTTGCAATAATATAGAAGTTTTTCTCATATTTTAAAAAAGTTGAAAAACGGTAATTTTGTGAAGGAATAACTGCACCGTTCTTTCGTCTCCCACTTTCGAGCTTTTTAAGGTAGGGGGGGTACCACTTTCCTCTTTTATTTCGATTGTTTCCCCCACCTTTATCTTTCATTATTTGAATAAAATTTAACTACTTTTACCTTATTTTTCTTTTTCTTTACTCCACCACTTCGTTCTGGATGCTCTTTGTTATGGCATGAATCACATATTACTTCGAGATTATCTATATCCCAGAACTTAGATAGATCATCCCTAGCTTCTATCTTGTGATGAATGATTCGCCCTTTAGTTATAATTCCTCTACGTTTACATTCTTGACATAATCCGAAGTCTCTACGAATAACAACAATTCTCAATTTTTTCCATCTTGTTGTTTTATATAACTTATCAATTTCATCACGTTCTCTTGCATATCTCATTTATTAGTATCCATCTTTAATTTATCAACATACAATCCAACTAGTGCACGCTGCACCTTCAGCAAACCTTCAACGCTTAGTGTATTCACATCTAATCTTAGATTCTCTTTTATGAATTTAGCATTATGCTTGGCTTTGAGTGTTCTATCAAAAATGTAATAACTTAGTGCAGCTGTCTCATCTACCTTCAAACCATATATACTTATGATTCCAAGAATGCTTTCAGCAATCTGATCAATATCTTTACTCTCACGTAGTTCAACTAACTTTTTAATTATTTCTTGCTCGCTTTGTTTGACCATTAAATAAACCTCGCCTTTCTATAATAAAAACACCACTCAACAATGAATGCGTTATAATAAAAATATAAATACTAAAAGGAGACGAACTATGAACAAAGTATCAATCGACCTTTATAAACTAATTAAACAATATGCATCCAGTGCTATTGACAACTTTGAAACTGAACGACATACATTATTATTTTCAGATCAAGATGACTTGGCTAGACAAGTTGCTAAACTTACTAATGCAATATCTGATGAATTGCATGAATCAATTAATCTCGAATTACAAATTCTAATATCAAAAGATATTGCTAGGAAATTAAATAAATAACTTCTTACCGCTGACGATAAGGAGTAGATCTATTTATATTAAAACACCCAAGACGTATCGCACGTCTTTCTAGGACACTAGTCTACAGGACTCGAACCTGTTCGCATATCAGCTTAACCATGGGTGCGTTTTAGTTAATTTAAACAACCTACACGCTCTACGTCTACTCGAGCTACCTTATCCCTCAGTTCCTCATCCTCGGTTGCATATTGCTTGGCTATACAAAATAACCACGATATCATTATTTCACATAATCACCTGAACAGTCTATGACATAAATATGACACAAATATGCTATCAATGTGCCAGCTATGTGCCTACCATGTGCCAGCTTTATGCCATTTCTATTTCACTTACTTATGGTAAGCTTTCTGATCCCTTGACTATACATTCTATTGATGTGCCTCAATGAGTAATTATATTCTTCGGCTATTTGTTCAAAGGATAAATTTTCTATAAAATACGCTTCTAGTATCTCACAATGTCGAACATCTTCAAGATTATCAATGACCGATAGGACTTTCATTCTGACATCATCGGACTGTTTAATTGCTTTATTAATTCTTATTTTTAATTCATCTTTCCTAGATATCAATTCATCCAAAGAGATTGGTGTTCCTCCACCCTTCGGCATATCTGAAATAGTTCCTGATCTTATAGAACCAATCTCTAATTCCAGTTCTAAATATTTTTCTTTTAACCTTTCAACTTTCTTCAAAGAGTATAAATACTTTTTCAAAAATATTTTATTCTTTTCAAAATTGTCCTCCCGATTCTCAATCATTTCCAATCCTCACCCGCCATCCTACATCGCATTATTTCTTTATTTAATTAACGTATTAAATGATTTATTTATCCACGGACTATTGATATAATCCCAAAAATATCCTCGTTGCTCTACTTCTAATGAATCATCGAATAGTCTAATTGGAATGCTCTTCTTATTTTGACGATTCATTTCATCTTTCCACTGAAGCCACAAATGAATAGGTACGGCAAAACATTTGTTTAATAATTCAAATCTAATTAGTAAGAAAGCAATTGAATTATTTTTCCCATTCTCAGTGAATATACTTAGAAATTCTTCTTGATGAGGTTTCACCATTTGCTTTCCAAAAACCTCTAATGGAAAACTGGTTTTATTTTTCGTATTCTTAGCATCAAATGCAACTGGTATTCCTTGAACATGTCCGATAAAATCACATCCAGTTTTATCAGTATTCATTGTTCTAATACCAGCTGCAGTTTTAACAGTTTTATTTCCGTTTGGTATTTTTGTAATTACACCTAGTCCCCGACGTTCATAATTTTGATTTGTTAATTCGATTTCTTTTTCAAATAAAGACCATTGCTTCATCGCACCGCCACCTTACTTTCAATACTCTTTATTTTAGTTTGATTAGCTGTGCCATTTTGAATTGCTTTATCCAAAAGTCTTTGCTTCTTACGCTTTACTTTTGATTTTCCTCTACCCATTCGCCCTCATACCTTTCCAATTTCGTTCTAGCTTCATAAAGTGAATTTGTCTTGTCAGCTACTTCAATATTTAATTGTTCCACTTTTTCATGTAACTCTTTTACCTCTTGACTAGATATTGTCCCGAACGCATATGCACCCGTTATTAATCCAAGCAAGCAGCCAAACCAAAACATTAAAAATGCATACTTATATTTTCTCTCCATCCTTACTCACCCACCGTTCTTGGTCTGCCGTAATCTAATACTTTCCATGTACCTAGTATTTTAGCTTGGCTCACTAACTTGAACCCTCTCTTGTTATTCCTTCTGAATGCTTCGAATTCTGCACGAACGAATGAACGGTATAAATCGTTGCCGTATTCCACATACACACCATCAACCATTCTGCCCAATATATAAATTTCTGGATAAGACTTCATTCACTCACCCTCAATCAACACAATTGATTTACAATAACTTGTACCCTTGTCAAACATATCAAGATTGACCCAGTCATTATTTTTTATGTCGTAAATCAATTCATTATTATTGCGTGTAATAAACCATCTTTGAGTTGCTATAAGCTCGTTATTTCGATTTATTATAAGTATTTTGTTACAAGCAAATCTCTTGATGTATTGCTCATTTACAAAATCAACAACTCTCGCAGGTTCATCTTCTGTGTAAATTTCATGTAGTTGGTTGCTTGTTTTTATCTCAGTAATTTTCATTCACTCACCTCTCCATTCGGATAATTTTCCTTTTCATACCTGTCTAATACTCTGCCAAAAAGTTGAAACAATTGAACATATTCAATATCATTCATGATAGGTATTATAGATTCAGCTGCTTCTAAACCTTTTCTAGTTTCAGATACTGTGATTTGATTGCTCATCTCGCACCTCACAATTCTTCCTGCTGAGCTATCAACTCATCTCTGTAATTCCTAATAACTTCAAGAATTTTACTGTTTAATTCTCCGTATACCTCAAATTCTTTAGCGGCAACGGGTCCGTAAGGAACAGCTTTTAACTTAAACCTAAATTTTTTCTTAAGTAAATGAACTTCGATGCCGCATCCTAAAGTCCTGACATTTTCTAAGAAACTATCAATTTTTTTGATTTCTTTTTCTAAAGCGTTAAACTTTTCAGCGGTTTCTTTTTTCATTTCGCACCACCATCTTCCCAAAATTTAAAATTAATAATTACTGCTAAACTCATTAAAACCATTGATTCGAATGATTGAAAATGACTAACTATAAGCAGTAATGAGTATGTACCCACGTAAGTTATTAACAGATATCCCCATGTTTTCATTTATTCCTCCCATCAATGTAATCCTTCACAATAACTGCCAATATAACAATCGTAAACAAAGTCAAAGGTATGTAACTAGCTAATTCTTTCATTCGCCCTCCTGTTCTATCTCCCAATACGGTTTAATTTTGTAATACTTTTTAACTTCTCTGCTAGTTGACCTAAGCATGGATTCTAAAACAACTGCAATTGTTGTATAATTTACTCGTCGCCTTTTCGCTTTTTTAACATTCTGCCACCCTTTTTCACCAAAGGTGTAAACACCTGTTCCATAACTATTTAATTGAAATAATAAAACTGTGTTATTCTCCGCAATTAACTGTCTATATAATTCATCAGGCATTACAAAATAATTAAAGTGGCCAATGAATGTTTTATTAGCTTGAGATAGAAAATCTGACTTAGAAACTTTAATTTCATAACACTTAATTTCACTACTTGTGTCATACGTTATGAAATCAACTATTTCATTCCCAAACCAGCCGATAGTCACTTCAAAACACCCGAATACACCTTGCTTTTGAGTATTATTCCAAACTATTCTTTCTGCTTCTTTTGTTAAATCAGTTTTCATTCGCCCTCCTGTTCGATTACCCAAGCGCTGAATACCTGTAATACTTGATTCTCTTCTGCAATATTCAATTTCTGTAATGCTTCAACGTGCGGTGGAATTATCTCATCATATTCCTGCCAATTATCGTTTATATTATCGTCAACGAGGCAAAAAACAGTTACCATAGCAGACACTTTTAATTTTGGACGGTTCATCTTTTTTAAATAATCCAGCACTACTTGCTGATTTTTGTTGAGTTCAATTTTATGCTGAAGCTCATGTTCCTCAATTACGTCTCTTGCAACCTTTAAGCCAGCACAAACTCCGTATTCTCCCATATCACCAAACTTATCAATTTCAGCGTTTATCTTTTCTGTTAACTCACTCATTCGGCACCTCAAAATCCCCATCTTTGATACATTCAATAGCTTCATCAATAGAATATCCCAAAGGCTCCACAGTTAATTCGTCAGAACTGGCAAACCAACCACCATCATAACCTGCCATTTCTATCGGACCGATTAAAGGAATCCACTCAATTACAACGTCTTTATGACCTTTTTTCTCAAGTATTTTTTTTATTTTATTGCTTTTATAACTCATTCGGCACCTCTTCCACTTTAATTTCACCAAATGGCAAACTGTCATCAATCTTAATCTCTTTTCCAAAAATAATTGAATTAGTTATTGACAATTTAGTAACCTCTGTTTGCATCAAATGGTTTTTTAACAAGTCTAGTGTATTAATACTCATTTTTATAATAATTGGTTCTCTAATCCACTGATGTTCTAATTCTTGCTGTTTTTCAAGTTCATGGATAGCTACTAAAATACTGTTAAACGTATTCACAGCCTTGGTTTTTCCTTGTTTTCTTGATCTACTCATTCAAAACCTCACAGTACATTATTTAATTCAACAGACTTATTATCTAAATCAAAGACATCAATCCATATCTTTTTATTGGTTTTTAATTGACCTATTCTTGCCATAGCCCGATTAGTTTCTAGATGTCCGAAAACAATCCCGCCTTTATCAAGATTATTCAGCATATACGAACGTATAAACTTATCTGTGTCGCCTTCGAATTCGGTAATCATAATCACTTTTTTAGCCATCCCTACACCTCTTCCACTTCTCCGCCGATTAGTTCAGCGACTAGTTCTGCTTTGCGTTTGTCGGTAAATTCATATGCATAATCTTTATTAGCTCCATTTAGACTGTGATAAGGTACGCCGTCAGTAACGTGGCTTTTAAATTCGATAAAATACTCTTCGCTTTTTACAACCACCCAACGCTTCGGCTGCTCGACTTCGTAGCCGTTGACGACGGCGTTAATAAATTCGTCTGAATTTTTTTTTAAATATTTTGAAAAATCATTGTCAGGCTTCTTATCTACAAACCTAAAAGCATTTGCGATAATTTCTAAGTTTGACGCACCTAGTGCCCTTCCTCCTTTAATAAATTTATCTGTGCAAGTTGGCACCACTGGTTTGCTTGGTGTAGCAGTTAATTGATTAGCCTTTATAATCGCAAAATCAATTCCATTCTTAACACCTTCTATATATTTTCCTTTATCATTTTTTAATCTTTCATAATGACTTTTTAAAACTTCAATCAATACTTCTTTAGTCAATTCAACCATTAGGCACCTCTTCCATTTTCCACTTTAATTTCACCAAATGACAAACTGTCATCAATCTTAATCTCTTTTCCAAAAATAATTGAATTAGTTGTTGACAATTTAGTGACCTCTGTTTGCTTAAAATGGTTTTTTAACAAATCTAATGTATCGATACTCATATTTACAATAATTGGCTCTCTAATCCACTGATGTTCTAATTCTTGCTGTTTTTCAAGTTCGTGAATAGCTACTAAAATACTGTTGAACGTATTTGCAGCCTTGGATTTTCCTTGTTTTCTTGATCTACTCATTCAGCACCTCTTCCAGTTCTCTATATAGAAACCAAAACTGCTCACTGTTTGGAAATTCTAGTTTGATTGCACCGCAGTCTCTAATCTCACCAATTTTTATTCCAACATAACCTCTTGGGACAACATTTGAATATTTAGTCTTATATTTAACTGCCATCCTACACCTCTTCCACACCATCAAATATTTTTCTAAGTACATTCAGCTCATTCTCTTCAAAACTTGACCTGTTTTTCTGACAACCGAGAAAAGACATTCTTAGAAATAGTATTCTCTTATCTTTATCTCTAACCCGATTACTATTCTTATTCCTTGATTTACTTAAAATTTTTAATGCTCCATCTAAAGTATTTGTTTCACCAATTATTAATAAATTAAAAAAATTACAGATAACTTCAGAGGGTACTTCATCAAATATTCCATAAACATCTTTCCCGATTTTTAGGGCATTCCAAATTCTATAATCCCGTTGCTTCCTAAATTCATTTGCATTCCTTCTTACTTCAAACACATAATATTTTTTAATCATCGCACCGTCCCCTCTTCGAAATAGTTGTAAATTCTTAGCCAATTGATTCCGTCAGAAAATATATTTTTGTCGTCAATATACAAATCAGCTCCTAATTTCCGACAATCATTTTGATACTTATTTTTCAAATCATGATGATTTTCATTGAAATAATCATAATGAATTCTATTTCTAATCAAGAATTGTTTAGCTCTCATTTCATCTTCGCCTTGCCTGCAACTCCAAATTAAAATTTTATGGCCTTGACTGTGCAAAACATTGATTACTTCTTTTGCATGTGGTAACAGATTTCCAATTCCAGGATATTTATCTTCAACAATCGTTCCATCAAAATCTATCGCTATATACATTTACAATCTCCTTCTCATTCTGTAATAAAGTCTTAGTCCAACAAATTCATCGCCTCGTAAATCATATTTAACCGTTTCTTTATGTCCTGTATCTGGGTTAACTCTTAAAAATTCGATTAATTCCCAATCAGGATTATTTTTCTCCAGTTGTTCTTCAACATCGTTATTGGCAATCCATTTATTTAGCATCGCCTGTTTATATTTAAAATTTTGAGTTCTGGCCACTATCGGTTTTTTTAGATTCCCTTTTGATGAAAACCACTTACGCACACCTTTTCTATTTTCTTCTTTAAATTCTTTTGTTAAATATGCTGCAAATACTTCGATACCTGGTACGTATCTGCCAAAGCTTTTTTGCTTTTGAATAATTTTCACACCTGCTATTCCGATAGGTAATTTGTTTTTCCCTCTACCTTTCGTCCACAGTGCTTCAATCTCATCTCGATTCAATTCATTGTCCATAATGAAATGATGATGCAATGCTTTTGAGTCTCCTCGACCCTCTATTACTGCCATATATTTGACAGGTGATATACCTTTCTTTTTTCTTAGACGATTAATTCTTTGAATAAATAATCTGAATTCTTTTTCTGCTGCTTCAATATTTTCAGGATAATGATCACTATTGTATGTAAGTAAACCTAAATAATCTCCATCCTTAAAATTAGTAATTGCTGTTAATCGAAACCACTTCTGTGCATTTCTGTAATTTAGATTTTTTTGAACTGGTCTACTAACTTCATCTTTCCTTTTCCTAGGTTTACCACCTCTGATTAAATCTACTGGTATTTCTTTACCTAGAATGACCCCCTCTTTATATTTATCTCCAGCAAACATCTGGACATTACGCATAAACATAATTAGTCAACCTCTCTATTTTTAACTACGGCTCTAAAGATAAGACCTATTTCAAGCTGGTAAACGCTAGCCCAAAACCAGCGTTAAGCCTTGAGAAATCAACTGTTTTATGGTATAATCCATTTATTCTAGTAGTCGATTTTCTCGATTATTTTTTAGCCATCTTGCGAGGATGGCTATTTTTTTTTATTCTATTCATCTAATAAATTTTGTTGCCCTGGTTGATCGTTGTCTCCAAGTTTTTCTCTAATGACTAATTGTTCAGTCGAATCTTCAGCAATTAGTGTTACAGTTGTTTTTTTGATTGGTGCTAATTTTGTTATGAATTCGATAGAGACGCCAATTTCATCATTTTGTTTTGGATCAAATGAAAATTTAATACTGATACTGCGTTTGCCATCCTCAACATTTTTATCTCGGATATTCTCAACAACTTTAATAATTTCTTTCTTCAACTTTTCGGTCATGTCAAAATCGCCGATTTCATTCAAATTAACTAGAACTTTCTTTTTCTTCTCTGCCATAACGTCGCTCCTAATAATCTAAATCATCATTATCCTGATCATCATTACTATCTTCATTCGAAATGCTTAGGAACTTATAAAGTCCCCAAGCAGTCGTAATTATTGCAATAGCAATTATTATTTTTCCTATAAAAAATCCCATATTAATTACCAGCATCCACAATCGCTTCACCAGTTTGTACTTCTACCCAACCATGCTTCATACGTGCTTGAGCTTCTGTATACCTAACCAATTCATCAGAAATTGATTCAGCTACTTTTTTATTAGATTCTGCTTCTGCCTCTGCTGCTTTTATTTCTTTATATGCATCTGAATCAGCTTTTGTTTTAACAGTTTCTGCGTCCAACTTTGCTTTTTCATTTTCTTGGCCTGCCCTGATAATGGAATCAATGGTCTTTTGAGTTTCTGAATCCACTTCTGGTACTCCAACTGTTACATCTTCAATAACGAATCCTTTTGACTCCACGGCTTTGGCAAAACCTTTTAGTAATTCAGCCTCTACCTCTGTTGATTTACCAGATAAGACATCCAGCAATGAATATTTAGCATAAATTTCCCTTGCTTCTTTTTGAAGTTTTGACTTAAGCCAACCATTTTCAATGTCTTCAGATGTAATATTCCCGAATTCCTTATACATATTGCTTGCTTTTGTTGAATCAACTTTGTAATCATACTTAATATCAAGGGTTGTTTTCTTACCATCCGATGTGGATACCGACACATCTTTTGCTTTAATTGTCTGAAGTCTGATTGGATATTGAATGACTTTATTCAATCCAACATATTTAACACCCTGAGTTAAAACCTCATCCTTGATTCCACCGTTCATTGAATACTGAACGCCAACATAACCATTATCAATTTTTTCAAAAAATTTAAATCCACCAATTACTGACAATAACAAAACAACAACTCCGACAATTCCAACCTTGAATCCTTTTTCCATTTCTTACTCCTACTTTCTTTAATTTTTTTGAATCAGATATTTCATCCAACTCTCAATGCTGACCCTGACTTTGTTACAGTTTCCGACCGATCAACAAATTATGTCAGAGTCATTACTGAGAGTTGGAGTATTATTGTTATAGAAACGGTAAATTGTCATCTAAATTATCAATTGGCCCGTTTCCAAAATCTCTCGTATTCATATTTGTTTGATTTTGATATTCTTGATTATTGAAATTATTACTTTGATTAAACGTATCTTCTGATTGCTGTTCTGATTCATTTTGCTTTTTAGATTCCAACATTTGAAAATTCTCAACTATAACATCAGTCGTATAAACACGTTGGCCCTGATTATTATCATAATTTCCTGTTTGAATACGGCCAGTTACACCAATTAATGCCCCTCTTTTAGCCCAACTAGTGAAATTCTCTGCTGCTTTTCGCCAAATCACACAACGAACGAAATCAGCTTCACGCTCACCAGCTTGATTTTTAAATTGGCGATTGACGGCCAAAGTAAAACTTGCGGTGGCCACACCACCGGATGTATATCTTAAATCTGGATCCTTAGTCAGGCGGCCAACTAAAACAACATTATTTATCATTCATTTACTCCTACACATTCACTACACAAATCTGATTCCACCCAATAACAGCCACCTTGGCATGCATTAAACCAAGTACATCCACAAACTCTGCATTTTTGCTCATCATTGCTCATATTTTTCCTTTCAATTTTTCAAACTTAGTTAATTCTCTTGTAATAGACATCACTATATAGTTATCTTTTTGCTCATAATCAGTAAGATAGATTACCTTTACTCGAATCACTCGACTAGTAAACTTATTCTTATCATTAATTTCCTGCAAAATTAAAATATCTCCAACACAATAATTTCTATCATTTTTTCTAATTTCAAAAGTTTTCGTTCCATTAATGATTGCTTGAAAATATTCACTCCGAATTTTTAATTCGTGGATCATATAGTTCCACTCCTTTTTGCTTCTTCATAAGATTTTCTATAGGCTTCATCTGATTCATGAAAGAAAATAACTTTTCTTAATTTCTTAATTTCCTCTCTCATAACTTCTGCAGCATGATTTCTTCTTTTTCGCTCTTTTTCTCTTCCTTTTTCAATTCCTTTCATATATCCGTATATACCTGTAACGATTGCTACTACCAAAAAGCAGCAAATTAAGCTTATAATCATTTTTTCTCCTTAAATCCCGGCTTTATGCCTATTTTCGATGTACTGTTCACGATTTTTTATATTTTCTTTTTCTAATTTTTCGATAATATCAATTAAGTTTGCTGTACTAAAAACTGAGAAAGATGCTGGGTGAAACTTATAATGTTTCATGCTTGGCCAATATCTTATCTGACCAAGCACTTTATTCTCACTATCTTTAACATCAATTACACTATTTTTTATAGTTGGTGTTTTTGGCAATTCTTCAAATATTAAATCACTCATACGTTATCTCCCAACTTGTGTTATAATTAACTAAAATATTTTTTTAAATTCGGTCACTGTTCAAGCAGTGGCTTTTTTTCATGTTTCGAATATGTTGCTTTGCCTTAATTCGATGCCATTTTGAATTAATCAGTTGACAGGCATCTGTCCAATAAATCGTCCATTCTTCGTTCATGCATTAATCCTCTAGCCTTTCTGTTATACAGTTTTGGAGATCCTTTAATGCTGATAAATAACCAATTTCATAATCAGATAAAGGAGTTCCTTTTAATAATTCAATTAATTTTGGTCCTTTTAATTGATCAATCATTGAGTCAATGGTTCTTATCTCTATTGCTGATTTTTCTTTGAGTAATTGTTGTAACTCATCTTTCGATATTTTTATATTTTTCACGCAGCACTCCTTTTCTTCTTATTTTTCAATTTCCAAGCTAACCATTTATCAACAGCTTTATTCACATCAACAGTTGCATCTTTGTTATGTTTTCCTCTTACTTGAATAATTTGATTATGATTAAATTCCATTGTGTAAAATGGCTTATCAATCTCATCGCTTCGTCTAATAAATATTATTGTGGTCCTTCCTGTTTTATGACCCTCAACATAATTACTACCGCCAACACAATGATGTAATGTCTTGCCCTCAACTACTAAATCATTTAGTTCCTTTGGAAAAATGAAAGAAAAACCATCAAAAGCTGTCTCATAATTTTTGGCTTGCTTCAGTCTTTCAATGTAAGCTTTTTCCTCAATCTCTATTTTCATTTGAATTAACAATTCAACTGCGTTGTTATGTGCTTTTGTTAAATCTTTTGGAATTATCAAATTTTCACTATCAACATTTATTTTTAAATCCTTCAAAAGTGATAGATAATCACGATAATATTTGAAATCAATCTTGTTTTTGATTATCCAATTTTGAAATCTTACGAGACCGATTCCTTTAGGAATGTAATTAACATCGCGATAATCAATATATTTCTCTATGCCTGGAACAACTTTTCCACCACGTGCTCGAATACGGTTTTCAAGTTCGTAACTCATGAAACTTCGTTTTGAATTTTTAAAAAATCGCTTATTATTTCTCAACCATTTTTCGTTAATTGTCCTCATGTCCACATTTGCAGTAATACTACATGCTGAATAACTGTATCTTGGGTACATAATTTCTTCCGCTAACACTGAAGCATTTATTTTCTGAGCGAATTCTATTTCACGCCTATATTTATAAAATCGCTCAATATCAATATCATAATTATTATCAAAATTGAGATATCTCAACTCAGACTTTTTTTTCAGTTTTTCTTCCCAGTTATTTGGATAAAAGATCGTATCAGTATATGCTCCACCAAAATAATAATTTCTAGATAATCCATAAACAAAGTATTGTCCATATTGATCAGTTACTTTAATATGCTTGTCATTCGCAAATTTCTCGAAATTTATTAATCGCATTTCAATAGTTTGATTTCCTTCCTTAACCTCAGACCAAAAACCGTATGATTGAATTTCAATTCTTTTTTCAGTAACTAAAATTATTGCAAATGAATAAAATTTATCGAAAAAGGATAGGTTCGTTCTCTTTGTAAGTCTTTTTTCAACTACAAAACAATTTTTTCTATCTGAAGCTAAAATCGTTTTTGATTTGTTCGACCATTTAAATGTGTGTATTTGTGAGTAGCACCAATCAAAGAATGCTTTTGGTGGTTTCAATTTATGTTCGATATAGTATTTTGGATTCCTTTTCATATACACCTCACATAAAGTCAAAAATCGTGGTTTGATCGTCATCAGGTTTTGATTTAATATTTATTGTTGGTTTAATATTCTTTTCTTCGGTGGCAGCATTATTAACTGAAGTAGTAACTTTTGCATTCACTGGCTTAATCTCAACTTTTTCTAAAAGGAAATATTTTTTTACCCAACGATATACTGTTGAATCATCAATCATGGCCACGTTATTCTCAGCTTGTTTTTTTGCTTGGCTAGTGCAATATTGCATCGCACCTTTGATTGTTCTATCCTCTTTCAATATTCCAGCAAATAGTTCCATATCATTTTGTTCGCAGAGCCAATTATGAATTGCATCTTCTGAACCTGAATGCTTTTCATTCATTTCAATTAACATTTTTTCCATTGCTTGTTCTTTTAAATTCATTAGCACATCCTCTCATTTGGTAATTTCATTTAGCAGCTATCATTTTTCAGCCTTGTCCAGAAGCCTTTTATTTACTATTTTTCTCATCCCATTTTCTAACTGCTAATCTTGACCATTTTTTCCCTGGTTGTTCTTTTGGAAAATCAGTTTTATATCTATAGCATTCATCGAATGTCGTTGGACTTACACCTAATAAATCACTAACTTCTTTTCGATTAATAAGCAAAGTTTCATCCTTTTGTTTTTCCATAAGAACTATTTCATTGACTGCGGATTTAATAATTCTTTTATCCAATCAATCAATGAATGTTGAATATTTTCAAATGTATTCATCCTTTCACCGCCTTTCTAAATAAATTTTTTCGGTTTTTCCGAAACAGGATCTAAAAAAATATCTTTCACCTTAACTCCAAGAGCTTTTGCTAATTTTTCCAAAGTTGAATATTTCCCATTTCGTAACTTTTTCACATCCATTTCATAGCTAATGATTGTTCTAGATGTTACTCCACTTCTTTTAGCTAATTCCTCCTTAGTTAAATTATTAAGAGCCCTCAATTGACTTAACGTGTATTTTTCTTCTTTTTCAATTTCACCCATTTTCAACACCTCTTTCCTTTATTTCAGTTTCATTATATATTTCGGTTTTTCTGAAGTCAACACTTTATTTCATAAATTCCGAAATATATTTCAATATAAATAAAATATGTGAAATGTATTTCACTTTTTCCGAAATAATGGTATTATCTATTTATAAAATATTTGAGCAAGAAAGAGGAAAAATTATGTTTGCAAAAAATCTTAAATACTTGAGAGAACGTAAAGGACTTGAGCAGATAGAACTTGCTCATATGTTAAATAGAAAAAGTTCCTCTTCCATTAGCGAATGGGAAAAAGGAAAATATACGCCTAAGTTAGGGGTACTTAATGATATTTCTAAAATATTTAAAGTCGATATTGATGATTTAATGAATATTGACTTATCTGACTCAAATTTTTCAAAATCAGCATTGAATATTGATTTAATTTTTAATCAATTGGAAGGTGAAAGACAGAATAAAGTTTATAATTTTGCTGAAGAACAATTAAAAGAACAAAACAAAATTATCCAAGTGAATTTCAATAAAGAAAAACTTACTAAAGTTGAAGTTGCTCTCGGAGTTTCCGCTGGTGTTGGATATGGTAATGATTACGATTTAGCTGAATTCACTTCTTTTTACACTAATGAAGATATAAGAAACTACGACTTTGCATTATACGTAAATGGAAATTCAATGGAACCTAAATTACATGATGGTGATATTATTTTGCTACAAGAAACTGGAAATCCAGATAATGGTGATATCTATGCTGTATTGCATGATGAATCTCTATATGTAAAACAAATTCACATTGAAGGTGACAAGTTTATTATGCACTCTTTAAATCCAAAATATGGAGACATCACTATAAGTCTTGGTGAGGATATCGAACCACCAAAAATTATTGGGAAGGTAGTAGATAGTTTTACACCAATGGAAGTTGATTAATAATAATTTCTCATAGTTTCCTAGTAATCTATGAGTTTTATAAAAATATTATTTTGGGAGATCAATTATGAAAAAGGTTAAATTATTGGGAATATTATTATTAAGTGGGATTTTTTTAAGTTCTTGCTCAAGTAATAATTCTAAAATTAGTGAGCTAGAAAAAGAAAATGAAACTCTGAGATCACAAGTTAGCTCGCTTAAAACTCAACTTAACGAAACGAACCAGACCAATGTTAGTAAAGAAGATTCTGAAATCAGTGATACTTTTGAAACCAATAATGTTTCTATAAAATACGAAGGTATCGAAAAGGGAACAAGTGATGACGGAAAAAATTTAGTATATTTAATGTTAAAAGTGAAAAATAAAGGTTATGATTCAAATAATTATGACAATAAAATATCTAATATAGTTTTTAATAATATTTCTGTACAACAAAATATTGGTTCTACTACCAAAAATCTTAATACACCTACTTTTGATAATGATTCTGATTACCCCAACTTGGATAAACTAAATTTAGTAAATGATAATTTAAATATTAATAGTGAAGTGGAAATTGCTTATGCTATAGAATTATACGATACTACCAATCCCATTACTTTAAATTTCATTGATAAAAATAATGGTGAAATTATAAAAGAAATTAATATACCTATACAATAATAAAAAGCACGCCCTCCGACCAAAGATTGCGTGCTTGAAAAAATAACCTGACAAAAGGCTTATTTTTTGTACTATTATTATATCAATAGAAAGGGGTGTTGCCAAACCTTTGTGTAAAAAAGCCTTGTCCAGAAGTCAAAACACATAAAGGAGAAAATGATATGAAATATGAAAAAACAAAATATCCAAATATTTATAGTTATGAAACAAAATCAGGAAAGAAATATGCAGTCCGACGTGGCTATTTTTTTGAAGGCAAGAAAAAAGAATTTAATAAAAGCGGCTTAAAAACTATTGGAGAAGCAAAGTCTATTTTGGCAAATTCTGAAATTAATATTCAAAATAATGAAATAAATCTCATTAACAGTTCAAATATAACCGTAGGGCAATATTGGGATATATTTTCTGAAAAAAGAATCACTATCGGAAAATGGACTCGTGATTCCGAAAGAGGTAATGTTTCTATTTATAAAGTTCATATAAAACCAAAATTTGAAAATATCAAGCTGAAAGATCTATCCAGAAATGAATATGAACTATTTATCAATGAACGTTTAACAAAATATTCAAGGGAAACTGTTAGAGCCATGAATGCTCTATTTATGTCACTTATTAATGATGCAGTTTTAAATGGAAATGTTGAAAGAAATAAATTACGGAGCGTATACATAGGTAAAAGTTCTATAAAAAAGAGAAACAAAAAATTAACTCTTGA
This sequence comes from Streptococcaceae bacterium, assembly GCA_022484805.1. Lineage (GTDB taxonomy): Bacteria > Bacillota > Bacilli > Lactobacillales > Streptococcaceae > MMGLQ5-1. Next base: position 65,937 of record JAKVKP010000001.1, read on the forward strand.
TCAATTTAACGAATGGATTTCAACAGCTGAAAAAAAATTATCACCTTTTGAATTTGTATTTGTCTACCTTACAATTTTTGGCATGAGACGTGGCGAAGTTGTCGGTTTACGTTCTAAGGATATTCAATTTAATAATGGACGTGCTGTTATTCATATTCAAGAAACTCGTACTCAATCAGAGCTCTATGGAAAAGGCTCAACAAAGACAGAGAGTTCTAATAGATTTATTACACTTGATGAAAAAGGCAGCAAATTGATTGCTTTTGCCTTGCTTGAAGCAAAAAAAATTAAAGCTGACTTTAATAAAATTCTAAATCAAAATGATTTTCTTTTTTTAAATTCTGTTAATGGTAAGGTTTATCATCCCAGTCAATTAAATCGACTTTTTAATGCTGTTAATGATGAATTGCCATACATTAAAGCATCGCCACACATGATGCGCCACTTTTTCGCAACTCAAAGCATAATAGCTGGTGTTAACATTGAAATGGTTGGTGACTACTTGGGGCATACTCAAAAATACATGACTGAACAGTATAGTCATATCGAAAATGAGGTATCTGAAAAAGTCGTAAATATTTTTGAATCTAGCCTAAAAAAGTCCCCGACCTCTAAAAAAGCTTGATATATCAATGCATAAGGCCATTAATAAAGCATTTAGTCGGGGACAAAAACCGCTTTCCCCGACTTTGTCCCCGACTAAATATGTATTTGTATGATTATTTATGATTTTATTTCTTGATAAATTCCTTTTAAATCAACGTTTATATGTTTAAAAACATTTTAAAAACCATAAAAATATCTTTTTAACGTGCTAGGCGATAGATGGCATCTGCATAAATAATGGCGGCACGATATAAATCTTCTTCGACAATAAATTCGTTGGCTTGATGCATCGTATCAGTATAGCCCGGGAACATCGCACCGTAGGCAACGCCACGTTCCATTAGGCGACCAAAGGTACCTCCACCGATAATTTGCTCGTATCCCTTTTCACCAGTGTGATCTTCATAAACCTGTAAAAGAGTCGCAACTAATTCATCATCTTCTGGCACGTAATGTGGCTCTTGAGTACGCTTACCCTGTTCAACCTTAACAATATAACCATACAAAGCTTTTGTTAAGCCTTCTTTGATTGTCAAGGCAGCCGTTCCCTTAGGGAATCGGAAATTCAAGGTAATCTCACCACCATTAGCCTCGTCAAAATTAAAAATACCTGCATTCATGGTCAATTTACCCATTTTAGTATCTTCAAAAGCAACACCAATTTTATCAGCATAATGGTCTTGATAGAGAAAATGACCTGCAACTTCCAAGAATTTTTTAGCATTGCCTTCAAAACGATATGTCCGTAAAAAGCGTGCCAAATAGGTTGCTCCATTAACTCCGGTTTGTGGACTTGCACCATGAGCTGACTTACCAACTACTTCAATTTCAAACTCACCAGCTTTAATTTCCGCAATTGCACCTCCTACTGAATGAGCAATTTTAAAGGCTTCAAAATCTTCTTCTAAATCAGCAAATGATAAATTGCTATTAAAGGTTGCCTTGGCAGACTCTGGTACCATATTTTCACGTAAGCCGCCCTTAAAGGCGTGTAATGTGAATTCACCTTGATTAGCACCATCAAAAATTAAGATTTCAGAAGTATTTCCTTTTTCACCATTAATAATTGGAAATTCTGCGTCGGGCGAAAAGCCAAAATCAGGTTTGGCTTCTTTGGTAAAATAATAATCCATGTCGCCCCAGCCTGATTCTTCATCCGTTCCGATGACGAAGCGAATTTTCTTAGAAAGTGGCACCTGTAAATCTTTTAATATTTTAAGCGCATAATAGGCAGCGACAGTTGGACCTTTATCATCACTAGCACCACGTGCATAGATTTTACCATCACGCACTTCCGGCGTAAAAGGATCACTATCCCAACCACTACCTGCTGGCACCACGTCCATGTGTGCGAAAATACCCAAGGTTTGATCACCTTCACCATATTCGAGGACACCAACATAATTATCAACATTTCTTGTTTTAAAACCATCACGCTTAGCAATTTCTAAGAATTTTTCCATTGCTGCCAAGGGTCCTGGTCCAAAAGGGGCTTCTTTTGTCACTTTTTCATCATCACGAACTGATGGAATCGCTAACAGTGTGAATAAATCAGCCTTCAAATCATCTTTGCGCTTCATTACTTCCGATTTAAAATCAACAGTCATTATTAATTAACCTCCATTTTATCTTAATAATCTCATTGTATCACTCAAATAAAAATTTAGGAAAAATCTGATAGTATTTCTTTGATGATGACATCAAAAAAGGAAGTGGACCAAGGTCTCACCTCCCAAATAGCAATATTTAAGCTTTAAATTCGAAGCCATCAATCGTTGCAAAATAATCTTCTGGCCTTTCAGCTCTCCGAATTAATCTTGACTGTCCATCAGCCTGCAAAAGCACCTCTGCACTACGTAGCTTAGCATTATATTGATAGCCCATTGAGAAACCATGCGCCCCAGTATCATGAATCACCAAGGTCTCACCCTCTGATAACTCAGGCATTGGTCGTTGAATGGCAAATTTATCATTATTTTCACAAAGCCCCCCAACAATGTCAACTACTGTTGAGGCTGGATCTGCTTCACGCCCAGCAGCGGTAATATGATGATACGCTTTATACATTGCAGGTCGTAATAAATTAACCGCCGAGGCATCTACACCAATATAGGTGCGGTATGTCTCTTTTTTATGTAAAACTTTAGTAATCAAGTGACCGTTGGCAGCTAACATGAATCGGCCTAATTCGGTAAATATTTTAACTTCACCTAGTCCTGCTGGTACCATTACCGCTTCATAGGCTACCTTGACACCTTCACCAATTTTAAAAATATCGTTAGGTTTTTCTTCGGGACGATAATTGACACCGACCCCACCAGAAAGATTAATAAAATCTAAATCAACGTCAGTTGCTTGGGCAACTTCAACCGCTAATTCAAATAACTCTTTTGCTAATGTTGGGTAATAATCATTTGTAACTGTATTACTCGCTAAAAATGAATGAATACCAAATTTTTTAACCCCTAGAGCCTTTAATTCAGTAAAGGCTTGAATCAGCTGTTCTTTGGTCATGCCAAATTTTGATTCCTCAGGACTATCCATAATTTCAGTACCGAGTGAAAAAACACCACCGGGATTATAACGACAAGAAATCACCTCTGGAATATCTGCCACCGTCTTCAAAAATGCAACATGTTCATAAGCATCCAAATTAATAGTAGCATTAAGCTGACGTGCAAATTGGAAATCCTCTGCAGGTGTATCATTGGAAGAAAACATGATTTCATCACTTTTAAAGCCTAATTTATCGCTCATTAACATTTCAACGTAAGAGGCACAATCCACACCACAACCTTCTTCTTTTAAAATATTAATGATTGCTGGAGTTGGTGTTGCCTTAACTGCAAAATATTCCTTAAATCCTTTATTCCAAGAAAAAGCTTGGTATAAATCACGAGCCACCTGGCGAATACCTGCTTCGTTATATAAATGAAATGGCGTCGGATATTGACTAGTCAGCTCATCTAGCTGCTCTTTAGAAACAAAAGCTTTTTTCATAAAAATTCCTTTCTTTAAGCACAGCGTTGTCAAACTAATCAAGATTGTAGTATTAAGCTAACTAAGACGAAATAAGTAAAGACCAATTATCTTTTTAAATAACGAATTAATAATTTTGGTCGACCGACACCTGTACTACGCAATTTTGGTTTAAAATCCTGACCAGAAACAATTTGAAAAATCTTATGACGCTGGATAAAAATTTTCTTAAAGTTACTATTATCCATTTTAGCAAAACGTTCGTCAAAAATCTTGAAAATTGCTAAAACTTCATTAATTGTAAATTCATTGCCTAAAATTTGTACAATATCTGGTTCAATTTCTAAATACTGCTTGATTCGATTAAAGCTTGTCATAAACATCTTCTTATGGTCAAATGCTAATTCCGCTAAATCAATTCGCTTACCTTTTTCATCTTCAAAATAAAGCACATCACCATCACGCTCAATATTAACCCAGTGCGCGGCCTTGGCATCATCACCCGCCACAATCTTATCAATATCACGAGGGGGTAAATAAGTCACATGAGTCACAGAAACCACCCAATATCTCGGATCACGATCTGGCGTTGAAAATAAGCCAACCTGCCAGATATTTTTGTCATCCACTAAAATACCGACCTCTTCTTTGGTCTCTCTAATAGCCGCTTGCTTGGCATCTTCATTTTTGTTAACAAAGCCACCTGGAAAGGCATATTTATGACGTTCTGGATTTTTCAACCGCTCAATCAATAAAACTTGAAGTTTTTCAGTAGTTGAATTGAAGGCAAAAATAATATTATCAATTGTCAACGATGGTTTTGCATATTTTCCGAGTTCCTGCTGATGGTACCACGCTAAAAATTCAGCTTCCTCTGCCTCTTCTTCATAATACTTTATCTCTGCTTGCTTGGATTCAAACTTTTTTACCATTTTTAAGCCTCTTTTACCCAAATATTTTATTTTAAAGTAAAATGTACTAAAATTATTTTGTCAAGTCCAAATTATAATTATCAACTAAAAAAAGCTAGATTGAGCTAGCCCTTTCTAATTTTATCTTCTGGGTAAAGTGCACGCGCACCACCAATTAATTTTGGTCGACTCGCAAGCGCCGTCACGTGCGCGCCACCTAGCTCACGATACTGCAAGCGAATTGGTATCTGAACGTGCTTCACATGCATACCGATTGAAGTATCTCCAATATCTAAGCCTGCATTGGCAACAATAAACTCGACCTCGACCGGTGAATCAAAATTTTTAAACGCAGCTAACTGCCCACTACCACCCGCATGTAGAGATGGCAAAACCGAGACAATTTCTAAATTTTTTTCTTGAGCAAGATTTGCTTCAATCGCTAGCGCTCGATTTAAATGCTCACAGCCTTGAACGGCCAAATTAATTTGCCTAGGCTTTAAAATTTTCAATATCGCATTAACAATCACTTCGCCGATTTCTTGGCTTGAATTTTTGCCAATTAAACCACCTGCGACCTCTGAAGAAGAAAGTCCAAGTACAAATATATCCTTTGGCTTAAGGTTAGCTTTTTCTATCAATTCTAATGTTAATTCTTGCGTTTGTTCAGACAATCGTTCTAAATTCATAATTTGCGCCTCATTCTAATACTTTGTCATTGACTGAACAAGATTTGCCTTGGATAGTGCCTTATAAACAGGTAAAGCAATGACAATGCCGAAAATATTTTGTAGTGCATTCCCAGGTAAGCTTGCCAAGCCATATCCAAAACCATTTAATAGCCAGCCTGCTAGTGCGTAGCCAATAATCATCACAATACTGGCAATAGTCAATCCTACTATTATTAGCTTATTACCACGTCCGAAGGTAATTTTCCCAGCGATTAAGCCTTGTAAACCGTGAATTATTACCGAAAAAAATAACCATTGTGGATAGCCTGAAATTAAATCAATTAAACCACCTGATAGGGCACCGACAGCTAATCCAGCAGGTCCACCGAGCAAAAGTGCAGCAAGATAAATTCCAGCTTCACAAAGTGTTACGAAACCCTTTGTCTGTGGAATGGGAATAATAAAATTAAGTGATAATGCAACGGTTAGTGCTGTGATTAAAGCGATTAATGTTATTTTTCTTGTTTCAAAATTTTTATGCATTATTGTGGCTCCTTTTCTTAAATGTTGACAATGCAATTATGCAACATCTCATATACCCTTACGGAAATACTCCATGGCAATCAAAGCTAGATTACGAAGGCATCTAAAACGATTAGACTAGATTTTAAATTTAATAATAGATAACTAAAAGCCACAAAGCTACTCTAAAGAATGCACGCACGATTTTGACACAAAAAATGTCAATCAATGAATGAAAGGTGTGCCATAACTTTTAACGCAAACATATGCTTCAGAAATCTTCTTTTTCATTAGTTTACAGAAAATTTGCAATAAAAAAACATCCAATTGGATGTTTTTTTACCAACCAATTGAACATTTTCTATTTTAAATCGCTTTAATTAGGCGTCTTTGCTCATCTAGCTCGTAAACGGCAGCAACAAATTCATCTAGTATCTCAATCATTTCTTGCTTAGTATTTGCTTGGTTAACTAAAGATTTAGCCTTCGCCGCTCTTGGTGCACCCTTCAAATAATAAGCAGCATGCTGTCTAAATTCACGAACACCAATTTTTTCACCCTTTAGATCAATTAGCCGTTCTAAATGCAATTTGGCAATTTCAATTTTTTCGGTGACCGAGGGCTCAGCCAATAGTTCACCAGTTGCTAAATAATGTTCTGTGCGTTTTAACATCCAAGGATTTCCAAGAGCCGCACGACCAATCATCACCGCATCTGCGCCAACTTCGTCAAGCATCATTTTAGCATCCTCTGGTGTTTTAACGTCGCCATTACCAATAAATGGAATTGTTAACTTTTGAGCTACCTTGGCAAGCATATCCCAATCTGCATGACCCTCATACATCTGAACACGAGTTCTGCCATGCATTGCAATCGCTTTTGCACCAGCTTTTTCAGCTGCAAGCGCATTTTCAATGGCATATAAATGCTCATTATCCCAACCAAGTCGCATTTTAACGGTCACTGGTAGCTTGACCGCAGAGGCAACTGCCTCTACCATTTCATAAACTTTATTTGGGTCAAGTAGCCACTTAGCTCCTGCTTCCGCCTTAATTACCTTATTGACTGGACAGCCCATATTGATATCAATGATATCTGCAGGTGTATTGGCCTCTACAAATTGAGCCGCCTCAACCAAGGTTTGCTTTTCACCACCAAAAATTTGAAGAGATAAGGGATGCTCATTCGGTGCAATATCCAGCATGCTCAATGTTTTTTTATTACGATGTTGAATTCCTTTATCGGATATCATCTCCATGACAACAAGACCAGCACCAAACTCTTTTGCAGTAACGCGAAAGGCTTTATTAGATATACCTGCCATAGGTGCTACAACGACTCGATTAGGAATTTCAACATTGCCAATTTGCCATGTTTTTGCCACAACTACCTCCTGTTTATTGCTTTGATTATAGATTAATCAAGATATTTTCTAATTCTTCTTTTGAAAATTGATATTTGTTCCCACAAAAATGACAAACTACTTCTGCTTGACCGTCTTCTTCAATAATGGCAGCTAATTCAGCTCGACCAAGCCCCGCTAAGCCTCTAGCAAATTTCTCTTTAGAGCAATCGCATTGAAATTGCAATGGTTCTTTGGCTAAGACCTTGTACTCTACTTCACCAAAAACAGCATCTAAGATAGCTTGAGTTGATGAATGTTCAAGAATTTCCGAAATTGCCGGCATTGCTTGCAATCTTGCTTCAAAGCCAGCTAAATCATCGGGTAAGGCATCAGGCATTGCCTGAACAAGAAAACCACCCGCAACCTTCACTCGATCCTCTTGGTCTAAGAGTACTGATAGGCCCACCGCTGAAGGAATTTGTTCAGATTCTGTAAAGTAAAAAGCCAAATCCTCTGCGATTTCTCCAGAAATCAATGGTACTTGCCCTGTATAGGGCTCTTTCAATCCCATATCTCTAATGACTAATAAAAAGCCAGGTGCAACAGAAGAGCCAACCATTACTTCACCAGTCGCTGTTTTCTTTAAGTCAATATGCGGGTTACCAACATATCCCTTCAGGTGACCGTGCGCATCTGCATCAACGGTAATATGACCAATTGTGTTTTCACTAATCACCCTTAGAGTTATTTTATCATTTCCTTTTTGATTTGCCCCTAAAATTGCACCTGCCATTAGGGCGCGACCGAGCGCAACCGTAGAAGTACTCCACGTATCATGACGTTGCGCTGCTTCGGCAACTGTTTCCGTTGCTAAAAGGGCGAATGCTCTAAAATTACCATCTTTAGAGATTGCTTTAATTAAGGTATCTTTCAATGCCAATACTCACTTTCTAAATCTATCAAATAACACTAATCATGCTAATAAGAGCTAGCGTTAAAATAAAGCTTAAATATATTGCAATTCTTTTTCCGCTTGATAGACATGATCGATTAGACCGCCACCAAGGCATTCATCGCCATCGTAAAAAACAACTGCTTGCCCTGGTGTCACTGCTCGAACAGGTTCTTTAAAATTAACAACTGCCTTGTCACCGTCTACCACGACATGAACCGCAACATCTGCTTGTCGATAACGAAATTTAGCAGTACAATCAAATTCCAACTGGTGGCTTAAGTCCTTGGGCACTGTAAAGCTGATTTCACGTGCTTCTAAGCTCGTTGAGAAAAGACTTGGGTGATTAAAGCCCTGACCAACATATAAAATATTTTTGGATAAATCCTTACCGACCACAAACCAAGGTTCATTGCCTTGACCGGTACCACCAATCCCTAAGCCTTGCCTTTGACCAATTGTATAGTACATTAAGCCATCATGACTGCCCATCAATTGACCATCAACCGTTCGCATTTCACCAGACTGGGCAGGTAAATACTGGCTAAGAAATTGTTTGAAATTTTTTTCACCAATAAAGCAAACGCCAGTTGAATCCTTCTTTTTCGCCGTTGCTAATCCAGCCCGTTCTGCAATCGCACGAACTTCTGGTTTTTCTAAATGTCCCAAAGGAAACATTACTTTTTGAAGCTGTTCCTGTGATAATTGGCTCAAGAAATAAGTTTGATCCTTATTACCGTCATTTCCGCGTAATAAATGTACAGTGCCGTCTAAATCTCTGCTAATTTGTGCATAATGACCTGTTGCGACATATTCTGCACCCAATTCAACTGCATAATCTAAAAATGCTTTAAATTTAATCTCTTTATTACACATCACATCTGGATTTGGCGTTCGTCCAGCACGATATTCTGCTAAAAAGTATTCAAATACTCGATCCCAATATTCCTTTTCAAAATTAACTGAATAATAAGGAATACCTATTTGATCTGCTACCTTCGCAACATCTTTATAATCCTCAGTTGCTGTGCAGACACCATTTTCATCGGTATCATCCCAATTTTTCATAAAAATTCCAACCACATCGTATCCCTGTTCCTTTAAAAGTAATGCCGTTACAGAACTGTCCACGCCACCACTCATTCCAACAACAACACGAGTTTTTGAGTTATCACTCATTTTGTCACCATCTTTCATTAGATTTTGATGGTAGGCTTTCATAAATTGCAGATGAATCACAATCATTTAAGAGAGCTGATTGCACTAATCAAGTGTACTCAAACGACAGCCGATTTTAATTTCAAGATGAGTTAGCCTTGGTTTTTTGAACAACTTAGTTAAACTATCGAAAGAAATTAACCAGTTTGAAGAATATGATTAGTTCACAAAACTAGATTAAATTAGAGCCTACCTTGCATATCTACGATTTGAAGGTCGTAATTGCAACTACCTATTATAATCGGAAAGTGCTGAAAAATCTAGCTTTTGGCTGATTAACTTAATCATTGTGTTAAAAAAGTAATAATCATGCACCATTCGCACTGAAACAAAAAAAAGAGACTGAATCAGCCTCATATTTAGTCTTCATTATTTTCTATCTTATTACGTTAGAAAATCAGTATAGGTCATCACAATTCATGACAGGAAAATGAGTCTTAAGTTTTCTATTTACTTTATTCATAACCTTTTTCAATACTATTAAGCGCCATTCATTTCACCTGCTATTAAATATAAATACATTTATAACTTGTTAATTGATACTTGATTTGGAATTAATTTTTGTAAAAACTGAGCCATTACCTCTTCTGTCTCATAAAAGTCGTTTTTAGCCCAGCCAATCAAAAGCTTGTAGAAGCCACCTGAAATAAAATCAACTAAGTACTTTTCGGAGTATGAAGAATCAAAAGTGAAAGAAAATAAACTAATAACTTGCTCAATATACAAATCATAACGCTGTAAAATTATAAAATCCAAATTATGATTGACTAGATTTCTAATCAGCCTTTTTTGCAAACGTGTATAACGAAAAAAAAGATATATGATTTGATAGAAAGTAATGTCGTTCAGATGTAAAATTTCTTCAAAATAACTATTGAATTTTTGATCTAAATGCTGCATTAAAATATCTTCTTTTGAGGTATAATTTCGGTAAAAAGCCATCCGTGAGACACCTGCCCTGTTAACAAGCTTAGTAATTGTAATTTTTGAAAACGACTCCTTTTCCATCAATTCTAATAAAGCAAGATATAAACTTTCTTGAGTTAATTGATGTTGAATGTTCTCATTATTTTTCATAAACAAAATCCTCCCTTTTGTAACGTTTGACTGTCTATTACTTGATATATTTTCATTAATAATAATATACTGTAATCATCAAAGTGTTACAAATGTAACGTTTAGATATTTACTGCAAATTGGATAAAAAATTTATCAAGGAGGAAAACAAATGAATAGACAAGCAAGAATGGCGAATACCCCAGAAGATTACAAAAAATTAAAATTGAAAAAAGAAATTAAACCTTGGGAAGATGGATTGAGATCATCACCTGAAGGAGAAAATTTTGAATGGTGGTATTTTGATGCACACCTAGAAGACGGGTCTGATTTGGTCATTATCTTCTATTCTAAATCAGCAACACACCCAACGGATGGCTGGAATCCTAATATTTCAGTCACATTAAATCGTCCAGATGGCACCAAAATTAATGACACCGTTTTTTTACCTGCCGATCAATTCAGTTCTTCAACCACTAGTGCAGACGTAAAAATCGGAGATAATTATTTCCGAGGCGATCTAAACCACTATGAGATACAAGCAGCGACTGAAAACGTAGATGTTCATGTCTCTTTCGATAATATCACACCAGCATGGCGTCCTGAGACTGGTGTTATCTATTTCGGAGATCAGGATGAAGATTACTTTTCTTGGTTGCCAGCGACACCAAGAGGTGATGCAAGAGTGACGTTGAAAATTAATGGTGTCACGAGTGAAGTTGATGGTCAGTGCTATCACGATCATAATTGGGGTAATGCCTCAATGATGAGTTTACTTCATCATTGGTATTGGGGAAGAGCTAATATTGGAGACTATACTGTAATTAATTCGGAAATGATTTCAGAAAAAAAATATGGCTATAAACCCTTCACTATTTTTCTAGTTGCAAAAGGCGATGAAATTTTAGCCGATGATATTTCATATGTAAAATATGAAGAGAAACAGCTTGCTATTGATGAAACTACTAAAAAACCATTTCATAAGGAAATCACTTATAACTACAATGATGGCAAAAAACATTATAAGATTTCCTATCTCTGGAAAGAAACTATATTACAGGAAAAAATGGTAGACCAGCTACCCAAACTTAAAAAAATTGCTGCTGAAATTGCTGGTTTTGACGGTGCTTATTTAAGATTTAAGGGAAAAGTTAAATTAGAAATTTTTGAAAATGATAAGGTAACTGAAGTATTTGAAAATGAAGCAATTTGGGAAGAAGTTTATTTTGGAAAAACTTTAAAATAATACTGAATAATATTCGAGATAAATATAGAGGATAAAATTGTCTAGTAATAATTTTATCCTCTATTATTTTAATTAATTAATTAATAGCCAGTAAATGAATCAAATTTTATTTGTGATGAGGGGACGCCTTTATCAATTAAGAATGCCTTCGTTGATTTAGTAAATTCCTTACTTCCAGCAATGTAATAATACTCAGATTGTAAATTATTAGACAATATTTCCTTAAAACTTGCTGAATTAGTTGGATAATATGAGCGTTCCGCCAATTGATTTGTTAAATCTTTAAATAAATGGTCTTTTTTAGCAATATGTAATAATGTTACTTCCCCTCGAATAGACCGCTCAAATTTCGCTTTCAAAAGTGATCTGAATGGGGTGATTCCAATACCCTGAGCAATAAACATATATTTTTGAACTCCGTTTACAAAACCGAAATTTTGCAAGGGACCAATCATGATTAGTTTGTCACCTATTGCCATGCTCATCAAATTTTGCTTATATTTACTGCTTTTTCTGATGATTGTCGTAAAGCTTAAATAAGCTTCCTTAGGTGATGAAGCAATTGAAAATGGATGAGGATTTGTCAATTTTGTTTGAGCAAATAAACCATATTGTCCTCCTTCAAGCTGCATGTTTTCTTTTTTCTCGAAGTAGAAAGTGAATATATCAGGTTGCTCCTGCTCAATTTTTACTAGTGGTAAAGAAAAAAATTTTGGCATATTTATTCTCCTCTCTATACATTTGCGATTTTATTAAATTGAATAACCAAAATTTACATTGTAATTTAATGGAATTCTATGATAAATAATTACCGGAAAATAATTAAAATTCATTAATGATTCCCTCAGAATATTTAGGTAAACGTACTTCAAAAACAGTTCCCTTCTTTTTTTCACTGGAAACATTAATTTTTCCATGATGAAGCTCTACAATTCGATTAACCAAGGTTAAACCCAAACCGTTGCCCTGCGAAGAACGGCTTTTTTCTACTTGATAAAATTTATCAAAAATATGTTTTAGATGATTACTATCAATCCCAATACCATTATCCTCTATTTTACATAAAATAATTTGTTCTTTTTCAGTAAGCTCAATCTTAATCAAGCCTTGGTAATCACTATAATTGATCGCATTGTCAATTAAATTTAGCCAAACATGAAAAAGCAATTCTTCATTCCCACAAAAAATTGTATGGGGTAACACTACATCAAAATAAATTTCTTTTGCTTCCCATTTTGGCTGAAGCATTACAATAATTTTCCTGATTTGCTCATCTAGCTGAAAAAAATCAGTTTCTAGTCCAAGTACTTGATTTTCTAATTTATTTAACTGCAAAATATTTCCAGTTAATTGTGAAAGCTTTTTAGTTGCCTCCAAAATTTGTTGGATATATCTTTGCTGCTGCTGCTCAGATAAGTCAGGTTCCTGAAGGAGTTGCACATAACCTCGAATTACGGATAATGGAGTTTTAAACTCATGAGAAACGCTGGAAATAAAATCGTTTCTTAAAGTCTCAATACTATTTAATTCTTCAATCATTTGATTAAAATCTCTGATTAAGTAATGAATTTCTTCGACGGTTGCCTGATCATCCATTTTTTGAGAAAAATTGCCATGGGCTACTAAACTCATGCTCTTCCTTAGCTCAGAAATCGGTGAAAGAATTCTTTGAGCGACAATTCCAGATATCACAGTACCTGTCAGCACGCTGAAGAACATGGCAAAAAGTATCGGAAAAAAAGCATGCTCCCTTTCTGGACTAATCACTTCAAATCGAAATAAAATCAACACAATGCTTCCAAGGCAAAACATTGTTAAAATCATCATGGCAAATGAAACACAGATAAAAAAAATAAGTAATTTTGAATACATTAACTTCTTGAATTTTTTAATCATGAATCATCACCTTATACCCTAACCCCCGCATTGTGACAATTTCAAAATCTTGATTATCACTAAATTTTTCACGAATTCGCTTAATATGAACATCAATTGTTCTTTCATCACTGTTGCTATCCAATCCCCAAATTTCCGCCATTAATTGTTGTCGAGTAAAAATTTTATTAGGATAAGCAATCATCTTATAAAGTAAATAAAATTCTTTTTTAGGCAATTCAATTTGTTGAGAATGATAAGTTACTGTATGACCGTTCAAATTAAATTCTGTGGCACCAATAATGATTTTTTGCTCATGAACAATTTTTGATCTTCGGAGTAGTGCTTCGACTCTCAAAAGCATTTCATTCAAATCAATTGGTTTTACCATATAATCATCAACTCCAGTTTGGAAGCCACGCTTTTTAGACGGAAAGCTTTCCTTCGCTGTAATCATTAAGATAGGCACATTTGAATCAGAAATTCGGATAAGGTTAGCTAATTCATAACCATCCATATCAGGCATCATAATATCGGTAATTATCAAAGAACAAACTTGATTTTCGAAAATTTCCAACGCTTCTATTCCATTTTTGGCAGTCAAAACATCGAAGCCTCGATTTGTTAGCACCGTTTTGTACAATGAACTCAAGTCCACATCGTCTTCTACTACGAGAATATTGTTCATTTTTATTCCCCCTTATTTTAATTATAATAATTATTATGAACAAAATATGAACAAAATAAACTAATTTGTTCATATTCCGTTCATGTGGAGTTGCTATTCTTTCTTTAGTTAGAAAGGAATTGATTATATGTTAGAACTAAAAAATATTAAAAAACATTACAATATTGGCACAACGACAACTAAGGCTTTAAATGATGTTTCTGTTTCTTTTCGTAGAAAAGAATTTGTTGCAATTCTTGGACCTAGTGGGTCTGGTAAAACAACAATGCTTAACATTATCGGTGGACTTGACAAATATGATTCCGGAGATTTAGTTATTGATGGTAAATCAACCAAAAATTTTAAAGATTCTGAATGGGATGCTTATCGAAATAATTCTATTGGCTTTGTATTTCAAAGCTATAATTTAATTCACCATCTCAGTATTTTAGATAACGTTGAATTAGGTATGACACTTAGTGGCGTTTCGAATGAGGAAAAGCATGAGAAAGCCACACAAGCCCTAACAAGAGTTGGACTCAAAGAACATATTCATAAAAAGCCTAATCAACTTTCTGGTGGACAAATGCAACGTGTCGCAATCGCGCGTGCCTTGGCAAATAATCCAGATATTTTACTTTGTGATGAACCGACGGGGGCATTAGATACCGAAACAAGCAAGCAAATTATGGATTTAATTCAAGAGCTATCACAGGAAAAATTAGTCATTATGGTGACCCACAATCCTGAATTAGCACATCAATATGCTAACAGAATTATTGAATTTTCGGATGGAAAAATTATTACAGATTCAAATCCCCATGTAGAAGGACAAAAAAAAGATGATTTTCAGCTTAAATATACTAAAATGACTTTTTTTACTGCCCTGAAACTTTCGTTTAATAATATTAAAACCAAAAAAGGACGCACCTTCTTAACAGTTTTTGCTTCCAGTATCGGCATTATTGGTATCGCGGTTGTACTTTCACTATCTAATGGTTTCCAAACACAGATTGATAATACTCAATCAGAAACCTTGGCCAACTATCCAATTACCATTTCAGAGAGCGTTTCCTCACAAACAACACCTGGTAGCGGAGATAGTCCAATTACAGATGATTCAGACAATACCTATCCTGATACCTCCTATGTCAAAATTCAAGAGAGTCAATCTGATGACGAGGAACATACCAATAAAATTGATCAAACATACCTTGACTACCTTCAAGATATTAATCCTGAGTTGAGTAATCATCTCGTTTTCTCAAGAGCCACGACTCTTAATGTCGCAAGAACAAATCAAAATGAAGTTGAAAGCGTTCAGCTATCTAATGTCGCTTTAGATCAAACAGGTGTTCAAAATATTCAAGCATTAATGAGTAACTCGAGCAATGCAACTTTACCAACAACTTTAGATGGTAGTGACAATTATCTAGAAGAAAACTATGATTTACTTTCTGGTTCATTTCCAAAAACAAGCGAAGACATCATCTTGGTAGTTGATGGTAATAACGAAATTCCAGAGGCTACATTAGAAAATCTAGGTTTCGACCTAAATGACAGTTCTAAGATTTCATTTGATGATTTGGTTGGTACAACCTTTAAAATTATTACAAATGATAATTACTATACTCAAATTCCAACAGGAAATTTTGTACCCAATAAATTGGGTCAAACTATTTATGACAATGAAAATAATATCACCATTCAAATATCAGGAATATTAAGAGCTAAGAAGGATTCAACATTAGCAATTACTTCAGCAGGTGTAGCTTATAGCGATGAGCTTGTTCAAGAGGTTATCGCAGCCAATCAAAATTCTGCGATTGTAGAGGCACAAACAAA
Organism: Streptococcaceae bacterium; assembly: GCA_022484805.1. GTDB lineage: Bacteria > Bacillota > Bacilli > Lactobacillales > Streptococcaceae > MMGLQ5-1. Next base: position 81,829 of record JAKVKP010000001.1, read on the forward strand.
TTCAGAAACTAACGTTATGACAAATGAGCAGCTTACTGAAACAACTAAAAATACTTTGTTAGCAAGCTTAGGTAATACAACCATACCTTCAAGCATTATGATTTATCCAAATAATTTTGAAAACAAAGACAAATTATTAGCCTATCTAGACGATTATAATGACAATAAATCAAAGGCTAATCAAATTATATACACTGATCTCGCTAGCACTGTCACAAGCTTAACTGGTGGTTTGATGGATGCAATCACCTATGTCTTAGTAGCCTTTGCAGGAATTTCTCTAGTCACAAGCGTCATTATGATTAGTATTATTACCTATACATCAGTTATTGAAAGAACTAAGGAAATTGGTGTGCTCAAGGCATTAGGTGCGCGAAAAAAAGATATTACTCGGGTTTTCAATGCAGAAACCTTTATTCTAGGTGTTTCTTCAGGATTATTAGGCGTTCTCATTGCTTGGCTATGTACAATCCCAATTAATGTTATTTTAGAAAACTTAACAGGACTTGCAGATGTTGCTAATTTAAATCCTATACATTCAATTTGGTTGATTGCTATTTCAACACTTTTAACAATGCTCGGTGGATACATTCCGGCTCGTATTGCTGCCAAAAAAGATGCAGCCATTGCCTTGCGTTCTGAATAGGCTTGAAAAGTTACATTTCCTGATTCAAATTTAATAAAAAACAGCATCTCCTATTTTTTAATGTAGGCAAAGTATACTTTTAAAGTTGCTTTGTCTATTTTATTGAAATGTGATTACATTTTTTACGAAATGAAAATTTCTACTTCAAATTTGATATTACTATATTATAGGCTTTCAAAGTGTAGAACAAAATTAATTTTTTATTATGACAAAATGCTATAAAAATGGTGCAAAAATTTCAGAGCCTTTAAAACAATATTCTTTTATTAAATTATAAATGAGTTTTATATATAAAGGGGAAATTCGCCTTGATATTGACAAATAATCCAAGCTTTCTAGGAAACATCGGGCATTCTGTAAAAAATCGCCCTGATATTGACAAATAATCTAAGCTTTCTAGGAAACATCGGGAAATTCGCATGACATGAAGCATAATTTAGAAATATTTCTAAAACTGCAGCATTCAAGGCATGATTTTGATGGCTCAGCTACTACTAATCAATTTCAGCTTCATTTGGGCGCTCAAATTGATTAGTGGCAATACAAAAAAGGCAGGTGTCCGAAGACGACTGCCAAATATCAATTTTAAGCTTTTTAGTCAAATCAGTTCGCTTTGGGATTGAGCCACAATTTAAATATACTCATTTGATGAGCATTAGATTTCAGCTTCATTTGGTCGTTTAACTGTTAAGGCAAGTAAAATACCGCCGATGATAAAGAGTACCATTAAGCTAGCAATCCCAAATTGGCTCTTTCCAGTCAGTTTAGTCATTGTAGAGAAAATAATTGGTCCAAGAATTGCTGAAAATTTTCCGAAAATGTTATAGAAACCAAAAAATTCATTTGCTTTATCTTTGGGAATAATTTTAGAAAAATAAGAGCGACTTAGCGCTTGAATCCCACCTTGAGAGGTACCCACTAAGATACCAAGAATCCAAAAATCAAGGGTTGTTTTCATAAACATCGCATAAAAACAAATAATCACATAGACAAATATTGCAACGACAATCAGTGGCTTTGTACCAAATTTTTCAGCAAGCCATCCATATAATATGGTAAATGGGAAGGCAATAATATTCACTACTAGCAAAATAATAATCAGCATATTAGAATCAACACCCATGTCTACTCCAAAAGCTGTTGCCATCGTGAAAATTGTATCAACTCCATCAATATAAAAGAAATAGGCAAGCAAGAATAAAACAACAATCTTATATTGGCGAATATCGCGAATTGTCGTAATCAAGCGACGGAAGCTATTGCGAATTGAATGATTTTGTTTAGGCACACCATAGACCTGATGCACATTTTTAAAGAACGGAATAGAAAATAGACCCCACCATAAACCTGTTAAGATAAAGCAAAGCTTCGTAACGAATTCACTACCCATTAAGCCAAAGCCGTTGGTCACTTGTAAAATCATTACTAAAACAAATAATAAGGCACTCCCAATATAGCCGAAGCCATAGCCATACGAGGATATTTTATCTGAACGTTCATCATCAGTAATGTCAACTAGAAAACCATCGTAAAATACATTGGCACCTTGAAAGCCCATATGTGAAATAACATAGACTATTAATAATGTCACCCAGCTTTGATTTGGTACTAAGGCTAGCCCAAGAGTTGTTATAATTCCTGATATGGCAAAAAGTGAAAATATTTTCTTTTTATAGCCAACGTAATCAGCAACCGTACCCAGAAAAGGCGCTAATAATGAAATAATTAAGGTGGCAATTGAAGAGGTATATCCCCAAATAGCAGTGCTATCGACAGATGAAATGCCAGCATTGCCACTCACATATTTAAAATAAATTGGTAAAATTGCAGTAACCACGACTAAAGAATAGGCCGAATTTGCCCAGTCATACATAATCCAGCTTTTTTCGGTTTTGGTTAGTTTCATTTATTGCTCCTCATAAATTTTCAATTGTCTAAATTTTAGGCAGTTAATGCCGACATATGTTATCATCTCACATTTTATGTTAGATACGTTGTGTTAGTAGGCTTTAATTTCAAAGTACAAAGCTAGCTATTCAAAAAGTTCATTAATCACTTGACCATCAACAATATTCGGAAAATCAGTTAAATTCAAAATTTTTGCAAAAGTAGGCGCCTCATCAACTAGCCGTGCCTTAGCAATTTTTTTACCTTTTGCGATGCCTGGGCCAAAAGCTACAAATGTTGTCTGATAGTTATCTTTTTTCGGTGAAAAGCCGTGAACTGCTCGGTAACGTTCAGACTGACCAATTGAATCACCATCGACCTTCTCAACTGGTTGCCCTATCGATTCATCAATAAAATAATAGCCTCTTTTCGCTTCTAGCATGAGTGCACAATCTGAATCTGCACCAAAGGATTCTGCCCGATCATGACTATAAATTGCTTCAATTTCGTGAATATTGTGTAATTCAGCTCTTATTTCTGACACGGTTATGTTAGATTCAGGGTTAAGATAAATATATGCTGAGCCGTCACAGCTCTTACAGTAGACGTCCCAATTCGGCGCGACTGTCCCATCATTTCGTGCCGTCAGCCAACCTTTTTTGGCGAAAATCGCATTAATCCGCAGCATTGAATGAACATCAATTTGATAATGATCCCCAAGCAACACAAAAACCGTATCCGAATAGGTGCCAGCTGCCTTAGTGGCATTAATAATTTTAGCGACATTTTCATCTAGCTGTCTTTTGGCAGTTTCAGCTTCCTGACTGTTGACACCATGAGCATGGCGCATACTGTCTAAATTAACTAGATGAACGGCAGTCAAATCTGGCTTTTCGTGAACAATTGTATCCACCGTACACGCAGTAATAAATTGATCTAAGTATGGTTGTTTAATTCCTTGACGCAATTTGCCATAGCGAGCATTCATTTTAACTAAGAATAATGATGAGCTTGCTTGAAACGAGGTTAATACCTGATTAGTCCAAATGCGATTCGGAAAAATTTCAGCAATATTAAAATCAATATCACCCTTGGCACAAACGGGCCATAAAAAAGCGGCGGTTTTGAGCTGATTACGCTTGGCGTAGTCAAAAATAGTCGGTACCTGAATATCTTGAGCATACCAAAACCAATCTGGTGACTTACGCTTGCTTTGCAATTTTGTATTATTAACAACGCCGTGCACATTTGGGAAAAAGCCAGTCATAATTGTTGTATGAGAGGGGTAGGTTAGTGACGGATAGATTGCCTCAACCTGTTCAACATGACAGCCCTTTTGTATTGCGGATTGAATAGTTGGTAAATCTGACAAATCACCTTTTAAATCTGCAGCACCCAAGGCATCTAATGAAATTACTACCAATTTAGTCATTGATTACGCTCCTTTTATCGCGTCAACATTTACAGTTTACCTTAAAAAAAATAAGGAGTTGTTAAAGTAATGTAAAATTCCTTTTATCTCTTTTTAAAAATAACACAAAAAAGACAATCTATAAAATATAATGACCAATAAGTAGGCATAATAATTACCAATTATAGAGAGAATTATAGTCAAGCTAATTTGCTTTATTCAACTATCAATTTCTAAGCAGGAATGACCTTTTTCCACGTTAATAACAGTGCTATTCATGCTATAATATTCAAGTAGGAAAGTTATGACGGTGGCTATCTAATTGAGGGGTGGTGGTGCTTATGAAAGTAGGTGCTAAAATCTTTAGAAAGGAAATGCCTGTTGTCAGCATTAGAAACAATTCAGCTGTTATTAGCCTTTGGTATGTTTACCATTGCCCTAATTAAGCTAATTGTGGATTTGCTTAAAAACGACAAAAAAAGTAACCAGTCATTAACTTTAGCAGGTTAACTGATTACTTTTTGTAATTAAATCATGCTACCGTCTTAAACGGTTCTACATTAGGGGGCGTATTTCCAGTACGTCCTCTTTTCATACTTATAATAACATAATTTAGTTGGGTTGGCTAATTTTTATAGCCTATTATTCAATTTTCAAGAGGTATCCATTGAATTAGAATCGAAAGATGTGGCGTAAGAATGACCTTTTTCCACATTAATAACAATGCTATTCATGCTATAATATTCAAGTAGGAAAGTTATGACGGTGGCTATCTAATTGAGGGGTGGTGGTGCTTATGAAAGTAGGTGCTAAAATCTTAAGAAAGGAAATGCCTGTTGACAGTCTATCAAGCTTTGAGTCTGATGATTGCTTTTGCAATATTAGTCTTAAAGATTAACGACAAAGACAACAAAAAATAACCGCTCATATCTTTGGCGAGATAACGGTTATTTTTAGCTAAAATCAAGTCACCGTCTTAAACGGTTCTACATTAGGGGGCGTATTTCCAGTACGTCCTCTTTTCATACTTATAATAACATAATTTAGCTGGGTTGGCTAATTTTTGACATAATGATTAATATCATTAGCTTAATCAGATTTGACTTCACTAGGCCTCTGCTAAAAATTGTTTGACTAAAGCTTTAAATTTTGTCTTAAGCTGATTGGTCACCTCTACCACTTCCTCGTGGTTTAATTCAGATTGCATGCCTGCTGCCTTGTTGGTGATTGCTGAAATACCAAGTACACGTAACCCACTATGATTGGCAACAATCACTTCGGGTACGGTTGACATGCCAACCGCGTCGCCACCGACCGTCCGCACAAAACGAATTTCCGCTGGGGTTTCATAGCTTGGGCCTGAAAAGCCCATATAGACACCTACTTGAAGCTTAATTTTCAAATCTTGAGCGATTTGAGCGAGTAATTGGCGATATTTATAATCATAAGCCTGAGACATATCTGGAAATCGTGGTCCAAATTCATCTAAATTGGCGCCAATTAATGGATTGCTACCCATATAATTAATATGGTCTGTAATCGCCATCAAATCGCCCGCTTCAAAGTTTAAATTCACACCGCCCGCTGCATTGGTCACAATTAGGCTGGTTGCGCCAAGTGCCTTCATGATGCGCACTGGATAAGTGACCACCTGCATATTATGCCCTTCATAATAATGAAAACGCCCCTGCATCGCAAGCACTGCTTTGCCTGATAAATTACCATAGACTAGCTGACCTGCATGACCAACTACTGTTGAAGCTGGAAAGCCGGGGATTTCTTGATAAGGAATCCGAATCGCACCTTCAATTTCTTCTGCTAATTCTCCTAGACCAGAGCCTAAAATCAACCCAAAATCAACTGCTCCGACACCTTGATTTTTTAAATAGCTCACTGTTTCTTTGATTAACGCCTGATTAATTTCTGTCATCTAATCACCTTTCTATCTCAGTTCTTAAAAGAATATTATTATTTTAGCGTAATGAATTTAAAAAGCTTGCACCATTTTCTGTTGGTAGTACACTAAAATTTTCAGCAATTGTTGCCGATATATCTGCATAATGACCGATTGGTAGTACGCCTGAGCTTTTGAAGCTTGGACTAAAAATCAGTAACGGCACGTATTCACGAGTATGATCGGTTCCTGAATAGGTAGGGTCGTTGCCATGATCTGCCGTGATTAATAATAAATCGTCTGGCTTCATCGCGTCATAAATTTCTGGTAAACGGGCATCAAAATCTTCGATTGCTTGTCCATAGCCGATTGGATCCCGACGATGACCATATAAGGCATCAAAATCAACGAGATTGGTAAAGCTTATACCTTCAAATGGTTCATCCATAACCTTTAATAGCTGATCAACGCCATCCATATTGCTTGTGGTTCTGACGGCAGCCGTGATGCCTTTTCCATTAAAGATATCATTAATTTTTCCGACCGCATAAACTGTTTTATCTGCTGCCTTTAGGCGATCTAAAACCGTTTCACCAAAGGGATTGAGTGCATAGTCGTGTCGACCACTAGTTCGCGTAAAATGACCTGACTCTCCAATGTACGGACGTGCAATAATGCGACCAATCATATAGGGATCGTCTAAAGTAATCGAGCGTACATATTCACAAATACGGTAAAGCTCCTCTAGTGGAATCACAGATTCATGCGCCGCTATTTGCAAGACAGGATCGGCAGAGGTGTAAATAATTAAATCGCCACTTTCAAGCTGCTCTGCACCAAAATCAGCAATTACCTCTGTTCCTGAATAAGGTTTATTTGCAGCGCGAATCACTTTTCGGCCTGAAAATGCTTCGATTTTGTGTAATAGCTCTTCTGGAAAACCGTTTGGAAAAACTCGAAAGGGTGTTTTAATATTAAGTCCCATGATTTCCCAATGCCCAGTCATAGTATCTTTACCAACTGAAATCTCCTCAAGCTTTGTAGCATAGCCTAGAGCATTTCCAACTGCTTTTACACCTTTTAAGGGCTTCGGACGGGGAATCAATCCTAAGCCTAATTTTTCTAGATTTGGTATATTCAGACCTGCCGTTTCGGCGATATGACCAAGCGTATCACTTCCTAAATCATTGAAGTCCGCCGCATCAGGTGCCTCGCCAATTCCAACTGAATCTAATACGATTAAATGTACACGCTTAAACATTTTTTCATCCTTTCAAAAATACATTTCTAATTAGAGTATCATCTCTCCTCTAGTGTATGAATAAAAACAAAAAAAGAAAAGTCATTCTTCAATTTAATTGCACGAAATCAATAAAATAACATTTTATTTAATAAATATTAATGATTTTTTTACGTTATTGTCCATCGCCACGATTGGATTAATAAATTCAATTAAATTATTAATAAAGTATTTTAATGATATGACTTGATTTTGAATATTTAATTTGAGATGATTTTTTTAGGAGTAAGGAGATTAATCATGACAAATCAAATCAATTTGCCTGATGAGGTGGTTCAAGCATTGGGTATTAATCAGGATAGTGAACTAGAGCTTCAGGTTAACAATCAAAAATTAACAATACAGGTCGCTAATAATCGACCAGCCAATCAAACAATCATCCTAAGGTGGTTTTTAATTCCATCCATTTTGGCGACGATTGCTTTTTCAATTTATTTTATTATTAATAATATCGAACAAATTAACTTTACTGGTAGCAACTCGATTGCAACAATGGTCATCATATTGGGACTATTCAGCGGTATCTGCACCTTTGCATTTTTCTTTATTCGTGGTAAAAAACGCAATACACGTTATCTCAAGGATATCTATTGGCGAAACTTTCCGACAATTATCTTTTCATTTGCCATTACCCTAGGCATTATCCTACTTGGTCTTTTTTGGATTTTAGGAGTTATTTTTGAAAAAGCGAGCTTCGATTTATTTACAGCAACCATCCTCTTTTTCTTATTTGTAGCTGTCATTAATTATTTAATGATTCTGTTTGCACTCTCAATTTCGCCAACAGTAATAATTACCCTTTTAATCTCAGTAATTGTAGGTGGTGTCGTCATTTCAATGGCAACCAATAGTCAGCATCTCTGGTGGCAGAAAAATTTTAGCTTTCTAGGCACGGAGCACGCCAACTATGGCTGGCAATTTAACTTAACTCTTGTCCTTTCGGCGCTCCTATTGTCTGCACTGCTGGACTATTTATTTGTCGCCATTCAATATAAAAAATCGGACTTTTATTGGCGGCTCTGGACATTACGAATCTTATTAAATTTGATTGCCATCAGCTTGGGGGCAGTCGGCGTTTTCCCTAATAATGGTGTCGGTAGACTTCATGCCTTACACAACCATGCCGCAATGTCACTTGTTTATCTGATTATCATTTTAATCATTGGTATTCGCTGGTTATTGCCGAATGTGACTAAGGAATTTCTTACCTTTTCCTATCTAATTGCCGCAATCATTGTCGCTAGCAGAATTCTTTTTAGCACTGTTGGTTATCTGTCACTAACTGCATTTGAGCTAATTTCCTTCTTCCTTGCCTTTAGCTGGATTTTACTCTTAATTCAGAACTTGAATCGCTTAAGCGTTGACATTGATCCTACCTATTATCTGAAGCTAGAATAATTTAAAGCACCGTAGTCGTTAAAATCGGACTACGGTGCTTTTTTCGTTATAAAATAGCTAGCTATTCAATCGCGTAAATTGTTGTAATATATGGCTGGCTTGCCAAGCGGGTACCTGCGCTTTTGACTTGCTGTTCCCAAACAACTAGTGTATAGTTACCTGCCTCAAGGCTGTCAGTCGTTAGGCTACTACTGCCAGCTGTACCCTCACCATAAGAAACCAGCTCTTCGTTGGTTTGCCCTAGGTTTTTAACTAATTTATAAGCCAATTGATTTTGCGCTTCAATCGAAGTTGCCGCAGTCATTGATATTGATGGACTATCGTCTAAAAATAAAATTTGATTGCCGTTTGGTCCTAGTGTTGTATTGAAATTTAAACTCGGCGTTACTAATGAGCTGTCGGAGCTAGTATTTTTAAGTAGGGTCAAGCGAAGGTTGCGGTTACCACTCGTATTGCTCTCGTAATTCCAGTTAGTATTGCCCAGATCGGCTGGTGTGCCTCCTAAGCTACCGTTAATTTCACTTGCCCAGATAATATTGGTCTTTTGAAGGTTGGTGACCGGTCGGACACCAAAGTGAGTATACGGTGAGCCCGAAGGCGTACTTGGATTGTAGGTGGTAATGTACTGAGAGTTGGCAATACCATCATGTCCGTGGAAAATAAAGACACTATATGGATAACTACTGTATTTCCAGTTATCTGCCGTCCGAAACCACCAATGATTACTACCGTTAATATTTAATGCTGAGGAGCCATGACCGCCTGTTTGAGTACTGCCGTTTTTATAGGTTGTCTTGAAATTCATTTGCGCACCTGTAAGCTGTCGCAGATCGGTATTTCGATTGACGCCTAGGTTTACCTTAACATTATTTGGATTCCCCTCTTCACGTGCCATGACCTCTGGTAAATAAATTAAATCATTGGTGGTGGTTGAGTTGGTAAAATTAGAGCCTTGATAGGAAGTACCAACTGATGGTGAATAAATCACCCCCTTATCATTGTAGAGTAGAGCTTTTTCTTCTGTGATGAAGGTACCATTGCTTAGCATCGCCAATAGTTGACTTCGAATATTACTCGAGTTGTAGTAGTGTGTACTGTAATTTGAGCTTGAAAGTAGATAATGCGACCAGAGAGTTAAGCCGACACCGCCATTGTCAAACTTGGCATCCCAAAGAATTGGCGTTTGGACTGCTTCACCATAGGTTTTTGCTCCACCCTCGGCATTGACACCATTTTGATGCTGTGTACTACCGAGGTAGATACCGTCATTAACCTGTAGACTAACACCTGCATCAATCGCATCATCTAACGTATCCGCCTGAAGCTTTGTCCCAAGCACAAAGGGAAGAAGGGCAATGGTGCCTAAAAGTAATTTTCTTTTCATTTTGTACTCCTTTCTAATTTAGGAAAGCTCTAAAAATCTGTATGCTACCTGACGTGGCTAGTATCTCTCAAGGCTGTTGGTACCCGCACTTCTCGCACTTAACAACCCTACCCCCTACCCTTTCGCCTCCTGAAAATTCGTATCAGGACAAGGATTCCGTTTTTAGAGCTTTCCTTTGCAAAATAAACTACCGACAATAATCTAAATATTAAAATTATCAACCCCTTTCCAAGCCAAAGCACCTAAACGGATACTTCTAATCTGGTAATAGGAAGGAAATAGCTGGACGCACAGCGATTTTATTTTGCGTGTATCTACTGTATCCTAAATTTGTTTCGGGTGTATTAAGACCGCTATAATAAAGGACCACCGCATTAGTCATAGCTGAACCACCCGGCGAACGAAGTGAATATAGATTAGTAGTATTAACTGGCAGGTCATTTGCAAAATACAGAAGTGCACTACCGTCTGCTTGACCATCTAAGCCCATATGTCCGTTAATATCTCCTATGCTTAAGGCAAATGCCTGTTGACTCCCCATTGAATCAAGCGTTGTCTTAAAACGCAGATCTTTATAAAACTCGCTCCACAAGGAATTTGGAACTGGATTCAATACATTTAAACTTGCCCATATCGTATAATTAGGACTGTTAAAAAGTGTGTTGTTTTTAAACTGATTATAGGTCGGATTATTCAATAATACTTTTTGCACATAGGTCTTCGCTGCGGTTGGAAATTGATTTTCATAGTAATAATCAATTGCCCCTTTCATGTACGCTGTACTATTACCACCAAGCTCATAACCGTTTTGACCAGCAGCGTTAAAATAATAGCAGACATCTAAACCAGGATCTAATACGTCGTCTTTAAAAGCTAACTTAGCTGGCGTTGTTGTGCTGCCACTGCCTGTCGCTTCTTTTTCTGTCAAGACATTATTCTTAAGTAAGAGTGCTTGTCGGCCGTTAGACGAATCATCATCCATATCTAAGTCCAAAATCCGCCAGTCGATACCATAGATAGAAATCGTCTCACCAACCTCTGGCGTATCGTCTACTATAATGTTAGGATCTTCGTACCCTTCTTCTGGAGCCTCATCTGCTGTCCATTTAGCATAGAGTGTGTGATTGCCTGCTGGCAGAGTGGCTGTTGCACCTGCCGCATAGGTCGTACCATTACCGTCAGCCTGCGTATTCCAACCAGCAAAGGTATAGTCAGATTTCGCTAGATTGCCAGAGTTGGTCGCTAAGGTGTTCTCCGTGCTACCGATAAAGTGTTGAACTGCTGGTACCTCACCTGTATCTGCCGTATTGGCATTGTAAGTGATATTTGCCCAGTAGTCAGTATCAGCATAGTTCACATTCCATTGAGCTGTTAATGTAACTGTGCCACTGCTCGCCAGATTAGTCACACTTTGACCATCTGTATAGGTGTTGCTATTACTATCCTTCCAACCAACAAAGCTATAACCATTTTTAGCAAAGCCATTAGTGGTTAAATTCTTAGCTTCATCGTAATAATGTGTCGAGCTCGCTGTTGTACCGTTATCACCAGTTCCTTTGTTGTAAATCACTGTATATTGATTTGCCGTGTAGTAAAGCTTCAAGACAAGTGAGCCATTACCAACGACTATACCACTAGCAACTGTACCAGAATAATCACTATCATACGTATAGCCAGTATAAGTATTTTTTAATGCATTTACTGTTGTACCTGTTTGCGCCGTCGCAGTTTCAGTATCAGCCTTATTTTCAGTACCTATACTGCTAACCTTATAATGCTCAATCGTATAGATAGTATCAATGTTTGGAGTCCACTGCGCAGTTAGAGTCACACTTGGCTGGTCGACATTACCAACTAAGGTATTGTACGCCGTCGCAGTGCTGTATGTTGCGCCATCTACTGGCGTATCGCCAAGCTTGGTTACCTTCCAGCCAGTAAAGTCATAGCCTGACTGAGTGGTTGTCGGCATAGCGATTGAGTCTGTCCATTTTTGATTAGTTAGATTAGAAACTGTGCTACCACCATTTTCATCAAAGGTAACTGTATAGTTCGCCTTTTCTGTCCATTTGGCATATAAGATTAAGCTTGTAGTCACTTCATCTGTATCGAAGTTCCATAAATTAGTTAAAGCAGCTTCCTTGTACCAGTCATTGAAGGTATAGCCAGCCTTGATTGGATTTTCTGGCGCTATGATTTTACTACCAAAAGTCACATTAGTAATTGAAGCAACCGAGCTACCACCATTACTATTAAAATCGACCGTTAGAACATCTGGAGAAGTGGGCTCCCACTGTGCAGTCAGAGTCACACTTGCATAGTCGACATTACCGACTAAGTTATAGTACGCCGTCGCAGTGCTGTAAGTTGTACCATCTATTGGCGTATCGCCAAGCTTGGTTACCTTCCAGCCAGTAAAGTCATAACCAGCTTGAGTAGTTGTTGGCATCTCAATTGAGTCTGTCCATTTTTGATTAGTTAAATCAGAAACTGTGCTACCACCATTTTCATCAAAGGTAACTGCGTAGCTATCCTTTTCTGTCCATTTAGCATAGGCTGTTTTTGCTGTCGTAATACCGTTAAAATCAAAACCGACATTGCTGCCTTGAGCCGTTACCCATTTATCAAAGGCATAGCCCGCTTTACTTGGGACTCCTGTTGGTTCGGCCGCATTTTGACCCTTGAAGATTATCTGAGCACTTGGTACAGGTGTTCCACCATCAGTTTCAAACGTTACTGTGTAAAAATCAAGTGATTTTTCAAGCCCTGTCGCATTAATCGTTATTTCTGCTAGCGAAGTAGTACCGTCAAATATTTGATAAACTCCAGTTCGAACGTGATTAAAAGTAACCTTTTCTCCATCTAATGTTATGTCCTGTTCATCATTTACCTGTGCAAAATTGAATAGGCTTGCGCTTCTAAGGACACTAACAATTGATTTAAGCTCAAACTGCTTACCATGTGCCGACCAAGGAGAGTCATCTTTTTTAACGATTAAAGTATAGGCAGTGATGAAATCCGTATCATCTGTAGGATTAGTTCCATCTTCAATTTCTTGACCATCGTCAACGCCATCACCATCAGTGTCCTCATTGTTTGGTTCAGTATCATGCTCATATTCATCCTTATTACTGAGGCCATCTTCGTCATTGTCGACATTACTATCAGTCGGATCCGTTGGGTCTAAGCCGTTCTCCACTTCCCAACCATCTGGCATGCCGTCGCCATCTGTATCCTTATCATTTGGATCAGTATCATTGTCATATTCTTCTTTATTACTAAGCCCATCACCATCTTTGTCTTTATTCGCATCCGATGAATCATTTGGGTCTAAGCTATTCTCGACTTCCCAACCATCTGGCATGCCGTCATCATCCGTATCCTTATCATTTGGATTGGTACCTTTTTCAATTTCCTCACCATCAGTCAAGCTGTCACCATCGGTATCAGCTTTATTCGGGTCGGTCACATAGCCATCTTCACCTGCGGTGACCTCCTCACCATCGTCAATACCATCGCCATCGGTGTCAGCTTTGGTCGGGTCGGTTGGCTTACTGTCGTATTCATTTTTAATACCGTCAATTTCTTCCTTATCTGTTAAACCGTCATTATCTGTATCCTTTTTATTTGGATTGGTACCATATTCAAATTCTTCCTGATTACTAAGTCCGTCACCATCCTTGTCTTTAGCTGCATCCGATGAATCATTTGGGTCTAAGCCGTTCTCGACTTCCCAACCATCAGGCATCCCGTCACCGTCAGTATCCTTATCATTTGGATTGGTATCATTTTCATATTCTTCTTTATTCGTTAAGCCATCATCATCCAAATCTTCTTCTGCATCCGATGAATCTGTTGGGTCTAAGCCATTCTCGACTTCCCAGCCATCAGGCATACCATCACCGTCAGTATCTGCTTGATTTGGATCCGTTGCTTGCCCCTTATTTTTTGAACCGGATACTTCTTCCTTATCCGTTAAGCCATCACCATCAGTATCCACTTCATTCGGATTGGTTGGCTCATTGCCATAAGCAATATTTTTTGAACCTGAAACCTCCTCACCATCATTCAGACCATCGCCGTCGGTATCAGCTTTGGTTGGGTCTGTTGGCTTACTGTCGTACTCATTTTTACTACCGACAACCTCTTCCTTATCCGTTAAACCGTCACCATCCGTATCTGGCTTAGTCGGATTCGTTCCTAGCTCGGCTTCTTCGTCATCTGTCAAGCCATCATGATCTGTATCCACATCCGTTTCATCTGTTGGATCCGTCTTATCTTTAATTTCTTGACTATCATCAACTCCGTCACCATCTGTATCAGCCGTATTTGGGTCGGTCACATAGCCATCTTTACCTGCGGTGACCTCCTCACCATCGTCAATGCCATCGCCATCGGTGTCAGCTTTGGTTGGGTCGGTTGGCTTACTGTCGTACTCATTTTTACTACCGTCAATTTCTTCCTTATCCGTTAACCCGTCGCCGTCAGTATCGGCATGATTTGGGTCAGTCACATAGCCATCTTCACCTGCAGTGACCTCCTCACCGTCTTTAATCCCATCGCCATCCGTATCTGATTTGGTTGGATTCGTGGGTTTACTATCATATTCATTTTTACTACCGTCAATTTCTTCCTTATCTGTTAAACCGTCATTATCTGTATCCTTTTTATTTGGATTGGTGCCATGTTCAAATTCTTCCTGATTACTAAGTCCGTCACCATCCTTGTCTTTAGCTGCATCCGATGGATCCGTTGGGTCTAAGCCGTTCTCGACTTCCCAACCATCCGGCATACCGTCACCATCTGTATCAGCCGTATTCGGGTCGGTCACATAGCCATCTTCACCTGCGGTGACCTCCTCACCATCGTCAATACCATCGCCATCTGTATCAGCTTTGGTTGGGTCGGTTGGCTTACTGTCGTACTCATTTTTACTACCGTCAATTTCTTCCTTATCTGTTAACCCATCATCATCCGTGTCCTTTTTATTTGGATCTGTACCATATTCAAATTCTTCCTGATTACTTAAACCATCGCTGTCATTATCCTTGTCTGCATCCGATGGGTCATCTGGGTCTAAGCCATGTTCTTTTTCCCAGCTATCTGGCAGCCCGTCGCCATCAGAATCTAACCCAGCCTCATTCTTGTCAAAATCACCTGTCACTGTTGTCTTAAACGCTAATTGCTCGCCAACAACTGATACTTGATGATTGTGAACTGCTTGATGTGTATAGCTTGCAGCACTAACAATGGTTGCCCCTGTTAAAGCAAGTAGTGCAATTAATAAGCCAAGCATTTTACGCTTACGCAAAATAAAGCCTGCAATCACTAATAAAATGACACCTAAAACTAAAGCGCCTTTGATTATTCTTTCACCTGTCGTTGGTAAGCTTTTCCCTGAGCCAGTTGTTGGTAAAAAGCTAGTTTTCCCATCTGAAAGGTTAATCGTAAAGCTTTTACTTTTACCTGCCTCTAAGGTGCCAATATACTCAGTTAATGTCGCTTGATTAAGCTTTTTAGCAAGCACCTCTGGTAGCGCAACCGTTGTCGTAACATTACTGCTGGTCTGCTCGGAAATATTTTTAACAGTTACCTCAACTTTTTCCGCGCCTTTTTGACTGTCAGCAGCTTCAAGCATATTAACCGAAAAATGTGTATCTGCACTTACACCTAAGGGCAGTATGCCCAGTAAAAAAACCATTAAGAGCCCTAATATAAAGCGCTGCTTCGTTTTGATTTCTCCCATTTTACTCATCTCTTTTCCCCTATTATTATTTTATAAAACACGCAAAAAATCCGACCATTTTAAGATGCTCTTAAAACGCTCCGTTCATATAAATTATTTAATTCATGTATCATCATAATAACTATGTCGTGTCGTGTCGTGTCGTGTCGTGTCGTGTCGTGTCGTGTCGTGTCGTGTCGTGTAATAATAAACATCCCCCTACCTCCTGTCAAGTGATTTATGATATTTTTCAAATTATTATATAACTTTATTTTAATTTAAAGCTCATTTAATTGCAAGGATTCTTAAATACTAGGGCAGGTAATACAGATATCCCAACCTTTCTCGGAAAGATTGGGATATCTGCAGCATTTCTATGATATTTTTGCAAATTAACCGTTCTTTCCGAGAAAGATTGGGATATCTGAAGCATTTCTATGATATTTTTACAAATTCACCATTCTTTCTATGAACCAAGCAAATATTAACAGGAAAGCTCATTAAATCAAATCTGATAATTTACTTCTAACAAAAAGCCCTGAATTATTCTCAAAAATTGAAAATAATTCAGGACACCAAACAATATTAATAAAACGACCTATTTATTTTGTTGCTAGTCGACGTTCTAGCAATTTCATTAATTGTGATAGTGGGATACTTAATAATAAATAAACCAATGCTAATAAGGTGTATGATTCAATCGTACTAAATGTTTGCGAGGCATAGGTTTGAGTTCGTAGCAGTAATTCATTAACGGAAATAATTGCAAGTAATGAGGTATCTTTAATCATCATAACCAAGTAATTACCGAAGACGGGCACAGAATTTCTAAATGCTTGTGGGATAACAATTTTAAATAATACTTCTACACCTGTAAATCCTAAAGCGAGTCCTGCCTCTTCCTGACCCTTGTCAATAGAAATAATTGCTGAGCGAAAGACTTCAGACATATAAGTACCATAATTAATTGTCAATCCTGCAATCCCGGCTTCAATTGCTGTAAATT
Source organism: Streptococcaceae bacterium (assembly GCA_022484805.1). Classification (GTDB taxonomy): domain Bacteria; phylum Bacillota; class Bacilli; order Lactobacillales; family Streptococcaceae; genus MMGLQ5-1. The sequence continues at coordinate 98,477 of JAKVKP010000001.1, forward strand.
GAACATCTGTCGTCATCCCAAACAAACTAAAGAAGATATTTAATAAAATTGGCACAACATAATAAATATAAAATAACTGTACCAAGAGTGGGGTACCACGAATAATTTCAACAAAAATTGCTAAAATTGCCTTTAAAACTCTAAATCGGCTGATACGGCCAATTGCAATGAGTAAACCAAATGCCATTGCTAATAAAAAACTAAAAAAAGTAACTTGGCAAACTACCGCAATCCCTTGTAGTAAAGACGGTCCTAGCTGTTCGAATACAAGACTCCATTTTAAATCCATCCTTGTCCCCCCTTATAATACTCGAGATAAAAATTCTCGTGTCCGTTCATGCTTGGGATTCGTAAACAAAATACTTGGGTCGCCTTCTTCAACAATATAGCCACCCTCCATGAAAATCACACGATCGGCAACTTCTCTCGCAAATCCCATTTCATGGGTCACAACAATCATTGTCATCCCATCTTCAGCAAGCTGTTTCATAACATCTAAAACGTCCCCAACTAGCTCGGGGTCTAATGCCGATGTTGGTTCATCAAATAAAAGCATCTCCGGTTGCATCGCCAATGCTCTAGCGATTGCTACCCGCTGTTGTTGACCACCAGACAGTGAATTAGGATAAACTGACTGCTTATCTTCTAAACCGACCTTTTTCAACAGTTCAATCGCTTCTTTTTCAGCATCTTTTTTGGTCATTTTTTTCAAGCTTCTTGGTGCCATTGTAATGTTATCCATTACTGTTTTGAAAGGAAATAAATTAAAACGTTGAAAGACCATTCCCACTGATTTTCGATAATAATTAGGACGCATTGATTTATCAGTAATACTTCGACCACGATATGAAATTTTACCACCACTAGGCTGCTCTAGTAGATTAACACAGCGTAATAATGTGCTCTTTCCTGATCCAGAGGGGCCGATGATACAGACAACCTCACCAGAATTAACTTCTAGATTAACATCTTTTAAAACTTCATTATCACCAAATGATTTTGAAAGCTGTTTAATAGATAACATTTAACCAACCCCTTCACTTTAATATTTTTATAATACTACTAATAATTCATTTAATTTTTTTTCAAATATTTCAAAACCAGCTTCTAATTGTTCATCAGTGATTACTAATGGTGCTAGGAAACGAATGACGTTACCGTAAATACCTGCACTTTCAATAATCAAGCCTGATTTCGCACAGTTTTCAACTAATTGATTAACTAGCTCTGGAAACGGTACCTTTGTTTGCTTATCCTTCACGAACTCTATGCCAATCATTGCCCCTAAGCCACGAACATCACCGATGACAGAATACTCTTGTTGAAGCTGTTGGAACACGGTCATACATTTTTTGCCAATTTCTTGCGCTCTTTCAATTAGTTTTTCAGATTCAATCACATCTAAAACGGCTAAACCTGCCGCACAGGCAACTGCATTACCACCGTATGTACCGCCAACCACACCAGCAGGTACAGAATCTAATATTTCACGATTACCAATGACAGCACCCAGCGGTAAACCTGCTGCAATTGATTTGGCACAAGCTAAAATATCTGGTTGAACATCATACTCTGCCCAATATTCTGTAGCAAATAACTTACCAGTTCTTGCAAAGCCCGTTTGAACCTCATCAGCAATAAGCAAGATTCCATATTGATCACACATTTTACGCAATATTTTCACATAATCAATTGGCACTGGAATAAAGCCGCCTTCACCTTGTAACGGCTCAATAATGACCGCTGCAATCTCAGTTCCTGCAGCACATTCCTCAAAAATCTTTTCAAATTTGGATTGATAATAAGCTAGGCGCTCTGCTTTTGATACTGGGCTGCGATAATAATAGGGGAATTCTGCTCGAAAGACACCATTGGCGAGTGTCCCTTGACCCGCTGCATAGGCTTTTTTAGAAGTCATCGTCATGGTTAAATAGGTACGACCATGGAAACCACCTGAAAAAACGATAATATTTTGTCTACCAGTATATGATTTAGCAATTTTAACTGCATTTTCAATTGTCTCCGCACCACTATTAGTGAAAAAGACTTTATTATCTTGATATCTCGTTGGTGCAAGTGCTGCCAAGCGCTTACCAAGAGCAAGATAGCCAGGATGTGTTGAAATATTGACCATCGCATGAAAATATTTAGTGGATTGTTCTTGAACCGCTTCAATAACCTTTGGATGAGAGTAGCCAATATTTAGTACACCAACACCACCAACCCAATCTAAGAAAATATTACCATCGGGATCTTCAATCATTGCGCCAGCCCCTTTTTCAATCACGAGTGGATATTGGCATCTAACACCTTGAGGTATAACCTCCAATCGTTCAGCAATTATTTTCGCTGCTTTTGGACCCGGTACGGAATCTGTTTTAATTTTAGGTAATGCATTTTTTAACATGAATATGCTCCTTCTTGCTTAAAGCTTAATATTATAATTTTAATTAAATACAGAATATTCTGAATATATATCTTATAATAAAAGACAAATATTCAATAATTATTAGCCAAAACTGATGTAATAGCTATGCATTAAAATTATCATAAAATTTTCTGAAAAGATATGTAAACGAAGTATAAAAAAAAAGACATCGGATTGTCCTAAAGCACAATAATATCTGACATCAATAGATAAGTTTTATCACATAAAATTGTAGCATGATGATTTTCAAATAAAAAAAGAGGCAAGACACCAGTCTTAACCTCTAAATGAGAATATTCGTATTTTCTTAAATCAAGGCACGTAAAGCTTTTAACGTTTCCGTTCTTACCTTGATTAAAATTAGTTTACTGCAATCTTTTCTGCTGTTTTAATCGAAAATTCTTTATTTTTTAATTCATAGACCAAATCACTTTGCTTGGCAACTTCGGGCTCATGTGTCACGATAATTACCGTTTTATTTTGCTCATGCGCAATTGTTTTAAATATTTCAACAATTTCACTAGTTGTCACCTCATCTAGATTTCCAGTTGGTTCATCAGCAATAATTAATTCATGTCCAGAGACAAAAGCACGGACAATCGCTACCCTTTGCTGCTGTCCACCAGATAAATGAGTCACTCTTTTGTAAATTAAATCTTCAGTAATACCAACCTTTTTCAAAGATTCGATAATAAAATCTTTCTCATCATTCTTTTTCTTGCCAGAAATACGTAAAGCAGTTTGTACATTTTCATAGGCTGTCATATAAGAAAATAAATTATAAGCCTGAAAAATAATGGAAACATCTTTTTTTCGATAATTGGTCATACCAATCTTTTTAATATCTTTATCCTTATATAAAATTGAACCACCTTTAGGTTGATCTAAGCCTGCAAGCAGTGATAAAAATGTTGTCTTACCACTACCTGAGCTACCAAGAATTGCATAAACCTTTCCTGGCTCAAAACTAAGATTTACATCCTTGAATAGATAATCATTTTGTTGCGTATACCAATAACTCAAATCTTTCGTTTCTAACATTGCATTACTTCCTTTCTCTATGAGTGAGCTTGAAATATTTGAAAAAGCATTGTCAAGCTCACAAAGCTAGATTAACAGCCAATTACTGCAAACTATTAAAGTCATCGTTCTAAATTCTTTAAACTAGGCACTTAAAATATCCTTAGGTTGCATTCTCAATATTCCGAGTGAAGCCAATAATGTTGCTACGATTGAAATGGCTAGTGCAATTAAACCAAGGAAACCAATTTCTTTAGGTGATAGCTTAACATTTAATTCATCAATCGCTTCTGTTTGAGCTGAAGTTTGACCAATACCTAAGCCTTGCCCAACTTGTTGACCAAAACCGCCACCGGGGTTACCTTGTCCTTGTTGATTACCACTAGTTGTTGAAGAAGATTCTGTTTGTGAGGCTGTTTGCTGATCTAATAATTGTTGACCAACAATATTTCCGACAAAGTTACCAGAGACAGAAGCAATACCTACCGCTACAATCATCACAACAACTAACTCAGCGAAGAATTGCATAATTACTTTGAACTTACCTTCTCCTAAGCTTAATAAAACACCAATTTCATATCTGCGTTCACGAATAATCATGATTACGATTAAGCTTAAAATAATGATACCAGCAATTGAAACAAGCCAAACTACATTGGTTGCAAATGAAGCAACGTTATTCAGTGGTTCAAGCATTTGTTGATATATTTCATCATTTGTTTGTAATTGAAGTTGGTCAGTATCAATCAGTTTATTCGCTTTTTTAACGAAGCTATCCATTTCATCAGGATCATCTAAATTATAAGTTGCAGAACTAATTGTATCTGCATCGTCACTACCTTTAATTGTATTTGCTAGCGTCAAATATCCATAAATCTCATTAACTGGATTCATCGTTGCATTGCGTAGCATCATATCATCTACTTGTGCTGTTGTTGAATAAATCCCTACAATTGTTACTTCAATAGAGCTTGTACTGTCTGTATCAGAAATCGTAAATTTATCACCAACACTTAAACTATTATCCTCTGCCAAATCTTCGGAAATAACTACGTTATTGGTATCTTTATCTTCGCTTGTGATACCTCGACCAGAAGTAATTTCTGAAGTACCATCAGTAAAATCAGTTGACGTTTCAGTCGAATTTGTACCAGTAATTTGGAAATCACCACTACTCATTTCCATCATCTGGTCGCCACCGCCACCCATGCCACCTTGTCCATTATCAGTACTTTCACTAGATGATGTACTAGTATCAGTACTATCCTCTACCACAATTGCGGCGATACTTGAAACCGCTAGTGCCGTTGTACTTGTTGTATAATTATAAGACTTAACACCATCTAGAGCCGCTATCTTTTCAGCCGTTTCTAAAGTAATCGTTGGTATAGTTGTAGTTTCAGAAGTTGATGTACTGTCACTACTGCTAGATTCATTTGTCCGACTACTCATTATTGCATCACGATTTATCGAAAGCGTTACCGTTGCCCCTGTTGACTTCTTCGCAGCCTCAATTGACTGGTTAGCAGACGAACGAATCGTTAAACCTGCTAGAACAAAAATTAAAATTGCTGAAAAAACTAAAATTAACAACGTGGTTCTACCCTTTTTCGCTTTCAGAGATAACCAAGCTCGTCTTATAAAATCCATGAATAATTCCTCCTAATTATAATTTGATGATGAACCAAAGCTACCGCTTTGAGAATTGCTTGAGCCTTGCTGATTACTATTTTGTCCGAAAGGCTGTTCTTGCTGCTGATTATTATTACTGTTTGTACTCGATATACCTGAAGAAACTTGATACCCAATGATAAAACCTAGACATAAAAAAATTAAACTAAAAATTGCAATTTTATAATTCAATTCCTTTAAATGTAAATGCTTCATACCATATTCCTTTCTAACCTAAAATATAATATTTACTCTCAATCTGGATGATCACTAAGTTCGTTATCCAAAAATTGAACTGTAGTTATCTTAATTTTAAATCCTTAAGAATCCCTTAACCTTACCTTAATTGAAACTTAAACTTAACAAAGTCAGCATTGGAAAGCCTGAATAAAGCTAATTTATTCAGAAATATTCACAAAGGAGATATAAAATCACTGTATCTAATCAATTAGCAAAGAAATTAATAGGTTTGGTATGGCTATTTTATTAAATCATAAAAAAAACACCATCATCTCTGACAGTGTTAGGAGTTTATGAAAAAGATTAATTATTTGGGATGAGTTCATATTAGCCTCGAAACCTTAAATAGAACTTAATGCACCTTTGTCACTAACTGCCTCAAATTTCATACCGAAACTCTCGAAGAGTAAGTAACAATGGCAAAAAAAAGCACTTCAAAATTTCGAAGTGCTTGTATCTCAACTCAATAATTGATTATTCTTCACCAGTTAAGTCGCCGATTGAAAAACCGGTTTGTTCTTCTGGCAATTCATAAGTATTTTCTTCTTCAACTACTTTTTCTTTTTCAGCTTGTGGACGTTCTTCCAAAGCTTTAATTGATAAAGCAATACGACGATCAGTTGGGTTAACTTCTAAGACCTTAACCTTAACTTCTTGATCAGGAGATAATACTTCTTGTGGTGTACCAATATGATTGTGTGAAATTTGTGAAATATGAACCAAGCCTTCAACACCTGGGAATAATTCAACAAACGCACCAAAAGTAGTTAGACGTTTTACAACACCATCTAAAACCGCACCAACTGGTGCTTTTTCTTCAATATCATCCCAAGGACCAGGTACAGTCGCTTTTAATGAAAGTGAGATACGTCCTTCTTCTTTATTGATTGATAAAATTTGTACGTTTACTTTATCACCAACACTCAAAACTTCTTGAGGACGGTTAATATGCGTATGAGAAATTTCAGAAATATGAATTAAACCATCAACACTACCCAAGTTTACAAATGCACCGAAATTAGTTAAACGGGCAACTGTACCTTCAACGACAGTACCTTCTTCCAAAGTTTCATATGCTACTTCACGAGCTGCAGCTTTTTCAGTTTCAACAATTGCACGACGGCTTAAGATGAAACGATTGTCCGCTGGATTGATTTCAATGATTTTCGCATCAAATTCTTGTCCAACATAAGTTGAAAAGTCTGAAATAAAGTGATCGTCTACTAATGAAGCTGGAATAAAACCACGCACTTCACCGTATTGAACAGACAAGCCACCCTTAACAGCCTTAATTACTTTAACCTTAAGTAATTCGCCTTCTTTACCAACTAATTCATCCCAAGCTTTACGCGCTTCAAGACGTTTTTTAGAAAGTAAGAAGCCTGCAGAACCACTGTCTTTTTCCACGATTGGACGAATTACTAATAATTCTAATTCATCGCCAACTTTAATGAAATCATTGATATCTGCTTCTTTATCATTAGTTAGTTCTCTTAAAGTTAAGACACCTTCAACACCTGTCCCAACGATAGAAACTGTTGCTTGGTCTGATTCGATAGATAATACTTGACCTTGAACAACATCACCAACTTTTACTTCTTCAACACTGTTTAATAGTTCTTCAAATTCTGACATTTAGATACTTTCCTCCTTGGCAACATCGACCCTACTAACCTCTTTTTTTTAGATAATAAAGCCATTGTTTTAATGATAGCAAAAATCACAAAAAAAATAAAGGGATTTACAAAAAAAAAGCTGATTGAAGTCCGTTTTTTATAATAAAAAACTGAGCAGCATACGCCAGCTCAGCTCATTATTCAAATACTTATATAGTCAATAATAATGAATATCGGTTATTATTAGTCAATTATTATATCAATTAAGCATTTGCCTTTTCAAGATTCTTAGATCTTAATTGACCACAAGCCGCATCAATATCTGTGCCATGCTCTTGTCGAATCACACAATTAATGCCATTTTTTTTCAGAATATCATAAAAGGCTAAAACGGTTGCTTTTGATGAACGCGAATATTGATCATGTTCAGAAACAGGATTGTAAGGAATTAAATTAACATAGGCTAATTTTTTCTTATTTTTTAATAATTCAGCTAACTCACGTGCATGCTTTGGTTGATCATTAACGCCACTTAACATAATATACTCAAAGGTCACCCTTCGATTCGTTGTTTCAATATAATAATCAATTGCGTCAAATAATTTTTCAATTGGGAAGCTTCGGTTAATACGCATGATCGAAGTTCGTACCTCATTATTTGGGGCATGCAAGGAAATCGCCAAATTAACCTGCATATCATTTTGCGCAAAATCACGAATTTTATTTGCCAAACCACTTGTCGATACAGTGATATGTCGTGCACCAATTGCTAAGCCCAAGTCATCATTGATAACGTGTAAGAAATTTAATACATTATCATAATTATCAAAAGGCTCCCCAATCCCCATCACAACAACATGGCTAACACGCTCATCTAGACCACGTTGATCGAAGTATTTTTGTACCATCATGACCTGAGCGACAATTTCACCAGCAGTTAAGTCACGTTGCTTTTTCAATAGACCACTTGCACAGAAGGTACAGCCAATGTTACAGCCTACTTGAGTTGTGACACAAACAGATAAACCATATTTTTGACGCATTAAAACCGTTTCGATTAGCATACCATCTGCCAATTCAAAGAGATATTTAACAGTACCATCGCTCGCTTCTTGGACAACCTTTTGCTCTAGAGTATTGAACTCAAAGTTTTCAGTTAACAAGGCGATTAGTGCTTTTGATAGGTTAGTCATTTCAGCAAATGAACCTACACGCTTGCGATAGAGCCATTCCCAAACTTGAGCTGCTCTAAATTTTTTCTCATTATGTGCCAAAAACCATTCAATTAATTCATTTCTAGTTAAACTATATATTGATTGCTTCATTTCTACCTCTGTATTTATTCTCATCATCACGCCAACCTTTTCAGTCTAACATCATTTACTAAAAAATCAATCTATTTTTAAATAATTTTTTGATTATAGCAAAAAGAAGTCCGTAGACTTCTGTGATTATTATATATACAACACTTCTCCAACGAAAATATTATAATCTGTTAGATTATTTTGTGCCATTAATTGTTCTAGACTCAATCCGTATCTTTGAGCAATATCCCATAAAGTATCCCCAGATTGAACCGTATAAGCATTTCCTGTCGTTGCATTTGCTGAGGCAGCCAAATCGACATAAGTCGTTTGTTGTGACGAATCAGTTGTTGTCGTAGTCGTTGTATAACTATCTGGCGCATAGTAGCTTGGCGTATCGTAAGCTGTTAAGTTATAAGTTTGAATCACTGAAATTAAAGCATTACCATAATTCGGGTCCGTTGCATAAGTACCTGTTAAGGCATTAACTGCATCGACATAGCTTGAAGTATTTCGTTTAAATACCTGTGAATAATACTGATTTTCCCCATCAAAGGATGTATAAAGCAGAACATCAACATAATCAACCATAGAAGAATAATAAGAATCATAGACAGCAAATCCATCCTGAACAGTAACGTAAGAGCCATCTAAATGCTCTAGTGTCTCTAATACAACACCATCACCCTTAACACCAAAAAGATTATAATAAGGTGCTTGTGACAAAGCACTTTGACCATAGCCTGTTTCTAGGATTGCTTGTGCAATCATAACCGAAGCATATAAGTCGTTAGCATCTGCCAATAATGATGCGGAAGGAGCAATCGTATTAATAAAATTAGACAAATCATTAGTGCCATATTCATCAGCCTTTACTTCTTCTGTGAACTTAGGAAAAACAGTCGTACCACCAATAATTGCCGCACTACAAAAAGTAATAAAGGAACGCTTCGCCAATCGGCGGTTCGTCGCTTGCTTATTTCTCAATAATTCTTTTCTTCTATCTAGTCTTGTTTCGTTCATCCTAACTCCTCGCTCACTTTAATTTGCCGCAACCAACCGCTGATATTCTATAAATGAAAAATCATATGGATTTTTCTCATTTTTTTGATGCTTAACTGCTGAAACCTGCTCGAAACCTGACAAATGGCTAGCTGACATCCATGTATCACCGTCAAATTGATGATGAATTATTGTCAAATAAACTTTATCTGTTACATCCATAAATAAATCGAAGATACGTTGCCCACCGATAATCATTAATTCATCTATTGTTTCCGCATAAGCCAGTACCTCTGCCCTTGTCTGCATAACAATAACTTGATCATTTTCTGGATTATAATTTTTATTTTGAGTCAAAACAATTGTCTGGCGACCCGGAAGTGCTCGCTTGCCCATCCCTTCATAGGTGACACGCCCCATTACAATCGGCTTTCCTAAAGTTAAATTTTTAAAATGCTTTAAGTCTTCAGGAAGATGCCAAGGTAAAGTGCCCTTATTCCCAATTAAGTGGTTTTCGTCCTCTGCCCAAATCGCTGAAATCATCTCATCGCCTCGCCATTCTCGGATTAATCTATTATTAACATCATACAATAAAATCTTTCATTTATTAACATAAAATTGGCTTCTTATCTAAATTAATTAAATTGCCAAATCAAATTTAAGCTGAGGTTTGACCGGATGGTAATCCAATAACTCAAAATCTTCTGCTTTTATCTTATAAAAATTCGTCCCTTTTGGCAAATTTAAGGCAAGTTTTGGCTCAATTTCAGCTTCTGCTCGGCTTAGAAGTGTCTCAGCTTGTTCAAATTGATTATCATAAATGTGTAAATTATTGACAAAATAAAAGAATTTACCAACTTCCCAACCAAAATGAGTTGCAATCATCATTTGCAGAGCAACATATTGCATCGCATTAATATGGTGTGCAACCAGCATATCGTTTGAGCGCTGGGTCAAAGTGGCATCTAGATAAATTGTACCATCAATACGGCGAACATCAAACATCACTTGAAAGGCACATGGCAATAAGCCTTCGCTCTGCTTGAAATCATCATATTGCCATAAATTAATCACATTGCGGCGATTCCAAGGATTTTTTTCCAGACCTGAAAGTAGATTTTTAATAATTTGATGATTATGAACCGTTGCTCCGTAGCGCACACCAATCGTTCCATCACCAATATCCCAATCATCCCAATAATTAACATGATATTTATCTTTTAATACTGATAGCTCATTGGATTCATCTTGATAAATCCACATTAGCTCTTTGATTGCTGACTTAATGGGAATTGGACGTAATGTTGTGATTGGAAATTGACCCTTTGAAAGATCATATTCGGCAAAGCTTCCCGTAATATATTTACTATTTGCAACTTGTCCGTCTTTATATTTTGGGCGGGCATTTTCACTAAACACGCCTTCATTTAATATTTTACGAATATTCGACTTAAATATTGTATCTGCGTAGGTCATTTTTACTCCTTTATCATCACATTTAAAAATACTAATTTAATTATTGGCGTTTAATCTTATCAATTGACCAGCCTCTAGCAAGCTCATCAACAATTTTATCCATATAACGAATTTTCTGCATCAATGTATCTTCAATTAATTCAACACGAATACCACAAACAACACCAGTAATTTGCTTAACCTTAGGATTAAGCTGTGCCACTTGGAAAAATTCAGTTAAGGTATAATCACTCATCTCTTGGCATTTTTCAGCATCAAAACCAGTCAACCATTCTAATATTTCATCTAATTCAGCCTGAGTTCGATTTTTACGCACAACCTTTTGCAAATAAAGAGGATAAATTTTACCGAATTTCATTTCAAAAATTTTAGCCATTTGCTATCCCCTATTCTGTTTTATCACTTAAATAATCCCAGCGTTCATATTTTTCCTCTAGCAATAGCGTTTTGTCATCTAACTCCTTTTGCAAAGCACTCAATTTAGTAAAATCACTGCCACAGTCATTCATTTCCGTATCGATAGCTTCAATTCGCGTTTCAATTTCAGCAATTTCATCTTCAATTGTCAACCACTCTTTTTTCTCGAAATAAGTTAGACGATTACGATTTTCCCGAGTCTTTTCTTTCACCTTAACTGTTTCTATTTTAGGTTTTTCTTGAGATTGTTCTTTTAAATAATTAGAATAAATGCCAAAGTATTCAGAAATATGCCGATTTTCAATGATTAATAATTTTTCAGCTACTTTATCCATAAAATAACGGTCATGAGAGACAATCATGACTGGACCATTAAATTGATCAATAAAATATTCTAGAACAACTAGCGTATCAATATCTAAATCATTCGTTGGCTCATCCATAATCAAGAAATTAGGACGTTTAATTAATAATGTCAATAAATAAAGACGCTTACGCTCTCCCCCAGAAAGCTTACCGATTAGCTTACCATGACTTTCCTTGGGAAATAAAAATTGTTCTAAAAGGCTCGTAATACTAATAATATCATTCCCATTTTTATATTCTTGCGCAAATTCCTGTAAGAAAGGAAGCAATCTTTTATCCTCTGGTAAGCCTGTAATTTCTTGTGAAAAATAACCAATTTTAACCGTTTCACCTAGCTCAAGTGTTCCTGACGTTAATTCTAACTCACCAGTAAATATCTTTAATAATGTTGTTTTTCCTGCACCATTTTTACCGATAATTCCAATTCGATCAGTATTTTGAACTAATAAATTAAAGTCTTCAAAAATTGGTTGTTCCTTATATCGGAAAGCACCTTCCTTTAGTTCAAGTACCTTCTTACCAATTCGAGCTTGCTCAAACTGTATGCTCAGGCTATCCGTTGTATTTTGCTGCTTGACCGAAGATTCTAATGTCTTAAAACGATTAATCCGCGCTTGTTGTTTGGTCGAACGTGCTTGTGCACCTGCGCGCATCCAAGCAAGCTCTTGCTTATAGAGTTGCTTAGCCTTGTGTGCCTGATTCGCATCAAGTAATTCTTGCTCCGCCTTTTGAGCAACATAGCTTGCGTAATTACCCTGATATTCATAAATATTTTCGTTTCTCAATTCATAGATTTTATTACTAACAGCGTCTAAAAAGTAGCGATCATGAGTAACAAATAATAGAATACCTTTAAACTTAGCTAAATAATTCTGCAGCCATAAAATTGCAGGAATATCCAAATGATTGGTCGGTTCATCTAATAGCAATAAATCAGTTGGTGTAATTAAAACATTCGCCAGCTGAACACGACGCTTTTGACCACCTGATAATTCACTAATTTTTTGCTGGAAGTCGGTAATTTTTAATTGCGTTAAAATTGATTTAAGCTCTGCTTCTAACGTCCAAGCATCAGTCGCATGCATTCGCTCCTCTGCCTGAGCTAAATGATTTTGCTGTCTTTCAGAAGTATCTAGAGCAAATGCTGACAATGCCTGTTCATAATCTCTAATAACCTTAATTGCTGGTGCATCACTATTTAATATCGCATCTAATACCGTATCATTTTCATTAAAATTTGGTAATTGAGATAAATAAGTAATACGAAAGTCAGATGGCTTTTGAATTGGATTAATATCACCGTCAAAGCCATAGCCCTTGGCAATGATATTAAGGAGACTTGTTTTGCCTGTTCCATTTTGACCAATCAGACCAATTCGATCATTTTCTTTCAATAAAAAAGAGACATCCGAAAAAAGCACCTTGTCTCCCACCGATTTTGTAAGATGATCAGCCTTTAACTCTTTCATGTCTCCTCCTTGAATCTATTTAATCTATCATCAATTTATTATTTATTTGCAAGCTTGCATAATCTAGTAAAATTGCCTTTTCGTTCGCCAACTCGCCATGCAAAACCTGATTTTCAATCTGATTTATAAGTGTACCAATCCACTTACCTTGTTTTCCATTGGCTAATTTGAGCAAATCACTGCCGTTTATTTTTAAATCTCGTTTCGTATAAATCGGCAATTTATTGTAAATTTCATGAATTATTTCAAAATTATTTTCAAAACCTAAAATTTTCAATATTGACTCAATTTGTAGGCTGTCTTCTAAACCATACTGGTAAATGCGATCAATGTTCCAATTATCCAAAAGCCGAATATTCAGACCAGCTAAAAGTGTTGCTATTTTTTTCACAAAATGGTTAGAATGTTTAAAAATTTTCAATACTTTTTTGGTCATTTCCTCATCAAAATGATTAAAGTAAACTAATAGAGTCCATGCCGTCTCAAGATTGAGTTTATCCGATACTTTTTCCAATTGGATTAAACCTGCGCGCAAATCAACTGGGAATTGTTCATCTATTGACAGGCGTAGCATTTCACGTAAAGCAACTTGTCGAAAATCACCAACCAATAATTTGGTAAATTCCATCTCAATTCGCTCAATAGAAATATTTGCCAATAAAGCCTTGGTAGCATTGATACCAGCAATAGTTTCTAAATCAATTGAGAAGCCTAGAACACTTGCAAAGCGGAAGGCTCTTAAAATTCTTAGTGCATCCTCTGAAAAACGCTCATAGGGATTGCCCACTGCTCGAATGATTTGCTGCTTCAAATCAGAAATACCGTCAAAATGATCAATAATTTCACCTTTGCTAGTCATCGCCAAGGCATTAATTGTAAAATCACGTCGTCTCAAATCCTCAGACAGCTGTCGAACAAAGGTCACCTCACTAGGATGCCGAAAATCTTGATAATCTGATTCTGTCCGAAAGGTTGTCACTTCTAGTCCAATATCGCCCTGCAAAACTAAGATTGTTCCATGCTCAATTCCAATATCAACCGTCCGGCTAAAAATTTCTTTGATTTCAATTGGTGTTGCACTAGTTGCAATATCAACATCATGTATTGGTCTTTTTAACAGTGAATCACGCACACTGCCACCTACAAAATAAGCCTCATACCCAGCAGCTTGAATTTGATTTAAAACCGGTAAGGCAGTTTTAAATTCTTGTGGTAATTTATCTAATCTCATAGCAAATTTTCTAAGCCGTAGATTAATTCATCGCAATCAACTACTTTTTGCACACCTAATTTGACACCAGACATAAATGAGACACGGTCATAAGAATCATGACGAATCGTCAAGCCTTCGCCAATTGCGCCAAATTGTACTTGCTGATGGGCAATCAATCCAGGTAAACGGACACTATGAATTCGCATACCTTGATAATCAGCACCACGTGCGCCTTCAATTAACTCTTCCTCAGCTGGGTTACCCTGCACCTTGGGCTCTCTGACCTCTGCAATCATTTCGGCAGTTTTCAATGCTGTACCACTCGGCGCATCTAGCTTATTATCATGATGCAATTCAATGATTTCAACATCGGGTAGATATGCTGCAGCTTTTTGGGCAAATTGCATCATCAGAACCGCACCAATTGCGAAATTAGGAGCAATCAGACCACCAACCTTTTTATCGGCAGCAAGTGCCTTCAACTCCACAATTTGTTCGTCAGTAAAGCCTGTCGTACCAACCACTGGTGAAATTCCGTTTTCAATCGCAAATTTAGTATTTTCAAAAGCGACCTTTGGTATGGTGAAGTCAATCCAAGCATCTGCTTCAATTGTCAGTACGCCTTCTTTTTTATTAAAAACCTTAGCACCATCAATTTCTGTTTCAGCTGTATTTGGATCAATTAAGCCAACCAATTCAAACTCTGGGGTTTCTTTGACCATTTTCACAGCTGCCTGTCCCATTCTACCCATAAAACCTGCAATTACTACTTTCGTCATCTTGTCACTTCCTGTTCTTAATCACTATCAAAAATTATTTTTATAAATAAATATTAATTAATCAGTTCGTTCAAAGCGCGTTTGATCTCGCTTTTCAAATTTTTCCATATTTTGATCGAATTGTTTCGCTAAATCAATTTCTAAGCTATTGGCAAAAATCACTAGACTAATCATTAAATCCGTCAATTCCTCAGCAATACTTCCGACTGCTTCTGTGTCTTTTTTCGGCTTTTCACCGTATTGCGCCATCACTTCACGAGCAAGCTCGCCTAATTCTTCCGTTAATCTCGCAACCTGCGATAAGGGTGGGAAATAACCAACCTTGTACTGACCTACATATTGATTCAGTCGTTGCTGCATTTCTTTTAACGTTAAATCACTCATCTGACAATATTGGTGTGAAGCCGACACCAATTGCTCCTTCCCCTAAATGTGTGGCAATAACCGCATTGAAAGGCACAATTTCAACCGATAAGCCATATAAACTATTTAGCTCAGCCTTAACCTCGGCCGCTTTATCAAATGCATTGGCATGAATGACCCAAATTTTTGAAGGGATGACTTCTGTTCGTTCTTTCACTAATTGGATTAAGCGCTTTATGGCTTTTTTCTGAGTTCTAACCTTTTCAGCAGGTACGATTTCACCATCATCAAACATTAAAATTGGTTTTATTTTCAATAAATTGCCAATCATCGCATTACTTGCTTTAAGACGACCGCCTCTCACTAAATGATTTAAATCATCTACAATAATATAGGCAGCCGTTTCTGCAACAAGCTTCCCTAAAGTTGCAATAATCTGTTCAATTGATTCATTTTGCTGATTCATTAATAAGGCGGTTTTAACCATTTCACCAAGTGGTGCACTCGTAATTTTAGAATCTACGAAATGAAATGTTACTTCTGGAAACTGCGTTTTTAGAATTTGAACCGTTTGAAAATAGCCCGAAATACCACTTGAAAGAAAGAGACCAATAAAGGTATCATATCCCTCTTTAACCAAGCGCTCAACCAGTTCAAAGGTTGCACCAATCGAAGGCTGGCTTGTTTTAGGGAAATATTCAGCCTGTCGCATTTTAATATAAAAATCATCTATTGTAATATTTTTATTTTCGATATAATCTATTCCGTCAATATTAATTGGAATATCCAAAATAAATAAATTATCAAAGTGAGACATATTAGTAAAAGTCGCACTTGTATCTGTTAATACTGCTAATTTCATAAATCACCTTAGTCTTTTTCTTGCAATTCACTCATTCTCAACAAAATAGATTGCCGCCATTGCTTATTTTTTTTCAAAATTAAGCTGAAGTCCTGGCTCATCCATTGCAATCTCAGTTACTTCATATGTCAATCGTTTCACGATATCAAATAATGGCGCAGCTAATTCTTCAACCTCTGCTTGATTTAAATCTTTTTGTTCTTTCACTAATCGATTATGGATTTGATTAAGCTGTGAAACAATGCCAGTGATGACATAATTGTCAAAAACCAATTGAAATTGTAAAGTAGCACCAATGGTCGTTTCAGACTTAGCTTCGTCTAAATTATGAAGTTGAAAGCTAACATTTAATTCTGTTTCTGGTGTTCCATTTTCTTTTTCCCACTCCGCATTTCTTGCATCATAGTGATAGCCTTGAACAAATTCATTTTGACGTGTTACTTCCATTATGTTTTTCTCCTTTTTTTGTTCTATAATATTATAATTATAATTCTAAAATCGATTCTAAATCATGCACCACAAAATCAGCGTCAGTTTCATCTAAAAAGAAATCAATATCATATAAAATCGTTTGAACCCTTGCACGATGACCAGAAGCAATATCTAATGGTCGATCACCAATCATAACTGTTTGTTCTGGTGACAATTGATATTTATCGACTAAATATAAAATCGCTTCAGGACTGGGCTTGCGCTCAAATTGATGGTCCGACGTAATCACTTCCTCAAAATATTGCAATAAATCAAGCTCTTTTAAAAAATCAAGGGTTCTTTGATCTCGATGTGTTAAGATAAACTGCCGCTTACCTTGATTAGCAATCTGTGTAATCACTTCTTTGGCCTGAGGAAAAGGTTTTGGCTTCACTTGCCGCTCTGCCTCTAGCTGATGATAAGTATCCAAAAATATTGATTGCACCTCAATTGGTAAAAATTGATCTGCTAAATCTCTGACTGACTTGTTTTTTATCCAGCGATACATTTGGTCAAATGTCAAGGGTAGCTCGTATTCCTCAACTAATTCAAATAAGCTTATGCTCATCACACCATAAGTATCAAATAAGGTGCCATCAAAATCCCAAATATAATTATCAAACATTCTCAAACCTCAATTATTCATTATCCAACTTGATATCGCTTTATCTCTCAATACATCACTGCTATTAATTGACGCTTTAAAATAGATTCTATGTTTTATTGTATCATAGAATTGATTGATGCAGAATTATCATTTTTAGTCAGATTGAACAAAAAAAAAGGTATATTTTGTGCAAACGTTTACTAGATTTAGGAAACCGTTTTCACTAAAATGAATTTATAAGCCTTAATAAAAGAAAAGAGGAAATTAAAATGGTAGAAATGAAATTAGCACACGTTGATAAAATTTATCCAAATGCTAAATTAAAAGCGGTAGATGACTTTACAATTGATATTAAAGATAAAGAATTTATTGTATTTGTAGGGCCTTCAGGCTGTGGTAAGTCAACAACACTTCGAATGATTGCCGGTTTAGAAGATATTACAGCTGGTGAGTTCTATATTGGTGATAAGCTAATGAATGATGTTGCACCTAAGGATCGCGATATTGCGATGGTTTTCCAAAACTATGCGCTTTATCCACATATGACAGTTTTTGACAATATGGCATTTGGCTTAAAATTACGTAAATATCCAAAAGATGAAATCAAGCAACGTGTTGAGGATGCCGCTGAAATTCTTGGCCTAACAGAATTATTAAAGCGTAAGCCTGCCGATATGTCTGGTGGTCAACGCCAACGTGTGGCAATGGGACGTGCGATTGTACGTGATGCTAAGGTCTTCCTAATGGATGAACCCTTATCTAACTTAGATGCAAAACTTCGTGTTTCAATGCGTGCTGAAATTGCTAAAATTCACCGTCGAATTGGCGCAACTACAATTTATGTAACACATGACCAGACCGAAGCAATGACATTAGCAGATCGTATCGTAATCATGAGTTCTACTAAAACTGAAGAAGGCACAACAGGACGTATCGAACAAATCGGAACACCAAAAGAGCTTTATAACGAACCAGTCAATAAATTTGTCGCTGGATTTATCGGTAGTCCCGCGATGAACTTCTTCAATGTCAGCTATAAAGACGGGATTATCTCAAACAACGAAGGACTTCGTATTGAAATTCCTGAAGGTCAAAAGAAATTACTAAACGATAAAGGCTACAATGGTAAAGAATTAATCTTCGGTATTCGTCCAGAAGATATTTCAGCAGAAAATATTGTGAAAGATGTGTTCCCTCAAGCCAAGGTTACGGCCGAGGTTGTTGTTTCTGAGCTTTTAGGTGCTGAAACAATGCTTTATTCTCGCGTTGGTCAAACTGAATTTATCTCTAAAGTTGACGCAAGAGACTTCCATCAACCAGGTGAAGTGATTGAGCTTGTATTTAACACAAATAAAGGCCATTTCTTCGACAAAGATAATGAAATCAGGATTGTTGAAGCATAATTTTACAAGCGAGGCTCTTCTCAATAATAGGTGATTTATTATAAGACAGCTAAATCATCGAAAAAGGAGGTGGACATATGTCCTTACCTCCTTTTTTTATGTTCGTAATTAATGGAAAACCATATAAAAACGGCAAAGTCAATTTAGTAAATTTCCAAACATTATTCAAAATGCTAAAACGGCCGTTTAAGGTCGTAGAGAAATAGGAATTAATGAATGTGCTTTAACACAGAGGACAACTTATAACATTTTTAAAAGGCAGCTTCATCCCGCATGGTAGTTTGGCATAGTTACTAGTTCACTCAAGAACATGAAATATTTTTTGCAAAAC
The DNA here is from genome assembly GCA_022484805.1 of Streptococcaceae bacterium. Lineage (GTDB taxonomy): Bacteria > Bacillota > Bacilli > Lactobacillales > Streptococcaceae > MMGLQ5-1. Next base: position 117,515 of record JAKVKP010000001.1, read on the forward strand.
TTACACTTTATTGATGTAATTGTATATTTTAAAATGCAAACTTAACTTGTTTTATTGATTAATAATTAATAAATAAGCCGTAGTCAGCTCACGTAAATTTTTAATTGAGAAGCCAAATTCTTCTTGAAATTTTTTTAATTTATACTGCAAGGTATTTCGATGAATAAATAAATTTTGGCTTGTCAGGCTTAACGAATTTTCGCTCTCCCATAAGGCAATGATTAATGCTTTTAATTCATCATCAGCAGCTAATTTTTGAGTTAAATACACAGTAATTGGGTCAGTAGAATCATATCCTTGCAAATGACTTAAAAAATAATCCGCATAGGTTTCAATATACCGTTTTTTACGTTTTTCTCTAAGACTTGTAAAATGCTCAGATTCTGCTTGATAAAAGCTAGGTTGGTATTGATGTGCTTCGATAAATAAGCCAACATAAGCTCGAATTTCTACAGAAAAATCAATACCCATCGCTTGAAAAATATCCGTCATTTCTTCCATAGTCAGATGGTTCGTTTGAAATATTTCAATAATTAGCCCTTGATAATCGTCAATAAAAAATACGGTCTCAACATTAGGTACTAATAATTTAATACTATCTATAAAATCTGTTTGATTAATGGATTGATTGATAATAAATTGAATCACTCGAAACTTAGATTGATTGTCAAAATGACTATCGCTTAATTTTCTCACCCATTGATTCACTGGTGTGGCCTGAGCCTGATTAACTGGAAGTAAGGCCGATAAAATATCTTTTTCTCGCAACGACAATTCATCGGCTTTAATACCAAAAATTTTTTGCTCTAGTTCAACCGTAAAATAATCAGAGCCAGTTACACCTTCTATCGCGGTTGGAAAAATTGATAAAAACTGATCAATTCTCATTGAATAAATTACCTGGCACAACCGTAATTGTTTTAGTTTTCAAATCAACATCGCTGACAAAAAGCAACGAATTATAGTCAGAAATTTGTCGCTCGCCATTAAATTTTCCCTCAGCAAAAACCGTAATACCAACTAACTCAGCTTCAAATTCCTCAACCAATGATTTCATACCATTCAGTGTGCCGCCTCCTTTCATAAAGTCATCTACAACGAGTACTCTACTACCACGTCTTAAACTACGCTTAGAGAGGGCCATTTTCTCAATCCGTTCACTTGAACCTGAAACATAATTAACAGATACTGTTGGCCCTTCGGTGATTTTGGAATCACGCCTCACAATGACAAAAGGAACATTCAAATAAGAAGCAACTGATTGCGCAATTGGAACCCCTTTTGTTGCGATTGTCATTACTGCGTCTATTTTTTCTTCTGCATATTTTGAAGCAATAATCTGACCAATTGCTTTTAAAATATACGGATTGCCTAATAAATCTGATAAATAAACATAGCCACCTGGTAAAAGACGATTACTTTCGGAAAGCATTGTCGCGATTCGTTTAACCTTTCTAAGCGCATCCGCCTGCGATAATTTAGGGACAAATTTCACGCCACCTGCAGCACCGGGTATCGTTAAAAGATTGCCGACACCTTGCGCATCAAACCTTTTTTTAATAATTGCTAAGTCTTCTGACATACTTGACTTTGCAGAATCATATTTTTCAGCAAAAAAAGAAAGTGAAACCAGTTCATGTGGATGATTAATTAAATAATAAGTCATATCAATCATTCGTTCACTACGTTTTATTTTCATATAAAATACACCTCATTATTATTATACGCTATTTCATATTTATTTTTTACTTTAATGTTCAATTAATTACTCTAATTCAAATTAATCAGATAAGCTTTTTAAAAATCAAATAATTTGTTATAGTAAATAAGGTATTAAGTAATTGATTTAGCTCTCATCTTCAACTTAATCATATCATTAATCGGAATTGGAGTAACTCTTTTATGGAATGGATTGAAAAAGCACCTGCTAAAATTAATTTAGGACTAGACGTGGTTGCCAAACGCCAGGATGGTTTTCACGAGCTTGAAATGATTATGACCAGTATTGATCTATCCGATACATTAACTTTTACTACCAATGATCGCAATCATATTACAATCGCTTCTAATATTCCTTTTCTGCCAACTGGCAAAAAAAATCTAGTTTTTCAAGCAGCTGAGTTATTAAAAACGCAATTCAATATAAAAAAAGGTGTACACATTAATATTGATAAAGTTATTCCAGTCGCTGCCGGCTTAGCTGGTGGGTCTAGTGACTGCGCAGCAACGCTTCGTGGTCTAAATCAGCTCTGGCAACTTAATCTAGATTTTGAAACTCTAGCAAAACTTGGTGAACAGCTCGGTAGTGATGTTCCTTATTGTATATACTCACAAACTGCTTACGTCACTGGACGTGGTGAAAATATTCAATTATTACCAAAATTTCAAGGCTATTGGGTAGTCCTTGTGAAGCCTAAAATGAGTGTTTCTACGCCAAGTATCTTTAGGCAAGTAAATTTAGATACAATTCATCATCCCGATATCCTAGCAATTAAGCAAGCGATTGAAGCAGGTAATTGTCAAGAGGTACCAAATTTGATTGGTAATTCACTTGAAGATATAACTATTGCCCAATACCCAGTTATCGATAAAATTAAATCTAAATTAAGTGACTATGGAGCTGATGGTGTATTAATGAGTGGTAGTGGACCAACTGTTTTTGCACTCTGTAAACAAGAATCAAGAGCACGCCGTGTTTTTAATAGTATCAATGGCTTTTGCGAAGAAGTTTATCTCGTCAGAACATTATAAACGTTATAAAATCCAAAAAAAGAATACATTTTACTTGTATTCTTTTTTACGCATGTTAAACTAGTATAGTTAAATTGTAATCATTCTGATTTAAAATAATAAAAGGATGTGAATCATGCATTATATTGATGTTCAAAATCTAAGCTTCTACTATGACGATGAACCTGTCTTAGAAGATATTACTTATCATATCGATAATGGCGAATTTGTCATATTAACAGGTGAAAATGGTGCAGCAAAATCAACTCTCATCAAAGCAACCCTAGGACTTTTAAAGCCTGAATCAGGTAAAGTCCTACTTTCTAAAACAAATAATCAGGGTAAACCATTACGTATCGGATATATCCCACAGCAAGTTGCTTCTTTTAATGCTGGCTTTCCAAGCACTGTCCTAGAGCTTGTAAGAAGTGGTCGATATCCACGAGGTCGTTGGTTTAAACCACTTACTCAACACGATTTAGATCACGTTGAAAAGGCACTTAAGGCAGTTGATATGTGGGAAATGCGTCATAAAAAAATTGGTGAACTATCTGGTGGTCAAAAACAACGTGTTTCCTTAGCAAGAGTATTTGTCTCTGATCCTGATTTATTTATTTTGGACGAACCAACAACTGGGATGGATGAAAAAAGTCGTCATGCCTTCTATGAATTAATGCAGCATAATGCACATCAGCATGATAAGGCGATTTTAATGATTACCCATGATCATGAAGATTTAAAAGGATACTTTGATCGTCATATCCATCTTGTTCGCAAGCAAAATACACCTTGGCGTTGTTTCCAAGTGCATACAGAGGAGGCCAATGATGTCCATTTTTAATTATGAATTTATGATTCGAGCCTTATTATCTTCATTTGCCATTTCACTTTTCGCACCTTTGCTTGGTATTTTCTTGGTGCTTAGAAGACAAAGTCTATTAAGCGATACACTTTCTCATGTCTCTTTACTTGGTGTTGCACTCGGCTTATTTTTAGGGATAAATCCTGACGTCTCAACCATTATCATTGTCATTCTTGCTGCTATTGCCTTAGAATATCTAAGAACTGTCTATCGAACCTACTCTGAGGTCTCAACTGCCATTTTGATGAGCGGTGGATTAGCTGGAGCGTTAGTCTTAATGAACTTAAGTAAAGGCACAAGCTCAACTAGTATTCAACAATATTTATTTGGTTCAATCGTTACAATATCTTGGCCACAGGTCTATATTTTATTTGGTCTCTTACTATTGGTCTATGTCTTATTCTTTTTCTTTAGGAGACCAATGTATGTGCTCACCTTCGATGAAGATACCGCCTATGTAGATGGTTTGCCCACAACTTTCATTTCAATTGTTTTTAATATTATCACTGGTGTAGCCATCGCCATTATGATTCCAATTGCTGGTGCCTTATTGGTTAGTGCAATTATGGTTTTACCAGCAACCATCGCAATGCGCATTGGACGTAGCTTCAAAATTGTAATTATCGCTGGTATCATTGTTGGGTTGATTGGTATGATGAGTGGGCTCTTTACCTCATATTACTTGGAAACTCCGCCTGGAGCGAGCATTTCATTAATTTTTATCTTTATTTTATTACTCGTTGGTGCATTTAAAAAAGTCATGATGATTAGTCGTAAGCAACGCAAAAAAATGGTCTAATTTTTGAAACATTAAAAAAAGCATCCGCTTGAAGTTATTAAACACTTCAAAAACGGATGCCTTTTTTTAATCAATAGTTGGTTCAATATGCCAAATTTCATCAGCATATTTTTGGATTGTATCATCACTCGAGAACTTGCCGCCACTTGCAATGTTGATCAAACTTGCTTTCTGCCATGCTGCTTCATCTTGATAAAGCCTATTAATTCTTTCCTGTGCTTCAACATAAGGAAGGAAATCAAGTAAAACAAAATATTCATCATTATATTTAATCAATGAATCATAAATTTCCTGACCTTCACGATGAATGTTTGGAATACTACCATCAACAAAGGCATCTACAACTCGCTTAACATCTGGATTATCATTATAAACAGCCCAAGCATGATAATTATTTTCTCCATACAACTGATAAACTTCATCCTTATCTAACCCAAAGATAATAATATTATCATCACCAACTGCTTCTTTAATTTCAATGTTAGCACCATCTAAGGTCGCAATGGTAATCGCACCATTTGCCATTAATTTCATATTCGAAGTACCTGAGGCTTCTTTAGAGGCTAAAGAAATCTGCTCACTGACATCAGCGGCTGGAATAATAATTTCTGCCAAGCTGACATTATAATTTTCCAAAAATACAACCTTTAATTTATCTTGAATACTATCGTCATGATTGACTAAATTAGCGACTTCATTAATCACCTTAATAACCGATTTAGCAAAGTAATAGCCCGGTGCTGCTTTTGCGCCAAAAATAAAGACACGTGGCTCAATGTTTAGTTCTGGATTTGCCTTTAAATCTTGATAAAGTTTGATAATATGCATTAAATTCAACAATTGTCGCTTATAAGCATGGAGACGCTTAACTTGTACATCAAAAATCGCATGAGGATTGACAGCAACACCAGTAGTTTTTTCAATATACTCTGCTAATCGTGTCTTATTTTTTAATTTAACTGCTGCCAGACCACTTAAAACAATTGAATCATCTTGGTAAGCTGCTAATTTGGCAAGTTGATGATGATCAAAACGCCAGCTATCGCCAATCGTTTCATCTAATAAAGTAGACAAAGATTCATTCGCCAATTGAAGCCAGCGCCTTAAGGCAATCCCATTGGTTTTATTATTGAAGCGTTCTGGATAAAGAGTATAAAAATCATGCAAGACAACATTAGTTAGCAAATCAGAATGGATTTTTGCCACGCCATTTGTTGAATGGGAACCAATAATCGCCAAATTTGCCATATGAACTTGGTCATCCTGAATTATTTTGGTACGCCAAATTAAGCTATCATCTACTTTGCCCTGCCAATTATTAACAAAACGGGCATCAATTTCAGCAATAATTTGATAAACCCTTGGTATCACAGCAATCATCATATCCATCGGCCATTTTTCCAAGGCTTCCTGCATAATTGTATGATTGGTATAGCTCATTGTTTCTACTGTCACCTGCCATGCAGCATCCCAAGCCATTTTTTGCTCATCCACTAGAATTCGCATTAATTCAGCAACTGAAAGCGCTGGATGTGTATCATTAATATGGATTGCAACTTTATCAGCAAAACGTTCTAAGGGTGAATCCTTGGTTAAATAGTCTCTAACAATTGACTGGATACCTGCTGATACAAAGAAATACTCTTGTACCAAACGTAATTTTCTGCCTTCATAGGTTGAGTCATCGGGATATAAAATACTCGTAATATCCTGAATTTTGCGGCGATCCTCAATTGAATGATAGTTTTGCTCCTCTTCTTCTGGGATTTCCACATCCCACAGACGCAAATTATTAACCACGCCATTTTGATAACCAACCATAGCTGTATCATAAGGCACAGCTCGAACAATTGTTGGATTTTCATAAACAGGTACTAGTTCTTCAGAGTCTGCTTCAACAGGCTTAAGATAAACATGTCCAAATAAATTGACATTCACTGCCTGATGCAGCTTTTTAACCTCCCAAGCATCATTAGACTCGAGCCAAGCATCTGGCAGTTCTACTTGATATCCATTAACAAATTTTTGCTTAAATAAACCATATTGATACCGAATACCATTCCCAAATCCCGGCAAAGCACAGCTTGCTAAAGAATCCATAAAACAAGAGGCTAATCTGCCCAGTCCCCCGTTTCCAAGAGCCATATCCTTTTCAGTTTTCGCAATTTCATCAAATTCTAAGTCAAGAGATTGTATGCTATCTCTGACGGTTTCCAAAATACCTAAGTTTAATAAATTACTTTTTAACATTTTTCCTGGTAGAAATTCAATTGAAAAATAATAGGCAATCTTAAAGCGCTCTAAGCTTCTTGCTTCACGTTCTTCACGCCAATTAGCAGAAATATAAGCCTTTACCGTTTCAGCTAATGCGATAAAAAGCTGTTCATTATTCGCATCACGTGTTTCAATTGCATAAGTCTCATGTAACGTCTTTTTAAAATCAGAAGTAAATTGTTCTTTTGTTAATTGCATAATAACCTCCTAATAGATTGGCCTTACAATTAGAATATTAGCATATTCCAAATTATTTTGCTTCATTTTATTATTATTTTTTAAAATCAATCTCCCTTCAGTCTACTGCTTTGAAGCATTTAAATGATTAATTTTTTTAATTAATTATTATTAATTATTTTGTTATTTTTTAGTAAAAAAATTATTTTACATCACTTTTAATCAATAAGCAAAAAATAAAAAGTCATCTTAATAGATAAGATAACTTTTTATTAATTAAACTAGTTACTAATATTAAATAAACAAACTAGCTAAGTTCAATTAGCCTGAATGGTGTCTTAGATAATCAAAAAATTCATAAGGTAGATTATTATAATTATCCTTTAGTGAATAATTTTCAAGCTCATTCACATTTTGTCGCAGTTCCTTTGCTTGTAAATGAGTAAATGACCCCTTCGCTTCATATTCAAAAATTAATTTCCGTTCAAGATAGTAACCACGCATCATTTCTTCAATATTAACAGGTCGATAACGCTGGATGACACGATCAATAAAGGAACGCTCATGCAATAATTCCGCCTGACGAATTCTTTCAGCCTGTAGATAATCAATTAGCTTCGGATCATAGACGCCTTCAAGATTTTCCAAAGCCTCCAGAACATATTCAGTATTATTTAAATAAACAAAACGTAATGATTTCTTTTGATCTTCCGTCAAATAAACGCGTTTTTGATCATAACCATCTGATATTTTCAATGTAACCAGTTGGTGTAAAAATGCACGTAATGCACGTTTGACAATGACAAGCGTAAAGGCAACTGTTGAAACAAACTTATGTACAATAAAACGTTCCATTTCCTTGATATATCTTTGATAAATTTTATAGCAGTCATCATCAATTTGTTTTTGTTTATAAATTTCTTCCAAGCCTTCAACTTCGATTCTCAAAATTAAGACACGTAGCTCATTAAAATCACTTTTCATCATGGAGCCTTCTTGGTCAACAATCAAATCTTGTATCCGACCACGATAGTTATCAATTGTTGCATACATCGCTTTCGGATCCTTGCGAGTTCTGGCTTCTTCTCCTAATAATTGAGCAACCTCTTCTAATAAAGCAATCTCCATAATATGATTACGCTTAGTTTCTTTTGCCTCAGATAATAAAGGTAAAACAATGACACCTACCAAAAAGCTAAGTAAAGTAACACCTGATACAATAAATAGCATCATTGAACGATGCCAAAAGATAAATTGACCTTCACTAAAGGTAGTGGGAGTCAATAAAATCGTTGCAATACTGACTGTCCCTTTAACGCCACTAAATGTCAGTAATAATATGTCATTCATATATCGGCTAAATGGCTGTTTTCGCCGCCTGCTTGTTATTTTATAAAAAAGACTAATTAAAACAAATCGCGTACAAAATAAAACAATAGTTACAATTACAATCGTTGAAAGTAAAAATAAATTAGAATAAGAGGGACTTTGTAAAGTTGGAATGACAATTCTTGACATCTCTAAACCAAATAGCACAAAGACTACTGCATTTAAAATAAAGCCAATCATATTCCAAAATGAATTTGTGATGACATCAACCTTAGCATCAAAGAGGCTAATTTTTTTAAAGCGCGAACTTTGAGAAACGCCAGCAACAACTGCTGCAATAATACCAGAAACATGAAATTCTTCTGCGACAAAAAAAGAAACAAACGGCAATAAAAGTTCTAAAAGTAAATAGCCTGTTGAATCATGGGCATCCATTTCTTCTAACAATGTCGTCAAGCTTTTAGAAACCCAGGCTGTCAACAAACCAATCAATACACCACCAGCAACCGTTAACAATAACTGCCATGTTGCATTAACAACAGAAAAATATCCGGTGGTCAATGTTGCAATTGCAAATTGAAAGGCGATGATACCTGATGCATCATTGACTAACCCCTCACCCTTTAAAATATTTTTAACACGTTTTGGAAATTCAAAGCGCGAGCCAACCGATTCTACGGCGACCGCGTCAGTTGGTCCTAATGCCGCGCCGACTGCAAAACAGGCTGCAAAAGGAATCGCGGGTAATAATTGATGAATCATTCCACCCATTACAAAAACAGAAACAAAAACAACTGGAATTACTAAGTAAAAGACAATCTTCCAGTGTTTGAGGATAAAGGAGATATCAGCTATTTCAGCATCCCTAAATAATAAGGGAGCGATAATCAATGCTAAGAAAATCTCAGAATCCATGTGAATGACGTCTCCAGCGCCTAACATACCAAGAATAACACCAAATATAATTTGGATTAGTGGCAAAGGAATTTTCGGAAAAACCTTATTTAAAACATTTGAAAAGAGAATTGTGATAAAAAAAATAATTAAATATAAAATTAAATGTGCCATTTTATCCCCTTCCCATTCAATTATTATAAAAAAAATAAATAACGATTATTATTTATAAAAATTGAAAAATCATGGTAATCCAATAAATGCTTTAGAGAATACCACGATTTTATCAACAGCTATTAGACCAGTTAACAATAAAAATTGCTAATCATTTACCATATTTCTGCCTAAAGATTGCCTTTTTTTGCTCAATTCTACTCAATAAAACATGTTCTTCATTATTTTTGCCTTCCAAACCGCATTGAATTCGTTTTGCCTCAAGTCGACACATTTCACGTTTCATTCGCTCTTTATCACGCGCTGAAATTGTCATTGTATCAAATAACTGCCTACGCTTAGCCAGTTTCTCTTGAGCCTCTTTGGAAAGCTGATTTTCCGACTCATGCCTTTTTTCCAAATACTGTCCCTTAAGTTTTTCAATATAGCGTGAAAATTCGCCACCGTTTCTAGGAATTTCAGTACCCATATGCATTGCCTTCCTTCTCATTTTTCAAAATAACGTTGATTCAAATCCGCTAATATCTCTTGGTATAGCCCAGCAGCTTTTGGTAATTCTGTCTTTTCGGAGCCATCATCATAGTAAAAGCATTCATCAATTATAATTTGGTTGTCCCTTTGATTGAAGCGAATATGCATATTATCGATGCCTTGCATGTAGGCCTTTCCTTTTTCTGTTCCAGTCGGCATCGTAATCCGATCAACTTTTATACCTAAAAACATTTTTATTCCTTCTCCATTAATTAATACTCAAATTATAAGCCATCTATCGATTTGGAGCAAGTCGTTTATTTTATCATTCTAATAATGCTGCCCTGACCTGTGAAAGAAAATATAAAGAACCTGTTATCAAATATAAATCTTCTTTTGTTCTCGGTTGCGCAATATATTGATGCCAATCCTTGATAATTCTGACTTCATCAGTTAGCTCGATTTGAGTTAATTCAATTGCATTTGGATAATCAAAGGTTGTGACTGATAAATCAACATTAGAAATACTTAGTAATTGACGTATCATTTGCTGATAATCCTTTGTTTGAATTGCTGAAAATAAAATATGAACCTGTCGAGAATCAGTTTTAAATTCATCAACCAGTCGTCGAATCGCATGGGGATTATGGGCGCCATCCAGAATAAAATCACCAATTTTCTCCATCCTAGCAGGCCAATAAGCATTATTTAAGCCAGATTGAATTTTTTGATTATCGATTAATAATTCTAATTCAGAGGCGATAAATTCAAAAGTTGCTAGCGCGACAGCTGCATTATCCATTTGATAACTACCCGATAAGGCAAGCCGAAAATCAGCAGTGATTTTAGGACTATAGTAGCTAATCTCTTGTTTTGCTTTAGGTGTAAAACGATAGTCAAGCGACATTTCAATCACATGACTTTGATTTTCATCTGCCACTTCTTTAATTACTGACTTTGCCTCATCAGTAATTTGACCAATCACAACTGGCCGCAATTTCTTAATAATACCAGCCTTTTGGAAGGCAATTGATTCAATTGAATCACCAAGAATATCTTGGTGATCTAAACCAATAGTAGTAATTACCGAAATTAAAGGAGTTATCACATTAGTCGAATCAAGCAAGCCGCCTAAGCCAACCTCAATAATTGCAATATCAACTGCTTCATTTTTAAAATAATAAAAGCCGATTGCGGTTAAAACTTCAAACTCTGTAATACCAGCTAGTAATTCATTTTGGTCCATTTCTTCAACAATTTGTCGTATTGTTTCAACAATCTGGTCTAGCTCAGCATTCGAAATAAATTGGCCATTGATTGCAATACGTTCATTAAAAGACTCAATATAAGGTGAGGTAAAAGTCCCAACCTTTAAATCATATGCCATTAAAATTTGCCTTAAAAAAGCAACTGTCGAGCCTTTGCCATTAGTTCCTGCAATATGGACCATTTTTAGCTTTTTTTCTGGATTACCCAAACGTTTTAATAAATACTCAATCCGAGTTAAACCAGGTCGCGCTCCAAATTTTAATCGACTGTGTATCCAATCAATACTCGCTGTCATTTATTATATCCTCTTCATAAAAACGTACCTTTTAAAAACAAATATGTTTTTATAATCAGTCAACCCTAATTATAAAATAACAATATTCCAACATCATTAAAAAGTCATTTCAAAATTATTTTTTATAATACTTTAGATAAAAAATCCTTAGTTCTCGCCTCTCGCGTTTGCTCAAAGACCGCTGTTGGTGTTCCTTCCTCAACGACCACACCACCATCAATAAATAAAACTCGATCCGCCACTTCTTTAGCAAATCCCATTTCATGTGTAACGATAATCATGGTCATACCTTCTTTAGCTAAATCCTTCATAACCTGAAGTACCTCGCCAACCATTTCTGGATCTAAGGCCGATGTTGGTTCGTCAAATAGCATCACATCTGGCTGCATCGCAAGAGCACGTGCAATAGCAATTCGCTGCTGTTGACCTCCAGAAAGGCTTTGCGGATAAGCAGTTGCTTTTTCCTTTAAACCAACTTTTTCAAGTAGACTATAAGCCAAAGCTTCAGCTTGATCTTTCGCCATCTTCTTAACCTTAATTGGTGAGAGCGTGATGTTATCTATCACATTCATATTTGGAAATAAATTGAATTGTTGAAATACCATACCAACTTTTTCACGCATTTTAAAAATATCATTCTTAGGATTTGTAATATCTGTCGTTTCAAAGAAAATTGCACCCTTAGTTGGCGTTTCTAGTAAATTTAAAGAACGTAAAAAGGTACTTTTCCCACTGCCAGAAGGGCCAATCATTACGACAACCTCTCCTCGCTCAATCTCCGTTGATATCCCCTTTAAAACCTCATTTTTACCGAAATATTTATGCAGGTTTTCAACTTTGTAAATTGCATCTACCATTATCTTTGATACCCCCGTCCTAAACGTTTTTCACCCAGACCAATCAATCTCGTTGTCACAAAAGTCAAAATGAAATAAAGAATACAAACAAAGAAAAGAGGTCCGATTTGGTTATAGGAAGCATTCATTACCGTTTGCGTACCGTTGTATAACTCCATTACACCAATTGTTGAAAGCAATGAAGAATCCTTGATAATCACCACAAATTCATTACCTAATGCTGGTAAAATATTACGAATTGCCTGTGGTAAAATAACATAACGTAAAGTTAAATTTGGCTTTAAGCCAAGCGAATATGCCGCCTCAGTCTGTCCTTTATTTATTGATAAAATACCACCACGAATTATTTCAGCCACATAAGCACCACTATTCATTGCCATTACTAGAATACCGGGCACTAAGCGGTCTAAACCAACACTTAAAATGCCAAAATGAACTGTTGGCAACGAAACCTTGGTCAAAACAAAGGCAAACATAATTTGGACTACCATCGGTGTACCCCGAAAAAATTCAATATAAACATTAGCAATTGCTTTTAAAATAAAGTTTTTTGATAACTTCATCAAGGCTAAAATAACGCCAAAAATTGTACCGAAGCTTACAACTAAGATTGAAATAATGACTGTAAAAACGAGTCCATCGGTAAAGTATGGCAAATACTTAGGTAAAAAATCAAAACTCATAGTTTTCTCCTTAAATTTAAATCAGTATTTGAACAAAATTTGTATTAATAAATTGCTCATTATCTGAAAATTCATATCTTTTAGTATAACATATTTCTCTTAGCAATTGACAATGAACTGGGAACATGAACACAGAACAATTATTCAATTAATACAAAAAAAACAGTCATCTATAAGATAACTGTTTTGATACGGAGAAGCATTAATCATTTTGTGATTGTGATAATTCAAAATTCTTTTGGATTAACTCATCAATTTCACCTGAATCTTTCAATTCTTTAATGACTGCATCAATCTCTGTTTTTAATTTACCAGAATTTTTAGGTAAGGCAATCGCATAAGCATCATCTTCAGATGATTTCAATTCAATATCCGCAATTGCTAAATCATCATTATTGGCAACATATGCCTTGGCAATTGGTTCTTCCAAGACTAAACCAGAAATTTTATCATTTTTCAATTCGTTAATCAAAGCAGGAATCTTAGCAATTGAAATCAGATTGGCATCTTTTATTTGATCTGTAACGACACCTTCTTGAATAGAGCCTTTTTGTGCACCGACATCCTCACCCTTAAGGTCAGCAATTTTTTTATAATTTGCTAATTCTGATTTTTTAATAACAACTTTATTTACTGATTCATAGTAGGTTGTTGAGAAATCAAAGATTTTTTTACGCTCTGGCTGTGCTGAAATACCAGAAATCGCAATATCTGATTTACCAGCTTGCAGCGAGGTTAAAACTGTATTGAAATCAGAATTTTGAATTTCTAAAGTCAGACCAAGCTTGTCTGCAATTTTTTGTGCTAAGTCAATATCCGATCCAACAATTTGATTTTGACCATCTTTTAAAATTTGAAACTCAAAGGGTGGAAAATCTGCGGAGGTTGCAACTGTTAATTTGCCATCTTTTTTAACTGCCTCTAGTGCAGTTGTGTCATCACTAGATACTTTTTTGTCACTAGAACTACCACAACCAGCTAATCCGATTGTAATTGTTGCAACCATCAAAGCACCAAAAACTAATTTTTTCATTTTATTAACTCCTTATTCCCAAATTTATAAATATCAATCAAAAAATACCAGTATTTATTGAATAATTAGATTGTAACATAATGATTGACTATGTCAATTTGAAAATTATAAATATGCAAAAAAGACTAGGTAATCACCTAATCTTTTTATAATATTCATAAAAACAACCTTAAAACGAATATAAAATAAAATTAATGAATAATAATTCAGTGGTTTTAAAATAACCATCTATTAAAATTTTCTAAATCGTGCATATCGCTGCTCTTTTAAAGCCTCCGCAGATAATAATGATAATTCAGTTAATTTTTCAGCTAAACCTTTTTTTAATATGTTTAAGCTCTTACTTACTGGTAAATTTTCACCTTTTAATGTTTCAGGAATTATTTTATCAATGACCTTCATTTCAAGCAAATCAGTAGCAGTAATTTTCATCAATTGCGCCGCTTCATTTGCCCTTGAACCGTCTTTCCACAAAATTGAAGCAAAGCCTTCGGGTGAAAGAATTGCATACATCGCATGTTCAAACATCCACACTTCATTACCTACCGCTAAGGCAAGTGCACCACCAGATCCACCTTCACCAATGATGACAGAAATAATCGGCACAGACAGGTCAGACATTGCCATCAAATTACGGGAGATAGCCTCCCCTTGTCCACGTTCTTCAGCACCGATACCTGAATAAGCACCCGCTGTATTAATAAAAGTGATGACTGGACGATTAAATTTTTCAGCCTGTTTCATTAACCGCAAAGCTTTTCGATAGCCTTCTGGATGTGGTTGTCCAAAATTACGATCCAAATTATCCTGCAGATTAATACCCTTTTGGATACCGATAACAGTCACTGGCTTTTGCTCTAATTTTGCAATACCTCCGACAATTGCTAAATCATCTGCAAAATTGCGGTCGCCGTGAAATTCAATAAAATCTGTGAAAATTGTATTAATAATATCAAGTGTTGAAAAACGATCCTGACTTCTCGCTATTTTAATAATTTCATCTGCTTTTTTAATCATTTGTCACCTCTAGATGAATCGATAAGACTTGCGCAATCGTTTCTTTCATTTTTTCACGTTTGACAATTGCATCAACAAAACCATGAGTTAACAGAAACTCTGATTTTTGAAAATCCTCTGGTAATTGTGTGCGCATTGTTTGTTCAATCACTCGTCGCCCCGCAAAACCGACTAAAGTCTGTGGCTCGGCCAAAATGATATCACCCTCCATTGCAAAGCTCGCTGTCACACCACCAGTTGTGGGATCCGTCAAAACAGTCAAATATAAAAGTCCCTCGTTTGAATGTCTTTTTACCGCAGCTGAAATCTTCGCCATCTGCATTAGAGACATGATTCCCTCTTGCATTCTAGCACCACCTGATGCTGTGAATAAAATAACAGGTAGATGATTCTTCAGGGCATATTCAAATAGTCGAGTAATTTTTTCGCCAACCACTGTTCCCATTGATGCCATAATAAAATTAGAATCCATAATTCCAAGCGCAACTTCAAATTGATTAATTTTTGCACGGCCAGTTAAAACAGCTTCATCTAAACCCGTTTTTGCTTTTATTGCCTCAAGTTTTTCTATATATTTTGGAAAATCAAGCGGGTCTTCTGTTTGAATTCCTGTGAACAATTCTTCAAATTCGTCAGCAATTAATGAAAGACGTTCCTTCGCAGTAATTCTAAAATTATAATGACAGCTTGGACAAATCATATGACAGCCCAAATCCTTTGTATAAATCATCGCTTTACAATTTGGACATTTCGCCCAGCTTTGATCTGGTACCTCGGG
Source organism: Streptococcaceae bacterium (assembly GCA_022484805.1). Lineage (GTDB taxonomy): Bacteria > Bacillota > Bacilli > Lactobacillales > Streptococcaceae > MMGLQ5-1. Next base: position 133,157 of record JAKVKP010000001.1, read on the forward strand.
TGCTTTATTAACTGCCGAATTGACGGTTTTATTTGGATTAATGCGGATATATTTTTTCTTTTTGCTAAATAAAGCCATTTATGCCTCCCAATTTTTTAAAGCTTTCTCATTGATTCCAATTGGGTAAAAAATGCTCTGTCAAGAAAGCAGTATCATAATCACCAGCAATCACATTTGGATTTGCGATTAAATCTAATTGAAAATCAACATTCGTGATGATACCCTCAACTTCAAATTCTCCAAGGGCACGTTGCATTTTCATCAACGCTTCAAAACGATTTTTACCATGAACAATCACTTTAGCGACCATTGAATCATAGTAAGGTGGAATTGTATAGCCTTCATACATTGCTGAATCCACTCTGACACCGACACCACCACTAGGTAAAAAGAGTGATTGAATCGTTCCTGGACTTGGTGCAAAATTAAATGCTGGATTTTCAGCATTAATCCGACATTCGATGGCATGACCACTGATTTGAACATCTTCTTGTGTCAATTCAAGTGGCTCGCCTGCCGCAATTTGAATTTGAGCCTTAACAATATCAACACCCGTCACAAATTCTGTAACAGGATGCTCCACCTGCACGCGTGTATTCATTTCCATAAAATAGAATTGACCACTTGCCTCATCTAGTAAAAATTCAATTGTACCAGCATTTTGATAGCCAACGTGTTTAGCTGCCCGAACCGCAGCTTCACCAATCCTTGATCTAAGTGTTTGACCGATAGCAATGCTTGGTGCTTCCTCTAAAACCTTTTGATTATTACGCTGTAATGAGCAATCACGTTCACCAAGATGGATAACATGACCAAAGATATCTCCAAGAATCTGGACCTCAATATGACGAGCGGGATAAACCACCTTTTCAATATACATTGCGCCATTACCAAAGGCCGCTTTAGCTTCCTCACTCGCGTTCTCAAATTGTGAAGGTAATTCTTCCGGACTTTTAACCTTGCGAATACCTTTACCTCCACCACCTGCGGATGCCTTCAGCATTACTGGATAACCAATTTGATCAGCAAGCACTAACGCTTCATCAGCCGTATAAACCTCTCCATCACTTCCGGGAATCACGGGTACGCCTGCTTCAATCATTTCTTTACGTGCATTAATTTTATCGCCCATCAAATCCATCACTTCAGCGCTAGGTCCAATAAATGCGATATTCATTTCTTCACACATCCGAGCAAATTTCGAATTTTCGGATAAAAAACCAAAACCAGGATGAATCGCTTCAGCTTGTGTCACAATGGCAGCACTTAAAATTTGCTTCATATCTAAATACGATTCACTCGCCTTGGTGCCACCAATACAAACCGCTTCATCAGCAAGATAAACATGAAGTGCTTCCCGATCTGCCTGTGAATAAACTGCAACCGTCTGAATACCTAATTCCCTTGCAGCACGGATAATGCGAACAGCAATTTCTCCTCGATTAGCGATTAATATTTTTTGAAACATAAATTCTCCTTTAATTTGAGCAAAATATAAATAAATTTGGCAAGATTAACTCAAAACTCCCTATCTCGTATTTAATGTTGTAATTCAGTAAACTCTTACGCCAAATAGCTACGAATAATAGGCGGTTCTTTTTCAAAAAATTCGAAATTTGAGATTTTCAAGCATACAACTGAATCCTTATCCAAACCTACTCATAATTTAGCTTTTTATTGCCTTGCAAAAATGAAGGATTTTGCGTCTTTTAGACAAAATAACTTTTTTACGTGGCAAGAAGAGAGTAAAAAGCCTTCAAGCAATTCGCATCTCAACGCCATAAATATGCCTGCTTTAGCTCTTAGTGAATTGTTACTTTAAAGACAGTAATAAGTCAACTTCTAACCGATAAAGCAATGCAAACTCAGTTCGTTATTCTATTACTGTCTAAGCCACTTTAGCAATTTCGTTTACACCGTTCAACTCATTTTACTAGACAAACATCAGCGCATAGCTGATACTAATAATTGCTTTGACTAACTCTTAATTATTTTAACCAATCATAAAGGTTAATTCTGCTTCTGCAACCTTTTTACCATCAACATAGGCAATTCCTTTACCTATACCTGCAATTTTCTTTACCTTAATAATTTCAACTTCTAGTTGCAAAGTATCACCTGGTACTACTTTTTGTCTAAATTTAGCTTTATCAATACCACCAAAATAAGCTGTCTTTCCTTTAAATTCATCCAACGAAAGTAATGCCACAGCACCTGCCTGTGCCAATGCTTCAATAATTAAAACGCCAGGCATAACGGGCTCTTGTGGAAAGTGACCATTAAAAAATTCTTCATTTGCCGTCACATTTTTTCTTGCAATCACTTTCTGACCAGGCTCGATACTTTCAACTCGATCTAGTAATAAAAATGGATAACGATGTGGAATAATTGCTTTAATTTCATTAATATTCATTACAACCTCTTTTCAATGTAAAATGCAAAATGAGCTAATCGCAGTAGAAAAATACCTTATAGCCAATGCTCTTCACCGTGCATTGTAAATTATACTATTTGATTTTAAATAAAGCTTGTCCAAACTCAACAACTGTTTCAGCGTCAACAAGCACCTCAGTAATTACACCAGATTTATCAGCTGGAATTTCATTCATTACTTTCATTGCTTCCACAATACAAAGCGTATCACCTTTATTAACTTGACTACCAACTTCAACAAATTTTGCCTTATCTGGTGCTGGTTGAAGATAAACCACGCCAACTAGTGGACTGGTTACCAATTCCCCCTCTGTTTCAGCCTCCGACGCCACAATCGTTTCTGCAATCGCAACTTCAGTCACCGCGTTTACCGCTGGCTGTTCAGTCATTTTTTGATTATTTGCCGAGCTCACAGCTTTTGGCTGATTTGAGTGAACTGCTTCAGCATTAACCAATTCATTTTTACTTAATACTAATTCAAAGTCCCCTTGTTTTAAATGGATTTCTTTAATTGAAGATTGATCAATCTTATCAATAATTTTATTTATTTCAGAAAAATTCAAGAATAAAACCTCCCTATTATTCATCATAAAATATTCATTGCATCACATAATTAATAGCCATAAAAACAGATAAATACTTTATCCACCAGCTATCAACTGAATATTTATGATTTGTCAATGAGCTTCATACGCTAGCAGAAATTGCCATAGTTCAAATAATTCGTACCAAAATACAGCACTAAAAATATGCCCCGCTAATGTCAATGCGCCAAAATAGCCGTTTCAATTGCTTAGCTATATTTTTAATTAATTAAATTTTTTCAGCAAGCGTATTCCACAGCTTAATCAGTCCAACGTTTTAATGCAATAACAGCATTGTGACCACCAAAACCAAAGGTATTTGAAATTGCATAATCAAAGTGAGCCACCTGACCTTCTCCGAAAATAACATTTGCTTCAATATCTTCGCCTAATTCAGTTGTGCCTGCAGTTACTGGAATAAAATCATTGCGAATTGCTTCTAAGGTAGCAATTGCTTCAACACCACCAGCACCACCTAATAAATGGCCAGTCATCGATTTAGTTGAAGAAACCGGTGTTTTCTTACCAAACAATTCAACAATTGCCTGACTTTCACCTTTTTCGTTCGCCTGCGTACTTGTACCATGCGCATTAATATAACCAACCTGCTCCGGTTCAATACCAGCCTCTTCAAGAGCTAAAGCCATTGCCTTTTTCGCACCACTGCCATCTGGTCGAGGTGACGTCATATGATACGCGTCACAATTTGAACCATAGCCAACAACTTCACCCAAGATATTTGCACCGCGTTGCGTTGCATGCTCTAGACTTTCTAGAACAAGAATTCCAGCACCTTCGCCCATAACAAAGCCATTTCTGTCCTTATCAAAGGGAATGGATGCACGTGCAGGATCCTCTGTTGTTGATAGAGCCGTTAACGAATTAAAGCCGGCAATACCGATTTCAGTAATTGAAGCTTCAGCACCACCTGCTAAAATAACATCTGAATAGCCATGCTTAATATTTCTAAATGCTTCACCAATTGAATTCGTTGCTGATGCACAAGCAGTCGTCACACAGGTACAAATACCTTCTGCGCCAACACGCATTGCAATATTACCCGCAGCCATATTCACAATTGACATTGGTACAAATAACGGTTGAACACGGCGTGGTCCCTTAGTTACTAAGCGCCCTACTTGATCTTGGATCGTTTGCAAGCCGCCGATACCTGAGCCGACAATCACACCGAAGCGTTCTTTATTAACTGTATCTGTATCGATGCCGCTCATTGCCAATGCATCAAGCGCTGCATAGATTCCAAATAATGAAAATAAATCCATTCGCTTTGCATCTTTCTTTTGAAAATATTTATCAAAAGGAAAATCCTTGACTTCTGCAGCATTGTTTACACCAAAATCAGCTGTATCAAATTTTGTAATCTGAGCAATTCCTGATTCCCCAGTTTTTAATGAATTCCAAAATGTTTCTGGCGTATTCCCAATTGGTGATGCCACGCCGTAACCTGTAATTACTACACGATTTGTCATTTTAATTCCTTTCCATCTCTTATCAATTCCCTAAAAAATAATTATAGCCATTCCAAGAAAAAAAAGCTAAAGTTAAAAAAGTTATCCAAAATTAACCACTATTAATTGCTAACTGTTCATTGTTAGTTGTTAATTATTCACTGTTAATTGTTAACTATTCATAGTCATCCCGCCATCAATTGCAATGACTTGACCTGTTAAATACTCCTGCTCTGCCAAAAATAATGCAATACCGGCAACTTCTTCAACCGTACCAAAACGCTTCATTGGAATTTGAGCAACGGAAGCTGTCTTAACCTTTTCTGGTAAAACCTCAGTCATTTCCGTTTCAATAAAACCGGGTGCAATGGCATTCACTCGAATATTTCGACCAGCTACTTCTCTAGCAACCGACTTGGTAAAGCCAATTACACCAGCCTTACTTGCCGCATAGTTTGCCTGACCAATATTACCAACTAAGCCAACAACTGAACTTAAATTAATAATTGCGCCTTGACGTTGCTTACTCATCGTTTTAATAACCTGTTGCGTCATATTAAAAGTACCCGTCAGATTAATTTTTAATACCTTTTCAAAGTCATCAGCAGTCATTTTTAGCATCAATTTGTCTGCAGTAATCCCTGCATTATTGACTAAAATATCCACTGAACCTAAAGCTTCAGTTGCTTCTGCTAGCATTGTCGTACAAGAAGCAAAATCTGAAATATCACCAGTGACAGGCACTGCTTTCACCCCTAAATCAGTAAATTCCTGAATTAATTCAGGGTTAATTGCTGTTCGACCGTTAATTACCACATTGGCGCCACGTTTGGCAAAAGCCAAGGCAATCGCTTTACCAATTCCACGAGTTGAACCAGTTACAAAAACATTTTTCCCAGTTAAATCCATCTATTTTTCTCCTATGTCCAATAATGTATTTAGTGTTTCAATATTTTCAACCCGATAAGTTGTTTGTGATTTGTCAATTTTTTTCATAAAGCCTGTCAAAGTCTTACCAGGACCGATTTCAATAAAGGTATCAAATCCTTTGATTATCAAAGTATTAATTGATTCGAAAAAGCGAACTGGTGTCATTACTTGGCGAGTTAACAAGGTTGGAATGTCTTCCAATTCAAAAAATTGAGCTGTTGTGTTACTAACAACTGGTATTTGTAAAGGTTTAAATTCGACCAGATTAAGTGCCATAGCTAATTTTTCCGATGCTGGCTGTAAAAGTGCTGTATGGAAAGGACCAGATACATTTAGCTCAATCAGACGTTTGCTGCCAGCCGCTTTTAAAAGCTCATCTGCATAATCAACCGCTTGTGCTTCACCACCAATAACCACCTGTTGCGGCGTATTATAATTTGCGGGTGATACAATGCCTTTCTCACTAGCCTGAGCGCAAGCTGCTTCGATTGTCTCTATCGGTGTATTCATTACCGCGACCATTTTACCAGTACCTGTTGGTGCCGCCTCAGACATATATTGCCCACGTTTGGCAATTAAAGCAACAGCAGCCTGAAAATCAATCGCACCGGCAATCACTAAAGCCGCATACTCACCAAGCGATAAGCCAAGTGCTGCCTCAGGTTGAATCCCCTGATCAATTAATAGACGAGCAATCGCAACATCTACCGTTAGAATAGCGGGTTGTGTATATTGCGTTTCATTTAATTTTGAGTTTTCAGAGAAAATTAAATCCTCTAATTCATAGCCGAGTACTTGATTTGCCTCAGCAAACGTTTCTCGGATAATCGGAAAATGTTCATATAAATCTTTTGCCATATCAGGATATTGTGCACCTTGACCAGCAAACATAAAAACAGTCTTACCCATTATACCTCCTCACAAGTATTTTTTACATTAATCCTCGAAGCGATGCGCTGCTTTTAAGGTTGCTTGAAAGCCTGAATAAATATCTTCGATAATTTCTGAGACAGTTTCTTCCTTTTGCACCAAACCAGCAATTTGTCCTGACATTACCGAGCCATTATCCATATCACCTTCAACGACGGCAGCATGTAAAGCACCGCGTCCTAATTCATCAAAAATCGTTAAATCTGGATTTTCAACTCTTAAGGCTGCAATTTCTGCCTTTTCAAAATCACGCGTCAATTTATTTTTTAAAGCACGTACGGGATGACCAAAGTGAACACTAGAAATAACCGTATCAATATCACGCGCTTTAATCACTTTATCTTTATAGTTTTGGTGGACGTTAGTTTCTTTAGCAACTACGAAACGTGTACCGACTTGGACAGCTTCTGCACCAAGCATGAACGCTGCTGCCATCCCCCGACCGTCGCCGACACCGCCAGCTCCAATTACTGGAATTTCAACTGCATCAACAATTTGAGGTAGTCCAGCCATCGTCGTTGTTTTACCGACATGACCGCCAGCTTCCATCCCCTCAAACACCACGGCATCGGCACCAATTCGTTCCATTTTTTTTGCAATTGCAACGGAAGCAACTACTGGGATTACTTTGATTCCGGCAGCCTTAAAACGTGGCATATGCTTCGTAGGATTACCTGCACCAGTTGTAATGACTTTAACGCCTTCTTCGATTACAGCGTCTACAATATCGTCTGCAAACGGTGAGAGTAACATAATATTGACAGCAAATGGCTTATCTGTAATTTTTTTAACATTTCTAATTTGTTCAACAACAACTTCTTTTGGCGCATTACCGCCAGCAATAATCCCTAATCCACCTGCATTACTGACCGCTCCTGCCAAATCAGCATCGGCAATCCAAGCCATCGCACCTTGAAAAATAGGGTATTTAATCTCTAATAATTCCGTTACTCGATTTTTCATCTTTCAGTTCACATTCCTTTTTAAATTAATTGGAGTTTGTAAAAAATTATGGAAATAGAACAATTCTATTTCCATAATCACATAAATTGTTTTGATGATAGTGAAGAACACCGCCATCAATATACGACTTAGGCTAATTTAGCTTCTACAAATTTCACTAAATCTTCAACAGTATTTAAGCCTTCTTCAGACTCAATTTGAACATCGAATTCATCTTCGATTTCATTAATAATTTGGAATAAATCCAAAGAATCTGCTTCTAAATCTTCAAAAGAAGTTTTTAAAGTCACTTCTTCTTTTTCTTTACCTAATTCTTCAACGATAATATCTTGCACCTTGTCAAAAACTGCCATTTATATGTCCTCCAAAAATATAAATTAATCCCGATTTCAAGACGAAACCTCGATAAGGTAAATAATTTAAACCTAGTATACTAGGTTTTCGGCCTAATTAAAACTAATATTATAACTTAATAATCAAACTGCCCCATGTTAATCCGCCACCAAAACCAGTCATCAGAACGGTTTGACCACTACCAAAGCTTAATGTTCCACTTTCAATAGCCTCGGATAAAAGAATTGGGATTGATGCTGCTGAAGTATTGCCATAGTGCTCTAAGTTTACAAGAAATTTATCTCGATCTACTTTCAATTTTTTCGGCCATTTATCAATAATTCGGATATTAGCCTGATGTGGTAAATAGTAGTCAATTTCGTTTGGCTCGATTCCTGCCAACTCAAGTGTTGCTAAGATGTTCTGGGGTACCTCACGAACAGCAAAATCAAATACCGAACGACCATCCATCAATAATTTTTCATTGTGTTCAAATTTTTTTGAATACGGCGATTTTGGATAAAAAGATTTTGAAGCAAGTGCTGTCCCTTTAATGCCATCAGCCTGTAACTTCTCAGCTAAAAAATGTTGACTCGTCGCTGCTTCTAATAAAACACCACCTGCACCATCACCAAATAGAACAGCTGTCGAACGATCATTCCAATCTAATGTTTTACTGTGCGTCTCTGCACCAATAATGATACCTCTTTGATAACGACCACTTGCAATCAATTTTTCACCAAGTGACAGTGCATAAACAAAGCCTGAACAAGCTGCCTGCATATCAAAAGCAAAAGCGTTAACCAAACCTGTTTTCCCTTGAGTAATCGTAGCCGTAGTCGGCATTAATGAATCTGGAGAGATGGTTGCGACAATTAAAAAATCAATTGATTCCGGTGAATAATTTGATTTTTCCAAAAGTGATTTTACAATTTTAATACATAAATCTGAAGTATTTTCATCATAGGTAATATGACGTGATTTAATACCAGTTCTAGATGAAATCCATTCATCATTCGTATCCATAATTTCCGCTAAATCATCATTCGTGATCACTTGTGACGGCGCATAATGCGCTACTTCTGTCATCTTTGCAAATTTCATTTATTTTAACTCCCCAAGAAACTGATGTAAATTCTCTAAGCCTTTTGTAATTGCGCCTTGCTCCACCTCATCTAAACCGTCCATAATATTTTTAACCATTTCACGATGAAAGCGATCATGTAACCGATAAATTAATTTCCCCTGTTTCGTTAGATGGAGCCGAACAACTCTACGATCACTTTCAGAACGAATTCTCTCAACATAACCCTTTTTAACCAAATTATTGACCGAAACCGTCAGAGTCCCCATCGTGATTGAGAGCTCTTTGGCAACTTCAGACGAAGTTTTCATTCGATTTAAACCAATACAATCAATTGTGTGCATCTCTTTTATCGTCAAATCGTTAAAACGAGATTTTCTAAGCTCACGTTCCTCTACAATTAAAACATCATTGAAAATTTTGACTAGATATTCATTTACTTTTGAGAAATTAACTTCCAATAATGTTCACCTCTTAATCTATAAATATACTGAATTAAAAATTAGTTTAATATACAAATAATTTGATACTCAAAACATTTATTTTGACTATCAAAGTATATCAATTTATCAAAAAATTGCAATACTTAAGTCGAAAAAAAATTAAAGCGATAGATTAATACTATAATTAATTTAAAAAAATATAGTTGACAGATACTGATAAAGCTCACTTTTAAAGAGTAACCTTTAAATCAAATCTCAATTTTTCAAAATTTATTAATTGACAATTATTTTAATTCAGTCTATTCTTTAAAAAGATTAATTCAATCGCTAAAATACTTTGAGTATCAAACTATTTGATTATTAATCTATTTTCATTAGCAAATGAAAATTACTAATAAAGCAAGCACTATTAATTATTTTTGCTTTAAGTAAAGGAGAAAATATGAAGTTAGAACCTTTAAAAATTGGAGATTTGGTTGCCAAAATTCCAGTCATTCAAGGTGGTATGGGCATCGGAATTTCACTACATAATTTAGCAGGAAATGTTGCTAAGGAAGGTGGTATTGGTATTCTTTCTGTTGCACAAATCGGTTATCAGAACAAAGAAAAATTTGAAAAAAGTCCATTAAGAACGAATCTTGAAGCAATTGGAGAGCAGTTCAAAAAGGCGAAAGCCATCGCTAAAGATGGTATTGTGGGCTTTAACGTTATGGTTGCCCAATTCCATTACGATAAATATATTAAAAAATGTGTTGAAGCTGGAGCGGATGTCATTATTTCTGGTGCTGGGCTTCCAGTTGATTTACCTAAATTTGTCGGTGATAGTAAAACTAAAATTGCACCGATTGTCTCAAGTGCAAAAGCAGCAAAGGTTATTTTACGAACTTGGGCAAAAAGGTACAATCGAACTGCTGATTTTGTGGTTATCGAAGGTCCCAAGGCAGGTGGGCATCTTGGTTTTAAGAAGGATCAAATTGAAGCGGCAATCGAAACCATGGATAATGAAGTAACCCAAATTATTGAAGTTGTAAAAAAATACGGTTCAGACTTTAATGTCCATGTTCCAGTTGTTTTTGCTGGAGGTGTCTTTACTCGTGAAGATATTGACCACTATTTAGCACTTGGCTGTGAGGGCGTTCAGATGGCGACAAGATTTGTCGGAACTGTGGAGTGTGATGCACCAGATGACTTTAAAGATAAATATTTAAAGGCTAAAAAAGAAGACATTCAAATTACCAAATCACCAGTAGGTTTACCCGGTCGTGCGATTAAAAATAGTTTTATCGAACGGATTAATCGCGAAGATATTCCAATCGAAAAATGTCGAGCTTGTCTTAGCTTCAAGCATTGTGATCGCAAAACAATACCCTACTGTATCTCCGAAGCACTACTTCACTCCGTTGAGGGTAATGCCGAAAATGGCTTGGTTTTTGCAGGCGCGAATGCATACCGAGTCAATGAAATTACAACCGTTAAAGCAATATTAGAGGAATTGAATCAGTAATAAAAATAGGTGTTTGCAATTATGCAAACACCTATTTTTATTACTCACTTGACGTCCCTTGAATACCTTCGCCAGAAATCTCTTCCGTATAAAACTTAGAACGTTTTTCCAATTCTCCTGTGACATATTCAAGAGAATTTTTTTCAATTAACGTTTTTTCACCAGAAAAAAGATTCACACCCAAACCTAGTTGTTCACCCTCAATGGTGGCGCCCAAGCTTGATAAAACGGTTGGAAATATATCCATATTTGAATATTGACGATTTTTTATTATTTCATTGCTGACACTCTCATGTGCAGTATTAATAAATAAGTCAAAAACAGTTCGTGTATAATTTTCAGATAGTTTTTTTGCATAATCTTGATTCATAGATAGATGATCGCCACTAATGACAATTGTCGTATTATCATACCAAGACTGTGTTTGGCACCATGTCACAAAATCAGCAATCATTTGAGCCGAAAATGCAACGACAGATTTAAATTGATCATCCTCAATAATGGGTGTATCTTCATACAAAAGCCCCTCTGGATGATGTGTATCAGCTGTTAATAAAGTAAAATTGAAGGGCCTTTCTTCTACAGTAATCGTTTCCAATTCTTGCTTAGCGAAATCAAAAAGCTTTTTATCTTCATAACCCCACCAAATGTGATAATCCTCAGGCAACCAGCCTCTCTCTTTTACTTCATTTAAATCAATAATTTCGTAATCACCATGAGATTCTAAATAGCTTCTTCGACCACCAAAGCTGGCATCAGAGCCCATCATGAAAACATTGTAGTAGCCATTATCCTTTAATATATCGCCTAATGCGGTAATCCCTGGTAAAAACTTTTGTTCACTGTCTTGATACGCCTCACTCGTTCCAAAATTATTCGCATCAATCTCTGCTGTTTTAATCGGCATGCCAGATGTCTGTGCAACTATCGCACCTGCCGTATATTGCATACCCGGTAATTGCAAGGCACCTCCAATATTTTCAGTATTTGAAAAATTAATAGCACCTGCTTCTGCCATCACTGTTAATGGCTCTAATAGATTGGTACTCTCGATGCCACCGCTTGCTCTATTTGTATATGTACCTTCTAGTGATTCAACAAAGATATAAATCAGGTTGCGCTTATTAGCCGTAAACTCAATATTAACATCACTAGGGCTAACATAATTATCCTCAATAAAATTTGAATCCGAAAAGTAATTAATAAATTTTATATAACCAAAGGTTTGAACACCCATTGATAGGAAAATGAGACAAACACTGACTATTGAGATCATATTAGTGGAAAATCGAAATAATTTATTTTGAGGTGCAATCGTCGCAAAAAAAAGGCTGATTGGAAAAAAAATAGCTTGTGCAAAAAGAGTAGTTAGCAATGGACCAGCTAGAAAATCCCAGACAAAAGTCTGGTCTGTGCCTTCTAAATTTTTTGCCTGATAAATCAGCTGTTCAATATTGACATCTCCAAAGGTTGAAATGACCCAATTGCTACTTTGATAGATTAAAAAACTGATAATAAAAACTATATTAATAATAATTAAAAATAGAAACCGTTTGCGCACTTTTTCTTGAAATATTCTTATTAATGGATTAATTGTTTTACTTATAGAAAATAAAAACAAAACAAGCATTTGATAAAAAAAATAAAAACTAGAAAATACAATCAAATAAAAAATTATTTTTTCTTCAGAAGTACTTACTTCAATCCACAAATGGTTGGTCGTAAAAAAAGAAGATATGATTAAAGCATAGATAATAAATATTCTTGATGTTCTATAATTTCGAACTCGAATTCGTTGATTTAAAAGTCGATTCCTTTTTAGATTAATTGTCAATTTGTATGCAAAACAATTTAACAAAATTAATAAAAAAAGAATAATAATATAAAGTAAAATACTGTTCACTCCAAACAATCATAAAATTATCTTTATTAACTGTTAAATTACTGTTAATTAAATATAAATAAATCGTATCATACACACTATTAAATTACAATAAAATGAGTATGTCCTAATTTAAAAGCGAATTCATGTAATAAACACAATAAACTATTTTTAAAATAAATAAATAAAAAAAGCATCTAACCTTAGATGCTTCATAAATTTCTATTATTATTCTACTTAGTTATCATGAAATAAATCACGCGTATAGACCTTAGCTGTAACCTCTTTAAGTGATGCCTCAAAACGATTAGCAACGATAATATCAGAAATACGCTTGAATTCATCAAAATCCTTTATCACACGAGAATTGAAAAAGGTCTCTTCTGACAGAGATGGCTCATAAACAACAACCTCAACGCCCTTGGCTTTAATTCGTTTCATAATACCTTGAATTGAGCTATGTCTAAAATTATCAGAATTTGTTTTCATCGTTAAACGATGAATACCGACAACCTTAGGATGACGCGCTAAGATTTGATTAGCAACAAAATCCTTGCGGGTAGTATTTGATGCCACTATTGCCGAAATTAAATCCTCTGGCACATCTTGGTAATTCGCTTTTAATTGCTTGGTATCCTTAGGCAAACAATAGCCACCATAACCAAAGCTTGGATTATTATAATGATTACCAATTCTTGGATCTAAGCCGACCCCTTTGATAATCTGTTTTGCATCCAATCCCTTAACCTCAGCATAGGTATCAAGTTCATTAAAATAGGCCACTCGTAGCGCTAGATAAGTATTCGAAAAGAGCTTAATTGCCTCAGCCTCAGTTGAATGCGTTAAAAGCACATGAATATCCTCTTTTATAGCACCACGTTTAAACATATCAGCAATTGTCTTACCGCGATCAGAGCATTCTCCGACAATTATTCTTGAAGGATATAGATTATCATAAAGCGCTTTGCCTTCTCTTAAAAACTCTGGTGAAAAAATAATATTATCAGTTTGATACTTACCCTTAATTCTTTCAACATAGCCAACTGGAATTGTTGATTTGATAATAAATGTCGATGCTGGTTTAATTGCTAATGCCTTTTCAATCACTGCTTCTATGGAAGATGTATCAAAAAAATTATCTGTTGAATTATAATCTGTTGGCGTCGCAATTAATAAAAAATCGCCATGATTGACTGCTTGTTCAAAATCAGAAGTGTATTCAACGTGACTTTTATCATGTTTTAAGAAATCAATGACATCCGCATCAATTAACGGACTTTCTTTTTGCTGAAGCATCTTAATTTTTTCATCAACAATGTCATAAGCCAGCACTTGCTCATGTTGACCTAATAATAAAGCATTAGCTAGGCCAACATAGCCTAGACCAAAAATTGAAATTTTCATCGAATTGACCTCCAATTCACTTAATCAATCAAAATAGATAATTCAAAATTATGTTTTTTTAACAAAAGATTTGATGAACTTTAATTCTCCAGTGATTGATAAATAAGCTAAAACCGCTATCAACCATATTATACCTCTAATTAAGAGTGTCAAAAAATCACTTTCCAAATTAATAATTGATCGGGTTAGCATCAAAATGACTGATATAACTACTCCTAAAATAATAGGTTGAAGTAATACTCTAAAAAGTGAAGTTATCTTATCCTCTAAAGTAGAGGTTAACAAGATATAGTTAGTGATTATACAATCCATAATATAACCTAGACAAACAAATGCTGAAACAATCACGAGGCTATGTGTCAATACCCCAATTATGCTTGCAAAAATGATACCGATGCTTGAAATCATTCCTGCCCTAAACATTTTATGAGGCTGATTTCTAGCTTGAAAAATACCTGAGGAAGTTGCAGAAATCATTTGTGCAGTAATGCTTAAGCTCAAAATAGAAAGTGGTAGTATCGCATTAGACCACTGATTTCCAAATAGAAAATAGATGATTCTATCTGAATTAATCACCATAAAAAGTGAGAAGGGGATCCCAATCATAGCCAATATTTTTACAATATTTAGATAAGTTTCACGAATTAATTTAACATCGTCTTGATGCTCAGCTAAAATAGGTTGTAAAACAGGATTTATAACACCGAGAAATAAGAGATTTGGCATCACAGTTAGTCCATAAGCCTTAGAATAGAAGCCGACTGCCGAAGCCCCCATAACCTTACCAATTAGCATATTATCTGTGTTTCTAGCAAAATAAATAATTAAAGAAAAGCCAAGTTGATTTTTAGCAAAATACCAAACAGCACTCAACGGTTTTGTATTAAAGGAAGTCGTAAACTTAATTTTAACGATGAAAAAATTTAAAATTAAGGTTATTAGAGCTGGAACTGCAACACTCAGAATTAGTGCATAAACACCAGCACCTAAGAAGGCGGCAACAACTCCAAGAATCGCTCCGAGCATATTGGCTATGACAGTTCTAATATTAATAGATTTAAACTTTTTTGCCTTTAATAATAATGCATTCGGAACAACATTCATACCTTCTGCAAGGATTACAACCGACATCATCCAAAATAATGGCACATAAATCGGATTATGATAAATTTTACTCACGAAAAAACCAAGAATACCGAAAAACAAGACTAGAATTATCGCTAAAATTGCCGAGTAATTAAAAAGAATGCCATAATCATCCTCATCTAAATCCTTATTTTGGATGATTGCCGGTCCCATACCTGCTGTTGCAAACATCTGAAAGAAGGTTAAAAATACTTGGACAATTGCAACCACACCAAAGTCGGCAGGTGATAAAATCCGAGATAATACTACATTAATAATAAATTGAACAATCAAATAACTATATTGTCCAATCGCTGAAAATATCATACCGGTTTTAAATTCGTTTTTCATTGTCCCTCTTTCCTAGTTACACACATTTCACAAGTATTTATCCATTTTTAGCCTTTACAATATAATTTTGCAAATACTCTCATGGAAATATTATTTAGATGTAGCTTAGATAAGATTCCAAAAAGTGAAATAAAAAATCTCATCTTTATGGTTTGCCCTGGAATCCCTAAAACTACTGTCCAATCGATCAATTTGTCATCATATTTTTCATTTAAATCATTAAATATTTTATAATATGTTTGAATAAAAAAATCCGGCGTAGCAAATCTACCAGTGTAGAGAAGGTAATAAAGTGAGGTTTGAACCATGAAGTACTTACCCATTTTATCCTTTTTTGGAAATAACTTAAGCAATTCAGCAATTAATCGATATAGCGAAGCTTGATTAATTTCATCCATTTTTTTCTGATTAGTATTGGAAACTGAATTCTGATTATAAAACCAATTGTAGCCAGAATATTCAAGAATAGTCCAATTAGAAGCCAGTAGAATTTCTTTAACTGTAAAAACATAATCTTCACCAAAAGCATTATCTAAGAATTGAATTCTATTTTTTCTTAAAAATTCAGTTCGGTGCAATTTTGACCATGCTGGCATAATGATATATTTACCATATGCCATATTCTTGGGTTGAAATGAATACCTTATCTGATTATCAATATCTGGGCGTCTATAGCCGCTACTTACAACATCTGAAGATTGCAATTCAGCAGCTTCATATAGAGTAGAGAGCAACTCTTTATCGAAATAATCATCTTGGTCTAAAAAAGTTAGGTATAGTGTCTCAACCCTATCAATAGCTTGATTTCTTGTATTGGCGACACCTTGATTTTTTTGGTCAATTACTGTGATAAACTCTGGATATTTCAACTTATAATCATTTAATATATTTAGAGAATTATCATTACCGCCATCATTAATAGCTAATAATAATATATTCTGAATGCCAAATGATTGATCAATCACACTATCGATTGCTCGACTTAAATACTTTTCACCATTGTAAACTGGTAAAATAACAGTAATTAGTTGCCTCATTTTCCTATACTTTCTCCTCTACAATAAAACTTCGCAAAAATATTCATCATATGAAATTGCCGCAAAGCTAAAAAAATTTTAATAATTATACCTGTCGATTTTTTTTCGCCCTTCGGTACTTTTACACTTTTTACTCTATTTTCTGTAAAAATCTGTGATAAGTAACCGAATAGTTCATTATATATTTTTATAAATCTTGTAGACGAAGAAGTTCTACCACTAAATAACAAATAAAAGACAGTAGTTCGAATCATAAAATAAATAAATAAATTATCCACTGTCTTTGTATTTTGAAAGTTTTTTTGCAAAACCTTAATAAACTGATCGTCTTCACTTAAACCTTTTTGTTTAGTGTTAGAGACCGAATTCTGATTATAAAACCAGTTATACCCAGTATAATTGATGATCGTCCATTTTTTAGCGGACATAATTTCCTTGACAGTGAAAACGTTATCTTCTCCATACTGGTTGTCAAAAAATTCAATTTGATTATTAATTAATAAGTCAGTTCTATGTAGTTTAGCCCAAGCAGCAACAATAATATATTTACCAAATGCTGTGTCCGCAGGTTGAATGATTTGATGGACTTTTCCAGAATTATCTGGTCGGCGCATGCCACTACTCACAACCTCTGCACCTGATTCAACAGCTGCTCTATATAATGTTTCTAGAAAATCTAAATCAAAGTAATCATCTTGATCAAGAAATGTTAAATAGGGTGTTTTAACCAATTGGATTGCTTGATTTCTTGTCTTAGCTACACCCTGATTTTCTTGATTAATAACTTGAATCAATTCTGGAAATTTTTCGTGATAATCTTGTAAAATTTCAAGAGAAGTGTCCTGTCCACCATCATTGATTGCTAGTAGGCAAACATTATGAAAGCCTAATGTTTGATTAATTACGCTATCAATCGCTCGATTTAGATATTTTTCGCCATTATACACTGGTAATATAACTGTAATTAATTGATTCATTTTTTTCCTTGTTCCATTTCTCTCACTTTTTTCTTTAAAAGTGATAATTCCTGAGTTAAAACTTTACTTTGCTTTTCTAAATTAATTAATGAAATTTGAGATTTAAGTGCAAATACTAATAAAACACCTGTCAAACCAAATAATACTAATGAAGTTAGGTTGATAATGCCTAAAAGGTGGGCTAATTCAGTTCCCAATTCTGGAAACAATGCACCGACAAAAATAATAACTGCTAATAGTAGCCATTTCCGCATATGTCTAACTTCTGCTCGATCTTTTCTAACCAAATGTACTGTCAGGATTAGAAAAGAAATTGCTAGAATAATTCCAATGATTCTTAATTGTAAAGGCATTATCTATCTCTCCTTTTCAAAGAACGCAGCAATTAAAATTGATAATGATACATCAATCATATAACCAACAGATTTACTCAAACTAATACTAGATTCACCAGTTGTCCGCTCAAACATTTTAACACCAACCTCTTTAACTCGAATATTTTTAGCAAACAGATGCATATAGCTTTCTGGTTCAGGATATTTACTCGGATAACGGTTGGCAAACTGTGAAATTACCTTACGATTAGCCGCACGATAACCACTAGTCACATCTTTAATATCAATTTTTGAAGTCCATCTAATTAGTGTTGAGAGAATTTTAATTCCTAGTTGACGCGCGCTCGAAGATTTGAAGTCTGATTGACTCCCCTTTACAAATCGTGAGCCGACAGTGAAGTCTGCCTGATTAGCTAAAATTGGTTCGATCAAATTTGAAATTGACTCAATATCATGCTGCCCGTCGCCGTCGAATTGAACCGCAATATCATAACCTTGCGCCAATGCGTACAAATAGCCTGTTTGAACGGCACCGCCAATACCAAGGTTTTGTACTAGTTCAACATGATTAATCTGATTTGTCAGTAAGACCACTTCTTCATTATCCGTCGAACCATCATTAATCACAAGATAGTCTAAAGAATATTTACACTTTTGACGATAAGTATCTACTTTTTTGATAACCTCTACAATTCCCTCAGATTCATTATATGCTGGAATAATTAAGAGAATTTTTGCTTCATTCATATATCTTTTTAACACCTTTCCCAATCTCTTAAAGCATCAATTTCATGCACTCCATCAAATTATAACATAAAAATGATTATAGCTATATCTATTTTTATGTCTATGCCTATGAGCCACTAATGATAAATCAACAATTGAGTAGTATACAAAAAACGTAAAACTTGTAACAACCTTTGAGAGCCAAAATATTAGACTAGCTCTCTAAAAGCGATATAAGTTTTACGCCGTTTTTTAATATTATTGATTGCCTTTTTGATTTCCCACATAGAACTTCATTAATAGCTTTGCAAAAAAATTAGGCCAGTATCTTTGAAACATTTGATATTCTTCAATTTCACGATTTTGATCTAGCGTGTTGACGGTGGTCTCGGAATCCTGATGAATTCGATGATACATTAATTTTTCCGGAATAAATTTGATTTGTCCTGGAAGTCGCATAATGCGTTCCCATGCATCCCAATCTAAAGTCATTTTTAAAGACTCATCAAATTTGAAGTCTCTTAATCGAATCAAATTATAAGAAACTGCTGGACAACAGATAAAATTACCAAAAGCATAAATACGTCTCTGATACCATCTGCTATTAAATAGGGACATCAAATTCAAACCAAAGGATTTAATTTTCAGATTTAAATTTCGAGCCCTGAGTTGATTATCACCGTCATTTTCTGAATAATCCGAAAAGACAATATTCAAATCTGAATTAGCCTCAAATTCATTTAATACTTTTAAACCATAATCAGCTAAATAAATATCATCTTGATGAGCAATAGTAGCATATGGCGTTTCAACAAAAGAAAGCGCCTCATTCCAGTTAGCGCCGATACCACTACTTTTACCGATAAATAATTCAATCTGATATTGCTCGCTCATTTTTTCAATATAAAAATTCGGAGTTGCAGTAAAAATTGCAACCTTTGACTGACCGTTTTTAACAGTTTGCTGTGCCAACAATGAGTGAAGGCATTGTTCAAGAAATGGTGATTCTTGGTAGGCACAAATTATAAAAGTATGTTTTATCATCCAATCTCCTTTCCAAATTATTCTATAAGTAAATTAATTCATGAAGCGTTTCGTCATTCGATTTATTTTACCACGAACTCTACTTTCTAATTTTGCCAGCTTACTTTTTTGCTCATTATGGCTCAATAGAACTTTCAGATGCCTAATTGATTTATCTTTTGATTCTAAAGTACTATTTATTTCCTCAATCAATTGTTTATAAGATTCTGCTACAGAATAATAGTTAATAGCGGTCGGTACAAAAGCAATAGCTATTTTTTTTAATTCAACAAAATCTTTAATTGATTGATTAATTGTCATTGATAATTGCTCAATATCACCTTGAGAATAAAGTTGACCAGATTTAAATATCTCATAAGCAGATAAATGACCAAAATTATCAGAAATAATCACAGGAATTCCATTCAATAAGCTTTCGACGTATACTAAACCAAAAGTTTCCATCTTGGAAGTGAAAACACATAGGTCTAAATCTGTTACTTCAGCCCAAGGATCTTCTACGTGCCCCTTGAATGAAACATTTTTAATGTTATTTTGAACGATGTATTGATCTAACTTCTGTTTATAGCTCTTATCCCAACCACCAATAAAAACCAACTCTAAATCAGAACGGTTTAATTTTTCGAATGCCTGCACAAGCTCAAATTGATTCTTTCGTTCAGTTAATCTACCTACAGAAACAATTCTAGTTCTTTTCCCTTTTTTTAGTGTTCGAATGGCAATTTCGCTATAGGGTACAAATTGTTTAATTTGACGTTGATTAAAAATTGTAGCCAATTTTTGCTGTAATGTACCAGTCACACAGTAAATTTCATCTGCATAGTCATCAATAAAATCGATTTTATCCATATAATAGACAAACTCATCCTCTGGAAATTCATGAATTAGCCAAAAATGAGGGGTACTTTCACATGCAGCGGCGACAGCACCCTGAAAAATATTTACTGTATTTGTAATAACTAAATCTATTTCATCTTCTCTGATTACGGTGCGTATTCTTTGAATATTATCACGATAATAATAAGTTCTCTCGTTTTCCGTTCCTGGTAAATCCCCTGGCGCATCTTCCCACCACCACTTTAATGTTGGAATGAAATAAGGGATAATTCCAGCTTCTTGGCACTTTGTTTGATATTTTTTTTGTCGATTATCATGCATGATTGGCGCAATATTATAAACCCGATGCCCGATTGAAACCAAGTATTTCATCAAATTAAAAATTGCTATCTCAGCACCATTGTCTAAGGTACCTGTTGGTGAAATAAATAAAATTGTTTTCATTTTTTCTCCTAAACTATAAATAGCCAAATAGCGCAATACAAGAATTTATGATAGCAGAAATAAATACTAATTTTACTACAAAATTAGTTGCGATATCCTCATTTTTTTGAATTATCGTTTCAGTTGAACCATTGAAAATTTGTTTTATTTTATCTGATAAAAGTAATGGTAAGAAGCTTAATAAATAATAATGATAGCGTCCCTGAACACCAGCAACATGCAAATCACCTACTTTAAATACGCGAGTGTCTCCTGAAATTGCATAAATCATCCCCGCAGATATAATCAAAAATAAAAATAACAATATATTTTTTATGTATCGTGGTAATTTAATGCTTACTTTATAACTGATAATAATAAAAATAAATGTAAATAAAACAATATTAACCGTGGACATTAGACTATTCATTGCTAGGAAGGGTTGTGGCCTACTTATTGAGTTTAAAATTGTATAAGGAAGGTCAAAAAGACTTCTTAGTCCTAGTTCAAAAGTATAAACAGGATGACTGATGAAATAACTTAATCTAGACTGGCCGAGTGCCGCACCCGAAATAATTTCAGAACTATTCCCGAGTATTTTTTGAACGGCATTAATCACCTGCACTTGTAAAACCCATAAAGCCGAAAAAACAAGTCCAAGACTAATAAAAGCAATATTCAGACGTTTTATTTTATGATTAGCATAATAACGATTAGGTATTATTAATAAAAGAAACATCAATAATATAACTGGAGCCTTACATAAAATAAAACCAAGACAGGTGATAATAAACGCAATACTTTTTTTCATGGTAATCGTATTTGGTTCAAAGAAATTAGTAAACTGTGAAATCATCAGTAAAACTAAGCCATAATACAGTGAATCATAACTATATCCTGCTGTAATCCATAAAACATATGAAATAGTTGAAAGTACAAATAATTGTAGTTTATATCGCTTACTTATTTTAACTGCTAAATAGGCTAATAAAGCAAAAAATAAAACATTAAATATTCTTCCCATGTAATAAGAAACAAATATTTTATTACTGATCACACGTCCAAATGCTACACCAATTGCACTTGGAATATAAGCAGGGTTTAATAACCCCCCTTTTTGAATCCATTCCTCTGAATAAACCGAAGGTATATTTTCTAGTTCTAAAAATTCTTTTGAATATAAATTAGTATTTGTCGGGCTATCATAGCCAGATTTACTTGGTAATTTTGTAATTGCCAAGAAATCAGGTGAAACCATAAGAAAATTCACTTCACTAGTCTGAACTCTAAATTTGCCATCCGCAATTTGAAGTACATTATAATAATGCGTATTTTCATCAAGATTATATCTAACCGGTAAAATCAACGCATTAAGCGTACCAACCACAAATATTAAAATGAAAGTGTTTCTAGCTAACTTTTGAGGTTGGCTTATTCTGCTTAATGAGAATAATATAACAATTGCAATTATTGCAATTAATAAATATTTTTTTGGCCAGATAGGTTCAAGATATTGTAATGCATATTGGCTCAATAATAAAAATAAAATTGATAGAAAAACCAAAAATTTATTTTTGAATAACTCATTTAAATTCAATTTGATTCGTCCCATTCATTAACTCCCTGTAATTCTTTTCCCAAATCATCCGATTGTTTAGTTGTACAATGACTTATAACAAATTGATAAGCCTGAAGTGCAAGATTTTCTCTTTTTTTCTTATCTTTAATCAATATTAATAATTTATCGTACCACTCATTTTCGTCAGCTAATAGACCGGTTTCACCATCACTTATCATTTCTTTAAAAGCGCCAATATTACTTGCAACTGTTGGTACCTTGACTAATGCCGCTTCAAGCCACTTAATTTCTGATTTTGCACGATTAAATATTGTATCTACTAAAGGTGCAATATTGATGTCAACTTTACTAATCAATTGTGGCAATTCAAGCCAATCAACATAATCATGAGTGACAATTTGTGTTGAAAAATCTAATAATTCTTTTGGTATTTCCAAGTGACCAACTAAATGTAGCTCAACTTCTGGATAATCCAATAATAACTTAATAATTTGAGGCTTTATTAAGTCAAAATTTTCATTGTGAGTAATTGAACCAGAAAAATAACCAATTCGAACTTTAGTGTTATCAACTGAATAATCTTTTAACGATTGCTGGCTAACTTCAACCAATTGATTACTTGCAACATTCCGATTCAATAACACTTTCTGTTGATAATTTAGTAATTCGTGCTTCAGCTCATTGGTGCTAGTAATTGCGCCATCACATAATCTTAATAACTTACCATAGTTCTCAACTGTCACATCATAATTTAACTTTTCCTTTGCATCTAAATGCTGAGTATATGCTAACTGATCCGTATACTTAGTATCAATCACTAAATCATCAATGTCATAATAAACCGGCTTTTGATATTTTTTTGCTAAATAAATTAATTCTCTAAGCTGCTCACTATATGGCGCACGATAAATAATAATATGACTGGCATTCTCTGCATAACCAAGTTGAAAATCGGATAAATTAATGATCCAGACAGTAAAACCTGCTTGCTCCAATTGTTCGGCCTTATTTGTGACACGATATCTTGTGCATTGTGGAATAATATTTTCGACACCGTCAATAATCAAAATATGCTGTTTTTTGTTTTTTTGTTTAACTAACGTCATAATATCATCTATTACTGACATCGGATATTCTGTATTCGTTTCAATATAGTTTAATAATGCCGGTACTTCCGTTTCACGCTTGAGACCTTGCCAAGCGAATTTATCATTCGTATAATTTGCAAAAGCTGTAAACTTAACTAATGGCACATGATATTTTTCAATCATCGTTAATGGATGAATATACATTGCGCTGTCATGATTATTATCACTTAAAGCACCGTGTAGATACCCTCTTTCTTCAAAATATCTGGTAAATACTGTTTCATGCTTACCAATCGCTTTATTTCTTGAGTTGGTTTCGCCTAATTGATGCCAGTAATTTGAAAACGCTGAGCTGCTTAAAAGTGATTTTTCAATCACTAAGAAATAAGATTGCAAATGAACTGGAATAATCCCATATGGATTATAGCTTGTAAAATCAGCCTGAGGCTCTCCATAAGAAACGCCCCAAAAATCAAGATGTTTAGCTGCCATCTGTTTAAAAATAGACTCAAGAGAATAAAATGGTCCGACATTTGTGTCGTTCACTAATAACAATTGATCAAATTTGGCCAGTTCAGCTTGTCCCAGATACTCAATACCATATTTAAAAGCTGCAGTATCATAGCCTTCATTAGCACGTGCTACGACTTCCCCATATTGTTTTAAAATATCAATGTCCGCCGGTGGAAGTGTGCCATTAACTACAATTAATACGTGTTTTGAAAGCTTAGCGAGAGCCTCTAAAAATAGTACCTTGTAAGTCTGTAATCTAGCTTCACTTTCATAGATAACATAAATCAAAACTCGATTTGGATTAGTATAATTATTTTGACGACGCTGAGTATTTCGAACTAGTTTTAAAAAAGGGGTCTTAAAACTTTTCAACAATCTGCGTGTACCACGCACTAGCCTAATCTTAACTTCTTCCGGACGATTAATTGCTTTTTTCATCAATTGGAGTGGGCGAATTAAAAAATGCCCCAACCGATATGCTTTAGATTGCAATAAGGCTTGTTTTTGATTCTCAATTTCTGAATTTATTGCATTAAGATTATTAACATGAACGTTTAAACTGTTAATTTGATTCTTGAATTCTTTTTTCTCTAAATTTAAATTATCAATACTAGAATTCAAATCATGAACATAGTTCGTAACATCTGATAAATGACTAATTAAATCTGATAAACGCGCTTCAAGATTAAAAATATTTTGCTTAATTGCTCGAACTACATCATCTCGCTTTGAATCAAGGTATTTAGTTAGAATATAAAGATAAACTTCATAATAATATTTTTCAGAATCATGACCATTTACTCTAGAAATTGAATTTTCCAAAACTCGATATCGTAGCTGTGCAGCCGGTGCTTGAATTGGGACAGCATGATTTGTGATTATTAGATTTAATAAAAAATCATAGTCCACTAATTTTTTCCGATTTAATTTTAAATCGTACCGTACAGCACCTATTTTTTCAATACGAATCAATGAGCAATTATCAATATAATTACTTTCCAAATGAGCTTCAAAGTTATAAGGTTTAGCTTTAGAAACAACTTCTCCAGTTTCCGCATTAATCAAATCACCATAAATAATATCGCCATTTTCCTTTTCAGCCGTTTCAAAAAGGCTTTGAATATAATCATCATCCAAATAATTATCTGAATCTACAAATAACAAATACTTAGCACTACCATTTATGACATAATCGATTCCAAGGTTTCTAGTCACACAGATACCAGAGTTTTCTTGGGATACATACTCTGTGTTTTCAAATGGACTCTCTTTCAAAACTTGTTTAATAATTTCATCAGAGTTGTCTGTGGAACCATCATTAATTACTAGCAAATCAATATTAGAATATGTTTGTGAAAAAATACTTTTCAAGCATTGCTCAATATACTGTTCATGATTATAACAGGTTACAATCACCGATACTTTAATAGACATGTTCATCACCTTTAAATATAGAAATAAAATCTACAAATATAAAAATTAAATACTAACCCATATTTGTCCAAGTCGGACATATTTTCAATATAAAACCACGATAAAATACTAAGAATAAATAACTAACCAATATAATATTGGTTGAAACTACTGCAAGTCGCCGAACAGTTGCCTCTGGTAAATTTAAACTATATTTAGCTCCAAAATTTTGTAAATAAGGAATTAGAAGAATCAAAAATGGGTGTAAGTAACGCCCAGAGAGCTCACCGATTACTTTTACATTCGGATTAATTTGATAAAATCCTCCAAAAATACCAATCCAATTTACGAAAAAAGTACAGATACCTGCTACAATGACACCACGTGACCAGTATCTGCATTTATCAGTTATAATAATCAAAAACAAAATTAATAACCAAACTAAATT
This sequence comes from Streptococcaceae bacterium, assembly GCA_022484805.1. Taxonomy (GTDB): domain Bacteria; phylum Bacillota; class Bacilli; order Lactobacillales; family Streptococcaceae; genus MMGLQ5-1. Next base: position 159,012 of record JAKVKP010000001.1, read on the forward strand.
AAATATGGAAGGTAAAATCGTGGGTACAAAATACCACATTTGTCGTGTACGACGACCAATGGTTTCTACATTAAAATAACTATTATAAAAAGTCTCGACAAAATTTAACAAATTAAACTTGGAATTAAATAAATAAATCATAACCATCAAGAAAAATAAGACTACAATTGAGTGAACCACTTTTATAGGAAATCGCAATTTTCTATAGAAATTAATAATTGGTAAATATATAAACGGTAATCCTAAAATCAATGGCAAAGCAAAAATATAATTTTTTTTACAAAATAAAAGCAAAATAATCGTAAAAATTGTGTAGACTATTTGTGAAGTATTTAACTTTTGGATTGTATCTATTTTGGATAATTTAAATATATGAAGCACAAATGCAGCTAAGGCAACAAAACAAAATATATCATAACTTGGACTTGCTATTTTTTGTAGAAAAGGAACGGTAAATAACATAAATAGCTGCCATTTTCCAATTTGGCTATGTTTAATCACAAAATAAAAACAAATGGTGAAAAATAAGACATTAAAAAGTCTAGCAAATAGCAGCATCACACCATAACTAGGATAAATAACGCGGGCTAATAACACTCCAAGTGCAGCTGGAAGATGCATCAAATCAATAGGAATAATACTGGCACTTTCATTACCTGAATTAATTTTAATCTGATCATTCCCTAGATCCAATTTTTTTTCAAAGATTTCACGAGCATCAAAATTGGACGTATCATTTATTGCCTTTAGTTCAATTTCTCTAAGTGTTGCTTCATCCATTAATTTTGGTTTTTGAGAGGAAAATAAATTATAAGCCTTAGATAAATGATAACCTTCATCACCAGTTGTATAGGGTAGCGTTAGTATCGATGCAAATAATCCAAAAAATAAAACTACGATACAAAAATATTGCTCTGGCTTCAATCTCTTGAAGCCAGAATAACTTCTAAATTTTTGACGACTCAATCTGCCATTTTCCATCTCGACTAATCACTCCGCTCGCTGCTTTTTTATCAGATTCAGTCAAAACATCAGACCGTTCAATAATAATCATTGGAATATTTTCTGAAGATGCAAAAGCAATCATCTCGTCATTTTCATTTCTAATGGATACCTGTAATTTTAATTTACGATTATTTAGCATTGGTAATTTAACGTTGTAATTAAATTGCTTAGCTCCTGGACCATCAGTCATCTCATCATAAGAATTGTCATTGTAAATCCAAGCATTGTTAATAACATCTGTAATAGAAAAAGCAATATAAGTCTTAACATCATCTAGCACTTCATAGGCTATATCAAAATCAATCTCACTATTTTCATCAATAATTTTAGGCGAGTTAAGTTTAACGCTTAAATTGTTAATTTTCTGAATGGTAATTTTATCATTTGGATCATCTGATTCTTGGCTTTGCATTACTTGTGCAAAATTATCTAGAGAATACTGGTTTGCCACATCTTCTGGACTGCCAAAGGCTTTCACTTTTCCATCTTCAATCAATACAGCTTTATTACAATATTTTTTCACTGCATTCATATCATGTGTTACTAAAATAACTGTCTTACCTTCTTCTTTAACTTTCAAAAAGTAATCATTACACTTTTGCTGAAAAGCTTCGTCACCAACCGCTAAAATTTCATCCAATACCAAAATATCGCTTTTAGCCTGAATTGCAACAGAAAAAGCAAGCCTAATCTGCATGCCGCTTGAATAATTCTTTAACTTTTGATTCATGAATTCTTCTAATTCAGCAAATTCAACGATACTATCATACATTTCATCGATCTCACTTGTTGAAAAGCCTAATAAGGCACCATTCAGATAAACATTTTCATGACCAGTTAATTCAGGATTAAAACCTACACCCAATTCAATAAATGAAACAAGCTTTCCATTTACTGTGACTTGACCATGTTCAGGAACATAGATTTGCGAAATAATTTTTAAAAGCGTGGATTTACCACTACCATTCCGACCAACAACTCCAAAAAAGTCCCCCTTTTCAACTTCAAAAGAGATGTCCTTTAATACATGCTGTTCTTTATAACCACGTACACCTTTAAATAAATTAACCAAGGTCATTCTAAGACTATCAGTTGCTTCGATTGGTAAGCGGAATAGCTTACTCACATGATTAATTTTTACTGCTATATTATTATCTGTCATTATAATATCTCCGCAAATTTTTTAGCATTTTTATTGAAAACTAGAAGACCAATTGCCAGTACAATAACTGGAATACAATATGGAATTATCGCATAGATTTTATTATTAAACATCTGCCACACCGTCATATTTTGACTACTTGTCAATAAATATCTTGCATCCTGAATGATTTGAGCAATTGGATTAAGCAACATTATTTTAGCAATTTCTGGATGCCTGTCCGAAACAAATGTTATTGGATAAATGATTGGTGTCATATACATGCCAGCTTGCAAACAAACTTCCCAGATTGGACCAATATCACGATATTTTACATAAATCGTTGATAAAATAAAAGAAACACCAAGTGCCAATATATAAAGCTCAATTAAAAGTAAAATCACTAAAAATGCAAATTTTGAAATTTCAACCCCATTAATTAAACCAAAAATAAATACTATCGCTAAATTAATTAATAAGTTAATCAAAGCATTAACTGATACTGACATTACAATAATTTGTGTCGGAAAGCTTAATTTTCTCAATAAATCACCTCGATTGACTATAGAAGTCATCCCCATCGAAGTAGTTTCTGTAAAAAAGCCCCACAAAACCATTCCTAGAAGTAATGCAACTGCGAAATGCGGAATATCCTGTCCAAAACGCATGAAATAAATGAAAACGACATACATCACAGCAAATAACATTAGTGGTTTTAAAATAGACCATAAATGTCCGATTAAACTACCTTGATAGCGTAATTTAAAATCTGTTTTAACTAATTCTCTTAATAAAATTCTATTTTTTCTACTAAATAAACCCATCATTTCTCCTTAATCAATGTCGGCAATAAAAGCCATGAGTTGATTTTTCTTATAACAAACTTAGTTTAGTATACACTATTTAATTAACATTTTCATCAAACCTATAAACTGCAGATTCGATCATTAACAATACTTAATAATTTTTTTAATTTAAACATTAACTAATAAATAACTATTTCAAGCAAAAAGCAAGGTATCATGCCTCGCTTCTAATTACTTAATTTTCTAATAATTTTTCGACCACTTGGTCTAAATGCATACTATTTGAACCCTTTAAAAGCACTTGATCTGTATTTGAAATAGAATCTAACAAATCGACAATCAAATCAGACTGCTCGTCTATATTGGCATTTTTTTGATAAAAGCGAACAGCACCTCGTGGATAGATCTCTGCTGCAAGCTCAGCCAGTGGCCACATTTCCTCACCATACAAAAATAGCCTTTGAATTTTTTCGGGATTAAGATGTAAAATCATCGATTGGTGCAAAGCCTTTGAATCACTTCCCAATTCTTTCATATCTGCAAGCACAGCAATTTTAGACTGCCCTGGCAGTTCAGTAAATGAATCCAAGGTTAAGCCCATTGCCGTTGGATTTGCATTATAAACATCGCTTAAGAGCTCAATTCCTGATTCAGAGGTTAACCATTCTGTTCGATTACGCGTTAATTTTAAATTAGCTAAAGCATGATGGATTTTAGAAATCGTCAGTTGATGCGTTGCTAATCCAACATAAATCGCCAAAAGGGCATTATTTGCATTATATATGCCACTAAGAGGTATTTCAAATTCTCCTTCCGCGAAATTAACTGAAAAGGTACTTTTTGATTTACCCTCTTTAAAATTAGTGATAAATACTTCACCCATTGTGCCAAAACGCTTCACACGCTGTGCATTAATAAAAGGCTCTAAAATTGGATCATCAGGTATCACTAACAAGCCGGTATCTAATAACCCATCTTGTATCTGCATTTTACCCTCAGCAATTTTTTCACGGCTACCAAAAAATTCAAGATGAGCTTCACCAATCATTGTAATCACAGCAATATCTGGGCGTGCTATTTCCGAAAGCAGCTTGATGTCACCAAAGTGATCCTGTCCCATCTCTAATATCAGATATTCAGTTTTTTCTGGCATATGCATTATCGTATAAGGTAACCCAATTTCATTATTATAATTACCTTGTGTCTTATAGGTATGACATGATTCTGACATCACCGCGGCAATCATATCCTTAGTGGTCGTCTTGCCATTGCTGCCAGTTACCGCAATTACTTTAATATCAGAATGCGCTCTTACGTAGCTTGCTAGTTGTTGAAAGGCAGTCAAATTATCCTTGACTTTGAGGTATGGCATGGCGCTAATATCTTGTTCTGAAAATGTCGCTATTGCACCATTTTTTTGAGCAAGACTGATAAAATCATGTCCATCTCTTGCCCCCTTCAGCGGTAAAAAGAAATCCCCGTCCTTAATTTTTCTGGAATCAAATTCAATATTGCCAATTACAAAATCTGGAAATGATTGATAATCATTTTCGGCTGATACAATCATTCCAATTTGATGTAAGGTTAGTTTCATTAATAAGTCACTGCTTTCAATTTATTCTTTTGTTACTAGATTTTCTTCATTTGGCTTAATGACTACTGTTCAAAATAGCCTTGTCTTAGCTCAAAGCGTTCAACTGCTAGATTTAATAGCTTTTCAATTAAATCGGCATATTTTAAACCCATATTCTCCCATAGCAATGGATACATTGAAAATTCAGTAAAACCGGGCATCGTATTTAACTCATTCAAGTAGACCTCATTATTTTCATCTAGGAAAAAATCACAACGAGCAAGCCCTGAACAATCTAACAGCTGGTAGGCTCTTTTGGCATAAATGCGCACCTTATGCTTAACAGCGTCATTGACATGTGCTGGAATTTGCATTTCAATTCGATTATCAATATATTTAGAATTATAATCGTAAAAAGCAACGTCCTTAACAATTTCCCCTGGCTCAGTCGTTTCAACCACTTCATTGCCCAATACTGCTACTTCTATTTCACGTGCATCCAGGCCTTGTTCGACTAATATTCGTGAATCATATTTTGCTGCCAGCTCTAGACCTAAGACTAGCTCTGAAGAATTATCTGCTTTAGAAATGCCGACAGATGATCCCATATTAGCAGGTTTAATGAACATCGGATAGTCCAATTTTTCTTCACAGCGATCAATGATTTGCTGGCTGTTTTCAGCAAACTCACTTCGATTAAGGGCTATAAAATTAACTTGAGGAATGCCAGCCGTTTCAAGTAATAGCTTAGTTGTAATCTTATCCATGCCAGTTGCTGATGCTAAAACACCAACACCGACATAAGGCATTTTAATGGTTTCTAAAAAGCCTTGAATTGTCCCATCTTCTCCCATTGGTCCATGCAGAACTGGAAAACAAACTGCTCCAGTCTCATAAATATCACTCGGAGAAATTTTATCTGCCAAATCAAAACAGTGATTCGTTAATAAATCTTCTTGTTTAGCGGGTTTAGTTTCAAACTGCTTACCTCGAATAAAGTCTCCCGTTTGGGTAATAAAATAGGTCTTAACAAAATAGCGATTATAATTGATCGCATTCAGCACTGAAAAAGCTGAAAGAATGGATACCTCACGTTCAGCACTACGACCACCATACAGCATCACTATTGTTTGTTTCATATTTGCCTCCCATAGTTCATTGATTAATTGTAGTTATTACTATATTTTATCATATAAAAAAACCCAAAGTACAAGAAGACTTTGAGTTTTTTTGTTTTTATGAACGATTTCTTAATTTTTCAACATCTCGAGCGATGACTAACTCTTCATCAGTCGGAATGACTAACACCTTAACCTTAGAATCTGCCGTAGAAATATCCCCTTCAACACCAAAGACATTTTTACTTTCATCAATTTTAATACCGAACCAGGCAAGTCCATCCACAATCGCACTTCTTACCCACGTTGAGTTTTCACCAATTCCTGCTGTGAAAACAATCGCATCTGCACCATGTAAAACCGCCAAATACTGTCCAATATATTTTTGAATACGATTTACAAAAATGTCAAAAGCTAATTCAGCATCGTGATTTCCAGCCTTACGCTCATCAATAATATCACGCATATCCGAAGAAATACCTGAAATACCTAATAAGCCTGATTGACGATTTAAAATATCAATCATTTCATTGATACTAGTAATTCCTAGTTTTTCCATAATGAACGGTAACGCTGAAGGATCAATGTCACCTGAACGGGTTCCCATTGTAACACCAGCAAGTGGTGTAAAGCCCATTGACGTATCTACAGATCGACCATGTCTCACGGCTGTGATTGAAGCACCATTACCAATATGAGCAGTAATCAGTTTTGTTTCGTCTAATGGTTTCCCTAAAAGTTCAGCCGCCTTTCGACTGACATAGGCATGACTTGTACCATGTGCACCATATTTTCTAACTTTAAAATCTTCATAATAGCTTCTAGGTATACTATATAAATAATTAACAGGCGGCATTGTTGAGTGAAATGCTGTATCAAATACCGCAACTGAAATAATATTTGGTAAAATCTTTTTAAATGCTCGAATACCGGATGCATTAGCCATATTGTGCAATGGAGCTAATTCAGCTAATGACTCAATTTTTGTCAATACTTCATCTGTTACAACTACGGATTTTTTAAAGGTTTCTCCACCCGCAACAACACGATGACCAACACCAGTAATCTCATCAAATGACTCAATAATTTTTAGATTAATTAATTCTTCTAAAAGCTTTTCAACCGCCTGCTCGTGATTGGGAACGGTTTCAATTTCCTCTAATTTTTTACCATCTCCATATTTGATAGTAAATATCGAATCCTGTAGACCAATTCTCTCAACAATACCCTTGGCAACAACAATTTCTTCTGGCATTTTATAAAGTTGCCATTTTAAACTAGAACTTCCTGCATTGATTGCGATTGTTTTAGACATAATCATTCTTCCTTATCTAGCTCCAAACAACCTGCCACACTTAATTAAAGTAACTATTAAATAATTAAACATGAATATTCAACATGCGTTTCATTCAATGCTATATTTTTATTAAGAGTAGCTAAAAGTTGTTCTAGCTTCTATCATTCTTTTAAGTTAACATATTCAGTTTAACAAAAAAAAATGATTTTGAAAACGCTTTTTTATCAGATTTTAAAGAAATGAATTAAATCATCTAAATCGCTGCTGCTTGCCATTTTTTCAACATTTGCATGAAATCCTTAATCGCTTTCGGATCTCTTAAACTCATTAATTGATAGATAAACAGTTCATTTTGCTTATTATCCTCACTTGGTTTTTCGAAAAGATATAGCGCTTTTTGAACTTGCTCACCTTTAAAGGCCTCATCTGGTAAATTGATGACCATTTGTAAATAGCAGCTTTTCTTTAACCAATTTACTAATAAATCAGATTGTTCAGAATCAAATAAGGTAAGTGGCGCTAGAAAAATTGCCAAACCGCCGGCTTTTAAATTTTTTAATGCATTTTCAATCATCAGATGATGAGTATAGGTATGGCCCTCTTGGGCAAAAACTTGATATTGTTTCGCAATTTCATCAAGAGGATAATAACCAACAGGTAAATCACCAATAACAACATCAGCCAATGTACCATGATATTGAACTGCGTCCATATGATTTAGTTTAAGTCGACTATTAGTTAAATCAGCAATGCTGGCTGCCAAGGAAATTAGTAAATCATCGTTTTCAATCCCAGTTAAAGCGCCAATTTTGAAAACTGGCAAACCAAATTCAATCGTTTGGCTTAAATTGGCTGTGCCACTTCCAAAATCAAGTATATTAAGTGAATCTTTTTGTATTAATTGATCAATTAAAAAAGCAAAAATGAAACCGATACTGTCTGGTGTGAGTGCATGGTTTGCCTGAATGCTAGTCGTTTGATAGCCTTTTATCATCACGAATTGAAAAACTTTTCGGAAATCTTCTGAAGATAAGTCTAATGCTTTGAGTTTTTCAAAATTCTTCTCAATTTCCAACGTAGATGTCTTAATATTTCCGTTTTCAAGAAATTGTTGATAACGAATATTTTGTTCAATTAACGCATCAAAAAAATCAGTGCTCAATTCATTTTGTAAAAATTGTGTATTAAAAACTATTTTATCGACAGCTGTTTCAATTCTTTCAATTTCCATGCTATATGCCACCTTTTATAATCAGTTAATCCATTCAATGATAAAAAATTAATTTATCAAGTGAATTATTAAGTTTTTTTATCAAACAAACTTTCCAATCTCTATTTTAGCAAGAGCCGCTGACAGAAAGCAATCAATTATTCATTCAAATATATTTTTCTTATCCAAAAATGCTCTTGATCACTTCCATCTGGAAAAATTTTCAATTGCAGCTCGGAATTTGCCTGATCTATTAATTGATAATCTACTCGACCAGTTTCAAATTGGACTGAGCCTTGATTATTTATACTATTTTCGAGCAAATAGCGCTTTGTAAGCACCTCCATCACTGCAACTTTAGCAGATAATTTTTGTAATTTTAAAAATTGTAACTCCTGTTTTTGTAAATCAAATCCAAAATTAAGTGTTAGAAAAAAAATACTATATAAAATTAAAACAATTAATAAAATGCCACCATCTAATTTTTTATTTTGCATACCAAAAATATTTACCCTGAAAGCCATCTAGTAACGTCACCTCAATTATGACTAACTGATCTCTTTGAAAAATCTCTACAGTTTTAACATTCATTAACATCGGCTGATAGCCCAAGCCATTAACATTCATTTTTCTGAAATCTAATCCGCTTTTCGATTTTGCTTGACCGAAGGTAATCACTTTCTGCTCTTGAGCATTACCTTTTTCTACGAATAGCCAGTTTCCTTCAATTTTAACCAATTTAGCACCTGCTAATTCTATATCCAATAAGTTACTAAATCGCACCCAATCGACTGCGCTCGCATTTTTTAGCTCAAGCAGAATCCTTGATTCAAATTTTGTTAGACCACTAACTAATAATAAGGCCCCAGAAATCGCCATTAACGCTACTAAGCCTTCTAATAATGTAAAGGCCTTATTCCAAAATTTTAAAAGTAATGATTTCACGCCCTTCTATTTTCAGCATTCGGATTTTTGACCAATTATCAGCAGATACAGTAACGCTAACATCGCACCCATTATCAATTTCAAAGTTATGATTTGAAATTTCAAGCTGATTTTTTCGTTCTTGAATCGTTCTTATAGTTAATACTTGATTTATTAATAATTTCTTGTTAATGATAAACTGATTAAAACCGTCCAATAAAAAGCTTGTAATCAAGGCAGAAAGCCCTAAAGCAATGATTGATTCAATCAAAATATAACCCTTAGGGATTCGAAATTGTCTTTTTATATTGACCACTCCCTAACAAAAATTGATAGCTTACTTTTTCTAGCTTTGTTTCTAAAATAAGATCAAATTTTTCAATTTTTGACAAATTACCATTCGCTAAATATTTAATCACAAAATCTTCTCTGGAAATTTTAATATGCGCTGGCATCATAACCTGCCATTCATTTTGATTAGTTCTTGCAGAACGAACATAAAAGTAATTAGACTCAAACCCAAAAAAATAATCCTGTTCATATGCAATTGCTAGACGCTGAGTTGCTTTAATTTTTGATTCAACTTGCTGAACAAATAATGTTTCAACTAAAGTTCGCTGAATCACCTGATAATTTTTTATCGAAATCAAGCTCACTAAACTAATAATAAGCATCACGATTAAAGACTCTAATAAAGTAAAAGCGCTAATCGATAGTGAGTCTCGATTTGTCCTCAGAATGCTTCTTATAGTACGCTTGATAGGTATTCGCCTGCTTTTCTGTGATAAAATTTTCGGATACTAACTGATTAATAGATGGCAATTTATCATTTGTAACCTCGTATATCTCTGCCTGTGCTTCAACAACTTTTACAATTGCCATCTCACCTTTTGTCTGCACACTTTCCTTTTGTTCAGCTAAATTTGGTACAAATAAAAGTATGAGTATACTAATTATTACCATCACAATCAACATTTCAATCAAGGTAAAGCCTTCAAATTGATATTTTAAGATTTTTTTCATACCATATCCCCCATATTTTGATAAATTGGTAAAAGCATTGCAGCATAAATACATAAAATAACAACTCCTACAATCAAAAAAACAAGAGGCTGAATTAGCTGCAACATTTGATTAATTTGATAAAAAAAATTCTTCTCGCATTCATCTGAATAAATCTCTAATTCCTTGGCCAAGTTATTTCGAAATTCACCAGTTTGAATAATCAGCGAAAGCTCAGGATTTAAAAATTTGAACATTTGAATGGTTTCATGAAAATTTTTGCCAGATAATATTTGATTATCTATAAATTGACCAACCACCTGTAAAAAATTGCCAAAGGTCAATTCCTTTAATAGTTCAGTAATTTCTAGCATATCAATACCTGTTGCCATCAATAAACTAAGCTCCTTTGCCAAAAAAGCAGTATAATAATTTCGAATTAATTGACCAATAAATGGTAATCGAACCGCAAAATTTAATGTGCGAATCGGATTTTTTTGTTTAACCCAATATGAAATTGTAATTATAAAAGAAAATAAAATAAAACTAAAGAATAATAACAAATTTGGCATGATAACTACTAAATTGGTTGCCCAATTTTCGGCCTCGAGCTGTGGTAATAAATAGCTTTTCATTCCCAACATCAAACTGATTAAAAAAATAAGTAAAATGAGTGGATATGAACCCACCTGTAGCAACTTTCTTCGATGTTGATATTGATAATTTAAATTTGCTAGAATTGCTTTTAAGCAGTGAACTAACTCACCATGTGTTGAACTGAGTTCAATTTGCGCAACATAGCGCGGTTTAAAGCCTAAAATATAATAAACTTCCGTCAAACTACCGCCATTAGCAATAATTGCTTCAATATTAATCATGATTTTGGATTTAAAAAAATGAGTCACCTCTAAAAATTCAAAAATATGTCGCAAGCTAAAGCCAGATTCCAATAACGCAACCATCATCATTACTAACCTTTTTTGCTCCTTAACATTTAAAGCTTTCTTTTTTTGCTTGTTCAACATCCATTACTCCCATTTCAACTAATCTTTCCAAACCTTGATTCCAGTGAGAATTAGAAATTTCAATACCTGAATCAACCTGTAAATATAATCCAATGCCCTGTTTATTCGGCAAAAGTCTTTGATAAATAGTCCCTTTCAATGCATGAACTAAATCACTCTTCGGAATTCCCAATTCAATTAGGCGGCTTAATATACTATCAGGACTCTTTGCATGAACAGATGAAAAGACAGTATGACCTGTTAAGGCAGCCTGAACAACTGCCTTAGCTGTTTTTAAATCACGAATCTCGCCAATCATTAATAAATCTGGGCGGTGACGTAAACTAAGTTTGATTAATGACTCATAATCCAAACCGATTGGTTCATTAATTTGTAGCTGTAATATCTCTGTATTCTCGATTTCAACAGGATCTTCAATTGAAATAATTTGTTTTCCTTCAAATTTTTGATTTGCTAAATAATGCATTAACGTTGTCTTACCAGAGCCCACTGATCCACAAAATAAATATAAGCCCCGTTCTTGAATCAATTGTCCAACCTCTTGTCGTTGCTCAGCTAGCAGAAATAATAATTCTCTAGATTTAAAATCATGTAAAAGTCGAATTACCATTGACTCACGTTTTTGATAATCACCAACCGTCGAAATTCGAAGTCGGTACAATTGTTGATTGCAAGCATAATTCAATCCCCCAAGCTGAATTCGACGATTTTCACCAACCTTCATATTTGCCAAATATTTCAAATGGGTAATTAAGCGTAAACCAAATTTTTCATCGATGGATTGATAAATCACCGTGCCTTCGCCCACTCTAAAAAGTATTTGATAATGCTGAGCTTTTGGCAAAATATAAATGTCACTTACTTTTTTTGACTAGCTTTTTTAATTAAAACGCTCACAAATGCTTCCATTGACTAACTAACCTCCAATATTTTAAATTAAGACATTAAATAATACGTTATTTTGATTAAAATATGCCGTCTCTCTTGCCTCACTATTTATTACGCAAAAAAGATTGAAAATAGACTCACTACTTTCAATCTTTAATCTATACTATTATTTTTTCGGGTTTAAAATTTCGAGTGCTTTTGCATATGAATCTGTTTGAAAAATAATAAATGGTTGCCAAGATTGGTAATCTAACGGTTCTCCATCCAAATCGCTATAGCAAAAGCCCAATTGTTCAGCGATAATCGTACCTGCTGCATAATCCCAAGGACATAAACGGCTAACATAGCCTAATAGCTTGCCTTCAAATAAGGCACAAAACTCTAAACCAGCAGAACCATTCACTCGTACGCCAAGGGTTTGATCCGCTAATTCTGCCACTTGATGCACATTTTTTCGATACATACCAGCATTAACGCCGATCAAGCCCTCTGAAAATGTTTTCTGTTTGACAGGTTTAAGCGATTGGCCGTTTAATTGTACACCAAATTCTTCGCCTCCAGAGAAAAGTTTATTTTTCATCACATCATAGACAAAACCAAACTGACCTTCTCCTTCAAAATAATAAGCAACCAAAATTGCAAAATTATCGTGCTGAACGGCAAAATTTAAAGTACCATCAATTGGATCAATCACCCAAACTGCACCATTAGCTATTGCGGTTTTATCCATGCCGTTTTCTTCAGCCAAAATAGCATCGGTAGGAAAATGCGTATTGATTTTAGCCACTAAAAAATCTTGAACAGCCTTATCAACTTCAGTCACCAAATCAGATCGACTCGTTTTTTCTTCAATTGTAAAGTCTTCATCTAGCCAAGCTAAAATCTGCCCTCGCACTTCCTTTAGCCAAGTTGCCATTAATTTAAATTTTTTTTGATTCATATAGTAAACGCTTTCTTTGTATTTTGTTTAGCAGCTTGAACTGTTTGATAAATTGAAAAGCCACTCAATTTTTCAAATTCTCTACCTAAACGCTTCTCTTCACCAATACTCTTAACTACAGATTTAAATAACTGATATTTCCTCATAAATTGAAGTCTGTCAATTTGAGATTCATTAGCCTGTTCAACTGCTGCTAAAAATTCAGTAACGATTACTACCTCTTCGGTTGACCAATCCAAATCAATCGGATAACTATAATTTTTCATGACTCCTCCTTATAATTTGCTTTCTTTATTATTCATTATAACAAAAATCAAATTAGAGATAATGATAATTTTACAATCTGGATATTTCTAAAAACTGAGCTATCTAGAAATATTTGTAATACTTTCGATGAGAGTTAACGAAAAAAAGGCTGAACACATCATTCAACCTTTTAATAATTATCTTCAGATTATTAGGCTAATTAAAACCCTGCTCTCATCTGTGCATCTCTCATTTCAAGTCTACGAACTTTACGAGGTAGAAATGCCCTGATCTCATCCTCGTTAAACCCTATTTGAAGCCGTTTTTCATCCATAATCATCGGTCTTCTTAATAAATTTGGATATTTCTCAACTAATTCAAGCAATTGAGATAAGGATAAATCATCCAAATTAATATTCAATTTTTGGAATGTCTTGGAGCGTGTTGAAATAATCTCCTCCGTACCTTCCAAGGATAATTCTAATATTTGTTTTAATTCACCATTCGTCATTGGACGACCAATAATATTTCGTTCTTTATATGGGATTTCATGTGTTTCAAACCAGTGCTTTGCCTTTCTGCAAGATGTACAGCTTGGTGAAATAAATAAAGTAATCATGTGATCCCTCCCTTAGTCAGCTTATTCTTATAATAACAAACTAATATTAAATTTCAATAGTATTTTTTTAAATCCGTCCTAAGTATGAATTAAAAAAAGATTTTAAGTAGGAAAAAAATCAAATTCCCACTTAAAATCCATTGACGACTAAAGTGTTTCGAATATTTCTTTAACTAAAGCTTCCGTTTTATCCCAACCTAGGCAAGGATCTGTAATCGACTTGCCAAATTCAATTGGCTCATCCTGACGTCCATCTTCAAGATAACTTTCAATCATGAAGCCACGAACATATTTGGCAACCTCTTCATTCCATGATCGATTGATTAATGTTTGTCGCACAATTCGAATTTGTTCAATAAATTTTTTACCAGAATTATCATGATTTGTATCTACCATGATAAATGGATTTTTTAAGTTTGATTTTTTATATTTTTCGATTACTTTAACTAAATTTTCATAGTAAAAGTTAGGAATATTTTCGCCATATTCGTTTAACGCACCGCGAAGAATCACGTGAGCTAATGGATTTGAAGTGGTTTCCACCTCTTGACTATTATATAAAAAATTTTGTTTTTGCTGCGCCGCATGAATCGCATTAAACATCACACCAAGATTACCACTTGTTGGATTTTTCATACCAGTCGGGGCATCAATACCACTAGCTGCAAAACGATGCTCTTGGTCCTCAACAGAACGTGCACCAATCGCATGATAAGATACCAAATCTGCTACAATTGGCAAATTTTCAGGATAAAGCATTTCATCAGCCGTAGTCAATCCTGTTTCTGATATCACCTTTGCATGCAATTCACGAACGGCACGAATACCGTTAATTAAACTTGGATTACCAGCCGTATCAGGCTGATGAACTAGTCCCTTATAGCCGTCGCCATTCGTTCTTGGTTTAGCTGTATAAACTCGCATCACAATAAAAATTTTATCTTTAACCGCTTCTTGTAGTTTGGCCAAACGTTTTGCATATTCTAAAACTGCAGGCTCATTGTCCGCTGAACAAGGACCAATGACTAATAAGAATCGATCATCTTCGCCTTTAATAATTGCTTCTAACTCTTGATCACGTAGGCGCTTTTGTTCAATAGCAGCTTCTGATAAAGCAGCAATTTCATGTACTTTATTTAAATCTAGCGGTTCACTTTTTGCAATAAATGCCATTTCTAATTTCCTTTTCCAATTCTTTTTTATTTTAAATTGTTAAATTCACCAATAAATAATTTATCCTTATTATTAATCTAAATTTTCATAAATATAATTGATAAGTTCCTCTGTTTTATCCCAGCCTAAACATGGATCCGTAATAGACTTGCCATATTCAATCGCTTCATTTTGACGACCATCTTCAATATAGCTTTCAATCATAAAGCCTCTAACAGCTTTTTTAATTGATTGATTCCAATTACGATTAACCAGAGTTTGCTTCACAATTCTCATTTGTTCAAGATATTGTTTACCTGAATTATCATGATTAGTATCAATAATGATGAAAGGATTTTCTAAGCCCATTTTCTCATAAATCGAAATTGTTTTAAGAATATTTTCATAATAATAATTTGGAATATTTTCACCATACTCATTTAATGAACCACGCAAAATAACGTGAGCATATGGATTTCCAGAAGTATTTACTTCTGCATTATTAAACAAGAAATTTTGTGGCTGCTGTGCTGCGTAAATACCATTAAACATCACATTTAAATTACCACTTGTTGGATTTTTCATACCTGCTGGACAATCAAAGCCGCTGGCCACAAAACGATGCTGTTGATCCTCAACTGAACGTGCACCAATGGCAATATAACTCACCAAATCATCAACTAACGGCAAATTTTCAGGATAAAGCATTTCATCAGCTGTTGTTAAGCCAGTTTCAGCAATTACTTTAGCATGCAAATCACGAACGGCTTTAATACCATTAATTAGACTTGGTTTTTCATTTGATTTCGGTTGATGAACTAACCCTTTGTAGCCATCACCATTTGTTCTTGGCTTAGCGGTATAAATACGAGGTACCATAAAAATCTTATCTTTTACCGCTTCCTGAATTTTTGCAAGTCGTTTAGTATAATCTAAGACTGCTGCTTCATCATGAGCAGAGCAAGGACCGATGATTAAAAGTAAACGTTCATCCTTCCCTGAAATAATATTTTTAAGTTCTTCGTCACGAGCCTGCTTTTTAGCAAACTGTTCAGGGGTTAACTTTGAAATTTCTTTAATTTTTTGAATATCAAGCTTTGGCGATACTTCTGTAAATGACATAATAATCCTCTTTTTATATTTTATGGTTCACTTCTTTAAAGTGTTTCTAATTTTTGCGGGAAAAGACTGGAACAATCTCCAGTCTTCTCACAATTATTTGTAATTTATGACAACAATAGTTACGATTTTATAAAAATTAAATGCTAAGACTAAGCGTTTCGACCATGACAGTTCTTGAATTTTTTACCTGAGCCACATGGACAAGGATCATTACGACCAACGTTAGCATAGGGTTTATCTCGATTAGTGACTGGTTTTTTAGAGTGATTTTCAGCGACTACGCCTTGCCCTTGCTCCAAGTTTGGTTGTACTTCTTCAATCGGTGTCTGTTCACGCTGAACATCCTGTCTAATTTGAGCTTTCATAAAGAGGCGAGTAACCTCATATTCAATCGCGCCTATCACATCTTCAAACATCCGATAACCTTCAGTTTGATATTCAACTAATGGATTATTTTGACCGTAGGCTCTCAAACCAACAGATTGACGTAATTGATCCATCGCATCAATATGGTCCGTCCATTTATCATCAACCACTCGTAAAATAACAACTTTTTGGAATTCTAAAACCTGTTTTTCATCCTGTAAACTAGAAACCTGACGCTCATAAGTAGCCAACGCCTTTTCATTTAAAAAGTCCGAAATTTCCGCTGGTGTCTTACCTTTTAAATCTTCAACAGAAATATCCTTCTCGTGTACGAGCGCATTACTCGAAAAATCATCAATTGCTTCTAAATTCCAATCCTCAGCTTTATCAGAAATTGCAGTTGTATGCGTTTCAACAACTCGATTAATTGTTCGCTTAACCATTGAAAGAATTTGTAAACGTAAATCATTTTCGGCAGTGATAACTTCGTAACGCTGCTTGTAAATAACCTCACGTTGTTCACGCATCACATCATCATATTGCAGCACTTGCTTCCGAGTATCGTAGTTATTACCTTCTACACGTTTTTGAGCTGATTCTACTTGGCGAGTTAGCATCTTAGATTGAATAGCAACATCTTCTTCAGCCATATTCATTCGCTCTAAGAAAGTTTTAATTCGCTCTGAGCCAAACCGTTTCATCAATTCATCTTCCAACGAAAGATAAAATTGTGATTCTCCCGGATCACCTTGACGACCTGAACGGCCACGTAGCTGATTATCAATACGACGAGACTCGTGGCGCTCAGTCCCGATGACTGCCAAACCGCCAGCCTCAATTACACCGGCTCCAAGTTTAATATCGGTACCACGACCAGCCATATTCGTGGCAATCGTAACAGCGCCTCGTTGACCAGCATCTAAGATGATTTCAGCTTCTTTAAAGTGATTTTTTGCATTCAAAACTTCATGTGGAATCTTTTCCTGTGTTAAAAGATTTGAAAGTAATTCTGAAGTTTCAACAGCCACTGTACCAACTAAGATTGGTTGCCCCTTGGCATGGCGTTCCTTGATGTCTTCAACAACAGCCTTAAATTTTGACTTGAGTGTCGGATATAATAAATCTGGTTGGTCAATTCGAATGACTGGACGGTGAGTCGGAATTGCCGTCACCTGCATGTTATAAATTTCTCTAAATTCTTCTTCTTCTGTCTTAGCTGTACCAGTCATCCCAGCTAATTTTTGATACATTCTAAAATAGTTTTGATAAGTAATCGTGGCAATTGTTTTAGATTCATCTTCAATTTCGACACGCTCTTTTGCTTCTACAGCTTGATGTAAGCCATCTGACCAACGACGACCTTCCATTACCCGACCAGTAAATTGGTCAACAATTTTGACTTCTCCCTCATCAACAATATAATCAATTTCCTTAATCATAATGTAATTAGCACGAAGTGCTTGGTCAATATGATGCGTAAGTGCTGTATTTTCAATATCAAAAAGGTTTTCCAAGGCGAAAATTGCCTCAGCCTTATCAATCCCTTGCTCTGTCAAGCCGATTGTTTTCGACTGAACATCAATTTTGTAATCATCCTCAACCAAGCCTTTTACAAAATTATCCGCACGAATATATAAGGCAGTAGATTTTTCTGCTTGACCTGAAATGATTAAAGGCGTTCTAGCTTCATCAATTAAAATGGAGTCAACTTCATCAACAATCGCATAATTTAATGGTCTTTGAACCATTTGGCTTTGATAAACAACCATATTATCACGCAGATAATCAAATCCTAATTCTGAGTTAGTTGAATAGGTGATGTCACAAGCATATGCCTCACGTTTTTCATCAGAAGATTTCGAGTTAATATTAAGACCAACAGTCAGACCAAGCCAATTATATAATTCACCCATTTCGCTTGCATCACGTGTTGATAAATATTCATTGACGGTTACTACATGAACACCTTCACCACTTAATGCGTTCAAATACACTGGCATCGTTGCTGTTAAGGTTTTACCCTCACCAGTTCTCATTTCAGAGACGTCGCCATTATGTAGGACAACGGCACCCATTACCTGCTCTAGGTATGGGAAAAGCCCCAATGTACGTTTCGCACCTTCTCGACAGACCGCAAAAGCTTCGGGTAACAAATCATCTAAGCTTTCGCCATTTTGATAACGTTTTTTAAATTCTTCAGTTTTTGCTTTCAAGTCATCATCTGCTAGCTTACTATATGCATCTGAATAACTATCAACTTGTTCTGCTATTTTCCGTAAACGATTAATTTCTTTTTTATCATTTTCAATTACTTTTTTAAGAATATTGGCCATTCTATTCCCTCTCATTTTCCTAATACAATACTCTTAATACTATCAAATATTGAATTAAAATTCAAATTACTTTTCAACTTTAAATAAAATAGATATTTATAATAAAATTGCATTATGATTGCCTAGAACAATAGAACTAAGTATGTCAAAAAAACATTAAAAAATTGTTAAATTTGTTATTTATTTTGTTATTTATAAAGCTGTATTGAGCCTTTGAACTAAATTTTTAAAGCGCCCTTCGATTGCTTAAATTAAAGTGACTTACTGGGAAAAGTCGGAAGAACGTAGTAAATATAGAATTAGAAGTCTTTTTGAGTAATAAAACATCGCAACACGTAACAACTTTGCCTCAAGCTATATAAAAAATCGATAACGCATCTAACTTCCAATTCTGATGAGCGAAGTTACTTCCGACAATGTCACTAACTGCCGCAAATTTCATACTGAAATTCTCGGAGAGTAAGTGTGTATTGAGTCTTTGAACTAAGCTTTTAAAGCGCCATTCAGTTGCTTATAAAAACAAGGTCAAATGTATACCTTTGTCAATAACTGCCTCAAATTTCATACTGAAATTCTCGGAAAGTAAGTGACAATGGCAAAAAGGTTGAACATAAGAGTCCAACCTTAATATATTGATTATTGATCACGCAGCTACAGAAACAAAAACATAGCCCGGCTTTCTATCAAATGAATTCGTGCTTTGATAACGCCAAACACTTGATAAGGTATGCCAACCACTAACATTATTAGCATATGGATCGTAAATGCGCACATTACCATTCGAATAACCATAAATCATTACGGCATGAGTAGCACCTGCAAAAGTAAATGGCGAACCAAGCATCGCCAATACAGGTAATCCGTTCTCTAATGCCGACTGGATACTTGCTTGACTATATAAAGGCGTTGGATTTAATCCATAATACTGAATAACCTGAGTAAAGGCTTGGGCAGAGGCGCCAGGAATACCATGATTAAAATCTGAAATTCGATAGGCAGTCTGGGCTACAGAAACTGGATTTTGACCTTTGCCATAACCATTGATCACCATAGCCATTGACGTTGGGACACAACCAGTTGGCCCAATTTTATACATTCCTACATAATAATCCTTCCAGCTTGAATCCAATTGTGAAAAATATGTCGGTGAAAATTGGAGGGGATTTGGAAAATCTGCTGCTGTGCAATAGGATTTTCCAATTGATAGAGTAGCTGAATTTTTAGGAAAAAGACGAATTTCAATTGCTTCCAATCTCTTACCAGCCCCAATACTACCAACATTCATGCCATTTCGGCCCCATTGAAGCCACCCTTTACCCTCAATATGCGCACGATAATAAATATCATAGTATTTGGCCAAATCACCAGTCAAATTAATTTTCAATGCTTCGAGACGTAGTTGCTTATCAGTTGTTCCCGCGATCGCACCGTTACTTACAACCGACTGCCAACCAATGTTTTGAACATGTCCTTGATACGTAATTGAGCCAGACAGACCACTAGTAATACTAGCTGATAATGCTTCTACACGTAATGATTGACCTGTAGTACCAGAGATTTGACCTGCTTGTCGCACATCTTGCCAACCAATATTTTGAACATGGGTCTGATAATTTAATTGTGTTTGGCTACCATCAATAAAAGGATGACTTGTCACAAAATCGCCACTATCTTTTGCCACTAGCTTAATCTCAAGTGCTTCTAAACGAAGGCCTAGGCCTTGACTGCCGGATGAATTACCATTACTTGCCCAACTTAACCAGCCTTCATTTTGAATATGGGTACGATAATAGACATCATAATGTGTCGCTAATTCACCCGTTAAGCGAATTTGAATCGCCTCCAAGCGCAATGCTTGACCTGTGGTACCAGATAAATTACCGTTGGATTGCCAGCCCTGCCAACCGATATTTTGAACGTGAGTACGATACTCTATGTTACCAGTGTATGTCGCATCCTCTAATTGTAATTTAAGCGCCTCTAATCGATAGCTAGAGCCTGTCGTACCACTCGTTTGACCATCAGTAACCAAAGGCTGCCAACCAATATTTTGAACATGAGTTTGATACGATATTCTCGTTTGAACTACTTGAATTGATATCTCAGCGGTTTGCTTAGTCTGCTGATCTGTAACAATTAACTTTGTTTCTCCTTTTTTTAAACCAGTAACAACACCGCTATCAGAAACAGTCACCACACTAGTATCCACGGTTTGATAGTCCAATTTTGATTGATCTGCATCAGCTGGTTCGACAGTAACATTTAATTGAATTGATTCACCAATACTTATTTTTGACTTCGGTACGGTTAATTGAATTTTTTCGATTAAAGTTGGTTGAATTTCTTCCTGTTCTGATGATGCCGTCTCTGACGATGCGCTAACTGGCTCCGAACTAGTAGCTGTTTCTGATGATTCACTACTGTCAGAACTTTCACTCTTATTTGCCTCATCACTTGTTGCAGTCGTTGATGAAATACCACTATCAGATGACAACGATTCTGATGTGGAATTTACTTCTGTTGATTTTTCAGTAGTTAAGCCTGCTTGATCCTCTTTTGATTGCTGTTCAATAGCAAAAACCTCAGTAATTGGCAACAATTGTAATAACAAAAGTATTATAGTAATAACCCGAATAATAATTTTATCCTTTTTCATTTCTCCTCTTTTCTAATCATCAGCAAGCTGGTATTTTTTGAAAATCACTATCAATTCATTATTTATTATAGCATTAATAAATTGTTATATTGGTTAAAAAAAACAAGTTCTGAAACAAAAAACTTATAAAAAGTCCAAACAGTCCTTTTTATAAGTTACTTAAATTTATCAAATTATTAAATACTATTATTGAATTGAAGCTGTCATTTTTAACAGAGCTAAATAATCCGAGTGTGTCAGCGTATATACAGTATTACCTTGATTAAAGATAAGTTGATTACTCGAATTAGAGTGAATTGTGATTTGCCCTACATTACTTGGCGCTGGCAAATATACCGTTTCTAATAAATCAATAATTGAATTAGCAATTTCAACTGCGTTATCACTAGTTGAATTAGAAACCTGAACAACTATCGACCAATTACCTTCCACCCAAGCAAGGTACGTAGAACCAGCCGCTCCTTGCTGATAACCAGTCATCCCGTGATTTAAATTAACAGCCATACCATCAGCTGGTAGATAACCAACTGCATTAATTGCTTCTTGATCAGTTGAAAATTCTTGTTTTTTGAAGGTAGCAAAGGCCACAGCAGAATTTAACGAATTTGCGTTTAAAGCCAACTGCTGATCAGTGGCAAAATAATTAATTTGATAATCCTTTGATTTTGGAGTGGTGTAACTTGCGCCAAGATAACTGTCAGTCGGACTATAAATCAAAGTCGGTAATTTTTCACCATAAAAAATATTCGCCAAATCCTTAACGGTTGCCTGCTCTGAAGCCTCACCAGAGGTAACTACCTCTGTTTCACTCGAACTAGTCACAGTATTCTCAGTTGATTTTTCTGATGATTTTTTGGATGACTGAGTTGATACTGTCTGATTACTAGTTTTCTCACTTTGATTACTACAACCAACTGTTACAGTAATTAAGCAGCATAAAATAAGCATTCGAATTATCTGTTTCATTTGATTTCCTCCAAATAATTAATCTCAACTAAAACAGTTACTATTTTGCAACTAATTTGATTTCAATTGCTTCCAGTCGTTTTGATTGACCAGTTGTACCAGCAATTGCACCGTCCTGCTGCCAATCTTGCCAACCAATGTCTTGAACATGAACACGATAGTAGATATGATACTTACTCTGAAGCTCACCCGTTAAGCGAATCTTAATTGCTTCGAGACGTTTTTCTTGACCCGACGTTCCTGTAACCGCACCATTACTAACTTCATTTTGCCAGCCAACATCTTGAACATGGGTGCTATAAATAATATTACCAGAGTCACCAGAAATATTTATCTTCATTGCCTCTAACCTTAAGCTAAGACCTGTTGTACCAGCCGTTTTTGGCGAAGTCACCTCTGATTGCCAACCAATATTTTGAACATGGGTACTATATTTAAGAACTGCCGTTACTGGTTTTGCTGAATACTTATGAGTAATGACTTGATTTTTTTGAATCGTCACTGTTTGTGCAGCCGGCGTATTATAACCCGTGATTGTTATCGGAGTAAAAGTAGCTGTTGTGCCGACTTCCTTCGTTGACGTAACATTAGAACTAATTTGAGCACCAGTTGTTGCATCTACAAATTTTTCCGTAACTGTTGTCGTTTCGATTGGAACCAATTTAACTTGGATTGCTTCTACGCGTTTGTCCTGTCCTGTTGTCCCTGCAATTGCACCATCCTGCTGCCAGTCTTGCCAACCAATATCCTGAACATGGGCACGATAAACCACATGGTATTTATTTTTCAATTCGCCAGTTAAACTGATTTTTAATGCTTCCAGACGAAGACTCTGTCCAGTCGTACCAGCAATCGCACCATTTTTGACATTAGACTGCCAGCCAACATCTTGAACATGAGCGCTATAAACGATATCGCCTGAAACGCCTGATTCGGAATATGCAATCTGGAATGCTTCCATATTTAGCTGTTGACCAGTCGTACCAGCCGTATTTGGTGAATTAACTACGCTCTGCCAACCAATTGAACTAACATGTGTTCGATATTGAAGCTGACCATTAGTAGATGGCTTCAAATCAGCAATTGGTTCTGCCACAGTAGATGGCGTAAAGCGGCCCGCATAATCGATACTTGTATCAATTGGTGCCGTTACACTCAAACCCGAATAATACATTTGAGAAGTATATTGCCAAGCGGCGTTTCCTGTATGAAGTAAATTGCTTGAAGAAGGCTTACCATATAAATACTGAGCAACCCAAAAATTTTCTGCGCCCAATTTTTGAGGCTCCATATAGCTAGTATTACCGACCCAAGAAGCCGAACAATAATGCACCACATTACTGTAGCCATTAGCTACTAGTTGATTTTTAAAAGCAAGTGAAGTGATAGTTGCATCAACTTGCGTTGGATTCATGTCGGGATCCTCGGCATCATTTACCATTAAAGTTGAGGTAGATAATCCAAGCTCCTTAGCATAAGCCGTGTAATAATTTGCCTCTGATTGAGCACCTGATGTTGATGAAAAACGTGAGTAGTGATAGGTTGAAACCACTAATCCAGCTGTTTTTGCCATTGCGATTTGAGTTTTAGCATAAGGATTTTTATAGCTCGTCCCTTCTGTCAGTTTAATGCAGACCCCCTTGATGCCTAATTTTTTAAGTTGATTAAAATCGGCCTGTGTCATCCAGCTTTGGTAGCTCGCAATATCAATGAAATCCTTTCTTGGTAGCGAAGTATCACTGCTTGATAAATCGTCTGGTGTATCTGTTGAAAGCAACGTCAAGCGATTAGAACTACTCACCTTCAAACTCATATTCGTATTTTCAGGTTCTTCCTGCGCCTCATAAATCGCTTCGATATTTTTAACCGTTGGCTCAACACCTTCATATTTTCCAGAAGCATAAAATCCTAATGGAATATTGTCTGAGAGTGTTTCGTCATCTGTTGACTCTTCTGAAGTTGTTGCTTCTTCTGAATTTTTTGATTCCTCCGTGCTATCAGAAATTGACTCAGAGGCTGATGATCCCGTGCTACTAGCTTCAGTTGATGAATCAGCTGGCTCACTTTCAGAAGTTGAGCTTTCAGCAGTAGATTTGCTAATACTACTTGAACTATTACTAGCATCGTCGGCTAATATATATGAAGTCCCATCAAAAATAGGGAATAAAATGACTAAAATGAGTATTTGATATATTAAGCGTTTATGTTTTTTCAATTGCCCTTCTCCCATATAAAAAAATAAAATAATACGACAACTCTATATTAACATATTTTCTTCATTATGATTAAAAATTTATTTCAAACACTAATTAATATTTAATCATAATAACAAACTATAAAAAAATATCATTACCTAACTCGATAATGATATCTCCTATTTTAATATTAAAAATTCTTACGAATCACTTCAATTGCATCATATTGCAATATTGGTTGTCCATATTCAACAAGTACATCACGCGTAATACTTGTTTTTTCACCATATTCAATTACCCTGCCAAGAATATCTTGAACTTGAGTTTGACCTAGTTCTAATTGATTCAACAAAATAATGAGATAAAATTTACCATTTAATTTATAAAGCTCAGTGGCATCCGCCTCTATAAACAAGTCTTTGGCTAACGTAATAATATCTTCAAAATTATTAAACTCTATTGAAAAATAAACAAATTCCTGAACTTCTTCAGTTTTTTCGTCATTTATCTTTTGATTATTATCATCAGCTTTATCTTGTAATTCATCGGCGCCCGGCTGTTTTTCCATACTTTTAAGAATGCGCTCAACAGTGTCTTCCATCGCAACATCATCTCTTGATACATAGACTTCTAAACTATTATCTTTTGGCACTACCTGAAAACTTAAAACGCTTGAATCTTGAAATTCATCAGCAATTCCAGCTTCGTCTAAAATCGTATAGAAAAATTCCTCAACAGCTTGTTGATTACTCATTAAATCAATTAAAGTTAATCCTCGATCTGCTAAATCTTCTTTAGTGATAGTAATTCTAACATTGCCATCATTAATGTGTTCCAGTTCCATATGAAACACCTCGATTCTTTCTTATTTTTATAGACTTTAAAGTGAGTATAACAAATAACTTTAAATAATTCTAGCTAGAAGAGCTAGTCTATTTAATTCTTAATCTTTAACCTGATAAACACGAGGAATTCGGTCAGATAAGCCACAGGTAATTTCATAATGTATCGTTTGACTAAATTCGGCTACAGAAGCCGCCGTCACTTCGTTATCTTGGTCCTTACCAATCAGCGTCACCTTAGAACCAATTGGAAATGCCTTAGGTAAACGAATCATCAATTGGTCCATACAAATCCTACCAATAATTTCACAATATTCGTCATCAACTAAAACGCTAAAGCCTTGTAGACGTCGTAACCAACCGTCCGCATATCCGATCGGGACAGTCCCAATCCATTCATTTTTCTTTGTTTCATAGGTCGCACCATAGCTAATAAATTCAGCCTTGCCAACCTGCTTCACATACGAAAGCTGACTAATTAATGAGAGCGCTGGTTTTAAATCAAATGGTAGATTTAACAAGGTACCCGAAGGATTTAAACCATACATGCCAATGCCATAGCGAATTAAATTCCCATCACATTGCTGGTGCCAAAACGTGGTTGCAGTATTACTGACATGAACATATTTAGGCTGTGCATTTAAGGCTAATTTCAATTGTCGAAAACGTTGCACTTGCTGATTAAAATAATCATCAGTTTTTTCGTCTGCTGTCGCAAAATGTGTAAAAACACCCTCCAATTGAATATTCAATTGATTAATTAATCGTTCAGCTGATTTTATTTCTTCAGCCGTTCTCAGTCCTATCCGCCCCATACCTGTATCAAGCTTAAGGTGAACCTTGAGCTCTGATAAATTCAATTTTGAATCCAAGGTTTCTAAAAAATATAAGCTGGCTACCGTTAAGGTAATTTGATTCTTCTGTGCTAACTCCACATAAGCAACTGGAATTTCACTCAAAACTAAAATTGGACTGGTAATACCGTGCCTTCTTAAATCTAAGGCTTCATCTAAATTGGAAACACAGAGTCCACTTACGCCCGAAGCAAGAGCAGTTTTGGCAACTTCAACAGCACCGTGCCCATAACCATTCGCCTTAACCACTGCAAAAATTTCTGAATTATTGCTATGCTTTTTTTCCTGTTCAATATTCCAACGGATTGCCTCTAAGTCAATTAAGGCAACAGTCGGGCGATGCTTTGAATTAATCATTCACTGTTACCTCCCCTTCAATGATAACAAAAGCAATGACATTGTGATCTGTGTGACTTAACGATATTTCTGCGTGACCACTTAACTCCGGTAGTTTTGAAAAATAGGGTGCGCCATTTGCTCGATTCAATATCTCAATATCTTGAAAACTAAGTTTACCAATACCTGTACCGTATGCTTTGGAAAATGCCTCTTTAGCCACCCATCGACCTGCTAAATACTCAATTTTTCTTTTAGTATTTAATTGATTAAAAACTTGATATTCATTATCTGTAAGTACGCGTGAAACAAAACGTGGTTTTTGAATCAATTCTGAAAATCGACTCAGCTCCTCCATATCAACGCCAGCTTTCATGCCATCCCTCTTCTATATTTCTTGATAAGCTTGCTTTAATAGAAAACCTAGACCTACAACAAGGGCAATTTCCAATGCCGAAGCATTCGCGATTCCAAATATTAGACCGCAAACCCCTGCAATAAGTAAGGTTAAAATGCAAACCCCCGCTGTCTCTTTAATATCTTGATTAAAAAACAAAAAATAACACCCTAGTAAGATGAGAATTAAAATAATTTGCATTTACTTACGATCCACCTTTTCGTTATTTTCCATTAATTGAATACCTAATTCACGTAGTCTCTGCCTCAATTCGCTGGCTTTTTCTTGATTATTTTGCATTAAATAGCCCAAAAATTGATTTAACGTCTTTTCATATTCATCTTTGCTCGTCATCATAAATCCTCTATTCCAAACCTTATACAGATTTATCTTCTGATGATAAATCTGTTCTGGCTATGATTTTCCTTTAATTATAAAGAATGAGAACAGACTTTGTAAAGCAATGAGAACAAAACTTAAGTAATTTAATTGAATAAAAAAGAGGTGTGGCATTGCTGCTCAACCTACCTCATTAAATATACTTTTATTAACGGAAAAATTCAGTGGAATATGCCAATATTCTATACTAAAAGCTCACTAAATCATATTATTGATCAAGCCTACAATGCTAGAATCATTAACCTTTCCTTCAGGCACGTGAATAAGCTCAAAAATATTAGTATCAGTCAGAACAAACCAATTCAATCTTTTCGATATTATTGGATTTTTTTGATCTCTATTAATATTTATCAATTTCTTTTCGGTCATGTACATTACTTTGTTTACCAACGCGTTTGCTTAGCTCTTCAGATATATCTTCCAAGCTGATGCCTTTTTCTGCCAGTAAAACAAGCATATGGTAAACTAAATCACCTGTTTCTGAAATTAATTCCTGATTATCATTTTTGGCCGCAATCACCACCTCGGTCGCTTCTTCACCAACCTTCTTTAAAATCTTATCTAATCCTTTATCAAAAAGATAGTTCGTATATGAGCCTTCTTTGGGATTTGCTTGGCGTTCTAAAATTTCCTCAAAAACCTTATCAATCATTGTTAATCCTCCATTAATGTCGATTATAATATATTTTTATTATAAAAAACTTTTTCCAACTAGCTGTCACAAACTTATTTAGCTTTCAATTTCATTAAAGAAGCAGCTATGTGAACCTGTATGACAAGCAGGACCAATTTGATCAACTGAAATTAATAAAGTATCTAAATCACAGTCTGTTTTAATTGTCCGAACTGTCTGGAAATGACCACTTGTTTCGCCCTTCAACCAAAGAGCATTTCGGCTTCTTGACCAATACCACATTTGGCCAGTCTCAAGTGTTTTTTGATAACTGGCTTCATTCATATAGGCTAACATCAAAACTTCACCAGTGCTATGCTCGGTCACAATCACAGGGATTAGACCGCCTTGTTTTTCAAAATCTAATTTTAGATTTGACATCCGTACACCTCTCTTAAATCCTAACCGCAACACCTGCAGATTTTAATTGGGCCTTGGTTTCTGGAATACTGATTTCACCATAATGAAAGACACTTGCAGCAAGAGCGGCAGTTACATCGGTTTTTTCAAGCACCTCTAAAATATCAGGCTGATTACCTGCTCCACCAGAAGCAATAACTGGAACAGAAACCGCCTGACAAACAGCTCGGTTAAGTTCTAAATCATAGCCTGACTTTGTCCCATCTTTGTCCATTGAAGTCAACAAAATTTCACCTGCACCTAATTCGACTGCTTTTTTGACCCACTCGATTGCATCAATGCCTGTATCTTCACGACCACCCGTGACAAAAACATGCCATGAATCACCGACACGCTTGGCATCAACCGCTATTACAATACACTGATTACCGAATTTTTCTGCACCTTGACGAATTAAATCTGGATTTCGGACTGCAGAAGAATTGATAGCCACCTTATCAGCGCCTGCACGAAGCATTTTATTCATATCCTCAACAGAACGAATGCCTCCACCCACCGTAAATGGTATAAATACTTGATCTGCTGTTCTTTCAACGACCTCGACCATTGTATCTCTTTTTTGATGCGTAGCTGTAATATCTAAAAAAACTAATTCATCGCAACCTTGCTCATAATATGCTTTAGCTATTTCAACTGGGTCACCAACATCGGTTAAATTCACAAAATTAATACCTTTTACCACACGTCCCTCTGTTACATCCAAACAAGGAATGATTCTTTTGGCTAGCATAAATAAATGCTCCTTTCTAAAAAGCTAATGGACAACCTAAGCATACTAAGCGAGATGATGGTAACTAACAGCCTTTATTTCATTGACGAAAGCTGATATATTAACCAAACATACTCGTAAATTATTAGTGATAAATTGCTCAACTCTGAAAATAGAAAATTGAGAAGCGTGCTTTTAGTTTTCTTGGTAGATGATACCAAAATAAAATGATAAATAACAACAAAAATTGTATTTTAAAATTCAGCTAATTGGCTGAGCGTAATAGCACCACTATAATAAGCCTTACCGACAATAACGCCATGAACGCCAATTTTTTCTAATGTCACTAAGTCAGACATTGCATGAACGCCACCTGAGGCAATTACTTTTGCTTCATCCAATTTGTCAATCAAGTGCTGATAGTGCTCAAAATTCGGACCCGCTAGTGTCCCATCACGATCAACGTCAGTATAGACAAATAACCGAACGCCTAAATCCTCCATTTTTTTGGCCAAAATCAAATAATCAACATCACTTACTTCCAACCAGCCTTCAGTTGCTACCATGCCCGCTTTGGCATCAATACCGACAACAATTTTATCTGAACCAAATCTTTGTAGCGATTCCGAAACAAAGTCTGGCGATTTAACAGCCATCGAACCAATAATGACACGATCAATACCAGCCTGCAAATAGGCTTCAATCTGTGCAATGCTACGAATCCCACCGCCAACTTCAATTTTCAAACCAGTTTTGGCTTTAATTTCAGCAATCAATTGAGCATTCGTTGCTTGACCATCTAAGGCACCGTCCAAATCTACTACATGAATATAATCAACACCTGACTGAGCAAAAATCTCAGCTTGAGTCAACGGACTTTCATTAACAACTGTTTCTTGATTAAAATCACCTTGATATAAACGTACCGCACGCCCATTTTTAATATCAATTGCCGGTAGAATTTGCATAGACATACTCCTTAAAATTTAATAAAATTTCCTGACCAACTTCGCCCGATTTTTCTGGATGAAATTGAGCACCAAAAACGTTCTTATTGGAAATCATAGCTGGAATTGACATCGAGTATTGACTCGTAGCATTGATAAATTCCGCAGGTACGTCAGTGTAATAGCTGTGAACAAAATAGACATATTCTCCCGCAATTCCCTTAGTCAACGCATTTGCCTTGGCTATTTCCAACTGATTCCAGCCCATATGTGGTACTGGCATACCTGATTTTTTCGGAATTAGTTTACAATCGCCTGGAATAAAACCAAAGCCTCTAGTGTACTGATGCTCCTCACTACCCTCTAATAAAAGCTGCATGCCGAGACAAACACCTAAAAGTGGCTTTCCTTCTGCGACCACTGATTTAATAATTTCTACCAAACCACGCTTTTCTAGCTCTTGCATCGCCAAGGGAAATGCGCCAACACCTGGTAAAATCAAGCCGTCAGCTGCCTTAATTTCGTCAATGTCGCTCGACAATTTGGATTCTAGACCAATTTTAGTCAACGCTCGCATAACATTTCGTGTATTACCTGCATCATAATCTATTACTATAATCATTACAACACACCCTTTGTTGAATTTACACCCTTAATCTCTGGATTAATCGTAATTGCTTCGCGTAAAGCACGACCAGTTGCTTTAAACAAGCTTTCAATTTTATGGTGCGTATTTTTACCATGTAAAATTTTTAAATGAAGATTCATTTGAACATTAAATGCAAGAGCCTGGAAAAATTCCTCAGCTAATTCAGTATCAAATAATCCCAGTTTTGGATTATCAAATTCTGCATCAAAGACTAAAAAGCTACGTCCCGATAAATCAAGGCTTGCCATCCCCAAGGTTTCATCCATTGGTACAAATGAGGTGCCATAGCGATTAATGCCTGCCTTACTGCCCAGCGCCTCTTTAATCGCTTGTCCAAGAACAATACCAACATCTTCAACTGTATGATGACTATCAACTTCGATATCACCATCAGCGACAACTACTAATGAAATTCTTGAATGTCTTGCAAAAAGTGTTAGCATATGATCAAAAAAGCCGACACCAGTATTAATTTGAACAGGTTCTTGTGCATCTAAATCAAGTGAAAGCTTAATTTTTGTTTCAAAAGTATCTCGTTCTATTGTTGCTTGACGCATCTGTACACCATACCTTTCCTTCTATCCGAATTAATTAGTCAATAAAATTATCATTTGTTTCAATAATTTTTAACACCTGCAATAAATTACGCTCATCAATTACATAAGGTGCTTGCTTTTGCACAATAGGCTTAGCATCAAAAGCAATGCCAATACCTGCTGCTTGAATCATCAATAAATCATTAGCACCATCACCAACCGCCACTGTCCTTGTTAAGGGTAAGGCTAATTGATTAGACCATGACTTTAGTTTTTCTAATTTAACACTTTTAGTCACAATTTCGCCAACAACCTGACCAGTTAATTTACCAGCAATTACCTCTAATTGATTTGCTTTGACAAAATCAATGTTAGCCTGACTGGCTAAACGATCAACAGTCTCATGAAAACCACCTGAGACAACACCAACATGCCAACCAGCTGACTTCAATTTTGAAATTAATTCAAGTGCGCCATTGGTAAAGCTAATTTGTTTGGCAACCTCATCGAAAACAGTTGCTGGTAAACCTGCTAGTAAGCTGACTCGTTCACGAAGTGCTGACTCAAAGTCTAGCTCACCATTCATCGCTCTTGCTGTGATATCTGCAACCTGTGCGCCAACACCAGCAATATCACCTAGAATATCAATACCTTCTTGATTAATCAATGTACTGTCCACATCCATTACCAAGAGACCTTTTTTTAAGTCCGACATCTCCATCTCCTATTCTAAAAAGCAGAAAGAACTGCTTATACATACTCGAACGATAGCTTCTCATTTTTAAAACAATGGTCACTTGCGATCTCTATCACTTTGTTGGCTTATCAAAAAATAAAAAGTTCGAAGGAATGTTCTCTAGTCCTTGAAATTCAAACCCGTAAATATTTTAGCATTCACGAATCGCTGATTCTTTTGTTCTAGCTCTTAGTGCCTGTGCTTTAAAAATAAAGGAAAAGCCTAAATCATCTCATAATGAATTTGTATTTAAGTTCAAATTACCTCGTTAAACGCTGCTAGACTTGCCATTATTTTAATTTAAATGTTTTTGGTGCTTTCAATTTAATAATCATTAAGCCAAAAGTAACATATAAAACAATTATTATTGAAATAATTAAAACATATAAAACAGTACTATTAAAGAAACTTTCAAAATTATAATTGTAAATACAGAAAAAATAAAAAATCCAATTAATAAATTGAAATACTGGATTTTTTGCCTTGCCTTCACGATCAAATGGCTGCAAAATATAGTAAAGAAACAATTCATGAAATGAGAATAATAAATTCATTGCAATACCATAAAAAATAATTAAGCCATATACGGAGGGTGAAATCGTCTTACCAAATAATAAAATAACTGCAAAAATATTTAGAAAAATCCCAATAATAATTGGTGTATTAACAATAAAGGATTGCTTTAAACGATCCAGAAAGCTACCTAAAATTGCTGATTTTGTTCGATAAAACGGATAATTCAGCATCGCCTTATCACATTTCAAGTAATAAATTGCCACAATTTCTTTGGATAAGTTTAAAAAATAGACAATCGGGAACAAACTTGGCAATATTTTAGTGACTTGATTACTATCTAATAGCATCGAATTTTTTGAATTAGTCAATGTTAGATAGAAGTAAAAGCCAATAATAACCACCAGTAAAGCAATCAAAAAACCTACTCGCAATAACAATTTTTTACTAAATACTTTTTGATAGCGTTTAAACAGTAGGTGATTAAGAAGTTGAGTACCTGAATAGCGATTGAATAGCGCACTCTCATCTGTTGCTTCAATTTTTTGGCTCGCCCGTTGAGCAGCCAGAATTCCCGTAGACCCTTGGTTATTCTTAGCCTTAGCGTATGCCTCATCGCGATAAGCCTGTTTAATAAATATTCTTTGGATAAAGCCCTGATTAAATGTTACTTGATTTGCTAAAAAATAACTTAACACAGCTAATATAAATACGATTAATGTTACTAACTTCGACCAAACAACTGATTGAAATAGCGTGAAGTAAAACACTGCAAAGCCACCAATTATTAAAATCGCAAAGCCGTATATCCAGCGTACAATCTCGCCGTGCAGCCAATCAATCACCTTCAACCAGAAACTTTGACCAACAATCAGCATCGAAATATTGAGGAATAATAAACGAAAAGAAAAGGGTAAAATCACTGCAATTGCAATTTGATGGTAAAACCAGCCAAGTAACAGTAAAGGTAAAAGATAAGCCAAGGAGCTCATAATTAAATTAATTCGGAAATATTTCTTTAGTGTATCGCTATAAGATAACTGATACATCTTAGCAAAATCCACCAGATTAAATAACGTTTTACCAGAAGCATCCAGAAAATTTAATCGTTCAAATATGCAAAAGAAAATAAATAGGGTAATCGTCCAATTAAAAACTTCCGGTGCATTAATATTAAGTGCACTGAATAATTGTTGATCGCTTGCCATAAAAATATATTTAACAAAAAATGCAACAAGCCATGCTAAAAGCAGTAATAAACCTTTTTTAATAATCGTAATTGGTAAATAAAACCACTTCATCAAAATTAAGAGTGCTGTTTTCAAATCAATCATTTGATAAAATTTTGGCGAAATCTTTTTCCCGATTAAAGGCAAGCGACGTAGCCAAAACCATAAACTATTTAAAAATATTGTGCTTTGAATTTGAACGAAATTGGTGTAGAAGGTCAAATAATCTCTCATGATTATTCGCCCTCACTTAAAATTACAACAATATCTTTCTCAAAATCCTTAGACTGCAATTTTTCTCTATCTAACACTTCAAGCTGCTTATCATGTAACAATACAATTTCATCACATAACTCTTGTGCTAATTCTAAAATATGAGTTGAAAAAATAACAATCGCATTCGTTTTTAATTCTCTAATCCTTTCCTTAACCTCAAAAGCAGCAACAGGATCAAAGCTTGTCAAAGGCTCATCTAATAAATAGACAGGTGCATTGGTAATTTCAGTCACTAGCATCTGAACCTTATTTTTCATACCATGAGAATAATCTCTTAATAAAATATTTTGGTCGCTAATTTTAATACCATATTTTAATAGATTTTCACTCGCTGATAATTTTGTCGATAAACGTTTTTGATTTAAAGCCATTACAAATCGAACAAATTCTAAACCTGTCATAAAATCAGGCAAATTGGTATTCGTCGTAACAAAGCCAATCTCTGTATTATCGTAATCACTATGCTCAATTCCAGCTTGATCAGTAATTGCTATTTCGCCACTATCGATTGCTATATTATGTGCAATACAATTAAATAATGTGGTTTTACCCGCACCGTTACGACCTAATAAACCATATATTTTACCTGTTTCAAAAGTAAAATTAAGATTATTAAATAGTTGCTTGTCATCAAAAGATTTATTTATATTATTTAAAATTAATTGCATTCATACTCCCTTTTCCCAAAAAGATAATCAATCTCTTATTTCAATTGCTTTAGCGTGTCCCTGTAAATTTTCCTTATAGGCTAACGCAGTGATATAAGGTGCTGCTGCTTTCAAGGCCGCCTGATCATAATATGTATATTGCATCCGCTTGATAAAATCATGAACACCCAGTGCTGATGAAAAACGTGAAGTACCATTTGTTGGCAAAACATGATTGGCGCCAGCAAAATAATCACCCACAGGCTCACTCGTATATTTTCCTAAGAAAATAGAGCCAGCATTTTTAATTTTTCCTAAATATTTAATTGGATCTTCTAGCTCAACCTCTAAATGCTCAGGAGCCACCTTATTCATCAATTCAAACATATGATCAATCGTATCTGTCACTATTACCCGACCATTATTTTCAATTGCTGGTCTTGCAATTGCTTCGCGAGGTAGCTTGGATAATTGACGCTCAATTTCAACTGATACCGCTTTTGCAAAATCAATCGAGTTAGTCACCAAAATTGCTCGTGCTAGCTTGTCATGTTCTGCTTGTGAAAGTAAATCTGCCGCAACATAGGCTGGATTTGCCGTTTCATCAGCAATGACACCAACTTCTGACGGTCCGGCAATCATATCAATCCCCACCTGCCCAAAGACTTGTTTTTTAGCCGTTGCAACAAAGATATTTCCTGGTCCAACTATCTTATCAACTTGTGATATCGTTTCGGTACCATAAGCCGCAGCAGCAATACCCTGAGCACCACCGACTTGATATATTTTGTTAACACCAGCTAATCTCGCCGCAACTAATATCGCTGCATTAAACAGTCCATCTTTTGGCGGTGGCGTTAGCATAATAATTTCTGAGACACCAGCAATTTTAGCAGGCAAGGTATTCATTAAAACGCTAGAAGGATATGCAGCCGTTCCTCCTGGTACGTAGACTGCAATTTTTTCTAAGGGTAAAATAATTTGACCGCGTATAACTCCTTCAGAAGGGAAATCTGTGAAGCCTTGTTCTTTTTGATGCTCATGATATGAAATAATATTTGCCTTAGCAAGCTTCAAGGCCTCTAAAACCTCTGGTTCAATCTGTTCAAATGCGGCATCAATTAAGCTTTCTGAAACTAATAGCTGATCTAGTTTTACACCGTCAAACTGTTTAGTGTAGTTGAATAATGCTTGATCACCGTTGACTTTAACATTTTCAATAATTTCAGCAACTAAACTTTCAACCTGATCATTTTTTTGATTAAGTGCAATTTGTTCTTGTTTTAGTATTTCAACAATTTCATCTACACTACCTGTTAACTGCTTCATCAAAACTCACCTCTTCTTTCCCAACAATCTCTTCTAATTGATTGATAAATGGCATCACTGCAGAATTACTTTTAATCGCTGCTTTATTTGCAATTAAACGTGCAGAAATACGACAAATATCTTCAAAAACAATTAAGCCATTTTCTTTTAGGGTATTACCTGTTTCAACAATATCTACAATCGCATCCGCTAAGTGCAGAATTGGTGAAATTTCGACCGAACCTTCGATTTTAATAATTTCAACATCCTCATTTTTGGAATTAAAATATTCACTCGCAATGGTTGGATACTTAGAAGCAATGCGCTTACGCTTATGATCCCTCGCATCATATTCAGGCGTAGAAGCGACCGAAAATTTACAAATACCAATATTTAGGTCTAACATTTCATAATAGCCGTAAGGATGTTCAATTAGGACGTCTTTACCGACTACTCCTAAATCCGCAACTCCGTGACGAACATAAGTCGTGACATCTGGCGCTTTTACCAATAAGAAACGAAATTGACCATCTGGACTTTCAAAAATCAATTTTCTTTTTTTATCTTTAATGAAGGTCATATCAAAGCCAGCTTTTTCCAGTAATTTCACTGTATCCTTCTCTAAACGACCTTTGGTTAAAGCAATTGTAATTGGTTTAGTCAATTTGAACCTCCTTTTTCAGTAATTGATTATCCTCAAAGTACCACACTTCTTCATACTGCCATTTTTTAGCAAAATTCAATGTTTCCTCAAGATTGGTAAATAATGACAGCTCAACAGTTTCACTGACTAAATCTGCAACCTGCTTTGCTTCATCAACATTAAAATGAAGCAGCACCTTATTCTTACGATGTCTTGCATTTGACCTATACAATAAATCAAAAACCGATTCCAAATTGATTGCCCAGCCAACCGAGCTAGTGGATTCCATATTAAATCGCTTAAAAAGATAATCATAACGGCCTCCACTTAAAAAATTCTCAGGAATGCCTTCGCTGAAGCATGAAAACATAATACCGGTATAATAATCCATCACGCCAACCATACCAAGATCAACACGAAGTATTTGCTGTGTGTCTTTTGAAAATAGCTGATATAAAGTATTAATTTCTGCAATATCATTTAAAATTGGATGCCCCTTTGGCAGGAGTGCTTTCGCTTTCACCAAAACCGTCTCAACGTCACCAAATAATTTTGGAATTTCAGCAATGAACGCATCTAAAGCACTCGGAAATTGTTTAGTAAAGGCATATAACCCAGTGATACTTTTATTTAAAAAATGCAATTTTAGAGTTTCCGTTTCTTGCTCAGATAGCGCTAATTCTTTAATGATTTTTGAGAAAATAGCTGCGTGACCAATTTCAATATTAAATTCTGGTACTTCTAACTTACGGAGCACCGATTCAGCAGATAAAATTGCCTCAACCTCTGCTTTAATTGACGGAAAGCCAATAATCTCAACACCAGCTTGAGTGAACTCATTTTGCAAGCCCTTCATTTCATCATGATACCGAAAAACCTTACCGCTATACATCAATTTCAAGGGTAATTCAACTTTCGTTGAAGCGACCACACGGCCAACCGGTAAAGTCATATCTGGTCTTAACGTTAATAATCGACCCTGATGGTCAAAAAAACGATACAAATCATCTTGATTTCGCTCATCCTCAAAAACCTCTGCAAATTCGATTGTTGGCGTTTCAATACGTTGAAATCCACGTTTATTTAAGAATTCATTTACCTTAACCTCTAACTGATATACCCCATGCCCACGTCGAAAAAGTTTGTCGTGTGTGCCTGCTGGCAATTGTTTCTTTCTCATTTAGTGCCTCCGTTATTTTCTGCCATAAATGCTTTTAATAAATCAATCACGGTAGTCATTTCTTTTTTTGTACCAATTGATATTCTCAAATAATTACTAATTCTTTCTTTGTTTGGAAAAAATCGAACAAAGACTTGATGTTTTTTTAAATGATTAAAAATTGCCTCGGCTGACTGTTGAGGATGAGTCGTTAAAACAAAATTAGTCAAGCTTGGCAAAGTATTAAACCCTAATTTATTAAGTTCAATGATAAACCAATCACGCGTTTTTGCAATCTCACCATTAATTTTTTGATAATACTCATAATCCTCAGTTGCCGCAATCGCAAGTGCCTCTGAGATACTATCTACTGCATAAGGATTATAAGAATTCTTAATTGCTTGGATAACACCTGTTAATTTTGGATTACCAATACCATAACCAACTCTTAAACCAGCTAGTGCTGCATCTTTTGAAAAAGTACGCGTAATGTATAAATTATCGTATTTTGAAAGCAGTGGTAGCATACTTTGACCGCCAAATTCAATATAAGCTTCATCGACAATTACAACCACATCGTGATATTTTTTTAAAATTTGCTCAATTTGGTCAACTGGCTTATAGAGACCTGTTGGCGCATTTGGATTAGCTAAAACAATCCCCCCGATTTTTTCAGGAATTTTATCGAAATCAAACTCAAACTGATCATTTAACGGCAACTCCAAGTAGGGAATATTAAAAAGCTCACACCAAACTGAATAAAAGCCATAGGTTAAATCCGGAAAAATAATAGGATCAGATGAATTAAAAAAACTTTGAAAAGCTAACGCTAAAATATCGTCACTGCCGTTGGCAGTTGTTATCCAGTCACTATCTACCTTCAATCTTTTACCGAGTGCAGAAGTTAAATTATAATTATCTAAGGAAGAATATAAGCGTAGTTGACTCGCATCAAAATTTAAAAGCGCTTCTTTCACCTTAGGGGATGGTGGATAGGCATTTTCATTAGTATTAATTTTGATCATTTTTGAAAATTTTGGTTGATCTCCTGGAATATAGGGTTCAATTTTTCTTAATCCACGCATTAGCTACCTCTTTCTAATTATGTTTCATTTTATTATCTTATAGATAGAATTAAATATATTAATTCTAAGCTGATTAAACAGTTCCATTCACTTTTTGAAATAAAAAATTAATGGGATTTCAAAATTTACTTTAGTTATTTTTAGATTAAGAATTAATAATTAACTTCATCACTAATTTCTTCGCAATTACCGAAAAAACTTCAGCGTTTTAAATAACTACCTCAAATTATAAACAATTTTCGGAAAGTAAGTGACAATGGCAAAAAGTCCTCTAGCAAAAAATTTGCTAGAGGACGTATGAACGTGTTCCCACCTCAGATTCGTCAATATCTTACAATATTAACCTCTGTGAGTCTATAACTCTGGCTGTAACGTTACCAACGGCCTATCCTACAATAAACGAAACGTTCAGATAAACACTCAAGAATGTGTAGACGTTCTTAATGCACTCTTTTCCATCAACCAAGAGCTTTCTATAGCAATCCAAACGCTTCTTTCTCTCTTCATTTTGTACTATATGGTATAATCATAATTTTTTTAAACAAAAATTGCAAGCATTGTTTAGATTTTTCTGAAAATTTGGTAAAATAAAATGACAAATAAGATCAAACATCAAATTAAACAAAACAAATGATTAATTACCTATCTGATGATAAATTAATCCTGTCTAAATCAAATAGTAATGAAATCAACTGACACTAACCAATTGGAGTGAAGCAAATGAAATATTATGATCAACATCTGCATACCTATTTTTCCTATGATGCAGACGAAACATTTGAAAGTTATCTTGAAAATTTTGATGGTTTTGTAGTTACAACAGAACACTTTGATCTCGCTAATCCAGTCACACATCAAGACGATGCACCCGATTACCAAGCCTATCAAAAAAAAATATCAGAGTTAAATCAACAATATCAAAATCGTATTTTAAAAGGCATTGAAATTGGTTATATTGCTTCTGAAAAGGAAAGAATTAAAGACTATTTAAAAGATAAAAATTATGATTTAAAATTATTGAGTATTCATCATAACGGTCAATTTGACTACTTAGACGATTTTGTGGCTGATATGGATTATCGCGTAATTTTAGATGAATACTTAAAAGCGATGAATGAAGCAATTGATGAAATTCCTGCTAATGTTTTAGCACATTTTGACTATGGTATCCGCTTGTTTGACCTAACAGTTGAACAGCTTCAAGAATTTGAACCACAGCTGATTCAAATCTTTAAAAATGCAATTAAGCATCAGCTAGCTTTCGAAGTTAATGCCAAAAGCACACATCTTTATCATAATTTAGCACTTTATGATTACGCCCTCGATTTATATTTATCATTAGGTGGCAAACTCATAACATTAGGGTCTGATGGACATAAAATTGAACATTTTAGGTTGCATTTTGATGAATTACTTGCTTTAATCAAGAGCAAAGGGATAAATGAATTGGCGACCTATCAAAATGGGCAGCTACAATTAGTTAAAATATAGAAAAGGACGAAAAAATGACTTTATATTTTCAAAGCACACGAAATAAAAATAACAAAGTAACCGCCTCTCAAGCCGTCTTACAAGGATTGGCTGTTGACGGAGGACTCTACGTACCATCAGAATTACCTGACTTTAATTTAAATTTTAACGAATTGTCTAAATTAAGTTACCAAGAAGTGGCATTAAAAATCTTACAACCATTCTTTGATGATTATACAAGTGATGAGCTTGCATATTGTGTGAAATCTGCCTACGACCAAAAATTTGACACAAGCGAAATTGCGCCTTTAAAAAAAGTTGGCAACGAATTTTTCTTAGAATTATTCCATGGTTCAACAATTGCCTTTAAAGATATGGCACTTTCAATTTTACCTTATTTGATGACAACTGCCGCTAAAAAGAACCATGTTGAAAATGAAATTGTAATTTTGACTGCAACTTCTGGTGATACTGGTAAAGCTGCAATGGCAGGCTTTGCTGATGTTCCTGGCACTTCAATCATTGTTTTTTATCCAAAAGATGGTGTTTCGCAAATTCAAGAGCGTCAAATGGTGACTCAAAAGGGTGACAATACACACGTTGTGGCAATTGATGGTAATTTTGATGCTGCTCAAACCAATGTCAAAAAAATGTTCAACAACGAAGCCTTACGAGAAAAGTTATCAGCAAATGGTAAACAGTTTTCTTCAGCCAACTCAATGAATATTGGTCGCCTTTTTCCACAAGTTGTTTATTATATTTATGCCTATGCACAGCTAATCAAGCAAGGTGAAATAGAAGCTGGTGAACCAATTAACTTCTCAGTACCAACTGGAAATTTTGGTAATATTCTAGCTGCCTATTATGCCAAAGCAATTGGCTTACCAGTTAACAAACTAATTTGTGCCTCAAATGAAAACCATGTATTAACTGATTTCTTTAATTCAGGCGCATATGACAAAAATCGTGATTTCTTTGTGACGACTAGCCCATCAATGGATATATTAGTCTCAAGTAATTTAGAAAGACTTATTTTCCATCTTACTGGCGATGACGATCAAGCAACGGCTCAACTGATGTCAGATTTAGAAACTAAGGGAGAGTATCAAATTACTGAAGCAATGCGTGATCAATTAAAAGATTTCTTTGCAGATTTTGCAACTGAGAATCAAACGAGTACACAAATTGCAAACACCTTTAAAACTGAACAATATATCGAAGATCCTCATACCGCAGTTGCCGAAGCTGTTTATCACAAGTATTTTGATAAAACAGGAGATCAAACACCTAGCGTAATTGTCTCAACAGCTAGTGCCTACAAGTTCCCAAGAGTTGTCGTAGAAGCCATTAACGGTCCAACCGACGCTGATGATTTTGAGCTTGTTAAAACGCTAAGTCAAATAAGTAACATCGAAATTCCTTCAGCTGTTAAAGATTTATTTACTGCTGAAATTCGACATCAAACTGTTGTTGCTGAGGATGAAATGCAGACAATTGTCACTTCGATTTTAAAAATTAAATAATTCTATAGCAGCTGTTAAAGTTTCAGCTGCTATTTTTTTAATAATTAATCATTCTAAAGGAGATCGTTTATGAAAATCTCAATTATTATCATCAACTTATTTTGTGGTATTGGTGCATTATTTGGTGGTGCTTTAGCGCTTTCCGTTGGTAATCATACAATCATGGGCGTTTCAACTCGGCTATTAAAAAATGCACCTTTCACTACTTTTTTAATCCCCGCCTTAGTATTGATTTTAATAATCGGACTTGGCAATTTTAGTGCCACCTTTCTTCTATTGCGAAATCATCATTACGCTGCTTTTTCACTTGCTTTACTAGGTATCGTTCAAATGGGTTTTATTTTAATCCAAATTATAATTTTGCTAGGCGCCAATCCACTACATCTCATCTTTTTTTTAATCGGGCTCTATCAATTTATAATTGGCATTGTCATGCTAA
This sequence comes from Streptococcaceae bacterium, assembly GCA_022484805.1. Taxonomy (GTDB): domain Bacteria; phylum Bacillota; class Bacilli; order Lactobacillales; family Streptococcaceae; genus MMGLQ5-1. The sequence continues at coordinate 201,386 of JAKVKP010000001.1, forward strand.
GGGATGGTAATCAAAAAATACCTTTCTCGGCAAACCAAAACTAAAAGATAAATCTGATAAGAAAGTATATCCTTATTAAAATTGACTTAACAAAAAAAGGTTGAGACGTGAGTCAACAACCTAATATCATTATTCAAAAATTAAAGTACGCTTGATTACCGCCAGAAATCATCAAAAATTGTGATTGGCATATGACGTTTATGCTGCGTCTTCAAATACCAATTTTCAATTTTTGCTTTGGCATCATCAGATACAGCCTTACCTTCAGTATAGTCGTCGATGTCATCATAGGTAACACCTAAAGCAACCTCATCAGCTAAGCCGGGCTTGCCATCTTCTAGGTCAGCTGTTGGGACCTTCAAATAAATACGCTCATCTGCATTCAAAGCACGCAATAATTGTTTTCCTTGGCGCTTATTTAGTCGGAAAATTGGTAATATATCTGCACCGCCATCACCATATTTAGTATAAAAACCAGTAATATTTTCAGCCGCATGATCTGTTCCCAAAACTGCCCCAGCCTTTTCGCCGGCAATTGCATATTGCGTAATCATTCGTTGACGTGCTTTAATGTTCCCTTTAACAAAATCAGAAACAGTAACGCCAGCTGACTCTAAGGCCTCAACTTCACCATCAACTGCTGCTTTAATGTTAACTGTTAGGCTGACATCTGGCTTAATGAATGTCAATGCACGTTGTGCGTCTTCCTCGTCTGCTTGAACACCATACGGTAGACGAACAGCAATAAATTGATAACGATCATCACCAGTTTCTTGACGAATTTCCTCAATCGCTAATTGTGCTAGGCGACCACTAAGCGACGAATCCTGTCCACCCGAAATTCCAAGTACTAATGTTCTTAGAAAATCATACTTTTTTAAATAATCCTTTAAAAAATCAATTGATTTTCTGATTTCCTCTTCTGGATCAATTACTGGCTTAACTCCTAATTCTTTAACAATTTCATCTTGTAAAGTCATTGCTTACCTCCTATAAATTATACTTTGAACTGTGAAACCTCTTTACGAATTTTTTCAATTAGCTTCATTTTATGATCCCAAACTTCCTTAGATAAATCGACGGGATAATTTTGTGGATTTAAATCGCGTTTATATTCATCCCAAAGCTTATCTAATTCCGTTTTCGCATATTGTTTAATTGTTTGTAAATCCGGCAATTTATAAACTAATTCTCCACGGTGAAAAATCGTTTCTAATAATGGAATAGCTGTAAATTCTTTAACTGTTTTATTAATAAAGGTGTGAACTGGATGAAACATAAAAATTTCCTGATGCTTCCTAGGATCATCTGAACTAAAGGTAATATAGTCTCCTTCTGATTTGCCATCTGAATTTCGGGTAATTCGCCAGACCTGCTTCTTACCTGGTGTTGAAACCTTCTCCGCATTATTTGATAGCTTAATCGTATCAATCATTTGACCATTATCGTCCTCAATTGATACCAATTTATAGACAGCTCCCAAAGCTGGCTGATCATAAGCTGTAATCAGTTTTGTACCAACTCCCCAGACATCAATTTTAGCTTTTTGCATCTTCAGGCTTAAGATTGTATTTTCATCTAAATCATTAGAAGCATAAATTTTTGCATCTGGGAAGCCAGCTTCATCCAATTGTTCACGAACTTTTTTAGAAATATAGGCCATATCACCGCTATCAATTCTAACACCAAGGAAATTAATACGCTCGCCAAATTCTTTAGCAACTCGAATCGCGGTTGGCACACCAACACGTAAAGTATCATAAGTATCCACTAAAAAAACACAATCTTTATGCGTTTCAGCATAGGCAACAAAGGCATCGTAATCATTACCATAACTTTGAACTAAGGCATGTGCATGTGTACCACTGACTGGAATACCAAAAAGCTTACCAGCTCGAACATTACTCGTTGCATCAGCACCACCAACAACGGCAGCGCGTGTACCCCAAAGTGCTGCATCAAATTCCTGAGCACGACGTGTACCAAATTCAAGCAATGGATCATCACCAATTACAGAACGAATTCGAGCTGCTTTGGTGGCAATTAGCGTTTGAAAATTGACAATATTTAAAATCGCTGTCTCGACTAATTGACATTGTGCAAGTGGACCTTCTACCTGTAGGATTGGTTCATTGGCGAAAACTAAATCACCCTCTTTTGCAGAGCGTACTGTACAGGAAAATTTCAAATCTTCTAAATACTCTAAAAATGCTTCTGGATAATCCAAAGTTCTTAAATATTCAATATCAGTTTTTGAAAAATTTAAATTTTCTAAATAATTGACAACGCGTTCCAAGCCGGCAAATATTGCATAACCATTTTCAAAAGGCATTTCTCTAAAATAAACTTCAAATACGGCGTGCTTTTCTGAACGTCCTTTTTCCCAATAAGTTTGCATCATATTAATTTGATAGAGATCCGTATGTAAGACCAAACTATCATCTGAATAATTTGTAGCCATTTTGACTCCTAACCATGATTTTAGATATAAATATCTATTTTTTATGTTATTAAAAATAAAATATAATAAACTATTTTATTTAAAATGATTCCTTTTTATTATACACCATATGAAATCAATTATACGAATCTAAACTAACATCTAGGTGTAATCTTAGACTTCTTGATGGCAGCAACAGCTTACCAAGTGGTCGTTAATAAAACCCGTTGCTTGCAAAAATGAGTAGATAATAGTCGTACCAATAAATTTAAAACCATCTTTTTTCATTTGCTTGGCAATTTGATCAGAGAGCTGAGTACTCGCAGGTACTTCTGACATTACTTGCCAATGATTAATGATTCGACCATTTGGTACTTGAAGTGCTAAATAATGGTAAAAGGACTGACCGTTAGCTTGCATTTTTTTTATGATTTGCGCATTATTAATAATCGCATTAATTTTTAAACGATTTCGAATAATCCCCTGATCCATCATTAGCCTCTCAACATCTGATGCGGTAAACTCACTGACAGTATCTAGATTAAAGTAATTAAATGCCTGATCAAAGCCATCAAATTTATTTAAAATAGTTTGCCAAGATAGGCCAGCCTGCATCAAATCTAAGGATAATTTGCGAAATAAAGCAGTATCATCGGTTTCCCTTCTACCCCAGACCGTATCATGATAAACCCGCATTTTTTCACTTGATGTTGCCCATGTACATCTAGTTTGATCCATCTTTTGACCTCAACTTAATAATTTTTGCTTATAGGCTTCATACTCTGCCTCTGTGATTAATCCCTCGTCCAATGCTTGCTTAGCTTCTCTTAAGCTCTGATATAGTGCCTTCGTATCATAGCGAACATCCTGCACCCTTTTTTGAACAGTGGAATGCTCACTAGCACCTCTACCATCCATTATGCCATCCTTGCTATCACTAATACCTTGTTGAATCATTTTGGTGATTTGCCGAATTACTCTTTTTGTCCAAAAAACGCTAAAATAATCACCAAAAGTTTCTACTTTGACACTACCAAAAATCAGATAGGTTTCAGGATTGACATTATTTATATTAGACAGTGGAATATTCGTTGCATCATGATGCAAAGGTCGCCAGTGGGCATAAATTAATCGTTGCTCCGTCGTAATTGCATAAGCGTAAAAGCCTTGCGTATCCCGATAGCGAATTTTTTCGTTTTCAAATGACTGTGGCTCACTATTATAATCACTTCTTGTTTGACCTTCCCATGCACGATGTCGTCCGATAAAGCTGACTAAAACACGCTCTTTATCTAATAAGCTTTCTTCAATCAATTTAAAATGACGTTTTTGCAACCAACCACCAATCAAAGGTGTCCAGTTAAAGCCCAGTTTATGTCTTCTAGCATAATAATACATTTCTTCAGCTGTCTGCATCGGTATCACGCTCCTTTAACTTATCTTGAACAGCAATTGCAACATTTTTAGGAATGCCTATTTCAATTATTTCCTTCACATTAGCTGCTTTTATTTTTGGAATTGATTTAAAGGTTTTTAATAATTTTTGTTTCCTTTTAGGGCCTAGTCCCTCAATATCATCAAGTAGCGATGCGAATGAATTTTTACTGCGTATCTGACGATGAAAGCTAATCGCAAAACGGTGAACCTCATCCTGAACACGTTGCAACAAGAAAAACTCTTCCGAATTTCTGGGTAAGGCTATGATTTCAAGTGGATCACCAAATAGTAAATCATGCGTTTGATGCTTATCGTCCTTGGCAAGACCGGCTATTGGCACGTCCAGACCCAATTGATTATTTAAAACATCCTTGGCGATATCAATTTGCCCTTTCCCACCATCAATCACAATTAAATCAGGCAAAGGTAAATTCTCGCGGATAACTCGTGCATAACGACGATAAATGACTTCTCGCATTGAGGCGTAATCGTCAGGACCCTCAACCGTCTTAATTTTATACTTGCGATAATCCTTTTTACTTGGCTTACCATCAATAAAAACAATCATCGCTGATACTGGACTTGTTCCTGAGATATTGGAATTATCAAAGGCCTCAATTCGAGTTGGTTTTGGAATATTAAGCCGTTCACCTAATTTATCAATTGCACCATAGGTTCTTTCAATTTGTCTTTCGATTAAATTAAATTTTAAATCAAGCTGAACCTTGGCATTTTTAATTGCCAGATTAACCAACTTCTTCTTTTCTCCGCGTTTAGGCTGCGTAATTTTTGCAGGTACAATCGCGGCAACTGCTTCTTGGCTCACATCATTTGGGATAAATACTTCTTTTGGTGTTAGATGTGCTGCTTCACCATAAAATTGCCCAATAAATGTTAAAAAATCAGCTTCCACTTCATTATAAAAAGGAAAAATTGAAACATCGCGCTCAATCAGCTTACCTTGTCGAATAAAGAAAACTTGGACACATAGGTAGCCTTTATCAGCATAATAGCCAAAAACATCTCTGTCTTGCAAATCAACATAGGTCATTTTTTGTTTAGTCTGTAATGTTTCAATTGCTTGAATCTGGTCACGATACTCAGCTGCTTTTTCAAACGCCATTTCTCCAGATGCCTGCATCATTTTTTCCTGTAAGCGTTTAGTAATTTTATCCGCGCCACCATTTAAAAATAATCTAATTTCATTAACCATCTCTGGATATACATGGTCATCAATTTTAAAAACACAAGGTGCTAAGCATTGATTAATGTGATAATAAAGACAAACCTCATTCGGTAGAGTCTTACATTTTCTTAAGGGGAAAAGACGATCTAAAAGTTTTTTAGTTTCATTGGCAGCACCAACATCAGGATATGGTCCAAAATATTCAGCTTTATCTTTTAAAACCTTACGGGTGATTAATAAACGAGGATATTTTTCATTAGTAATTTTAATAAAAGGATAGGTCTTATCATCCTTTAGCATAATATTAAATCGTGGTGAATTTTGCTTAATTAAATTAATTTCTAAAAGTAGTGCCTCAATATTAGACTCCGTCACAATATACTCAAAATCTTCAATTTCTGAGACTAAACGTTCGGTTTTAGTATCATGTGATCCCCTAAAATAGCTTCTAACACGATTTTTTAATATCTTTGCTTTACCAACGTAGATGATTTCATTATTTTTATTTTTCATAATGTAGCACCCAGGTGAGTTGGGTAATAATTTTAATTTTTCTTGGATTCTTTCGTTCATTTTAATTCACCTAGTTATCTTAAATTCAAAAAATGGTAAGTTATGTTCTTATTATAGCAAAAAGTCGACTAAAAAGCGGTATTATCACTTTAGTCGACTCTCCTAAGTAGAGTTAATATTGAATATCAGTTTTGACTCTTGTCTAATTGCTTCGCTTCTTCAATTCTGGATTGTTTAATTTTGCGTTTAACTTTTTGTTTATTTTTTTGAAATGCTTCAAAACTAAAACCTTCACCTAAAACTTCATGTACATTAATAATCGAAACAAATGCTTTGGGATCGATGGTTTCAATTTTTCGTTTAACCTCATGAATTTCACGAGGATTTAAAACGACATAGATAATTTTTTTATCTTGTTTTGAGTAGGCACCTTCGCCATTTATATAGGTGACACCACGTTGTAAGGTATACATTACTTCATTGGCAATTTGTTCATACTTACTTGAAATAATTAACATACCACGGACAGTATAACCACCTGACTGAACAAATTCGACTACTCGTGAGAAGACAAACGAAGCAATCAAGGTATACATCATATGTTGAATATCAATATAAAGTAAAGAAAGGCATAAAACAAAAGCATCAATGCACAATAATATTTTGCCTAGAGAGATACCGAACCAGTGCTGTGCCAAGCGAGCAATAATATCACCGCCGCCGACAATACCACCACCACGAAAAACCAAGCCACCGCCGACACCCGCACTAACACCTGCTAACAATGCAGCAATTAGCATATCATGGCTGACATCAACATAAATGGGTACTTTTTGCCAGACATACATAAAAACTGACAAGCAAGAAATACCATAAGCGGTAAAAAAGAGGCTTTTTTTACCTAGGACCTTCATTGAAATAATTACCAGAGGAACATTTAAAATAAAATTACTATACGCTGGATTAATATCAAATAATGCTTTACCTATCAACGTTATTCCGGCAATGCCACCCTCAGCAAGATGATTTTCCATATTAAATTTTGTAAAACCAAAACTATAAATCGCAATCCCCAAGGTGACTAAAAATAGATTACGAATCAATGATTTTTCTTTCTTCATTTCTCTCCCCATCCCTAACTTTTTTACTTAGCCATTGATTAATCTGCAATGGTGACTGAATTTCAAAAGTAGAAATTTGCAGATTTAGATTGTTTATAACTTTAAATTTATTTTTATTTATGATTAATATTTTTTGACGCATCAAGCATTGTAATTCAAAAGCCACTAAGGCACTAATAAATAATTGATGATTAATTTGAATTGGTGTTTGAAATTCATCTGTAAAATTCATTACCAATTCTGAAAATGTTCTGAATTTTTTCAGAAACCTCCTAATCTCAATTCTAAAGCGTATTGGCTGATAAAACAATGGGAAAATACCCGGATTGTAAAAATCATCCGTTAGATTTTGGAGGACGAGTCCATTTTGGTAGCATAATGCTTGGAGAGATAACCATTGTGGATTGGCATAATACAATCCTCTACAAACAACCTGTTTATTCTTTGTCTGATTTAAAGTAATAAGCAATCTATTAGAATGGAACTGATATGGTAATCTAAAATGATCCATAATAAGTCCTTGGAAAAAATTAAATGCCTGCTTTTGAAAATAAATGCTTCTGTTCAGACTAATATGAAGCATTTCTATTAATACAAGTGCCTTTTGATCAATTTGCCAGAGAAAAACGCCAGAATGAACTGAAAAGGAACACATTGCAAATTGCAATCGAGTGAGTTTTGATTTAATTCGTATTTTTTCACCAAGTAGCCAAATCACTTGATAGCCATGCGACAGATAATTAATTGTACGTGCGTTAAAGCGTTCAATTGAAAGGGGACTGCACTGAATTTCAATCGCCAATCGATGATTAATTAGTAAATCTGGTATTTGCTTCAGCGCTGGTAAATAATACTCTATCTGGCAATCATTTTGCTGCTCTTGGAACCATTTAGCCAATTGATACTTCAAAGTAAGATGTGCCTCAGATTCATTTTCACTATATGCTTCACAAATATCTGAGCTTATATGGGCAAAATGTGCCTGTTTAATTGAGCCATTTTTTAAAATTAATGGTGAATGGCAGGCAGGGCAAAACCATTCCAATTTCTTCAAAAGACTTATTTCATGAGAACAATGATTTAATAAACAAATTTTTCGACCTTGACTATTAATTGCACTTAACATCAATTTCCCTCCCTCAAAATAATGATCTATTATATATTTCGAGAAAAGAGTAAAAAAAGGACCGCACAAGGCGGGCCTTTAATATTTATGTCAAATTAATTGACTAGAATTTCTTACGTTTACGTGCTGCTTCTGATTTCTTTTTACGTTTAACAGAAGGCTTTTCATAAAATTCACGTTTACGTGATTCTTGCAAAGTACCTGCTTTAGAAACCGAACGTTTGAAACGACGAAGAGCATCATCAAGAGATTCATTTTTACGTACTACAGTTTTTGACATAATTATCCCTCCCTCCGAGCTAATCGTAACTAATTTTTAGATAAAATCATATAAAAACTGTCCTTTACTAGAATAACAAAAAGATTTTAGATATTCAAATCATTTTGAACAAAAATTGTAAAATGTTACAAAATAATCATATCCTAGTAAAATTACAGCAAGAAAACTAACCAAAAAGACTAAAAAAGTTTTTCCAAGTATCGTCCTTCATTATCTCGGAAGCTTTCCCGCTACCGATCACACTATAACCAATCACAATGCCAAAATAAAAAACAACGGCTGCAATCACCAATACAGTGATTAAACGAACTAAACTAAATCCTATATGCTTTAGTATATCCTTATTCAATTCTATCACTCCTATTCTAAAAGACTAAATCGGTTCACTCTGACAGCTCTGAAGATAGATAATAATTTTTCAAGATATACAAAGCTTACAATTTCCATTACATCGTCACGAGAAAAGTGAAACGTATTACAGACTTAGCTCTTGAGCTTTTGGCATTCTACCTCTAATTAAGAACACACTATCAAGTCACTGAGGCGCTATAATTAGCTAATTAAATGGCTTCAATCTCAACAGCAACTGAATCTGGTACATTAACCCGTTCTACGCTGGCACCTAAGGCCTGCAATTTTTCGTGGAATTTATAATAGCCTCGATCCAAATGATGTAAGTCGGTAACAACCGTTTCACCATTAGCCACGAGTCCAGCAATAATTAATGCTGCTGCGGCTCTAAGATCAGTTGATTTAACGATTGCGCCTTGTAATTGTTTACCACCATAAATAACTGCTGAATTACCTTCAATCTCAAAATCAAGATTCATACGACGTAATTCATTTAGATGTTGAAAGCGACTTTCAAAAATCGTCTCAGTCATTGTATTTTGACCGCGGGCCATCGCTTGCGCAATCGTCATTTGTGCCTGCATATCTGTTGGAAAACCTGGATGTGGCAAGGTTTTGACATTAGTTGGCTTCAAATACTTCGGTCCAATCACACGAATACTCTCATCAGATACGATAAACCGAGTCCCCATCTCTTGTAATTTAGAGATTAAAGGGCGATTATGCTCTGCGATGCCATCTAATATTTCAATATCACCACCAGTTACCGCTGCTGCCACCATAAAGGTCCCAGCTTCAATTCGATCTTGAACAATTGCATGTTCTGCACCATGAAGCTTATCAACACCTGTAATTTGCATTGTTTCCGTACCAGCACCTTTAATTTTAGCACCCATTTTATTCAAAACGTTGGCTAAATCAATAATTTCTGGCTCTCTGGCAACATTTTCTAAAATCGTGACACCTTTAGCCTTGACCGCTGCCATCATAATATTTTGAGTCGCACCGACGGATGGAAAATCCAAGTAAATTTTGGCCCCGATTAATTCATCAGCAATTGCTTCGATATAGCCAGAATTCTGAGTAATTGTCGCACCTAATGCTTCAAAGCCTTTTAAATGTAAATCAATCGGCCGTTTACCAATTGAACATCCACCAGGCATAGAAACTCTAGCACGGCCACAACGAGCTAGCAAAGGGCCCATGACAACCGTTGAAGCTCTCATTTTACTAACATACTCATAAGGTGCATCAAAGCCTAAATCCGATGAAGCATCAATTAACACATCGTGTGCGTTTTGGTCAAAATCAACAGTTGCATTTAAATGACGGATAACTTGGTTCATTGAAAACACATCAGACAAAATCGGAACATTGCGAAGGTGCATCGTTCCTTCTTCTGCTAAAATTCCTGCTGCTAAAATTGGTAAAACAGCATTTTTAGCTCCTTCAATTTTTACAGTTCCTTTTAGTACGTTATTGCCACCATGAACAACGATTTGTTCCACAAAAACACTCCTATCTTGTCTCCACCTTTTAGAATCACACTCAGTATCACTCTTCCGGCCAGCTCAAATATAATTATAATTTTTTAAATTTATTTTTTCAAAAATCTATTCATCATTATAAGCTTAAGCAACCTAAAAAACAAGTTTAGAGCAATTTCTTAATAATGTCAGAATTTTCAGACTATTTTAAATTTGATGCTAATAGCTATTGAAAGGATACTAACAAATTGCGTGTCAAGTTTAAAAATTCTAAAAAGAATGAACTAACTGAAAAACCGATTGCAATCGAAAGAAAAGTCAAAAATAAGCGAATTGCTGAGGAATTTTGAAATTCTTTTTTAAACCATGTTTCCAAATTAATTGAATTTACTGCTCTGAAAGCTAAAAAAATAAAAATAAAATGTGATAAGATTCGCACGACTGCATCAATACCATAGACCTGCATTTTTACTCCTTTCTAAAAAAAGTATTTTGAAAGCAAAGCTTTCAAAATACTTTTTAATCTAATCTTAAATAATTATTTCAGCCACAAAAAATAGTAACTATTTTACAAATGTTTTGCCACGTTAATTCGATTTAGTGCACGGTGAAGAGATACCTCCGCACGCTTCAACTGATCAATATTGTGGACTTTATTAGCTTCCTCAATTAATTTTTCAGCTCGAATTTTAGCACGTTCCGCACGAGAAACATCGATATCACGTTCTCTTTCAGCAGAATCGGCAAGAATTGTCACTAAATTATCTTTAACCTCGATAATACCACCATTCACAGCTACCCAGTCAACGTGAGTATCAGAATCCGCACGACGAATTTTGACTTCATCAATCGTTAATGGTGCCACAATTGGAATGTGATTAGCTAAGATACCAATTTCACCTGATAAAGTCTTAGCGATAACTAAAGAAGCATGGTGATCGTAGACTAAACCGTTTGGCGTAACTACATTAACCGTCATCACTGCCATTTAATCACCTTAGCTTTCTAAGCTTTTCGCTTTTTCAATCACGTCTTCGATTGGTCCAACGCTTCTGAAGGCTTCCTCTGGTAAATCATCGTATTTACCATCTAAGATATCTCTAAAGCCTTTAATTGTATCAGCTACCGGTACATACGAACCCGGTTGACCTGTAAAGGTTTCAGCTACATTAAAGTTTTGTGATAAGAAAAATTGGATTCGGCGCGCACGACCAACCAAAGTTTTTTCTTGATCAGATAATTCATCCATACCTAGAATCGCAATAATATCCTGTAGCTCACGATAACGTTGCAAGACACGTTGCACCTCAGTAGCAACCTCGTAATGCTCTTCGCCAACAATTTCTGGCGCTAAGGCACTTGAAGAAGACGCTAATGGGTCAACGGCAGGATAAATCCCTTGTTGAGTCAAGCGACGCTCTAAGTTAGTTGTTGCATCCAAGTGAGCAAATGCTGTTGCTGGCGCTGGGTCAGTATAGTCATCCGCTGGTACATAAATTGCTTGAATTGAGGTTACAGAACCCTTCTTAGTTGAGGTAATACGTTCTTGTAATTGCCCCATTTCTGTTGCAAGTGTTGGTTGATAACCAACAGCAGATGGCATTCTACCAAGCAAGGCAGAAACTTCTGAACCAGCCTGTGTAAAGCGGAAAATATTATCAATAAATAATAATACATCCTGTCCTTCAACATCACGGAAATACTCAGCAATTGTTAAACCTGTTAAGGCAACACGCATCCGTGCACCTGGTGGCTCATTCATTTGTCCGAAAACCATCGCTGTTTTTTCAATAACGCCTGATTCTCTCATTTCATGGTAAAGGTCATTCCCTTCACGAGTACGTTCACCAACACCAGTAAAAACGGAAATACCACCATGCTCTTGAGCAATATTATGAATCAATTCCTGAATTAATACAGTCTTACCAACACCGGCACCACCGAAAAGACCAATTTTACCACCCTTTAAATAAGGCGCTAACAAGTCAATTACTTTGATCCCTGTTTCTAAAATCTCACTACTCGTATTCAATTCATCAAATTTTGGTGCAGATTTGTGAATCGAATGACGCTCTGCATCCTCAGGGAATGGCGCTTCCAAGTCAATTGTATCTCCAAGAACATTGAAAACACGACCTAAAGTTTCTTTACCTACTGGTACAGAAATTGCTTTCCCTGTATCTAAAACTTCCATTCCACGTTGCAAGCCATCTGTTGACTCCATTGCAATCGAACGAATCATACCTTCGCCCAATTCTAAGGTTACTTCCAAAACTACTTTTTGTTTCTTTTCATCATTCTTATAAACGACAAGTGCGTTGTTAATATCTGGTAAAGTTGCATCTTGCGGAAATTCAATATCAACGACGGGTCCTATGACCTGTACGATTTTTCCAGAACTCAAATCTTAATCCTCCAATCATATCAATGAACAATGTACAGTGTACAATGTATAATTCACAATATACAACGAACAATGAATAATTATACTTAGCTGTTATAATGTCTTCAAATGCACATTGTCAATTGTTAACTTTTTTAGCCTAACGCTGCCGCACCACCAACAATTTCAGTAATTTCCTGTGTTATTGTCGTTTGTCTTGCTCGATTATATGAAATGGTTAATTCATCAATAATCTTCTTAGCATTATCCGTTGCTGTCTTCATTGCAGTCATACCAGCAGCATGCTCAGCAGTTTTAGCATCTAAAATTGCACCGAAAATCAAGCTTTCTGCATACTGTGGCAATAGAACATCCAAAATCGCTTCTTCAGAAGGTTCGAAATCAAAGGTTTGATTAATTGTTTGAATATCCACATCCTCAGTATCTAGATCGCAAATCGGTAACATCCGTTCCACGCGGAATCGACTTGTTAATGAATTGACATGATGATTATAGCAAACATATAATTCATCAAATATGCCTTCTTGGTACATATTTGTCGCATTCTGAACAATTTTTCGAACCTCATCAAATGTTGGATGATCAGAAACACCACGCATCTCGTAGGCAATGTTTAAATCACGACTTTTAAAGAAATCCGAACCAACACCTCCGATAGCTAAGATAACAATTTCTTGATTATCCTGATGATCCTGTTCAAACATTTTCATCGTTTGTTTCAAAATAGTTGAATTATAACCACCTACCAAGCCTTTATCACTTGTAATTATGATATAGCCTGTTTTTTTAACTGGTCGTTTAATAAGCATTGAGTTCTTTGAACTACCACTATTTGAAGCAACAAGATGCCTTGTCACCTCTCTCACTTTACTCGCATAAATCTGAAAATCCTTAGATAAGGACTCAGACTTATTGAGCTTGGCGCCAGAAACCATTTGCATGGCATTAGTAATCTGACTCGTTTTTTTAGTTGAGGCAATTCTTGTCTTTATTTCATTTAAAGAGGCTCCCATTGTTTTCCTCCTTACGCCTTAGCACCATCTGGTTGAGCATTATATGATGTTGTTGACTTAAATGATTCAATCACTGTATTCAATTGATCTGCTTCTGGTAAGTCTTTAGTTTTAACAATTGTTTCAAAAATTTCTGGATGTTGTGATTCGATAAAATCAAACAAATCACTTTCAAATTTCAAAATTTGATTTACCGGGATTGAATCCAAGTAACCGTGCGTCAACGCATATAAAATAACAACTTGTTTTTCAACTGCTAATGGCGCATGTAATTTTTGTTTTAATATTTCAACTGTTCGACGGCCACGATTTAATTTAGCTTGCGTCGAAGCATCCAAATCTGAACCAAATTGTGTAAAGGCTTCTAATTCACGGTAACTAGCAAGATCCAAGCGCAACGTACCAGCAACTTTCTTCATTGCTTTGATTTGCGCAGCACCACCAACACGTGATACAGATGATCCCGCATCAATCGCTGGTCTAATACCTGAATAGAATAAATCTGATTCTAAGAAAATTTGCCCATCTGTAATAGAAATTACATTGGTTGCAATATAGGCTGAAATATCACCAGCCTGTGTTTCAATAAATGGTAGGGCTGTCATTGAACCGCCACCTAGCTCATCTGATAGCTTAGCCGCACGCTCTAATAAACGAGAATGTAAGTAGAATACATCACCCGGATATGCTTCACGACCTGGTGGACGACGTAATAATAGTGACAACTCGCGATAAGCAACTGCTTGTTTCGATAAATCATCATAAACGATTAAAACGTGTTTGCCATTGTACATAAATTCTTCACCCATTGCTGCACCAGAATAAGGTGCCAAATAAAGCAATGGTGCAGGTTGTGATGATCCTGCTGTAACTACGATTGTATAATCTAATGCACCATGTTTTCTCAAAGTTTCAACCTGTGTTCTAACCGTTGAATCCTTTTGTCCAATTGCGACGTAAATACAAATCATATCTTTGCCTTTTTGATTGATAATTGTATCAATCGCAATTGATGTTTTACCAGTTTTCCTATCGCCAATCACCAATTCACGTTGGCCTCTACCAATCGGTACTAAAGCATCGATGGCCTTCAAACCCGTTTGTAGTGGTTCTGAAACTGATTGACGCTGCATCACGCCAGGTGCTTGAAATTCAACTGGACGTACCTTTTCTGTCTTGATTTCACCTAAGCCATCAACAGGCTGCCCTAGTGCATCAACGACACGACCAATTAAGGCTTCACCAACTGGTACTTCCATAATTTTACCAGTTCTTTTAACGCTATCACCTTCACGAATGTCCTCAAAATCACCTAAAATGATAATACCAACATCATTAGTTTCTAAATTTTGCGCCATACCATAAGAACCATTGTTAAATTCCAATAATTCACCGCTCATTACATTTGTAAGACCGTGCGCGCGTGCAATACCATCCCCAACATAAGTTACTGTTCCTGTTTCAGTTACAGTGATGACTTGTTGGTAATTTTCAATCTGTTGTCTAATTACGGCACTGATTTCCTCAGCTTTGATTGCCATTCACTTCACACTCCCTATTCTTCAATCAACAAGAGTCAAATTACACCTGCTAATTGTTAATCGCTTTATCTGATTTGCTCAGCAATTTGATCTAATTGAGTTTTTAAGCTACCATCAATAATTTTATGGTCCGCTTCAACAATAATCCCACCTAAAATTGTCGGCACTACCCGTTGTTCAATTTCAATTGCCTTGTAATCAAATTTTGTTTTAAGCTGTTCAACTAGCTTAGTCAACTGTTGATTATTCAATTCAACAGCAGAGGTAATCATTACTTGACCTGTTCCAGTTTCTTTTCGATATCCAGCCTTATATTGCTCAAAAATTTCTAAAATTAAAGGTAAACGTCTATTTTGATAGAGTACTTCTAAAAAATTTTGAACATGAGGCATAGCTTGTGATTTTAACGCATCTACAATTTCTCGTTGAGCTGAAAATGAAGCTAACTCAAATATTGCTAACAATTCAGAATTAGTCGAAATAATTCTAATAAGTGCGTCTACTTCCGCATTGACCGCTGAAAGCTCATTATGGGTTTTAGCAACGGTTACTAATGCTTCTGCATATTTATTAATAATTTCATGATTATTGGTCATGCTGATCACCTAGCTTATCAATATATTGATTGATTAATTCTTGGTGTGCTTCAGGCGATAATTCTTTACCTAAAATTTTTGAAGCCAAAAGTACTGAGATGTCTGCAACATCATCTTTAATTGAATGAATTGCTTCACTACGTTCATGTGCGATTTCTTCTTGAGCTTTTACCTTAATTTGTTTTGCTTCAGAAGTTGCTTCGTTAATAATATTTTCTCTTGAAACATTGCCGCTTTCTTTGGCCTTCTTCAAGATTTCTGTTGCTTCATTATGACTATCATTTAGTTTAATTTCGCGTTCCTTGGCTAATTGCTCAGCTCTCACTTTGGCTTGTTCGGCATCTGTGATGTCTTGAGAAATTTTATTTGCTCGTTGTTCTAAAATACCTGTAATATTTTTCCAGGCAAATTTTTTAACCAATAATAGCAAAATAATCAAAGCACCAGAAACAACAATTATGTTCCCTAAGGTTGTTTTAGGGGCTACTTCTAATAAAATCATGAGTCTAACACATCCTTTCTAAAGAGTATTTGACTCAATTATTTACCTAAAAGAATGAATGCAATAACAATTGCTAAAATTGGTAGTGCTTCGATCAAAGCGACACCGATAAACATTGTAACACGTAGCTGACCGCTCATTTCAGGTTGACGTGCCATACCATCAATCGTTTTACTTACAACTAAACCATTACCAATACTAGCGCCGATTGCTGCGCACCCTGCTACGATTGCTGCTCCAAGTAATGCTAAATCCATTTTTAATTTCCTCCTAAATTTTTACTCTTCCTCGAGTACAACTTTATGACTTGTATAAACCATTGTTAATGTGACAAAAATATAAGCTTGAATACATGAGATAAAAATTGAAAAACCTATCCAAACCATTTCAAGTAAGATGGCAACAGGCGTTACTAAAATACCATGACTAACACCTAAATTTGCTACTAAAGATAGTAAAACTTCGCCAGCATAAATATTACCATATAACCGTAGGCTAAGTGTTAGAAGATTTGTAAATTCTTCTAAAATCTTAATTGGTAACAAAAACGGTAGCGGTTTAGCAAACGAATTTACCAAATACGTTTTAAAACCAAAACGTTGCACACTCAAAAAATGACCCATCAATAGAACCATTCCAGCTAAAGTCATTGTGACTATTGGATCCGCAGTTGGTGATTTCCAAAGCGTGATATCATCTCCAACCACAATATGGGTGACTAAACCAATATTATTTGCCACTAATAAAAAAGCAAATAAAACAAAACCAAGTAAATGGAAATTATTAAGCTCTTTCGCTGGTAGGTTATCTTTAATTGTCCCACCGACAAATTCAACTAAATATTCCAAAACATTTTGCTTGCCCTTAGGTCTCAGTTGCATATTACGACTAGCCCAATAGATTAAACCAAAAACAATTGCACATGTCAAAACGACCATAATTAAAACAGTACCATCAAAATAAAGCGGTCCTATTGGAAAAATCCAGGATTTTTCACTCACATCATTCACCTCTTTTCTATTAAACTAACCACTTTCATTTCGCAGAAAAACAAGAAAAAATATCTAAATTATTAAGCAAAATGATAAATACATTCTACGACTTAGGTCTGATTTAAACAAGTAAAAACTGAATAAAAAACATTCTTTTTTTATGTAAACGATTACTATTTTTAAACGTTATTCTCAAATCCCTTGTCATACTGTATGTTAAGAAAATTTAACAAAAAAATATTTCTATTTATTTTATACCAATCAAGATGATATATAGCAAAAAACACCTTCCATTTTATGGAAGGTGCCATGATTGCTTAATGGAAAATTTTAAAACGTTCATCATCACTGATAAATTCTTTTTCACCTGCTGGTGCTTCAATCGAACCAAAAACAAGTTGACTTTTCAATTCCCAATTTTCTGGAATATCCCACGCTTTGGCAACTGAAGCATTGATCACAGGATTATAATGTTGTAAATTACCACCTAATCCTAATTCTGCTAAAGCAGTCCATGCGTTAATCGAAGCAATACCAGTAGATTGCTCAGACCAGTCTGGAAACTTAGCAGCGTACAAGGCAAACTGCTCTTGAAGACTTTTAACAATAGCCGTGTCTTCAAAGAATAATGCTGTTCCAAAAGCTGCCTTAAAGCCATCTAATTTTTGCTTTGTGCCTTCAAATGCTTCATCAGGAGCACCTTGACGTTTCATTTCAATTTTCAAATCTTCAGCCACTAAATCCCATAATTGTTCCTGTGCTTCACCCGATAAAATAACAACACGAGACGTTTGAGAGTTAAATGCAGATGGTGATAAACGTACAGCTTCTTTAATCGTAGCTTCAATCTGTGATGCTTCTGCATTAACATTTTTTCCTAAAGCGTAAATTGAACGACGTTTTGCTAAGGTTTCTAAATAGTTTGACATAATTTTTTACCTATCCTTTTTCATGTTTTTGACTACAATAAAAGTGTATCAACTTACCTTATGTAAGTAAAATGATAAGCTCACTTTTTTGCCGATTAAAACTAATGAAAATAACAGTATTCATAAATAACGATCCATTTGATAGATCAATTTACCTGAACAATTACCACAACGAAAGCGATTAACATCAATTTGACGGACTCGAACAAATTCATGCCCGCATTTTTGACATTGATAAACTCTATACTTTTTTTGAATTACTCTCGGACTATATCTTAAGCCATCAACCTCAGCGAGTAATTTTTTAAAATCTTTATCCCGATGATGAAATCCCTTCTTTTGACGAAATAAATGATAATGACAAAGTTCATGCCGGATAATTTGGCGAAATTGAATACTCGTCAATTTTTGATACATCAATGGATTAAAGGCAAGATGACAATCCTTAGGATAAAAAAGACCACCTGTTGTTCGAAGTCGATTATTCCAAACTGCTTGATGTTCAAATGGCAGACCAAAGTCTTCTATCGAAACCTGTTCAACTAAATTTTGAAGTTCCAATTTAATCGCTCCCAATCATCGAAAGACCAACCTTTTCCTTGGTCAAATCAATATTAATTACCCAAACCTTAATCACATCACCAACCGACACAACCTCACTCGGATGCTTAATAAACTTTTTAGCTAGCTTCGAAATATGAACTAATCCGTCGTGTTTCACACCAATATCAACAAAAGCGCCAAAATCTGTTACATTTCTGACAGTTCCCTCAAGAGCCTGACCCACAACTAAATCTTCAATTGATAATACATCTGATTTTAAAACAGGACGGGATAAGCTATCTCGAATATCTCGACCAGGCTTTTGCAGATTGTCAATAATATCAATTAAAGTTGTTTCACCAATTGATAACTGTACTGCCATTTGAGAAACATTAACTGCTTGAAGCTGCTCAATTGACTTTTTATCGCCCAGGGTAGATTTTTGAATTCCTAATACTTCCAGTAATTGATTGGTAACTTGATAGCTTTCTGGATGAATTGCCGTATTATCAAAGGGATTTTTACTTTCTAAAACGCGTAAAAAACCAGCAGACTGTTCAAAGGCTTTAGGTCCTAATCTTGGAACCTTCTTCACCTCTGTTCGAGATTGAATCAAACCATTCGCTTCACGATAAGTCACGATATTTTCAGCAATTACTTTATTCAGTCCAGCCACATGCTCTAGCAACTCTGCTGAAGCGGTATTAAGATTAACACCAACCTGATTCACGACTGTTTCAACTGTAAAATCGAGGCTTTCTGATAATTTTTTTTGAGCAACGTCATGCTGGTATTGCCCAACGCCAATCGATTTTGGATCAATTTTAACTAGTTCTGCAAGTGGATCCTGAATACGTCTGGCAATTGAAATCGCACTTCGTTTCTCAACTGTTAATTGAGGAAATTCACGACGCGCATTTTCACTTGCGGAATATACAGAAGCGCCCGCTTCATTCGTTATTACATAGTAGACTTTTCGTTTTATTTTTTTGAGCTGTTCAGCAACAAAATGCTCTGATTCACGACTTGCAGTCCCATTACCAATTGAAATCATCGTCACCTGATATTTTTCAATCAGATCGATTAGCCGCTCTCCAGCCCGCTCTATTTCATTAGCTTTGGCAGGTTTAACTGGATAAATCACTTCTACCTTTAAAAGCTTACCGGTTTCATCAACAACTGCCAATTTTGCACCTGTTCGATAGGCTGGATCAAAGCCTAGAACAACTTGCCCTTTTAATGGCGACTGTAATAACAGATGCTTTAAATTATCAGCAAAGACATCAATAGCACTCTGCTCAGCTCGTTCTGTTAGCTCAGCCCGTAGCTCACGCTCAATAGCTGGCAGAATTGATTTTTTAAGCGCCTGCTCAATCGCTTTTTCAAGATAGGGCTGGGACTCACTTACCTTAGTAATAAAGCGCGCTTGATAAAAACGTTGAATTTTATCCAAATCATGTGTCAATTTAACCTTAAGCACGCCCAGCTTTTCACCACGATTAATTGCTAAAATTCGATAATTTGGTAGCTTTGAAGCAAGCTCAGAAAATTGATAATACATTTCAAAAATTCGTTTTTCATCCTTCTCAGCATTTTTCAACTCTGATTCTATCAAAGAACGACCTGCAGCCTCGTGTCTTATCCACTGTCGCAGTTTAGCATCCTCTGAAAACGACTCAGCAAGGATATCAATTGCACCATTGAGTGCTTCTTCCACAGAATTAATCTTTTCATTTAAAAATTGCTCACTCTGCTCAACCACCTGATTATTTTGTTTTAAAATAAAAATCGCTAACGGTAATAGGCCATTTTCTTTCGCGATACTTGCCTTAGTTTTCTTCTTCCGTTTATAAGGCAGATATAAATCCTCTACATCCTGTAACTTTTCAGCCGCTTCAATTTGTTTTTTTAGCTCAGGCGTTAATTTTTCCTGAGCTGATATTGACTTAATAATCGCTTGCTTACGTTCATAAAGCGACTTTTTCCTTTCAAAGGTATCAATAATCGTTTTAATTTCAATCTCATCTAGATTACCCGTTATTTCCTTACGATATCTTGCAATAAAGGGAATTGTATTCCCTTCTTCAGTCAAGGTTAAAACCTTTTCAATTTGGCTTTTTTTAAAATTAAGCTGTTCCTGTGTCGCAATGAAAATTTCACTGTTCATAAATTCACCTCATCGTTTAGTTTAACACATTTTAAAAATTGTGTTAGAATAATAGCCATAAGTCAGTTTGGTTCAATTCCAGTCAATAAACAGAAAAGGAGTTGCTTATGGCAATTAAAATCGATAGAAATGATGATTTAGATAAATTATTTGAGAGCTTCGCAACAGATCCTAAAGCAAAAGAGGAAATTGAACAACGTCAGGATGCTGAATCAATTATCCAAACAGAAGCAATTGATGTAGAAAAAAAGGCAACTGATTACATTAAAAGTAAATCTATTGATGATGTTCGTTCAAACAATCAAAAAATAATTAAGTAAAAACAAAATAAGCGTTGGGCTAGAATAATCTAACTCAACGCTTATTTTCTGGCGTTTTCATGTGACTCGCGCGTCCACTCGCGCGTCAATGTGTCCTGAAATCCGTCAGTTGAACATTTAATGTTCATAACACATCCAGATGCATTCGACTCATCGCATGAATTTATAATAACATAATTTATTCGCCTTGACTAGACCATTCTTGATATAAACTATCCATCATCTTAACACCTGATAAAGTTAATTCAGGCGTCATAATATCGGATTTCAAAGCACCATCCATAATTTTTTGATTAACATGATCGACTTCAAACTGAAAATCACTAGAAAAAGGTGCCTCGATGATTTCACTTGAACCATCATCATAGTTTATTATCGCTTGCTTAGAACGCCAAAATTCAGGAATAACGATTTCACCTTTACTTCCAATTATTCTCAATTGTTTTGGCAAGCCTTTTCGAGTAGTTAAATAAATATTAGCAAGTATCCCTGTTTCAAAGGCAAGATGTATCATACTTTGAATATCTGAACTATTTGCAGGCTGTTGAGCAATACCGTTAAAGGACTCAATTTTTTTATCTAAGATAAATGGAAGATAGCTAAAGGCATACGGTGCCATAAAGTGAACTGTCCCTCCACCTGCTGACAAATCTTTAAACCATTTAATATGATCGACTGAGGCATAGGCGGTAACTGAAAATACGGAGATAATTTCGCCAATCCTTTGGTCTGAGATAATCTTTTTAATTTCTTTTGTCAATGGTAAAAAAAGTGATTTTTGAGCCTCCATCAAAAATAGCCGCTTTTCCTTAGCCAGCTCAAAGAGAGTCTGAGCTTGAGCATATTCAAGCGTAAAGGGTTTTTCCAATAGCACATGCTTTCTTGCTAGTAAAGCATTTTTCGCACTTTGGAAGTGCCCCGCGTTGTAATTAGCAATATAAATTACATCAATCTCAGGATTATCAAATAATTCAGCTTCACTGCCATAATATGCCGGTATTTGGTACTTTTCTGCATATTCCTTAGCGCTGTCAAGGTGTCTTGAACAAATTGCTGCAACATGACCAAATTGACTTTCACGAACACCAGCAATAAACCTTGGTACGACTTGGGCAGTTGAAACAATACCATAGTTAATTTTTTTCATCTTGAATAGCCTCCTCTGTTTGCCTGCTACTTGATTTTTAAAATCCTCTAATGTTATTAAACCATATTTTAATTGATAATATTCAGTTAAACGACACCCCTCAAAAAAATATCGACTCCACTTCGGTAAATCATGCGTTAAATTAAAAGTATCTGAAGTAATCAGTTTAAATACTTGCTGCACCTTTTCTTGCCGTTGGTAGAATCCTGCCAAGAGAATTTCAGCAGAAATTAATCGTTTGACTTGTGCCATTTCCTCATTAATTAAAAAAGAAAACCATTTATAAATAATTTTCTGTTCAATTAAACTTAAATGTTTAGCTTTTATTTTGTTATTATCCATAAAAAAGCACCTCTCTATTTACTACGAAATAAAGAGGCATTTATTTATAAAACGATGTTATTCATTCGTGTTATTATTTGATAATTCAGTAATTTTACCTGTTTTTAAATATACAATCCACTCACATAGATTAGTCGAATAATCACCAATTCGTTCCAAGTAGGTACAAACGTGCAGGTAATCATTTCCTGCAACAATTGTTTCAGGATTTTCCTTAATTGCGGATATTGCATGATTTCTGATTTCATTAAACATTTTATTAATTTTATTATCCCATGTTGCTACTTCCCGAGCGCGATCAGCATCTGATTGAATATAAGCATTTAATGCCGCATCCAGCATTTTTTTTACTGATTCACCCATAATCGAAATTTCCTTTTCGATTTCTGGCAAACGCTCTTCACCTTTCATATGAATGGTACTCTTACAAATTGAAACTGCATGGTCTCCCATTCGTTCAAGGTCACTTGATGCCTTTAAAACTGTTATTACAGTTCTTAAATCTGTTGAAACTGGTTGTTGTAGTGCAATAATTTCAAATGATTTCTTCTCAAGCTTAATTTCCAACTCATTAATTTCTTCATCAGCTTCAATCACTTCTTTTGCCAAATCCTTATCATGAGAAACAAAGGCTCTCACTGCCTTGTTTAATTGCGCAGAAACTTGTGTACCCATTGAGTAAAACTGATTATGTAGCTTGTTAAGCTGTTCTTCAAATTGTGTTCTTAACATAATTGCTCTCCTTTTAATTTAATTTACCCTTTTTATCCAAATTTCCCTGTGATATAGTCTTCAGTCTGCTTTTCCTTCGGATTTAAGAAAATATTTTTAGTCTTATCATACTCAATTAAGCTGCCATCCAAAAAGAATGCTGTTCGATCTGAAATTCGTGAAGCCTGTTGCATATTATGCGTCACAATAATCATTGTATATTTTTGCTTTAATTCCAAAAGCATTGCTTCAATTTTCCCCGATGAAATTGGATCTAAGGCACTTGTCGGTTCATCCAATAAAATAACATCTGGATTAACTGCTAACACGCGAGCGATACAAACTCGTTGTTGCTGCCCACCTGATAAGCCAAGTGCAGATTGGTGTAGCTTATCTTTGACCTCATCCCAAATTGAAGCATCTCTTAAACTTTTTTCTACGGCTTCATCTAAGATTAGCTTATCCTTAACTCCATTTAAACGCAATCCATATACAACATTTTCATAAATTGAAAAAGGGAAAGGGTTAGGCTGTTGAAAAACCATCCCAATTTCTTTTCTCAGCTTAACTGTATCCATCTTTGCATCATAAATATTTTGTGATTGATAATTAATTGTACCTGTAATTGTAACACCTGGTACTAAATCATTCATGCGGTTAATTGAACGCAACAAGGTTGATTTACCAGAGCCTGAAGGACCAATTAAAGCCGTAATTTCACCTTTGTAATAATCCATTGTAATATTATTAAGACTCTTTTTCTTACCATAATACAACGATAAATCATTAACATTAATAATTGTTTCTGACATATTTACTCCTCTTCATCTAAAAAATCAAATATTAATAATTATCACATTTGATTTAAAAACTACCCAAAGTGACCAGAAACATAATCTTCGGTTGGTTTTAATTTCGGTCTGGTAAAGATTTTCTTAGTGTGATCATATTCAATTAAATCTCCTGCATAGAAAAATGCGGTATAGTCACTAATTCGTGCTGCTTGTTGCATATTATGAGTTACAATAATAATGGAATAATCATTTTTTAACTGAATTAACGTTTCTTCAACCACTGAGGTAGAAATTGGATCTAAGGCACTAGCAGGCTCATCTAATAACAATATATCCGGCTTAAGCGCAATTGCACGAGCAATACATAAACGCTGCTGCTGACCACCAGATAAGGCTAGAGCTGACTTATTAAGCTCGTCTTTAACTTGATCCCAAAGCGCCGCTTGCTTTAAGCTTGTTTCAACCGCTTCATCCAGCTTCGCCTTATCCGTCATACCATGACGCTCCAAGGCAAAAGTAATATTTTTATAAATTGACTTTGCAAATGGATTCGGTCTTTGAAATACCATACCAATATGCTTACGCATTTCATAAACATTAATCTCTGCTTGATTAATATCAATCCCCTTGTAATCAATTTGACCTGTCACTTTCGCACTGGCAATTGTATCATTCATTCGATTTAAAGAACGTAAATAGGTTGATTTACCAGAACCTGATGGTCCAATTAACGCAGTAATTTTATTTTTTTCAAAACACATATCAACGCCCTTAATTGATTCATTATTACCATAATAAACGTGTAAATCCTTGGTTGAAAGTGCAATTTCTTTGTCCTCTAGTGCAATAATATGCCGCTGACTAAAATCATAAGCCAAATTCTTTCCTCCTTATGCCGATGTTAATTTTGCATGTAATTTTTTACCAATAAATCTTGCCCCAAAATTGAATAATAAGACAACTAAAATTAACACCGCCGAAGCACCTGCTGAAACCTGTGCCGCATCTGGAATATTGCCTTCACTATTAACCTTCCAGATATGGACAGCGAGTGTTTCTGCCTGCCTAAAGATACTAATCGGACTTGAAACAGATAACGGATTCCAATTTGACCAATCTAAAGCTGGTGCTGACTGTCCCGCAGTATAAATCAAAGCCGCTGCTTCACCAAAAATACGGCCACTACTTAAAACAATACCCGTTACAATACCAGGTAATGCTTCTGGAATGATGACATGCAAAACAGTTTCCCATCTTGATAAGCCGAGAGCTAAGCCCGCCTCGCGTTGCGTGAAAGAGATTGCCTTAAGACTTTCTTCAACATTTCTAGTCATCAAAGGTAAATTAAAAACTGTTAACGCTAAGGCCCCAGATAAAATTGAAAAGCCATAGCCAATTTGAATTACGAAAATTAAAAAACCAAATAAACCAACAACAACTGAAGGTAAAGAACTTAATATTTCAATTGCTGTTCTGATTAAACGCGTGATCCAATTATCCTTTGCATACTCTGAAAGAAAAATGCCGGCACCTAAGGAAATTGGAAAGCTAATCAGCATTGTGATAAATAATAAGAAAAATGAGTTAAATAATTGGATACCAATACCACCACCAGCCTCATAGGATTTAGCTGGGCTAGTTAAAAAATGCCAAGAAACATGTGGCAATCCTTGTATTAAAATATAAAGTAATAAGGAAGCGAGAATTAAAACGATTAAACCGGAAATCAAATATAAAACACCTGTTGCAATTTTATCTACTTTTTTGGCATCCATTATTTTAATGCTCCCTTCTTAGCAATCATCCGCATAGCAATATTAAAGATTAATGACATTACTAATAATAATAATGCTAGAGACCACAAAACGTTATTTTCTAATGTGCCCATAATCGTATTACCAATCCCCATTGTTAACACTGAGGTTAAGGTTGACGCTGGTGTAATTAGGCTAGTCGGCATTACAGCTGAGTTACCAACCACCATCTGAATTGCTAAGGCCTCACCAAAGGCTCTCGCCATACCGAAAACAACTGCCGTTAAAATTCCGGGTGCAGCTGCTCGGAGTAAGACACGCCAAATTGTTTGCCATCTTGTCGCACCTAAACCTAACGAAGCTTCTTTATAAAAACGGGGAACTGACTTTAATGCATCGACAGACATAGAAGTAACAGTTGGTAAAATCATCACAAACAAAACAAAGGTCCCTGACAAAATTCCAAAACCTGTTCCACCAAAAACATTTCTAACAAAAGGAACAATCACCGTTAAACCGATAAAGCCATAGACAACTGACGGAATACCGACCAATAATTCGATAACAGGCTGTAATATTTTTGACCCTCGTTTGGGTGAAATCTCAGTCATAAAAATTGCAGCACCAATTGCGAAGGGGGTTGCTACTAATGCCGATAATAAGGTCACAATTAATGAGCCAAGAAACATTGGTAATGCCCCAACCATTGGCTTACCATCACTACCAAGCTGGCTTGGGTCCCATTCGGTACCAAATAGAAATTTAAAAACATTCACCTTATCTACAAAGAAGGTTGATAAGCCCTTTTGAGCAACGAAGAGAAAAATCATTGCCACTACAATAACGATTAAACTAATACAGCAAAATGTAATGGTCTTACCAAAACGCTCTAATCTGGTACGTTTAGATTTTTTAAGTAACTCTTGATTAATTTCCAAACTATTCTCCTTATATCTAATTTCTCAGAAAAGTTATTTTAAATAACAAATTTATTCAATTTTATTCAAATAAATGCTCAATTATCTGAATACCATTTATTCAATGATATTGCCCTCAGCATCCCTTTTAACCTGCATTGAATGAACTGAAATATAACCTAATTTTGTTACCAAATTATTTTGAACCTCTTCACTCAACATGTATTCTAAAAAATCCTTAGTTAATTCGGTGGGCTCACCCTTTGTATACATGTGCTCGTATGCCCAAATCTTCCATTGATTCGTCTGAACATTCGCTTCAGTTGGTTTAACCCCGTCAAGAGATAATGTTTTTACTGTGTTATCAACATAACTAAATGCAACATAGCTGATAGCTCCTGGTGTTTCTGCCACAATTGAACGAACCGTTCCAGAAGAATCCTGTTCTTGAGATTTTTTAGCTGCCTTGCCATCCATAACCCATTTTTCAAATGTCGCTCGAGTACCTGAGCCATTTGCTCGATTTAAAATAACAATTTTTAAATCTTTACCGCCAAGCTCTTTCCAATTGGTAATTTCACCTGTAAAGATTTTTCTAAGCTGTTCAGTACTAATATCAGTAACACCGACCTTTTTATTGACGATGGGCGTAATGCCAACAACTGCAACCTGATGATCAACGAGCTCAGCTGCTTTAATACCGTCCTTTTCTTCCGCAAAAACATCTGAATTTCCAATTTGAACAGCACCAGCTTGGACTTGAGAAAGACCCGTTCCTGAACCACCACCTTGGACATTAATAAATCGGCCAGGGTTTTCATTAGAATAACTCTCTCCTGCAGTCTCAACAAGCGGCTGTAATGCAGTCGAACCAACTGCAGTGATTGATTCTCCCTTATCAATCCATTTTGCACAACCAGAAAGCAGCAAGCAACTTACCAAACTTACACAAATTAATAATTTCTTCATAAAAATAATACGTCCTCTCGTCAGGTTACAAAAAAATCCTGCCAAATTGATAAAAAATTACACTAAAAAACCGTCTGAAAATCAGTCAATTCATCAATTAATCCCTCAAAAAAATTGAGCAATTCATCTAGTTCAAATATTATCAGTTTAAACTTGTAATGCCAATTTTTTATGAAGCAAATGTAAATTTTTTGTAAAATTTTACAAAAGTTCTGATTTAACCACCAGAGATAAAAATAAATACTACTCAAATTTTATAAAGCAAACCTGAGTAGTACTAATATTATAATAATGGTGAAATAAGTCGAGCAAGCCCTTCCTTCACTTTAATAATAAATGAACGCTGTGCATACATTTCTTTAGTTAATACAGTGGATACCTTCTCATCACGGTAAAACTGCTCTTGAACAATTTCAGCAAACTCGTCATTATAAATGATCGTGTTGACTTCAAAATCCAACATAAATGACCGATTGTCAATATTCGCGGAGCCAATCGAAGCAAGTTGTCCATCCACAATCATTGTTTTAGCATGGATAAAGCCCGGTTCGTAAGTCTCGATAATTGCACCATATTCAATTAACTCAGCTGCAAAGGAATAGGTTGCCCAATAGACAAAAATATGGTCCGGCTTATTAGGAATCATCAATCTTACTTTAACACCACTCATTAAGGCCAGCTTTAAAGCATCATGAATCGCATCGTCCGGAATATAGTAAGGTGTCTGAATAAGAATTTCTTTTTTAGCGAGATTTATCATTTTCAAATAGGTCATCTTAATTTGCTGTTGCATCGAATCTGGCCCACTCGTCACCATCTGAACGCGCATATGTCCGCTTGTTTCAATTTCATCTGGGAAAAAGCGCTTGATATCCTTTATTTTAGCAACCTCTTGAGAATTCCAATCCATGATAAATCTATTCTGAAAAGAAATAACTGCTCGCCCAACAATTCTTAAGTGGTTGTCACGCCAATAACCAAATTTTTTTACCTCACCTAAATACTCATCACCAACATTGAAACCACCTGTATAAGCAATACTACCATCAATGACGACAATTTTACGATGATTTCGATAATTTAATCGTGGATTAATCCAAGGCAGAAATAGTGGGAAAAAGAAAACCACTTCCCCTCCTAAATCAATTAGCTCTTGAAAATCCTTACGTTTAACGCCGTTACTTCCCCATGCATCCAATAATAGACGAACTTCAACGCCTCTTTTCTGTGCAGCAAGAAGTGCCTGATAGACTCTTTTGCCAAGATTGTCCATTCGAAAAATATAATATTCAAAATTAATGGTATCTTGCGCTGCTTCAATATCGTTCAGTAAAGCTGCAAACTTTTCTTTACCATCGGTATATAAAATTAATTCATTATCCTCGGAAAAATAAGACTGCTCATGAATTGATAACATATAAATTAACGAGAGTTCATCTAATATTTCTGATTCTTTTTTAATTTCTGTAATTTTTCGAATATCAGATTGCTGTTTAGATAATTCTTCTAGCCCACCAATTTTCTTTTGAATTCTTAAATCAAAGAGTCGAGTGCTACTAATACCTCTTCCCAAAAAGATGTAGAGAACAAAGCCAACTACCGGAATAAAAACTAGAATTAAAAGCCAAGCCCATGTACTCGAAGTCTGCTTACGCTCTCTAAAAATAATAATTATGCTCAAAAATAAATTGGCAATTAATAATAAAATATATATATTTTCCATAATAAAACTTAAAATACTCTGAATAATCCACATAATCTACTCCAAATTCATCCCAATAAAATCTCTCAAAAACAAAGCTATTTCTAGTATAATCGAAATCTACTCATAAAAAAAGAAAGATCTAATCCAATCTTTCTTTTTTTATTTTATTTGATTAATTTAATATTAAATTCGCAATAATTGGAGAAAAAATAACATACATAATGCCGGTTACACCAATTGATAGTCCAGCCATTGCACCCTCAACCTTACCATACTCCATCGCCTTACCAGTTCCAATTGCATGACCTGTACCACCAAGTGCTACGCCAACTGCTACTGGATCACTAATTTTCAATAATTTTAGAATACCTGGTCCTAGGACCGAAGTCAAAATACCTGTTGCAACCACGACTACTAGTGTAATTGTTGCAAGACCATTCATTTTTTCCGTAATACCAACAGCCATTGCAGTCGTTACAGATTTCGGAAAAATAGAAATGGCTAGTAACGGCTTCATACCAAAAATTTTAGCAAAAATTGCTGTCAAGCTAATATTAACAATACTACCAATCGCACTACCAATAATAATTGAACGTGCATGATGCTTCATTAGATGGAAGGTCAAGTAAAGCGGAATCCCCAAGGCAACTGTCGAAGGAATAATTAGCGTATTTAGATAAACTCCACCCTTATAATAATCTGTATATGAGATACCCGTTATCTTCAAAAATATAATAATAATAACCGTGGATACTAATAACGGATTAGTCAATGCAGTTGTATACCGATAATGAAAACGTGAAGCGACAAAATAAACTGAAATTGATAAAAGTAGACCAAAAAGTGGGTTACTCGCCAATTGATGAATCATTTTCTAAAGCCTCCTTTTTAACCATATCAACATAGTCACCCTCATAGCGTTGCTTAATCCAACCGACTACCTTACCAATAATTAAAATATTAACAAATAAAGCAACTAAAATAATTAAGCTGATTTGCCACCAAAATTGAATAATATCGTTGAAATGAGCCATAATACCCACCCCTGCTGGTAAAAAAAGAATTGTCATATTGCCTAACAAAAACTGACCTAAATCATGGATTTGACGCAATCGAATGACATGAAACTGCAGAGCCAAAAATAATAAAATCATACCAATGATACTACCAGGTATTGGCAGGCTAAAAATCTCTGAAATCATCTCACCAATAAATGAAAATAATAGAATAAACATTAATTGCTTGTAAAACCTCAAACTCATCATCTCCTTTCAATATAATATCACTATTTTTCTGAAAAGTTTATGGAAATTATCAAAAATATTGTGTTCAATTATAATTAATTATAGAAAATATAAATAGTAAAGGTTATAAATTAATAAACTAAATAATTATAAAAAAGTAATAGATTAAACAAAGCATGTCAATACGCACAAAAAAAGAGACTATGCAACTCAAGCTCTCACAATAATCAATAAAATTTGATTAATCGTTTCAAATAGGAATTGTTTGTCTCTTAAATTAAGCTAAATAATTATATCCTAAGAAAGGGCAATTGCAGCATCTAAGGCCGCCTGATAATTAGGTTCATCAGTAACTTCACTTAAAACCTCGGCATAGACAATTTTGCCATCTCTGTCAACCACAAAAACTGCTCGACTTAAATGATTAAGTTTAGGAGCAAACAAGCCATAGCTACTTCCAAATTCATTGGCATCATCATGCAAAACAGTCATATCCACACCCTTAGCAGCACACCAATTTGCTTGTTCTTCTTTTGTATTATTTGAAATTGATAAAAAGTGAATGGCCTTATTTTCACTTGCAAGTCGGTTAAATTCACGTGTTTGTAAGTCACAAACGCTTGTATTAATATCTGGAAAAATGCTCAATACAACTGGTAAATCACGTAATTTTTCTAATTCAACCACTTGGTCATTTTGATCTAGTAATTTAAAATTGGGTGCCGTTTCACCAACAGTAATTGGTTCCAAATCAAAAGCATACTCACCGTGTAAACTAATTTTCATCTCAATTTTCCTCCTTGTGCACTTCGCTGCGAATTCTTAGTAACAAGAGTAATTAATTAAAGAACAACCATCTAGCCACCACTTAATTAAAAAACTAATTAGAGGTCACACTAACAATCGGATATTTCGAATTTTCAAAAGCAGCAGCAACCTGATCAGTTGTTGCATCTTTAATTTGAATTTCAAGATTCACCTTATCGCGACGATTTACCATAATCGTATCAATAGAAAAATGGTGATCCGCCAAATTTTTAGCAACATCTGCCAGCTCTCCAGGTGCATCTTCAGTAATTGCTAGAACTAAATGAACACCAGGATGTCCATAGCCTGACAATTCTAGAAAAGCATCAAAAATATCTTTATCAGTTATAATGCCATAAATTTGTCCCTCATCGACAACAGGCAAAACACCAATATTATTTTGACGCATTGAAGCAATCGCATCCTCAAGCAATGCAAAGCGTGAAATGGTGATAACCTCTTTAATCATCACTTCTTTAACCGTTGTTTTATTCAACAAATAATTCATTTCATAAATGGATAAGCTTGTTGCTTTACTTGGTGTTGCGTCCTTAATACTACCTTCAGTCACTAAACCAACTAAACGGTCATTTTCAATTACTGGCAATCGATGGATACCATGTTCTTTCATTAATTCACTTGCCTTAGCAATCTTAGTTTCTGGCGAAACGTAGACCACCTTTTTTGACATAAAATCTTTTACTGCCACTTAAATCATCACCTTTCCTAAAAGCTGAAACGACTCACTCACAAAACTGAGCATAAAAAGGGAAATATCAATTCAATTAAAAATTAACTTTAATATTTAATTATAATTAATAATGATGATTTATAAAAATATCATATAGAAAAGAGACCATCTATCTACAAATAAAATTATACGTCATCCTAGTTAAATTCTCTCATAATATGCTTTGAAAATGAAGCAAATAATAAAAAGCTTGAAATATAGTCAGAATTCTAGCTATATTACTCGAAAAAAATGGTACAGCATTCTAAAAATAGTTTAAATTTCGAATATTATTACGTCGAATTTTAAACTTTTCTAGATTGCTGACCAAATTAATTACATCTGCTATTAATTAATCTTAACCACCCAAGTAAGCTTTTTTAACTGCATCACTTGAAAGTAATTCTTGACCTGAACCACTTAATACAATTTTACCTGTTTCTAGCACATAGCCACGGTTAGCGATTGATAAAGCCATATTAGCATTTTGTTCAATTAATAGAACCGTGGTACCCTGTTGTTGAATTTCTTTAATAATTTCAAAAATTTCTTGAATAAAAATTGGCGCTAAGCCCATTGATGGCTCATCAAGTAACAATAATTTTGGCTTACTCATTAAAGCACGCCCCATCGCCAACATTTGTTGCTCGCCACCAGATAACGTTGCCGCATCTTGATTTTTACGCTCTTCTAATCGTGGAAAACGTTTGAAAACCGCGCGTAAATCATCTTGAATTGCTGAACGATCACTGCGCAAGAAAGCACCCATTTCCAAATTTTCTAAAACAGTTAGACCAGTAAAAACATGGCGACCTTCTGGTACCTGAGAAATACCATCTGCCACAATTTTTTGAGCTTGTGTTTTTGTAATATCAGCATCGCGGTAAAGGATACGCCCTTCACTCGCACTAACCAAACCAGAAATTGTTCTTAAAATTGTTGTTTTACCTGCACCATTGGCACCAATTAAGGAAACAATTTCACCTTCATTGACCTCAAAGCTGACATCCTTAACTGCTTGGATGACGCCATAATGAACGCTTAAATTTTCAACTTTTAACATTAGGCCTCACCTCCAAGATAAGCTTCAATCACACGAGGATTATTCTTGACTTCCTCTGGAGTACCACTGGCAATGACACGACCATATTCTAATACATAGATTCTCTCTGTGACCTCCATCACCAGGCTCATATCATGCTCAATCAAAATGATGGTAATTCCGAATTGTTTTTGAATTTGTTTAATTAACGCTGTTAATTCTGAGGTTTCTTGAGGATTCATGCCAGCAGCCGGTTCATCTAAAAAAAGTATTTTAGGCTGTGTTGCTAATGCTCGAACAATTTCTAAGCGACGTTGCTGACCGTAAGGTAGGTTTTTCGCCAAAGTATCTAGGTTATTTTGCAAACCAAAAATTGTCAATAATTCAACAACTTTTGCCTTCATCTCCTCTTCCTTTTTATAAAAGCCCGGAAAACGGAATAATGAATTAAAAAAGCCATCTTTTTGTTTTGTATTCATCGCAATTAAAACATTATCCATAACTGTTAAATCCTTGAAAAGGCGAATATTTTGGAAGGTTCTAGATAGCCCTAAATCCGCAATTTTATAAGGTGCGAGACCGTTCAAAAGCTTACCTTCTAGTTTAATTGTCCCCTCTGTCGGAACGTAAACACCTGTCAAAAGATTAAATAATGTCGTCTTACCTGCACCGTTTGGTCCAATCAAACCAATTAATTCATTCGGTTCAGCAGTGATATTAACATCACCAACGGCAGTTAAGCCACCGAAATTTTTTGTTAAATCCTTAACTTCAAGAAGTGCCATTATTTAGCCTCCTTTTTCTTTAGTAATTTACCAAGCGAGAATTCCCAAGTGCCAAGTAGACCACCTGGACGGAAAATCATAACAATAATTAAAGCCAACGAATAAATAATCATTCGTAAATCGCCAAAGTTTTGTAAATACATATTTAAAACGCCTAAGACAATCGCCGCAATGACTGTTCCTGTAATACTGCCTAATCCACCAAAAACAGCAATAATTAGAATATCAATTGATTTCATAAAGGTAAAATCTTTCGGTGTTACGGTTTGAATGAAGCCAGCATATAGAGAACCTGCAATACTGGCAGTCATCGCACCAAGTACAAAAGCTAAAACCTTATATTTAGTCGTCCAAACACCCATGCTCTCAGCTGCAATTTCATCTTCACGAACGGATAAAATGGCGCGTCCTGTGGCTGAACGAATTATATTTAAAGTGAGTAACGTTGTAACAAAAGCAATAACATAGACCATCTGCCAAGAAGTGAATGGCGGAATACCAAACAAACCCGCAGGACCATTGGTTAAATTGCCACCATTAACGATCATAATTCTGATAATTTCGGAAACACCCAGGGTTGCAATCGCTAAATAGTCACCCTTAAGTCTCAATGTTGGAATCCCAACCACTAAGGCAACCAAGCCAGAAATAACCATACCAACTACGATTGAGATTGCAAAACCGGCATAGGTTGGATTTTGAATACCAATAATCGCACCGCAATAAGCACCAATCGCCATAAAGCCAGCATGACCAAGTGAAAATTGTCCACTAAAGCCAATGATTAAATTCAAGCCAACTGCTAAAATTAAGTTAATACCAATCTGCGTAATGATTTTTACAGCAAAATCATTAAAAATACCTGTCATTTGCAAAACATAAATTAGTGCAAAACCAAGGACGCCAATAAGAAGCCATAAAAGATTAGTTTTTAAATTTTTCTTCATCTCATTACACCTTCTCTTTCACATTTTTACCGAGAATTCCGGCAGGACGAACAAGGAGAATAATAATTAGAACTGCATAAACAACCGCATCACGATAATCTGATAAACCGATTGCTGTAGAAATAGTTTCTAACATTCCAATTACAAAGCCACCAAGCGCTGCACCCGGGATGATACCAATACCACCCAAAACTGCCGCAACAAAGGCTTTAATCCCTGGTGTCATTCCCATCAAAGGATCAATTGAATTATAATATAAACCAATTAGAACACCGGCAGCACCTGCCCAAGCTGAGCCTAAAGCAAATGTATAGCTAATTGTGCGATTAACATTGATCCCCATTAATTGAGCAGCATCACTATCTACGCTTACCGCGCGCATCGCTTTCCCCATTTTCGTCTTCTTAACAATCAACTGAAGTAAAACCATTAAAATAATGGATACAGCAAGAATTAATAATTGAATATTAGAAACCGAAATTGGACCTAAATCATATTTCTGAATATGCATCACTTGAGGGAAGCTTCGAGGTGACGAACCAAAGAAATAAGTCATTGTGTTCTCAAGTAAGAAGGAAACACCAATTGCAGTAATTAACGCTGCAATACGTGTCGATTTTCTAAGCGGTCGATAGGCAAGAATTTCAATAATAACACCTAAAATTGCTGTTGTTGCCATTGTTGCAATCAAAGCAACCCATACATTCATGTGTAGGTGCTTGATGAAAAAATACCCTAAAAATGCACCCATCATGTAGACATCACCGTGGGCAAAATTGATTAATTTAATAATACCGTATACCATTGTATAGCCTAAGGCTAACAAGGCATATATTCCTCCAAGAAAAAGACCATTAACTAATTGTTGGAGCCATTCCATAAAATTCACTTCCTACCAATATTTTTTTTAAAGCAATCTGATTGCGAGATTAAATCAAATTGCTAATATCAATATCAGACAAACTATTGCTAATATAGATACTTTTCATTATAAACTAAATGGGCCAGAGATACATCATCTCTAGCCCATCTTCACACATTTTTATTTTGCAGGTGCTATTGACTCTGCTGAGACTTCTTTACCGTCTGTCAAACCAACCACAACAGCTGATTTAACCGGATTATGTTCTTTATCAATTGTCATTTCACCAGTGACACCTGTAAAGTCTTTAAGATTAGCTAGTCCTTCTGTCACATCACCTGATGTTTTGGCATCTGTATCTTCAGCAGCTTGTTTAATCATATAGACAGCATCATATGCTAAAGCGGCGAATGTAGATGGATTTTCACCATATTTTTTATTAAATGCTTCAATAAATGTAGCGACCTTATCAGTTGCAGGGGCTTTTTCTGAATAATGACCTACATAGAAAACATTAGTTGCACCAGTTGCACCAGCTGTTTCAACGTATTTTGGATCAGAAAAACCGTCGCCACCTAAAATTGGTTTAGTAATTCCCATATCACGTGCTTGCTTAGTGATTAAACCAGTTTCTGTATAGTAACCAGGCATCACAATCGCATCAAAATCTTTATCCTTGATTTTAGTTAATTGCGCTTGGAAATCTTTATCACCTGAGACAAAGGTTTGTTCATTAACAATCTCGCCTTTATAGGCTTTTTTAAAGGCCTTTGCAATACCC
Organism: Streptococcaceae bacterium; assembly: GCA_022484805.1. Lineage (GTDB taxonomy): Bacteria > Bacillota > Bacilli > Lactobacillales > Streptococcaceae > MMGLQ5-1. The sequence continues at coordinate 237,871 of JAKVKP010000001.1, forward strand.
TTTGCGTAGTCAGAAGAATTATCGTAGAACAAGACAACTTTTTTAGCACTTAAAGTATCATCTGCATAATTTGCCAATACTGTTCCTTGATAGCTATCTTGGAAACATGAACGAAAGACAAACTGTTGTGTTTTATCATTTTGAACTGTAATCGAATCATCCGTTCCTGAAGGTGTTAAAAATGGCACCTTAGCAGAAGTAATATTTGGAATTACAGATTTTGAGGCACCTGAAGTTGCAGGACCTACCATTGCGTTAATTTTATCATTAACAGTTAAATTTGAAGCGACAGTCGCAGCCTCAGCATTATCCGATTTATTATCCTTAGAGATTAATTCAATTTGCTTACCATTGATCCCACCGTCAGCATTAATTTCTTCAACAGCCAAATTAATACCTTGAAGCTCAGAATTACCATAAGCCGCAACTGCACCAGATAATTCTAAATTCGAACCCAATTTAAAGGTTTTTCCAATTTCTGTCCCTGCACCCTTTACAGAAGTATCATCTGAACTTTTTGGTGACGAACATGCAGCCAAAAAGACACCTGTAAACAATGCCATCCCAAAAATACCCAACTTTTTCTTATTAAACAATTTAAAGACTCCTTTATCTATATATTGATAGTAAAACTATCTTCATTACTAGTTCCTTAATATAAAGAATTGTCTGAAAATTGTCAAGATAATAATAATAGAAAACACTATTAATTGTTTAATAAAATTGGAATAGCAATTAATTTAACATTAAGTTTAGCGCTAAAATAATTATTTACTTGGCGCAATAATTTTAGCCGTATCTTCCTTACCATCTTTTAAACCAACAATGACTGCTGATTTAATTGGATTATGTTCATCGTCTATCGTAATTTCACCGGTTACACCGACAAAGTCTTCAAGCTTTGCAAGCTCTTCAGCAAGCTCATCTGAATTTTTAACTTTACCATTTTCTGCCGCTTCTTTAATCATATAAACTGCGTCGTAAGCCAACGCAGCAAATGCTGAAGGACTTTCACCATACTTTGCATTAAACGCTTCGACAAACGGGGCAACCTTATCAGTAGCCGGTGCTTTTTCCGAATAGCCAGAAACATAATAAACATTTGTAGCACCAGAAGCGCCTGCTGTTTCAACATATTTTGGATCGGAATAACCATCACCACCAACAATAGGTGCCGTGATTCCCATGTCACGCGCTTGCTTAGTAATTAAACCTGTTTCATTATAATAACCAGGCATTACAATCGCATCAAAGTCTTCTGATTTTATTTTAGTAAGCTGTGCTTGGAAATCTTTATCACCTGAAACAAAGGTTTGTTCGCTGACAATTTCCCCTTTATAATTCTTTTTGAATGTTTTTGTAATTCCTTTAGCATAGTCTGAAGAATTATCGGTAAATAAAACAATTTTCTTGGCTGACAATTCATTTGTCACGAAATCGGAGATAACAGTTCCTTGATAGCTATCTGGAAAAATTGAACGGAAAACATATTTTTGTACTTTTCCGTTTTGAACGGTAAGCGTATCATCCGTTCCAGAAGGTGTGACCATTGGTACCTTGGCTTTAGTGATATTTGGAATAATTGACTTGGCAGCGCCACTAGTTGCCGTTCCAATAATCGCATTAACCTTATTATTGACAGTCAAATTAGAAGCAATTGTCGCAGCTTCAGCATTATCAGATTTATTATCTTTGGCAATTACTTCAATCTGCTTGCCATTAATCCCACCATCGGCGTTAATCTCTTCAACAGCTAAATCAGCACCCTGCTTTTCCGCTGTACCATAAGCAGCAACAGCACCTGACATTTCTAAATCATAACCAATTAAAAATTTATCACCAATCTCTGTACCTTCGCTTGATGATGTGCTTGAGCCACCTGGTGAAGAACAAGCGCCTAAAATAAACGTAGAAATTAATGCAATCACACCGACCCTTAATCTTTTGTGCATAAAATACTCCTCCTAAATAAAATAATCTATTAATAATATATTATTATTGTATTTAACTATAAAATTTTTAAAGGCGAATGTCAATCAAAAAAGAGTTAGGATGTCACTTTTTATGACATGATAACTCTTTTTTTTGATTCGTTAGTATTTTTCTGGCTTTTCAAGGATATCTTCATGTAGATTTTTTAAAATTTTAATTAAATAATTTTGATCATATGTAATAATTCCTGACGTAGATAAAGTAGCAACACCAATCACGGTCACTAATGTCTCACGATGTAATATTTCAATCGCTTTGTCGCTTAAATGGGCATATTTATCGGTTTTTTGAATCAGACGTTTATAATTAATTAGGCTACTTTCATGTACACGATCGCCAATTTTATGATTTTCTACAAACAAAGTTTGAAATAAGGTTTTTTTCTTTTGAGTAAATGTAATAAAATTTAATCCCACATCAATCAATGAATCGCCAGTAATTTCATCATTAAGTGTATTGTTAAAAAGTTGTTCAAGAACGCTCTCTAAAACTTGATGCTTCAAATCATCCATATTTTTAAATTCAAGATAAAGCGGTTGAGTTGAAATCGATAATTTGTCAGCAATATTTCTTGCTGTTAAATTTTCAAAACCTTCTTTTTCAACTAATGACTTAGTCTGCTTTAAAATATATTCTTTAGTATAAACTTTACGCCTCATGTCTCCTCCTTATTTACAGTATAGTGCCATTTTATCATTAAAAAATAATTTTTAAAACAAAATTCTTTTCAAATTTTAAAAAAAAATTAGAATTAAAACCCCTTTTGCTCATAATTAAATAAAGAAGGCTATTTTATTTATCAATCTGATTTATAATCTAATTAAACTAATTATTTTTTCATTTAAAAAATAATTAATTAAACTGTCATTTAATTAATCAAAAATAGCCCTTTACCATTCAAAATGATAAAGGGCTGAATAAAGCTATTCAAAAACGAATTGATTATGGTAAAGCTCAGAGTAAAAGCCTTGCTGTTTAAGTAACTCATGGTGGTTACCTTCTTCAATGACCTCACCGTCTTTTAAAACTACAATTTTATCTGCATTAAGAATTGTTTTTAAGCGATGGGCAATCACAAAACTAGTTCTACCAGAAATCGCAATCTCCATTGCGGCTTGAATTTTAGCTTCAGTTACCGTATCAACATTTGAAGTTGCTTCATCAAGAATCAACAATGAAGGATTGGTAATGATTGTACGTGCGATTGAAATTAATTGCTTCTGACCTGTTGAAAAAATGTTATTTTCATCGTCAATTTGCGTATCATAGCCATCATCTAATTTGACAATAAATTCATGGATATTAGCCTGCTTAGCAGCCGCTATAATTTCTTCCTGTGTCGCAGCTGGTTTCCCAAAGGCAATATTTTCTTTAATCGTACCTGTAAATAAAACCGAATCTTGCAAAACAATTCCAACATGGCTTCTCAAGGAATCAAGATCATATTGGCGGATATCCTGCCCATCAATTTTAATTGAACCATCGTTTACATCGTAAAATCGATTAAGTAAATTCATAATTGTCGTTTTACCCGAGCCTGTCGGACCAACTAAGGCAACCATCTGTCCCTTATCTACTGTTAGATTGACATCTTTTAAAATCGGCTGACCGATATTATATGAAAAATCAACATGCTCTAGCGCAACACCAGATTCTAAATGATTGAGAATCAAACCATCTTTTGGTCTAATTTCGTCTGGTTCATCGAAAATTTCATTTAGACGTCGTGCACCTGTGATTGCAGTTTGCAGCTGGGTAAAGTTCGAGGAAATCTGCATCAGCGGTTGATAGTATTGTTGTGAATATTGAACAAAAGTCACGACAAGTGCCAAACCGACACTTAATGACATACCATCATTAACTACAAGCCATGATCCAAAGAAAATAACAATCGCTGTATTAAACAAGCTCATTCCTTGCATCAGAGGCCATAGCATTCCAGAATAAGCCTGACCTTTAAATGTCGCTTCGCGAACTGCTTCATTATGCTTTAAGAAATCCTTAACTGTATCCTCTTGTAAACCATTGACAATAATTGCTTTTTGACCAGAAATTTTTTCGTCCATAAATCCATTAAGATGACCTACTTCATCTTGTTGAATATCAACATATTTTTTTGCTTGACGAATAATAAAAATGGCAAAAATTATCGCAACCGGTGTTGATGCAATCGTTACCCAAGCTAGTTTAACGTTTTGCTGAAACATAATAATGATTAAGCCAATGAATAAGGCAACATTTTGAAAAACCTGAACTAGGGATTGATTTAAAGTATTTTGAATATTATCTAAATCTGATGTAAAACGAGAAAGAATTTCACCATCTTGATGCTTATCAAAGTAGGCAATTGTCATTCGTTCAAGTTTACCAAAAAGACCTGTTCTCATCTTATTAGTGCCATAACCAACAATTCGACTAAATAAAATCGTATAGATAAATTGAGCAGCACTAGTTAATAAGTAAAAAATAAGCAATTTCCATAATACATCAAAAAAAGCTGACTTCGAAACAGTTGCCATTGCCGTCCCTGTCTTCGCAGCGACAGCTTGTGCCTTTAAATATTCAGAGGCATAATTACCAAGCTCACCTATTGCCTGACCCAAATATTCTGGAGCTTTAACTTGAAGATAAGTTCCAATGATAACTGTAATGATCGCAATTAGAAATGACCATTTATATTTTTTTAGATAATGATAAAAGAATTTACCTGCTTTAATGTATTCTGTCATTAGGCTTCATCCTTTCCTTTTTGCGTATCATAAATTTCTCGATATACTGCATTATTTTCTACCAGTTCCTTATGTTTCCCGATACCGATTAGATGTCCTTTGTCTAATACTAAAATTTTATCTGCACGAACCACCGAAGAAATTTTTTGCGCGATAATAATTTTCGTTGTATTTGGCAACTCATTATTTAAGGCTTCTCGGACTAAGGTTTCAGATTTAGCATCTAATGCCGAGGTTGAATCATCCAAAATTAAAATTTTGGGATCACTAATCACACCTCTTGCGATACTCATCCGTTGCTTTTGACCACCAGAAAAATTACTTGAACGCTCGGCAACTGGTGCATCATAGCGGTCAGCCATTTTTTCAATAAATTCTTTAGCTTGGGCAATTGAAGAAGCTTTTTCTAATTCGGCTTCTGTGGCATCTGACTTACCTTGACGTAAATTTTGGGCAATTGTTCCAGAAAATAGAATCGCACGCTGTAAAACGATTGAAACCGTATCTCGAAGTGTTGCTTGATTAATCTTGCGTAAATCTTTGTTACCAATTTCAATCTCGCCTGAAGTGGGATCAAACAATCTTGGAATAAGCTGTGCTAAGGCTGATTTACCCGAACCAGTTGCACCCACAATACCAACCATTTCACCAGGTTGAATTTCAAAAGAAATATTCTTCAAGGTTGGCACATCATCACCAGGATATGTAAAGCTCACTTGATTAAATTTGACAGAGCCTGTTAATGATTCTATAGGACCTTCTTCAAAAGTCATCGCAGGATTTGTATTTAGTATTTCTTTAATCCGACCGATAGAAATAAAAGCACGCGAAGACATCATAGTCATCATCCCACCCATAATAATCGCAAACATGATTTGCATCATGTAACTCATAAATGAAGCAAGTGCACCAATTGAAGTTGGATCATCTTGAACAAAAGTGGATACCATATAAATTGCCATAAAAATCGCTAAATTAGCAACCATCATAAATGATGGAATCATCACTGAAAAAATGTAGCCAATTGAAAGATTATGACCTAATAATTCATGCGAGGTTGCCTTAAATTTACTATATTGACTTTTTTCTTGGACAAAGCTTTTTACAACACGCATTCCTGCTAAATTTTCTTTAGCAATTCGGTTAATTTTGTCCATTAAAATCTGGAAGGCTTGAAAATGACGCCCCATCATACCAGAAGTGATTGCAGTAATAACTAAAATTAAAATCACCAGTAAAACAATAATCCACCATAATTTAGGTAGCGTTTGAACCGCTAAAATAAAAGATAAAACAAATAACAAAGGAATACGTATTAAAATTTGAAAGACAATCATAATCAAATTTTGAACCTGTGTCATATCGTTGGTTAACCGAACCACTAAATTACCAGCGTTAAAGGTTTCAATATTCGCATAACTGAATTTTTGGATTTGACGGAAGGTATCTTCACGTAAATCAGCCGTGATTCCTTGTGCAATTTTAGCTGCAAAAATTGTGTTGAGAACGCCAGCAACTAATCCAACCCCAGCAATAACTAGGAGCTGAATGCCAATTTCGGTAATTTTTGAGGCATTATTTTTTAACACTTCTTCTAGCACTTTTTGTAATAACTTAGGCTGCCAAAGAGTCGTTACGACCATTAAAATCGTAAATAATAAGGAACCGATAACATAGCCCTTGTAACGACCAATATAATTCTTAATCACTTTTTCCCTTCTTTCCCTAAAGCTACTTTTTCAGACATAAAATGACAATCTCTATTTTTAGACATTGTCATTTCATTTTACTCGTTTTTTGATAACAATAAAAGTAAAAGTGCTTTTTATTTCATATAGAAATAATGTTATAATTACTTAGATTAAATAAAATCAAATTTAATATATACATTATTATAGAAGAATTGCTTGATTCATTTAAAAAACTGATTTTTGAGTAAAGCACATCGGAGATAAATAAAAATGAAATTACTAACCTTAAACGCGCATAGTTGGCTAGAAACTAATCAACATGATAAAATAAAAGCGATTGCAAAAGAAATTATTAATAATAATTATGACCTAATCACTATTCAAGAGGTCAATCAATTAATCAAAACTGCTGAGATTGAAAAGCCAGAGTCTTATTTTGGGCATTCCGTCTTACATGAAGATAATTTTGCACTGTGCTTACAGCAAGAAATCGAAAAATTGGGACAAAATTATTATTTTACCTATCATATTGCACATCGTGGATTTAACAAATATCAAGAAGGACTGTCTTTTCTAATTAAATCTCAAATTATTGAGGTAAAGGAAATCGTAACGACACCGTTTAATGATTTCGAATTTCTAACAAGAAAGGCGATTCGCTTAAAAGCCGAAATAGATGGTCAGAATTATACCTTTTATAATTGTCATGCTTCTTGGTGGGCAAACGGCTTTCAAGATGAATGGCAAAAGCTTTTTGCTGATATTCAATCGCAAAGTGGGCCAGTCATTTTAATGGGTGACTTTAATGCCCCCGATGATATTGAGAATGAAAGCTATCATCTAATTTCAAGTAATTTTCATGATAGTTTCCAAGATGCAAAAATAAAAATTGGTCGAAACACAATTACAGAATCAATCGCAGGCTGGGCAAATAATACACAAGCACGGCGAATTGACTTTGTGTTTTATAACGACTTAATAATTGCAAAATCATATGAAGTTGTTTTTGATAGTCACAGAACACCAATTGTAAGTGATCATTTTGGTGTCAGTGTAGAAATAGAGCCTTTATGAAAAAAATTGCAAAATATCTAAAGCTAAAACCTTTTGACTACTTAATCGTTTCACTCCTAGTAATTTGCTCCTTCTTACCATTTGTATTACTCAAAAATTCAAATTCTTCGAATAGCGAAGTATGGGCTGAGTTAAGAGTTGACGGTAAACTAATCAAAAAATTTGATTTAAGTCAAAACGAAGCTACAAACTATCGCTATGTTGATGATGATGGTGATTATAATCTAATAGAGGTCAAAAATCAGCAAATTCGAATCAAAGAAGCGAACTGTGGCGATCAAATTTGTGTTAAACGAGGCTGGATTAAAAAATCAGGTGAAACAATTGTCTGCTTACCGCATAAATTGGTAATTGAAATCAAAAATAATGCGGAATCAAACGATGGCGAGGTCGTCTACTAATGGATCGATTAAAAATATTACTTTACACCGCCATTCTAGCGGCAATCGCTACTGTAATCAGCGTTGTCGAGGGGATGCTTCCACCAATATTTGCCTTTGCACCTGGTGCAAAACTTGGCTTGGCCAACTTAGTGACAGTAGTCTGTTTATTTAGTCTGCCTAAACGAAATACAATTTTACTATTAGTCACTCGACTTTTGGTTACAACGCTTTTGCTTGGAGGCGCTTCAACTTTCTTATATAGCTTCGCAGGTACAACGCTAAGTTACCTTGCCATGCTACTCGTCAAGCAGCTTGGTCCAAAAAGAGTCAGTATCGTTGGTATTTCTTCGATTGGTGGCTTCTTTCATAATGTTGGTCAGCTAGCCGTCGCAAGCTTCATTGCTCAAACATGGTCGGTTATGCTTTATCTGCCTGTCTTGTCGATTCTAGGTATTATGGCTGGTATTTTAAACGGTATTGCCGGCAACTTTCTTTTAGCACGCATTAAACAACTCAAAAAAATGAATTTAATCTTTCATGCCAACAGTCCTTGGCTAAAGTAAAAGGAGATAACTTTGCACCCAATTTGGAAACCCTACCCAAAATTAAAAAAAGAATTGAACCAAACTAAGAAGCTGATGGAAAAAAATTTAAATATCAAAAATAAATCTGTGGAATCTGCAATTTTAGAAATGCTAAACCAGGGTGGGAAAATGCTGCGCCCTGCCTATCAGCTACTTTTTTCACAGTTTGGTATCCCCGATGAGGATAAAAAAATTGCCTTAGCCGCTGCAGTTGAAATGTTACATACGGCGACTTTAATCCATGACGATATCGTAGATAAATCTAAAACACGACGCGGACTACCTTCAATTGCTCATCAATTTGGTGAAGAAGTTGCTGTTTATGCGGGTGATTATTTATTTGTTACAACCTTTAAATTGATGGCAAATTATTCAGACAATCTCAAATCCCTACAATTACACTCTCAATCAATGGAAAAAATTCTAGATGGCGAGCTAGGTCAAATGGATTTTCGATATCAATTAGATCAAACCCCCGAAGACTATTTGGAAAATATTTCTGGCAAAACGGCAGAGCTTTTCTCTTTAAGCGCCGCAATCGGTGCAATTGAAAGTGGTGCATCCGAAAAAATTGCCAATCAGGCACGAATGATTGGTAAAAATATTGGCATTGCTTTTCAAATCATTGATGACTATTTGGATTATACGCAAACAGAGAAGGTCATTGGCAAGCCTGTCTTGGAGGATATGAAGCAAGGGGTCTATAGCCTGCCCTTACTACTTGCACTCCAGACCAAGAAGGATGAATTAGCACCGATTTTGAGAAAGAAAGAAGCAATGACCGACTACGATGTCACGGTAATTGAAAAAATCATTCATTGCACGGATGCCTTAGCACAAACCAAAGCTACTGCTCATAAGTATACCGAAAATGCTCTAGCAATTATCAGAAAATTACCTGAAAACGATGCCAAAACAAAAGAGACACTTGCAGATATCACCAAGCAGTTATTAGAACGCATTAATTAATTTTATTATCAATAACAAAAAAAGCTTAATATTGAGCCTGGTTGGTTCAGTATTAAGCTATTTATTATCTATTCTTGGCCTTCATTGCCCGCGCAATCTCACGTGTTTGTTCCTTACGTTTAAGTGTTTCACGTTTATCGTATTGCTTTTTGCCTCGTGCCAAACCAATTAACACCTTAGCATATCCATCTTTAATGTAGACTTTTAATGGGACAAGTGTCGTACCAGCTGTCTTCATTTCTGTTGCTAACTTATCAATTTGCTTGCGATGCAATAAAAGCTTTCGTGCCCGAACTGGATCATGATTATAGATGTTGCCTTGCTCATAAGGTGAAATATGAACATTAGAAAGCCATACCTCACCATTTCTAATACGAGCAAAGCCGTCTTTTAGATTAATCTTTGCCTGACGGATAGATTTAATTTCAGTACCCTGCAAAACAATCCCTGCTTCTAGCGTATCTAAAATTTCATAATCATGTCTCGCCTTTTTATTTTGCGCTAATAAGCGCCCTTCTCCTTTAGGCAATCCAATCTCCCCCATTTCTATCCAATTGAATTTAATAAATCAAAAAGTAATTTTTTATTAGCAAAAGCTATTGGATGATTCAAAATCAGCTCAACTGTTTGATTTAAAACATTATCTTTGATAAAGTACTCATCATGCTTCAATATGTTGTGCCGTGCTTGATCATCAGTTTCTAAATGAAATTGTAAGCCAATAGCATTACCATAACGAAAACCTTGATTGACCCATTCCTGACTTTGAGCAATTAAAATTGCCTGATTTGGCAAGGTAAAGCCTTCTCCATGCCAATGTAGAACTTCAAAGGACTGATTAACAGTTGCATTTAATAAGTCCATTGAAAAGTCAACTCGTCCCCATCCGACCTCCTTGGGTGTAGGCACAACTTCAGCACCTAGGGTTTTCGCAATTTGCTGTGCCCCTAAGCAGATACCAAAAATCGGTAAATTCAAATCAAGGGTCAATTTAATTAATTGACGTTCCTCAGCTAGCCAAGTTTCTTGATCATGAACACTCATTGGTCCACCAAGAATAATCAAATAATCAAAATTTTGAGGGTTCGGTAACGGTTCCTGTTCAAATGTTTTTATTAATAACAGCTCATGATTATTATTTTTTATCCACTCTTCAATATAGCCCAGACCTTCAAATGAAATATGTTGTATCACTGCAACTTTCATTTTCTGCCACGCCCCTTCTTCTTTTTCGTTGCTTTTTTATAGAAAGGTTGACTAGTTTTTTTGCTTACTTTTTCTTTAGCTCTTTTGTCAAAATTACCATGACCTTTTTTAGATTTTGAATCAGGCTTGATAAATGTAGGTTCTTCCTGATCAATAAACTTAAAGTCAATCTCTCCTGTCTCAGCGTCAGATTTGATGAGTTCAATCTTAATTTTTTGACCAATCTTAATCACTCGACCTGTTTTTTCACCAACAAGACTCATCGCATTTTCCTGAAAATTATAATATTCATTTAAATTGCTAATATGAACCATGCCCTCGACAGTATTTGGTAGTTCGACAAAGAAGCCAAAGCGGGTGACGCTTGAAACAACTCCAATAAAGATTTCACCAACTCGATCAGCCATAAATTCAGCCTTCTTAATTTTTTCAACTTCTCGTTCAGCATCAACTGACCGTCTTTCTCGTTGACTAGATTGCAAAGCAATCGCAGCTAATTTTTCAGTTAATTTTTCCTGATTAATTGTCGCCTTTTGATGCATTTTATAATAACGAATCATTCGATGTACAATTAAATCTGGATAGCGTCTAATCGGCGAAGTAAAGTGTGTATAAAATTCGGCAGCTAGTCCAAAATGTCCTGCATTTTGCTCAGAATAACGTGCCTGCTGCATACTTCTCAATAGCATTGTACTTAAAACAACTTCACTTTCGCTACCTTTAATATCCTCTAAAAATTTTTGGAGCTCATGTTGATCAACTTTTGAAATAGTCCCTTTAACAGTTTCACCCATCATACTTGCAAAATTAAAAAACCTTGTCAATTTTTCCATTTTTGGATGTTCATGAATTCGATAAATAAATGGTAGCTGTTTTTGGGCAAAATGCTCTGCTACAGTTTCATTAGCTGCCAACATAAATGATTCAATCATTTTTTCAGCCGTACCACGTTCACGCAGCTTAATTTCAACGGGTACGCCTTCAGCATCAACGATAATTTTCGCTTCGGAAGTATCAAAGTTCAATGCGCCACGATTTTGGCGTTTCTTCTCTAAAATATGATGTAGAGTTTTCATTTCGGTAAACATCGGTACAAGGTCTCGATAACGTTCAACCTGAGCAGAGTCTCCCTCAAAAATTGCATTGACATCATCATAGGTCATTCGTTCATTCGTTTCAATGACCGATTCATCAATCTGATAACGAACCACCTGACCTTGCCGGTCAATTTCCATTAAGCAAGTCATGGTTAATCTTGGTACTCTTGGATTGAGTGAACAAATCCCATTAGATAAACGTTCTGGAAGCATTGGTACGACACGATCAGTTACATATACACTTGTTCCACGTTCAAATGCTTCTTTATCAAGCGCTTTATTTTCTTGTACATAATAGGAGACATCTGCAATATGAACACCTAACTCAAAATTGCCATTTTCCAAACGACGAACCTGAACTGCATCGTCAAGGTCCTTGGCGTCCGCACCATCAATGGTCACGATTTGTGAAGCCCTAAAATCCAAACGATTCTGATACTCCGCTTCATCTGGTGTTCCTGGTACGCTTTCAGCTGCATCAAGTGTTAACTGCTGAAATTGGATGGGAATGGACATTGATTCTAAAATTTCCAAAACATCAATACCCTTGGTATCTTTTTGAGCAAGCACCTCAGTCACTTTAACTTGTAAACTATCTGGAAAAGCTTTATCTGGATAGTAGGTAATTTCTGCACTAACTAAGCTTTGATCCTCTGGAATTAAGCCATCATTTTCTACATATGCTAAAAAAGGCATTTTACGATTACGAGATTTAATCGTACCAACTAAATCTGTTGCTTCAACCTTTTCTCTTGGATATTTAGCAAAAATACCAATTATCTTAGTAATTTTACGCTCAATAATATTTGTGATTTCACCCTCTGCACCATGATTCAACAAGGCATTAGCAGGTCCAATAATCACAAATTCTACTAGGTCACCATCCATTGCATACATTGTATGTGGCTTGGCAACAAAGATTTCGGGTTCTTCTGGATCAAATGAAATAAAGCCAAATCCTTTCTGATTAGCACGGAAAGTACCTGTCAAACGGACTTTTTTTTGAATGAGTGCCACTTTACCATTGGCCTTAAACTCAACCTTGCCATCTCTTTCCAGATTAGCAACAGCTTGCACAAGCTGTTTAAAATCGTTCGCTTTATTTAATTTTAAATCCTTTGCCAGTTTTTCCATAGAAACACTTTGTGAACTCTGGCTTTTCAAATATTTAACAATTGTTTGATTGATTTTCATAACTCTCTTTTCCTATAAATAAAAAAGTTGAGCAAAAGCCCAACCTTCAACTAATTTGATGATAAAAATACAACAATAAAAGCAATCAATAACCAAACACCAGTCAATACCGCTGTTGTCCGTTGCATAACCGCTTCAAATCCACGCGCTTTTTGTTTACCAAATAACTGATCTGCACCACCTGTGAATGCACTTGCAGCAGAGTTTTGTTTACTAGGTTGCATTAAAATTGAAATCACTATAATTATTGAAAGGACGACCAAGACGCCTACTAAGAAATTAATCACTTTTTTCCTCCACTTAAAAATTCGCTTTTTTGATTATACCATATTTCATGGATAAATAAAACGATTATTTGCCTAATCATTTATCTTACTCAGTTAATTAAAGTAAATCTTGATATGCTGTTTTTCGTTCAAATTCCTTTTTAGCAAATGGGCATACTGGCACTACACGATAAGCATTTTCACGAGCAATTTCTACTGCTTCAGCAACTAGCTCCTCAGCAATACCCTGTCCTCGATACTCTGGCTGTACAAATGTATGATTAATTGTCATTACATCAGCCTCAATCTCCCACGTGATTTCTCCTAGAGCAAGTGTTTTATTTGCCCAGAGCACTAAACGATTCGGCGTTTGGCGAAACTCTAAATCTAAACCATCAGACATTACAACCTCCACTAGTTTTTAATCATATACTTAAGTGCCCCGGTCGGACAACTATTAATCACTCGAATTGTGTCCGCTTGGTTTCCATTATCTGAAATAATCCATGGTCGACGTCCTACTTGAAAAACATGAGGATTACCACGAACACAATTGCCAACATGGCCACAAATTGCTGATGAATAGTAAACATCCAGTTTTTCACCTGAATACTTGCGATAACCTAAAGCTAATAACAAATCAGCAGTTACAGGTTGATAATTAATTTGATTGCCTTCCATTTTGTTTCCCCTTTTCTAAAAAATTAGAGGAGTGAAGCAGGCATACTCGTGCGCTAGATAAGGATTTTAAAAATTCCCCACTTTGATGTTTTAATTCACTTATCAAAAAAATATTTGCACGGTGAAGTCTTATCATTCCTCCAAAACTAAATTTTCTTTTTGACCCTAGCTAAATTATATCAGCTTGAAAATAAATTTCATAGTAATAATATTTTCTAAATAGACTAGTCAAAACAGCCATCTTTTGCAATAATGGATATCATAAAAGGAACTCTCTAGAATCTGATTTTTCTTCTCGCTACGCAGATTTTATCTACTTAGGCAGAAAAGCTTTTAGAGGACACCTATTAGGAGGATAAAATGGCTAAAAAGAAAAAATCAACTTTTCAAAGAATTACTAATATTGTTGTCTGGGTCATGTTAATTGTCATGCTTGGTGCAATCGTCTTAAGCTCATTTATTGCACTGACTTAATGCAAGGAACAGGGAACAGAGAATAATGAATAATGAATAATGAACATTTCAAAAACGTCTTAGCTTTCTACAAACTGTAAAAGGCTAAGACGCTTTTTTATTATTATTTGCTAACTGTTCCCTGTTAATTGTTATTCATTATTCGCTAAATTTTCACCATTACTCGCAATCACCTGCTTATACCAATTAAATGATTTCTTGGGTGTTCGTTTTAAGGTACCGTTACCTTGATTGTCACGATCTACATAGATAAAACCATAGCGTTTCTTCATTTCACCTGTACCTGCCGAAACCAAATCAATACAGCCCCAAGAGGTATAGCCAAGCATCTCAACACCATCTAATTCAATCGCATCACGCATTGCAGCGATATGTTTTGCCATATAA
>JAKVKP010000002.1 GCA_022484805.1 Streptococcaceae bacterium
TTTTAAATCTTTTTGTTATAATTAGCAATAGTTGAAAAAAGGAGAGATTATGTTTAAGGAAAAGTCTAAACAAGCAGATGAAAAAGAAATAGTAGAAAAACAATACGAAAGGTTTTCACCAAACTATTCTCAAGGTCTTAATCAAAGTCAGATTAATGAACGAATTAAACAAAATTTGACTAATTTACCAATAGATAAAAATTTTAAATCTGTCAATCAAATTATTATGGAAAACACTTTTACTTATTTTAATTTAATTTTTATTATTTTTTCAATTTTATTAATTCTAGTTCAATCTTATAAAAATTTAACTTTTTTACCAGTAATTGTTGCGAATACTCTGATTGGAATTATTCAGGAAATTCGCTCAAAAAAAATATTGGACAACTTAAATGTTTTAACTACTAATGAGATTGATGTTATCAGAGAGGGACAAGAAATAAAAATACCAATTGATCAATTGGTACTGGATGATATCGTTCACTTTAAATCAGGAAATCAAATTCCAGCTGATGCTAAGGTTATTTTTGGAGAAATTAAAGTTAATGAATCTTTACTCACAGGTGAGTCGGATGAAATTTCAAAAAAAATTGGCGCAAATTTGATGTCTGGAAGCTTCATTGTTTCTGGTGAATGTTATGGTCAAATAGAAAAGGTAGGGGCCGAATCTTATATTTCTAAGCTTACTAATGAAGCTAAAAATATCAAAAAAACTGAACAATCTGAGATGATTACAGTACTAAACAAGTTGGTTAAGTGGGTAGGAATTATTATTATACCAATTGGTTTATTATTATTTTATCAAAGTTTCTTTCTCAATGGACATTCATTAAAAGAAAGTATTGTTTCGATGGAGGCAGCCTTAATCGGTATGATTCCAGAAGGTTTATATTTGCTAACAACTGTTGCATTAGCTTTAGGTGCGACCCGTTTAGCCAAAAAGAAGGTATTATTACATAATATGAAGAGTATAGAAACCTTAGCTCGAATTAACATCTTATGTGTTGATAAAACTGGAACAATCACCGAAAATAAAATGTCTGTAGAACGCCTTGTCAAGTCCAGTGTGCATTCAGATGACGACAAATTTCCAGTAGCACAACTTATTGGTGACTTCGCTAATAACATGCCTGCCGAGAATGCAACCATGGAAGCAATTAAGGCATACTTTGTAAAAAATTCAGGTAGAAGTGCAATTGCTTATACCACTTTTTCCTCCGTTGAAAAATTTAGTAGTGTAACTTTTGATGAAGGCACCTATATCATTGGTGCTCCTGAAATAGTTCTTCATAATCATTATGATGACTACAAAGCTGAAATCACAGGCTTTACAAATAATGGCTTGCGAGTATTAGTTTTCGGAAAATATCCTGATGTATTGAATGAAGAAAAAATTGAATATCCAGTAACGCCTTTGGGCTACATTATTCTGTCAAATCCAATTCGAAGTAACGCAAAAGAAACTTTTGAATATTTTGAAAAGCAAGGCGTTGCTATTAAAGTCATTTCTGGAGATAATCCGTCAACAGTTAGCTATGTAGCTTCTAAAGCAGGGATTAAGGGGGCCGAAAAGTATATTGATGCTCGAACGTTAGTTACACCAGAAGTACAGGCTCAAGCATTAAAAGAAAATACAGTATTTGGGCGTGTAACTCCTGAGCAAAAGAAATTATTTGTTGAAATTTTGAAAAATAATGGCAACACAGTGGCAATGACTGGAGATGGTGTAAATGATATTCTTGCAATGAAAGAATCTGATTGTAGTGTCGCAATGGCTTCGGGTAATGATGCGACCGTTCATGCTGCTCAAGTCGTTTTATTAGAATCTGAATTTTCAAGAATGCCTGAAATAGTTTCAGAAGGTCGTAGAGTAGTAAACAACATTGAACGTTCTTCTAGCTTATTTCTAGTTAAAAACATTTTTTCTCTTTTGATGTCTCTTTTTGCATTATTTTTTTCATTAATTTATCCATTACAACCATCACAGATTACTTTAATAAGCCTATTTACAATCGGATTACCTTCTTTTCTATTAGCCTTAGAGCCAAATAATCAGAGAATTAAAGGTAGTTTTATTTTAAATATTTTAAGAAAAGCGATTCCTGGTGGTATCACAGATATGTTAATTGTCGGTTCTTTAGTAATTTGCGGTGCTGTTTTTAAATTCTCAAATGGCGATATTTCTACTACAGCCACTTTGTTATTAATCGTTGTCGGTTTTTTAGTTTTATATAAAATATGTTCTCCCATGAATAGTTTTAGAAGAAAAATTTTTATTTTTTGCCTTTCTGGAATGTTAGTTGCTAGTTTGTTCTTTAGTAGCTTATTTTCTTTGACAAAAATATCAGCAATTTCATTCTTACTATTGATTATTTTATTTTTTACTGCCGAATCCTTATTTAGAATTTTGACTAAAGTTTCTGAATTTATTGAATGTTACTTTAAAAATACAAGAGCTCAAAAAGATTAAAGATTTTAGTAATTTAATTTATTTTTCTTTTTTCAATTGCTTTATTATCAAGAAGAATTATCTAAATTATCGAATTGACAGACCAACCAATTCTAAGTATGTACAATAATAAACATTAGTTATTTTATAAGATATGAAAAATAAGTAATACTAATATAAATAATAATATGATTGATATTGGCGGTATATATTTTAGGAGAAAAGTAGAAAGTTGATTGCCTACTTCTCTCTCTTTTATAAATCTTGGATCCTTTAAATCTCGAAGATACGTCTGTGGTGAACGAGACCAAAATAAACCACCAGTCAGTCTTGTGATATATCCAATTCCAATTAAAATTAAACTAAAGAAAAGTAAAATAGCTATCAATCCAATTATTAAATCGTCCATAAATAAGCACCTCCTTTAACAAGATATTATAACTCATTTATGTTATTTAATCATTCTAGTTTAGTAATTTTACAGTTTCTTTTTACTGACTTACAGCGATATATGAAGCGATAAAAAAATATTTTAAGGATTTTTTTATGTTATAATTGCCCTATAATATATTTAAGGAAGGTGTTTTTTTAAATATGAAGCATATTGAAAAAAAAGAGGTTTTAGGAACAATCGCCAGAACATTTTTAGCTATTCCAGATGAAGCAATGGAAATTCGTAATTCAAAAACTGCTGAATTTAGTTACCTTATAGATGGTCACTACTATGTCTCCGAAAATAGTATTACCATTCCTATGAGATACAATATTGGTGATACATTAATAATAAAATACAACATTGAAAAACCAACAGAAATTTTTCCAAAGCACAAAATTGTAATTTAATTTATAAAAAATTAAAAATAGCTACAACTCATTATTTCTTATGAATTATAGCTATTGTTAATTATATTTTCACCACGTATAAAGAACTAAGATTAATGTATCTAATATTCATAATTAGCGAACTAAATTTAGATAATCGTCTTTCAATAGCCTAGTCATACTCGCTTCATTAATCTGGATTTTTCAATTTACCTTCATAATTACGCATATGTGTATCATAGTTTTCTATTTTATCGTCTAGCGTATCATACATTTTTTGCATTTCAGCAAGATGAATCGCAATGATGTCCAGCTGTTCTTTTAGCAAAACCTTTCTGGCAGGAATCGTTTGCTTCCCTTGTTTAAATAAATCAATATATTCAACAATTCTTTCAATCGAGACGCCAGCTTTTCTCATGCAATTTGTCCAGTGTATCCACTTTTCGTCTTCCTGATCAAAATCACGATAGCCAGAAGCATTTCTAGTCACATTTGGAATGGCACCAATTCTTTCCCAATAGCGTAAAGTATCTGAGGAAATTTGATATTTCTCACTAATTTGCTTAATATTCATCGCTACACCTCCAATTATAATTTTAAAATCAATTAATAATTTTATTACAGTAATTATAAGTATTAATCTTATTTAAAGTTTTCTAAGAAGACTAATACTTAAATTTATCAATTTAATTTATTTTTGATAAACCGGAAAAATCTGATTATCATCTGAATATACTAGCTTATCAAGCTTTTTCAATAACAACATATCCTCATCGGTAATTACAAATTCAGTTTTCGCATTATCCTCCATGTGTTCAATACTCGAAGCCTTTGGTAATGGCAATAAATTTAATTGTAGTAAATAACGCACGGCAAGCTGCGCAATTGAAACCTGATACTTATCTGCTATCGCTTTGATTGCTTGATTCTGAAACATATCCCCATGGCCAAAAGGCGAGTATGCTTCAACCAGAATATGATTATCCTGTGCAAATTCAATTAATTCAAGTGGTGTATTACCAATATGAGATAATATTTGGTCAACCATCGGTTTAATTTTGGCATGCTCTAAAAGATTTTGGAGATCTACTTGTTCAAAATTTGAAACACCAATTGCTTTTACTTTTCCTTCCTCATACGCCTTTTCCAGTGCACGCCATGCTTCTAAATTACCTTCAAAATAATGCTCGTCCTTCGTAAATTCTGCCCACGGTTTTGGTGAATGAATAATCATTAAATCGATATAATCTAAATTTAATTTTTCAAGAGATTCATTAATAGCATTGACCGCTACATCGTATGTTTTAAATTCAGCACGAAGCTTGGTGGTGACAAAAATTTGTTGCCGATCAACACCTGATTGACGAATACCTTTCCCAACACCGACCTCGTTGCCATATGCTTCCGCAGTATCAATATGTCTATACCCAACCTGAATTGCCTGTTTAACTGCCTTGGTAGCCTCATCATTATTTTTTATTAACCATGTACCAAAGCCAATTTTTGGAATTTTAATACCATTGCTCAATGTATAAGTTTCTTCTAACATTATTTTTACTCCTTATAGTTCATTATAAAACGCATCATTAACCGACTCAAGCCATGTTGTTGTCCCTCTGCCGATAGCGACATGAGTGAACCAGGAATCCCTCGTCGCACCATGCCAATGCTTGACGCCAGAAGCAATACTAACAACAGCTCCTTTTTTCAATTCTTGTGGTGCTTTGCCAGCTTCTTGATACCAGCCCTCACCATCAGTCACCAATAAAATTTGGAAACCATCATTATGAACATGCCAATCATTCCGTGCACCAGGCTCAAAGGTCACACTATTGACCGCTACATCTGCTTGACTAGTTAAAAATTTAAGATATGAATTTCCAATAAAATATTGTGCATAGTCAACATTTAAATTCCCTTTTCCAAACAACGGTTTGTTTTCTATCAATTTTCTACCTCCTCATAAATTTTCTGAGCAATGCTAAATGCTGACCAAGCGTTTGGCCAACCTACATAAAATGCTAGCTGTGTGATTAGTGCTGATATTTCAGTCTTTGTCACACCATTTTGCTTTGCTTTTTCAAGATGAAATGGTAGCTGCTCAGTCGCCCCTTTTGTGATTAGCGCACTAACTGTAATGATAGATCTTATTTTTGCAGACAAAGTTTCGTCTGCCCAAACCTCACCAAATAAAATTTCATCATTGTATCTAGCAAAATCTGGTGCAAATATACCTAATTGTTCTCTGCCAGCTGTTATTTTTTCATTCATAATCATCCTCACCTTCCTATTTGAGATACTCTAAGTGTAAACCTTAAAGTCCACTTTAAGGCAAGGAGAAAATATTTAAAATTGAAAAAAATATTATAATATCATAAATTGGATGATTCCCATTTTGATGAATCAAAAGGCATGTATAAAACTTATTTCAATAATAAATAAGCCATATCTCTATCGTCATTGAATAACTTTAGAAATATAGCTTTATTATTATGATGATTAATCATGATAATTCTTAAATTATCATTTATTTTAACTCAATTATTAAAAGGATGGCATGATTTTTAGTAACTTGCCATCTTGAAAATGAGCAATTTTTTGACTTTTTAGCCTACCGTCCTCTATTTGATATAAATTATAGCCCCAGCATTCTTCAAAGCGGATTTGACCATCTTGTGTATCAATACCAATAAATGACATACTGGCTGCCGTATAACAAGGAATGGTACCAATTGCACCGATAAATGGATGATGGGTGTGCCCATTAAAAACTGCAGTAACCGTTGAATGCTTAATAATTTTCATTAATTGGGCAGCCTGTGGTAAAGGCAAAGTTGTATTTTGATAATCAAATAAATGATGATGTGTCATTAAAAGAACCGGCTTATCATTTAATTTCATTAAAGTTTGCACCAGCCAATCAAGCTGAAACTTTGATAACCAGCCATCTGACTGACCATAAATAGCACTATCAAAAGAAACCAAGTAAAAATCTGAAAATGTGCTTACAAAATTATAGGGTTTTTCTGAAGGTACTTGCTCTAACCAACCCTGACGAAAATTTGATTTAATGTCATGATTACCTAATGTAACTAAAATTTCAACATTTTCCAATTGCTTTAATAAAAATTGCTTTAGAAACATATAATCCTCAACTTCACCATCCTCCGTCAAATCACCACTAATTAATAATAAATCAATAGAGGTCTGTTTTTTTAACGACTGAATACATGTTACAACTGATAATAAGGGATTTCTCATTTTCGTTAGCATAGCCTGATAATCATTCTCCGGCTTTTCATAATTCGTCCGAAAATGAATATCTGATAAATGCAATATATTCATTATTATCTCAATTTCTTTCTAATTATTCCTGTAATTTGATCTAAAATAAAGACTGTCAAAATTACGCCTAATAATATAATACTGACTTTATCCCAGCTTCTAGTTTGAATTGCGAAAATTAAAGGTGCGCCAATACCGCCTGCGCCTACTAGACCAAGAGTTGCGGCACTCCTAACAGCAATTTCAAAATGATTTAGGGCAAGTGAGCTGTAAATTGGCATTAAATATGGGACACGAACATAAAATATCGTTTGCCACGTATTAGCACCGATTGCTTGTGTATCCTCAATTAATCTTTCATTCATCGCCTCAAGTTCTTCTGTAAATAATTTACCAAGCATTCCAATTTGATGAACACCGATTGCCAATACACCCGCAAAAGGTCCCGGACCAACTACTTTAACGAAAATAATTGCGAAAATCAATTCAGGAAATGCTCTTAGAACGTTAGAAACAATCTTAAAAAAACGAACAAGCCAGAGATGTTTTTGCCAAAGATTTCTACTGCTAAGTAACGCTAAAGGAATTGCAAAAAATGTTGCAAGCATTGTACCTAGACAAGCAATGGCAATCGTTAAAATCAATAAGCTTGCTAAATCTTCACCGCTTCCATCATAGATAAATGACCAGTCTGGATGACTTAAGCCTTTAAATACTTCGATTCCCATATCAAATGAAAAAGTAGCTAAACCAGAATAATCAATACCTAAAGCTGAAAAAACTATCAGTCCTATTAATAATAAGATGCCCAACCATGTTTGCTTATTCACCTGATGAATCATCATTGGAATGACCGCCTCACTTTATAACTTAATTGATCTACAATAACCACTGTTAATAGAATCGTCAAAATAATGATAGAAACACGTTCATACTTCATAAGTGCCAAAGAAGAATTCAAGATTACACCAATTCCGCCAGCACCAACATAGCCGAGAATAGTCGAAGCACGGACATTGACTTCAAATGCGTAGAAAACATAACCAATAAATTGACTTAGAACCTGTGGCAAAATACCCCAAAAGACCACTTGAATTTTATTCCCACCAACCGCTTCAATTGCCTCAAGTGGCGTAAAATCAATTGTTTCAACTGCCTGAAACATTAACTGAGTTAACATGCCAAAGGTAAAAACAGCAATTGTTAAAACTCCGGTCGCTTCGCCTATTCCAAAAATAGCAACAAATAAGGCAGCTAATAGAAGATTAGGAATTGTCCGAATAATACCTAATAAAAATCGAAACACGATCGTTATAGCTAAATTATTGGTTACAACTGTGGTCGCTAGAAAATTAATTGGAAAAGCAAACAAAGCACCAATGACCGTCCCAAGTAGAGACATCTGTAAGGTTTTAAGTAAAGGACTGATTAATTTAGGTAAATAAGTCAAATCTGGATGAATAAAGCGAATTAAAAATGCTGATACTTGATTTGCATTACTTACCACCAAGCCTATACTGGCATTAGTCAATCTGCCACTTCCAACAAAGCAAACTAGCAAAATTAATATCGTAAAAAGATGTCGGTACCATTGGAAATGAACAGTTTCTTTAATTTTCACCCAAAAACGCCCGCCTTTTCTTCAAAAATACGCTTACCATATATTTCATTCAATCGAAGATCAGTCAATACCTCAGGTTGACCATCAAAAACTACCCTTCCACTTTTTAAAGCAATGATTCTAGTTGAATATTTTCTCGCCAATTCAACTGAATGGAGATTGACAATAATCGTCTTTTGCATTTCTTGATTCATTCTTTGTAAATCAGTCATTACCTTTTCAGTTGTAATTGGATCAAGAGATGCGACTGGTTCATCAGCTAAAATAATATTCGCTTGCTGTACCATTGCACGCGCAATAGAAACTCGTTGTTGTTGACCACCACTTAATTCATCACAGCGTGTTTGTAATTTATCAGTTAAGCCAACACTTTCTAAAGCCTCGTTTGTTCGCTGATAATCAGCTTCAGTAAACAGTCCAAATATACTCCTTAGGGTAGAATAGTATCCCAATCTACCCGACAGAATATTTTTTTGAACCGTACTGCGTTTGACTAGGTTAAAGCTTTGAGAAATTAGCCCAATATTTCTTCTAATCAGACGCAAGTCCTTTTTGCCTGCCTTAGTAACTGATTGTTGATTAATTATAATATCGCCTTCTGATATCGACACCAATCGATTAATAGCTCTTAAAAAAGTACTTTTTCCTGCACCACTTAGACCAATAATTGAAACAAATTCGCCATCATCAATCGTTAAGTTAATCTTTTCTAGTCCAATTACACCATTTGGATATAGCTTTGATACATTTTCGAAAACAATCATTAATAACTCCATTAATCTATTAATTCAACTGATAACAAATATTCAATCTAAAATGAATAGTGTTATTCAATGATAGAAATATTTATAGCATTTTTATTCCGCTGCCTTTTCAGTATATTCACGCACTGTATCATAAGCTGAATCTGCTGCTTCTTGATAGCCTTTATGATTCCATAAGCTCATTGCCTCTGCACCTTCATCGTCATTTTTCATATTTAAAAATACTTCTTTAATTTGTTTTTTCAATTTATCAGACATTTTCGGCTGTACAGCGATTGCATCATTTGGAATATCACCTTCGGTTAAGTACAAAACTTTCAAATCAGTAAACAAATCATTATTTGTAAAACTAGAAGCAAATACATTACGAGCACCCTCAAATACGAAGGCTGCATCCATTTGGCCATTTAAAACTGCTGTGATTTCACTTGGAATATCATTGACGGTTGTCAACGTTGACTCAGTAGTTGGATCTACGCCAGCATCCTTTAATTCTGCTACAGGATAAATATAGCCACTAGCAGAACTTGGACTTAGTGTCGCAATTTTTTTACCTTTCAAATCTGTTAACTTTGTAATATCACTATCTGCTTTAACTAATATTTCACCCTTAAAGGTGTTAGTTAATTGATCACTAATTGGTAATCCTGTTGTCTGATCATAATCCCCAATTTGTGAGGTTAAAATCGCTTCTGCTGCATCCATATCTTTTGCTTGAATGTAGGCTGCTGGAGGCATAATACCAATATCAACTTGTCCTGAAGCCATTGCTTCAACAATTGTTGAATAATCCGTCGCAAGTGTTACTTCTACTTCACGATTTAATTTTTTAGAAAGATATTCAGCAAATGGCTTTGCCTTGGCTTCCATTGAACCATCATTATTTGTCGGTACAAATTGAACAACAAGTTTTTGATTTTCTGATGACTGTGTATCACTATCTGAACTCTTTGAATTACCAGTACTACACCCTGCTAACACCCCTATTAATAACAAACCAACTAATCCTTTTATCACTGACTTGAAATACATGTTTCCTCCTAATTGATAATTATTTATTACAAATAAATCATAACAAGAATTAACAAAATAAAAAGTGACCTACGTCCTATTTGCATTTTTTTCACTTAATCTTTACAAAATCTCCTTAAATTATTGATATTCTATTAACAGATATCTATAGTTAATTATTTGTGATGAGGCAACTGATTATGAAAAAAATAAAAGACACTAGCCAATTGGAAAAATTCATCGAAATACATTGTTTACAGCTCTATATGTCAACTGATATTGCTTCAATTGCTAATTTATATCGCTTTGATAAAGGAGAAACTTTAATTACAGAAGGTACCATATCTAAATATCTCTATTTTTTAGTAGATGGTACAGTAATGGTTTTTTCAAATGCGTCAGATAACCGTACAATTTTAATTGACTATGCACAGCCTGTTGTGCCACTTGGAGAAGCATCATCGTTATGGGGATTGTCGCCCAATAATAATGTCCAAGCTTTTACAGATTGCCTATGCGTCTGCATCTCTTTAGAGGATTATCAGGAAGCCTTACAAAATGATGTTGTTTTTTTAAAAAACATTTGTCAAACACTTAGTCTTCGTTTAAATTCAGGAATCAATTTAGCAATATCATTAACCGAATCAGTAGAATCACGACTATCAAAATTTATCCTGACTTATGAAAAAAATGGTATCTTTTCCTTCCAACTAACAATTTGTGCCACTATTTTAAATGTTAGTTACCGCCATTTATTGAGAACAATCACCAATTTTTGTGCCGAAGATATCTTAGTAAAGAAAAAAAAGCACTATTTAATTAATAATTATTCAATGTTGCAGCAACTAGCGGATGGCTATAAAAAATGAGTCCAGAACGACTGTTCTGGACTCTAATTTAGTGTTACTTCATGAATAGTTATTTGCACCATCAAAACAATTTAGACAAATGAGTCTAATATCTTAATCTAATAAAGAGACAATATCTTTCATATAGCTGAAAATATAAATTAATTAATTCGTTCTAAACAATTAACTACTCCACTTTCAGCAAAAGTAATTTGATTATTATTTGGATTATCTGTTATAATCACAATCACCGCTAGATTATAATCGGCTTTTTTGAGCGCTTCAAAATCAACCTTAACAATTGGATCTCCTTGACTGACCTGATTGCCTTGCTTGTTTAGCACTTCAAAAAATTTACCATTTAAATTCACAGTATCAATGCCAATATGAACAAGTATTGACATACCATCATTCATTCTGATACCAAAAGCGTGACCAGTTGGATATAATAACTCCAATGTACCTGAAACGGGTGCCACAATTGTTTGCTTAGTTTCCACTGGATAAATAGAAATACTCTGACCTAATAATTGTTCTGAAAAAACTGAATCTGTCACTTCATTTATTGGGAAAATCTGTCCATTAATCGGAGAAAGTATACCTTCATCAGAATTGTTTTGAGCTAATCTCTTTTTGATTTGATTGAAAAAAGTCATCCTGCCTCCTTTAGTATTTCAAGCATTAAATTTAAGTTAAATCTGTACCATTCGTTTTAATTAACTTTTGGTACCAGTAAAAAGAATCTTTTTTATAACGTGCCAAGGTCCCCTCACCTTTATCATTCATATCAACATAGATGAAGCCATAGCGCTTACTCATTTCTCCTGTAGAATTGGAAGTCAAATCAATGCAGCCCCACATTAAATAGCCCATTACTTCGACACCATCTTCTATCGCTTTATGAATTGACTCAATGTGTTTTCTTAGATAGTCAATACGATACTCATCATGAACAGTACCGTCTATCAGTCTATCTTTAGCTCCCAAGCCATTTTCAACAATAATCATTGGTACTTGATAACGATTGTATGTTTCATTTAAGTAATAACGCAGGCCTTCTGGATCAATTTGCCAACCCCATTCTGATGCTTCTAAATACGGATTTTTAGCAGTTGAAAAAATATTTTTATTTTGATTTAATATCGCCATATCTGTTGTCGCACAACCCGACATATAGTACGAAAATGAGTAAAAATCTGTATGTCCCTCTTTTAAAATCTTTTCATCATCCGACTGTATGTCTAAAGTCGCATTTAATTTTTTCAAATAGCTTTTAGTAAATGATGCATACGTACCTCTAATCATTACGTCTCCACAATAATAATTGGTCGTTTGTTGTTGCTGCCAAGCCGCCATAACATCATCAGGCTTGCAAGAGTATGGATAAACAACATTACTGGCAATCATACAACCAAATTGAAAATTTGGATTGATTTTTCGACCTTCAATTACTGTCCTTGCTGAGGCTAAAAACTGATTATGGATACCATTAACAATTTTTGTTGCCTCTGCACCATTAATTTCATTCGCATTACCAAAACTCAAATCTTCCGTTTCAGGATTCATACCCAGTGAAATTGTGATGCCGGCGCCCATTAATGGCGTATTGATTTCATTAAAAGTCAACCAATATTTCACCAAATCTTGGTACTCCGTCATAATAGTGGTCGTATATTTAACAAAGCAGTCAATTGTTCGTCTATCCTGCCAGCCATTCCATTTTTCAGTTAAATGATAGGGAAATTCATAATGAAACATAGTGATTAATGGTTCAATATTATATTTACGACAACAGTTAATCACTTTTTTATAATGATCTAAACCCCTTTGATTAGGAAATTCATCATCACCATTTGGAAATATTCTTGTCCAGTTAATTGAAAATCGATACATTTTAAAGCCCATCTCAGCTAGAAGCTTGATATCGTTCTCATATTGATTATAATGATCGACTGCAAAATGTGACGGATAAACCAACTCAGGATGAATTTTTTTAGTAAATCGTCTTGGAATATCTTTTGTACCTGCGGTCAAATGATCCGTGCAAGTCTCACCTTTACCATCTTGTTGCCAAGCTCCTTCGCTTTGATTTGAAGCTGTCGCACCACCCCAATAAAAACCTGCTGGAAATTGATTATCTTCTTTACTCAAAAACTTCCTCCAATCTTTTTAGCTAATCTAGAACATCAAAACCTTTTGCCTTCATTTTGTAATCATAACAATCCATATTTTCGCCAAACGTCATATAAAGTCGATGCTTATAAGGCGTTTTACCCTCATACCATGTTCCAAAAATTTGAGATTGACCATGCTTTTCAACTCTTGGTTCTGGAGTGAAGCCTTTAGATCCCCATTTGCCTTCAAAGTGAAATTCTTTATCACAAAATTTGAAAACCGCATCTTTATAAACACAGGTACCATCATCGACATAAGGTAAATGAACAAAATCAGCCGTCATGGTAACCTCGTCAGAAAAAATAGGTAATTCGCCATCAATGTAATAATAGGCAAATATTTTCCCGCAATTTTCAATACTAATCAGCGCCTGTTCTTTTCTACCATCTTCTCGAATACCCATCATATTCATATAAAAATAACCAAAATCATCAGTAATGCCATCAAAGCCATGAGTTTCAGTAGGAATAAACAAGCGATCATGCTCTCCGATTCCCATCACTTTTTGATTATCCATTACACCAATATAAGTAGCCGCTTGAATAATGGTCGACACATGATTATACATTGATTCATGTTCAAAAATCGCAGTTGGCCATAATTCACCTTTAATCTTAAAAAAGTCACCTTCACTTGCCGTATAATAATCTTCCGAAAAACGGAATTCTGTTTTCGGTATTTCCGAGCCAAATGAAAAAACATCCGATTGCTCTTTTAAAGAATGATAGTCAGAAATTTTAACACCTGCTTGCGCAACTTCAGATTGATGATAAACCGATTTTTGAGGTGATAAATAATCATCACCTAATTCAACTAAATTTCCAAAACGGAATTCACCTTTAATCATATCGGTATGTCGAACATAGAGAATCGGTTTTTGAGTAACATCTCCATTTGGAAAAATCATACCAATCACATCAGCAAGTGACATTATCGGATGACCATCAAATTCATTATCAAAAACCTCAGGTGTAGACTTTGTTAAATCTTTAATTTTGAGTTGTTTAGCGGTCGCATATAATGCTTGTCCACTACTATTTTTAAAATTTACACTTTGAACCATTTACTTAATCCTCCATTTAATTTTTATTTCGTTGCATCTAAATCCGTTAAAAATATTACACCGAGAGCACCAAGTATTGAAGCACCTATGGTGACAACAACACCAATTACTAGGTTGCTTAGCGAGCCAACTGTATAAAAGGGTACTAATGATAGCAAACTAACAGAAGCAAGTAGTGAACATTTTAAACCAAATACACCTGCAAAGAAGCCACCAATCAAACAAGCACCAATCATCACTCGAATCGTTGATTTAGACTTTAAACAGATACCATATAAAGATGGCTCTGTAATACCCGCCGCTAAACCTGAAATCGCAAAGCCTGTTGCTGCGCTTCGATTTTTCTTAAACTTAATAATCGCACCAACTGACATACCATACATCACAAATGATGAAACCACCATACATGGAAAGAAGAAACTTTCAAATCCAACTGCTGAGGCAGCTGTTAAAGCAGCAACATATATTGCCACATGCATACCAAATAAAACCATAATTGGAACTAATGCGGTCAAAACCATCATTGATAAAACTTTAATAGGTAATGCTGAATTACCAAAGTACATAAAAATACTGCTGAATAATTGACCAATGTATGAGCCTAGCGGAGCACATAGGGTAAACATCACAATAGTCATTACTGCAATATTTAAAATTGGCACCACGAGTGATGAAATGGCTGAAGGTACAAATTTATTAAAAAATCGATTAACATATTTGAAAAGCCATACTCCCAATAGCACTGGCAAAAATTGTTGACTATAATTAGCGACTGGTACAGATATGCCAAAAATTGCAAATGTCTTTACTGTGCCAACAAGATTGACAAAATCTGGTACGATAATCAGGGCACCTAGAAACATCCCCCAAACTGGATCAATCTTCATCTGCTTCGCCGCTGTATAACCAATAAAAATAGGTAAAAAATAAAACAAAGCCGTAAATAAAAAATTACACATCACATAAAAATCACTTGTATCTGAAATTAGATTAAGCATCGTTGGACCAAGTAAAACACCAACTGTCTTCCAAATTGAAACACCGATTAATACTGGAATAATGGGAGCCATTGAATTCATAATATAAGTAATTACATGATTAAAAACACTTTTCACTGTTAACTTTGAATCTTCAATTTCATCCAAATTTTCATCAATTTCAGCTTTCTTCAAAAGGTCACCTAATTCGCATAAATGCTCGTAAACACTGCCAACATTGGGACCAATAATAACTTGAAAGCTACTGCCAATAATTTTAATTCCAAGAACACCATCAACTTGACGTAAACCCTTTTGATCCACTAAATTTAAATCAATTAATTCAAATCTTAAACGTGTTGCACAATGAAAAACCGAGCTTATATTTTTACTACCACCAATTTTGCTTAATACTTCTTTAGCGATTGTTTTATTATCTGTCATATTACTTCTTGTTGAGTAATAAAACTCAACATCCTCCTTTCAGCAATTATTAATTTATAACTATTTTTAATTACTTCTGTCTTTAACTACTTTTATTATTTTTCAAATTTTTTATTGAAATCGGCCGAATTTCATTAAATAATCAACTCTATCATCAACTCCTCTCATGTTCCTTTTCAAAATCAATATTTTTCATCATTTGAGCTAAATGAATAATTAAATATAATTTCTGTTCTTTACCAAGCTTATTTTTGGTTATTAGATGAATATATTGACTAATTTTATCAACTGTTTTTTCGGCTTGTGGATGTTGAGCAGACAATGTTTCTAACAACTGAACATCCGCCTCGTTTTCTTCATTAAATTGAACATTTCGCTTTTCTAGCATATATCGTAAATGGATAATAAAACGATTATAATAATAATCATCCTCAGAAAACGTCGTTTGTAAATCGCTGGCTACAATATCGCAAATATCATTGATAACACGTGTTAATTGATAAGTTTCTTGCATGTTATTAGACAATTCTGAATTAACAATATGTAAGGCAATAAAGTAAGCCTCATTCGTTTCAAATTGATAATTCAACTTTTTATTTAGTTCATTAATTACGTTCAGACCCAATTGATACTCCACTGGATAAATTCTTTTAATATCCCACAGAATCGAATTATCAAAAAAGATGCCCAATTTTAATCGATCGATCAAATTTACAATATGGTCAATAATGGTAATATAAATTGTATCGCTCAATGATAGCTCGGATTCTTCTTTTAATTTTGCAATTATAGACATGCATACTTCAATTACATCATTGTCAACATCAACAATCATTTCTTGAAATCTTCTTGCAGTAGACTCACTTTCCAATACAAATTTTTGCTCTATCTTTTCTTGATCAACCAAATCGTTAGGTCTTTTATTAAAACCAATTGATAAACCTTTCAGCATCACTTCCTGTCCATTGCTGTTTTTAATTGAAACCATATTATTATTAATCACTTTATAAATTTTCAAAATTAACCTCCCTTCAATTTTATGGTTATTCTTAAAAGAGCAAAAAAAGCAAGACCATTACAACAAAAATGTCGTAATCAGGTCTTGCTTAACTAAATAATCACATTGCTGACTTTACAAATACATTATAACAGCTTTATTTTATTTTGCAAGCGTTTTCATAAAAAAGATTCAATTTCTAATAATCTCTATTCTAATTAAATATTAATATCAATAAGTAATCATATGACAAAATGCTAATCTGAACTTTTTTCAAATTGTATTAGCAACTATAACTAATTTAAAAACTACTTCTGGCATTGAGTTCACTTAAATCAAAACAATTCGACACTATCTATTTGATGGGCACGCTAGCATTAGTTTTTCTATAAGTCATTAAAATTGCTACTTCAATACTATCAAAAATAGATAAGCCTCCTAATGCTCTATGTCTCTCCAGTCTCAACTCACTTTATATCAAGATAATATCACTCAAAATATATTAAATACAAAATATTAATAAAGACTTCCGAGTGCAAATCTCCACAATTAGCACTGAAAGTCTCTATAAACAATAATTACAACTTTTTATTAATAAATAATTTGCTGAATAGTTGATTGGTAATCATCTATTAATAGATCTTGCCATCCTAGCAACCGTATGACGTTTGCCACGAATCGCATCAGATAATTCTTTAATATTTTCAATACCAACTAATCCCATATTCGCATCACCAATGTGCTGAATATCTATGCCCAAAACTTTATTTCTAATCCCAATATTTTGAATTACCTCGGGTTGAGAGCTCTCTTGAGAAGTTCCAATTGCGCTCATAACTAGTTTTCCTTTTGAATGAACTAAATCAACTACCTCTTTTACTTGGGAATCACTAATTCCCCAAACTGTCCCAACAGCTGGGACTAGGACAATATCCGCGCCTGCCAATAAAAATTGTTCAGCTGATTGAATACTGACAACTGGCTCATCAACTCCTGAGCTATGCATTTTACCAGCAATAATAAGACCATCAAAATACTTTTTAGCAATTGCAACATTTTTTGCAATTAAATCATTGGTAACACCTGTTCCAGGATTACCTGTTAAAAGAATAAAATCCAGCCCTAAATCATTAGCCTTAGTGAAGGTTTCAATTGAAGCCTTTCGGCCCGGCGCAATACTCACACGAGTAGATTCAAGATTTAGCTTTTCTGCAACTGGCTCAACGTTCATACCAATAGGTAAACCAACTAACTCTTTTAATCGATTTATTATATTACTATTTGGAATACAGGTTTCTGCTGAATATTGTCCTTCATATGCGGCAACAACAATTGGGTGATTAACATCAAAAGCATTAAGTAAAATCATATCTGCACCATAGGCTCTTGACATTTCAGCACAAGTGATATCTCCGGCAACTGAAGGATGAATTACTACGTTTTCAGAAAGAATTACTCTTCCTTCACTCGCCTTAATGCTCTGAAATAATTCCTCTTTTGTCATATTTTTAATTTCAGATGAGGTAGCACTAATCAATCTTTGTACCATTATAAAGCCCTCCATATATTTTTCTATCAATTTAACTATTCTTCTTAAACGATTAGCTATTCTTACAAGTTAATAATTTTTAGTTCCATCAAATTTCTAAGCCCTGTCTTTGTGCTCTATCCGCAGCCAAAAAGAATGGTAAGTAAATTGCCATATCAATCAAAATTAATACAATTTGTAAGCCTGCACCTGTCCAACTACCAGTCGCTAACCAACCACTAATAATTGGGGGTGTAGTCCAGGGTACTGCGACCCCAATTGTCTTGTGAACCAAACCAACACTCATTGAAAAATAAGTAATTAAAACATTAACGATAGGTGCTAATACAAAAGGTATTAAATAACTCATATTTAACATAACTGGCATCCCAAACATGATTGGTTCACTAATATTAAAAATATTCGGAGTTACAGCAATGCCTTTCATTGCCTTGGATTGACTAGATTTACCAAAGAAAAGTAACGCAATAGCTAATCCAAAAACTGCACCCCCACCGCCAATATAAGCAAACATATCAAAAAATTGAGTCGTAATAATATGAGGTAATTCTTTTCCAGCTTGCAACGCCAAACGATTTTCATCGGTATTTGCTAAGAAAATCGGATTGGTTACAGAGCCGACGACATTCCCCCCATGAATACCAACAAACCAAAAAAGACTGTTTAATGCGACGACAATAATAGCACCCGGTAAAGTGCCACCAATAAAGCCTAATGGAACTGCTAAAATGGTTGCAAGTAATTCATGTGCATTTTCAAATGGTGAAATATCAATTAGTAAAGCAACAACCCCCGCTAAAAAGAAGACTACCACGCCTGGAATCAGCGCCGAAAAGCTTTTACTAACTGCTGGAGGTACACTATCAGGCATTTTAATGACAATATTTTTAAGCACAAAACTTTTAAAAATCCAAGCTGATACTAAACCAACAACAATACCAATAAAAAGTCCTTTACTACCAAGATAGCTAACTGGTACCCCTTCAGCCGTATCAGTTATGATATTTGGTGTTAAAATCAACCATGCAGACATCGCAATTACTCCGGCCGAGGCACCATCAACATTGTACTGCTGCGCCATACTTCTCGCAATACCGAATGTCGCAATCAAGCCCATTAAACCGAATGTTGAATTAACAATATGATTAAGCATTGATGATAATTTACCATCGAGTAAAGTTGCTAAGAATTCAGGCCAACCCGGAACAGGAAAGCTATTAATAATTAAGAAAATACTACCGCCAATAATCAGCGGCATCGCCAATGAGACACCGTCGCGAATTGCAATAAGACCTTTAATATTCCCTAATTTCACGGCAAACGGTGTCAGATATTTTTCCATTAATTGCTCTATTTTATTCATACTTCTCACCTTTCTGATTTTCGTTTTGCGAAACACAGTCCAAATTTTTTTCTCAACCAACCTTTCCAATACTCAGAAGGATTATCTTGAGTATTTAAATACTAATTCTTCTAAGTTACCCATGATCATTAATTTCGCGATCATCAAAAAGTTAATAGCTACCTCCTTTCAATCGGTTACGTCATAAATCCTCACACGAATTGTCTTTATTTTCTGAATATTTAGAATTTACTGACGATATTTAGTAGTATAGACCAATTAAAAATGAAAAACAAGCTGAAAAAGCAAATTACACGTCATATAACCTGACATGTGATTTGCTTTTTACAAGATAAAATAAATTAATAATAATCAATATTTTTAATTATCAGCCTTTCAAAAAACTGATATCTTATATTTTTTACCGAATTATACTAATTATTATAAATAACAAAATAAAATTATAAAAAAAACAAAAATTTTGTTGTGTTTTTTTTTAAAAATTTTATATCAAGCAACTTCAATCTTGAATTTTGACAATTGTTCGACCAAGATGATTGCCTTGCTTCAATTGCTCAATTGTTTTAACTACGTCATTTAGTTTAATTTCATTAATCGGTATTTCAGTGACTTCTTGCCAATTTTGAGTAAATTTTTCCCAGATAGCTGAGCGTTCCATAATCGGATATTGAACTGAATCAATGCCTATCAGTTTAACCGCTCTCAAAATAAAAGGAAGTACCGTTGTTTCAAACTTCAATCCACCAGCATTACCACATAAAGTCATTGTAGCACCATAATATAATCTTGGAATTAAGTAATTCAATAATTGACCGCCAACTGTATCAAGCACAAAATGGTATTCTTGCTTCTCTAAAGCTTTGCTACTCATTTCGAGTGTATTTGTATAGACTACTTGAGATGCACCTAAGGATCTTACCCACTCCTCTTGATAAGGTTTACGAATCAATCCCGTAATATTTGAGTAGCCGAGAGAACTTAATAGCTTCACAGCAATACTTCCAACACCACCGCTTGCTCCAGTTACAAGTATTTTAGGAGCTTCTAGGGCTGACATCCCTCCTTTTTCTAAAGCTAAAACAGACAGAGCAGCGGTAAAGCCAGCTGTTCCAATAACCATTGCATCTCTCAGTGACATTCTCTCTGGCAATGGCACTATCCATTCTGCTGGCACTCTCGCCACCTCTGATAGGCCACCTGAATGAGTAATTCCTAGATTAAAACCAGTCACCAATACTTCCTGACCTACTTTAAAGCGTTCAGCACAAGACGAAATGACTGTACCACTCAAATCAATTCCAGGAATCAAGGGATATTTTCTAATAATGCCACCATTTTTTTGAAATGCGAGCATATCTTTATAATTAAGAGAGCTATAAGCAACTCTAATTAAAACTTCACCTTCTGACAAATTATCAATCGTCAGTGATTGCCTTTGACAAACGACCTCATTAGAAATCTCGTTTAAAACTAGTGCTTTAAATTGAGTCATAAAAACCTCCTACGGTATTGGTGATGTTAACGCTTCTTAACATTGAAAGATTATCATGTCAAATAATTCAAGTCAATGAGCAATCATATAAAAAAGGCTATGCAGAGCTGTAGCTAGATTTAATATTCAATTATCAAAATAATATTAAAGCATATCCTAAATTTCAAAAATATTAAAAAAAATATCAGCCAAAATTACTTGCTGTCTGGGGTAAAAATAATCCATCTTTTATTCCAGAAGGTGCAGAAAAATTCAAAAAAGATAATCCAAATACACAGGTTGCCCTATTAGATACAGGCCACTTTGCCTTAGAAATACATGCCTCAATTATTGCGGAGTTAATTAAACAATATTTTTTATAAATCATCTGCAAAATATATTTATAATTTACATTTAGACGCTAAATAAATAGAGTGAGTAAGATATCCATTGATATCTTACTCACTCTATTTTATTACTTATTTACTTCCAACATTAATTGTGAAGGTGCGACCCCATGATATTTTTTAAATAATTTACTAAAATAGTAAGCATCCTGATAACCAACTAATCTCGCAATTTCCTTGATTGGTAATTTAGTAGTCATTAATAACTCTTTGGCTCTTTGTAAACGAATTTGAATCAAATGATTAATTGGACTAACACCAACAATTTCTCTAAAGGCTTTTGATAAATAGGTTGGACTTACATAAAATACTTCGGCTAGCTGCTCCAAGGTCACCTCTTGGTCATAATGATTTTCTAAATAATAAATAGTCTGATTGACTAGATTTTGTCTGCGTTTTTCCACTTTTGATAGTTTTTGCTCTAATAGGTCATCATCATCACTGCTCAAACCTCTGATAATCAAGACTAGCATTTCACTAATTAAGGCCTTACCCATTAATTGAAATTCATGATCATGGTTGTTAAACTCCTTGACCACTCGCCACGCACATTCTAGAAATTGGCTGTGGTGCTCTCCTAGCTCTAAAATCGGATATTTATTTGGAAAAAAGTTTCTACTCAAACCTGCAAGCATAATATTACTAATACCAATGTGTAATTGATGTGACCAACTATTTTCACGCTGAGTCTCACTGTGAACCACACCTGGATTAAATAACATCACTCGGCCTGCACCAAGTCTCACTGCCTGACCATCAATGATATAATCCGCTTCACCTTCTAAAATAATACTGACTTCTAAAAATTCATGTGTATGTGGCTGACAGCTAGAACCAGACTCATTCCATGGATCAAAGGCATATAATATTTCGGGATTAAATGTTTTTGAATGAAAATATTGCATTTTGTAACCCCTTTCAAAAATAGTCGTATTTACATTATACGCTAAATCATAGCAGAATAAAGCATTTATGTTTTAATTGCTGGAGTCAAATGATAAACAATGATATCTATTCCAGTCTGTACCTAAAAAAGGCAGCCTTAATTTCAAATCAATGAAATCAAAACTACCATACAAGTGATTGACTAAACTATTTTATAAAATTTTAATTTAATAAATTTCAGCTTTTTCAACTAGTTCAATTTTTTCTACATTACCAGATTTTCTGGATTGAATCAAGCGATCAGCAACGACACAAGAAACATAACCATCCCAAGCACTTGGACCCACTAGCTTATCTGATAAAACTGAAGCAGCCCATTCCTTAAATTCCGTATCATATGAATCAATAAAACGTTTTGCCCAATGATCAGTTAAGCCATATGTATATTGACCTGCCGTCCGTTTCAATACTCTAGCCGGATCAGGCAAATTTAACGTACCATTCTCTCCAACAACCTGACATTGAATGTCATAAGCATAGGCGCCATCGGTCTGAACTTCTACATCAATTCGTTGTCCAGACTGCGTTTTAAACATTACCAACTGAGGATTCAACCAATCACCAGTTGTTTTACGGCTTTGTTTAACAGTTAAAACCTGAACTTCATCATATTCTTCATCTAAAAGCCAGCGTGTAATATCAATTTCATGAATTGCAACTCGTGTGATTGCGTAATCCGTTTTAAAGCCTGGCGCTTGCGAGATATTTCGATGCGCGCTATGAATTAAAAGGGGCTCACCAATTTCACCAGCTCTAATTGCTTGCTTCATTTCGCGATAGCCAATATCAAATCTTCGATTAAAGCCAACTTGAATTAATCTTTTACCGATTTGAATCTCTTTTGCCATCATCTCTTGACATTCTTGAGCAGTTAACGCTAAAGGTTTTTCACAAAAAATATATTTTTCGTGTTTTAAAGCCTCAAAGACATATACAGCATGCGTATCATCAGTTGAGGTAATCAATACAGCATCAACATCATCTCTTGCAATTAATGCCTCACCGCTTTCACAAGCCTCAATTTGATATTTTGTTGCAACAGACTGTGCTACCTCCTCAAAGTAATCATAGACAGCAACGACAGTTGCTTGTGCAACAACGTTAATCAATCGTTCAATATGCTCCTTACCAATTGCTCCGCAACCAATTACACCTACTCTTAATACTTCTTTTACCATCCTTAGCTCCTCCTATTTTGTCATTCCAATCAAAATACCACCTGCAACGACTAAGATTAAACCACCCAACGTATATTTAATTTCCTTAGAGGTTTTGACCTCATGCAAAATCAACATGCCACCTAAAGTTGAAACAATCACATTCATTTGTGATAGAGTAAAACCAAGTGCAACACCATTCGCCTCATTTGAAAGCATCATTGTAATATTCGCAATTGCAAAGAAAAAACCTGTAATAATATTATGAAAGGATTTTTGACCAAAAATATCTGGTTGTTTTTCAAAGGAACAAAATAACATTGAGCCCAGAAACATACCAATCGCCTGAGGAAATACTGCATCCCAACCATTGATACCAGCAACTCTGGGAATCACTGCATAAAGAACAAAAGCAATTGATGAGATAATCAGAATCAGCACACCTTTTTTCATATCCACACGTTCTTCTGCCTTCTGATTTTTTTCTTGAAAGGCAGTAAAGGATACACCGAGAATAATTAAAAATAATGCACTAATACCGAGAATAAATTGTATTGATTTGGTCCATTCTTGAAAATATATAACACCAACAAGAGAAGTTCCAATTAGCTGTGTTCCTGTTGAAATTGGCATTGCACGAGAAACACCAATAATATGAAAACTTTTGATTTGATTAATTTGACCAAAAGACCAAACTAAACCACAAATTAAGCTCGCCAAAACGAGATTAATACTCCATGTGGGTTGATGAAAAAAAAGGACACCTAAAGAAAATAAGAGGGTTCCCATTGCCATCCCCATTTGTTGATTGGTTGCCTTACCACCAATCTTTTGCATTACCAGTGGCTGCAACCCCCACATTAAAGCAGGAATCAGTCCTAATAAAATACTACCCATATCGTTTCTCCTTGTTATTTTTTTCACAAAAAAATATAATATTAAAATACAATTTCCAATACTTAGCGCTAACTGATTAAATCTATTGTATTTATATTCACATTATAATTGTTATCAAATACAATTTATTTATTTTTCTTGTTGGAAATTCAAAAATGAAATCGTTTACTATCAACGATTTCATTGCTTGAAATATCTTTTTTTATAATATCTTGCTTTTTAGCGCTCCGTATATTGATTTCGGTATGTTCTAGGAGAGAGATGCACAATTTTCTTAAAAAGAGTCGTAAAATATGAGGAACTATTAAATCCAACCTGATAAGCAATTTCAGTAATCGACAAATCAGTATTGATTAGAAGTGTTTGTGCCTCGCCAATCCTTCTTCTTTGCAAATACTCAATTGGTGTGTAATCATAGAGTGCCTTAAATTGATGTGCAAAATAATATTCATTAATTGGCCATCGTCCTTCTTGATTTAAGGTACTTAATTTAAATTCCTCTGCAAAATGCACATCTAAATATTGCTTAATTTCCTGAACAATGATTAATTTAGCCGAAGCTGAAGTCAATTTCGATTGATGATTGATGATATTCGCTTTTAATAGCTCAATAATCGTTTGACCTAACGTTTGCACCAGTTGATTATAATTATTGATTTCTTGTTCAAGAATATCAAATGCACTTTGAAATAGCGGCAATAATAAATCATAATATCTTCCAGTTTCAAAAATTGGTTCAGTACGATCAGAAATTAAGGCATCAGCCCGAAGATTTGTTTCATGAATTCCTTTAATGCCAATACAGTATAAAGCAATTGGATCATTACTTAACAACTCGTCGTGAACCACACCACTATTATAAATAATCAAATCACCTTTTTTTACTGCGAAATACTGATTACCGATAAAAATTTTACTACTACCTGCTGTAATTAAAATCAATTCAACAAGTGATTGATGTGAATGAAGCATTCTAGGATGATTTTTATCTACTCCTTCTACCTTACTCATATAGACTAACTGATATTGTTTACTGGGATTTTCAGCTTGACTATTTGGAAGTAGAAAATATTGTTTCATAGCTCCCTCCTTTTAAATATTAAATACAATACTTGTTATTAATAATTCTATTATAAAATAAAACATTTCCTTTATTAATATCAATTTATAATAATTTGATTTTACTTCATCTTATAAAAAAGCAATTTTTTCAGGGTAAGCTGAAATTATCGACTGCGATTAAAAATCAATCCATCTATAATAAAAGTATCAAATGAAGGCGAGGAAGCGAAAAATGAAATGGTATCAACTTACAAATGAAGAAATTCAACAAAAATTAAAGACAAAATTAAGTGGCCTATCTCAGGTCGAAAGAACGCAGCGCCTTGAGATGAATGGTCCAAATGAGATGACTGAAAAAACGGGCTTAAAACCATGGCAGAAATTTTTAAGACACTTTACAGATTTACTAATGATTGTCCTTTTAGTTGCCTCAATTATTAAATTTTTAACAGGTGAATATGTTGAAGGCGGAATTATATTATTAGTTGTCATCGTTAACGGCTTGGTTGGTTATTATCAAGAACGCAAAGCCGAAGAATCCTTGGATGGTCTAAAGCAAATGATGGGACAAGATTCAGTTATCATTTGTGAGGGCAATAAACAAATAGTCGCAAACGAAACATTGATTTCAGGTGATATTGTTGCACTCAATTCAGGTGACGTTGTTCCAGCCGACTTACGCTTAATTGAAGTCCATGATTTATTAATAGAAGAATCAATACTAACTGGAGAATCAGAGGCCGCGGAAAAACAAATAGATAGCTTATCTGACACTCTACCAGCAGGGGATCAAACTAATATGGCATTCTCAGGTACCCTAGTTCAGGCAGGATCTGCCTTAGGAATTGTGGTAGCAACAGGTGATGCAACTGAAATTGGTAAAATTAATCAAGCATTACAGTCAGTACAGCAACAGACGACACCATTAGTTCGAAAAATGAACCAGCTTAATCATCAAATCTTTCGAGGTATCACTTTCTTAATCATCTTCTTACTTTTCTTTACAACCTTCCGTTACGGAATGGATTGGCAAGTAATGTTCTCAGCAATGATTGCTTTAGTAGTTGCAATGATTCCAGAGGGACTACCTGCCGTCTTAACCATGATTCTTTCAATGGGTGTCAAAGAAATGACGAACGAAAATGCGATTATTAAAAGTATGCCATCGGTTGAAACCTTAGGCGCAATGACCGTCATCTGCTCTGACAAAACAGGTACTTTAACCAAAAACGAAATGACAGTTGTTAATGTAGCAACAGAAAAACAGGCACAAATCTTAGAAATCATGAATAACTGTCAAGAGCTTAAGCTAAACGATAGTCAAAACGCAGATGATTTACAAGGCAATCCAACTGAGCTCGCACTCTTACACTACGTTGAAAAAAATGCTACATCCACAAAATTACAAAAGCAAAAAGGTAAAATTCCATTTAGCTCAAGCTATAAGTATATGGCAACTTTGCATGAAGGTGATGCACAAAATATCATCTATCTCAAGGGTGCACCTGAGGTATTAATGTCAATGGCCAGCTTATCATCAGAACAGCTCAAAAAATGGCAGACGACAGCTTCAGAATTTGCTCAACAAGGTCAACGAGTTCTCGGCTTTGCAATTAAAAAAATAGATAAAACACAGGAACTTAATCACGATACTTTAGAAAATCTCGAATTTATCGGTCTGGCAGGTATCATCGATCCACCAAAGGAAAGTGCTATTCAAGCCGTTAAAGAATGTCAACAGGCAGGTATTGCTGTTAAAATGATTACAGGAGATCATAAGGATACTGCCAAGGCAATCGGAAAAGAGATTGGTTTAAAGCATCATGATAATGTATTAATCGGTATCGATATTGATCAATTAAGTGATCAAGAGTTGGCTGAGCAAGTTAAAAAAGTTGACATCTTTGCTAGAACAACACCTGAGCATAAGCTTCGCATTGTAACCGCACTACAGACAAACGGCGAGGTTGTTGGCATGACCGGAGATGGCGTCAATGATGCACCGGCACTTAAAAAAGCCGACATCGGTATCGCTATGGGTATCAAGGGTAGTGAGGTTAGTAAGCAAGCTTCAGATATGGTACTAGCCGATGATAATTTCAACACAATTGCAAAAGCGGTCAAAGAGGGTAGACGTATTTTCGACAACCTCAAAAAAACCATCAACTTTTTCTTACCAACCGCACTTGCACAAGGTTTAGTTGTTATATTCGCACTTTTAGTCAATCGACCATTACCGCTCACCCCTGTCCAGATTCTATGGGTGAATATGGTCTCAACCATCACACTTTCATACGCACTGGGCTTTGAAAAGGCAAGTAAAGATACGATGACGCGACCACCAAGAGCAGTCAACGAAGGCATTCTGACTAAGTATAGCGTCTTTAGGATTGTCTATGTTTCTCTCCTTATCGTTATCCCTGCTTACTTCCTAGCAATGCAATTTGAGGGTCAAGCCTTACAGCAAACTATCCTATTACAAAATATTGTACTTGCCCAAGCAGTCTATATGATTAACTGCCGTGAATTGACGGATGCTTCAATCAATAAAGGCCTACTAGAAAACAAAATACTATTTGTTTCAATCGGAATCCTATTATTACTCCAAAGCGCTGTCCTATTCCTACCAATTATGCAGCAATGGGTTGGTACAACTATGCTAAGTGGATCACAGCAACTCATCATTTTAGCTAACATTGCACTACTCTTCATCATTGTAGAGATAGAAAAGAGAATAACTCGATTCGTAACTAAAGCAAATAGGCAAGTATCACCAACAATTAGCTAATTTATAAATAAAATTCCCAAGTGAGCTCGGCAAGCTGTCGCAGCTCACTTTTAGTTGGCATATTCGAAATATAAAAAACTTGTAGCTGTATGTCATCTAACGGATAATTTGAAATAATCACATCCTGTGAATCAAAAACTAGCTCTCTTAATTGAAAATATTCAATATTTTCAATTTTTGCTTTTGAACCAAGTGTAATTGCTAGCTCTTCTTGTAAGAAGGCTTTCCAAGCAGGCTCGCCTTGAAAGGTAAAGTAAAATTTACGACTTTGAGGTTTAATTGCTAATATTGCCTGTTGCTCTAAAAGAAAGATTAAATTAAGCAAATAAAGTGGATTTTCAATTGTAAGTGTTGCTTGGATAATTTCACTAATTGCAGCTTCACTTTGACTAAAATTCTTCCCTTTACGAGCGATTAACAATTCTGGATATTCTAATTGAAATTGCTCTGACAACCAAGTGGATTCATTGTATTTTAATAATAATAGCAACAAATTATCCACAAGACTAGATTGTTTTAGAGGCAATGCTATTTCTTGTGACATATAGTCTACCACTTGATTGGCAACTGACATTATTTTCGGATAGCATTTCATTAAAGAAATTTCATCACCAAACAC
Source organism: Streptococcaceae bacterium (assembly GCA_022484805.1). Lineage (GTDB taxonomy): Bacteria > Bacillota > Bacilli > Lactobacillales > Streptococcaceae > MMGLQ5-1. The sequence goes on from JAKVKP010000002.1 coordinate 28,715, forward strand.
ATTATTATAGTGCCAGCTTTCTAAAAAACAAAAAAATGCAAAAAATAGTTCTGTTGCTACTAAATAAACACCTTCTTTTTCATAAACCTTATATAAGGCATCACGATATTTTAGATAAAGAGGATCCTCATTATCAAAATAAAAATCGTTAATTTGACAGCTTGCCTTGATTCGAATCGTATTAATGAAAAACCAGCATGTCCCAAAAATTTCTTCAGTTTGAACAGAAATTTCAGTTGAGTGTAGTGCACTTAAAAATTGAAAATAATGGGCCTCATGAATTGCATAATCCTCAAAAAAATAGTTATTGTGAGTAAATGGTGTCAAAAGACGATGATATAATATTCTAATTGCACTTTCATCACCTAGAAATTGAATTTTTTTAGTGGTAACCTTAATCCTAATTTGAAAAGTGGATAGCTGGCGATTAATCTTGGTAGTATACCGTCTAAGCGTTTCAATTGAGATAGCATTCTCATTTAAAAATTGTGTCGTAACAATAGATTGGTTAAAAAATAGTGATTTAATGAGTTGAACACCAATTGACTGAGGCAGGAAAACAGCCCATAAATCATTAATTGGCTGATGGTCTTGATTAATTAATTCAATGCCTTGACTGCTCGTTTCAATCATCCAGCCCTTCGGTAGCTGATCACGAATCAGTACCAAATCTGAAAAAACTGTTCGTTCAGTCGTTTGGATAGCCTCTGCTAAATCCTTAGTAATAACAGATGGATGGTTTAAAAGCTGTTCTATTAAAGCAATCTGACGTCTGAGTTCCTTTTCAGGAATTATTTTTTTCAACATTGCGTACAATTTGCCTCACATCCTTTCCCTACAAGCATACAAGTATTTGAAGAAAGGGTCAATTGACTTTTTAATTGCCTTTAAAATCTTTCACTGAAAAGCTATGTTAGCAATGAACGAGCCAAAAGCAGAGCACATTTAAATATGTACTCTGCTTTTTAAAATCATTCAGCTTAAAATTTTAATCTATCTCGGCAGTTTCAGGCTTCAATTCTGCCTTTTTTCTCATTTCTTCAGCGTATTTTTTATCACCTCGATATAATTCGACAATCATCCAAACCAGCATCGCAAGTACCACGACAATGATTACATAGGCAAGGCGATCAGCAAATAATAATTGTTGACTGGTTGCCGAATCGCCAAAAAATCCTTCAATTTGATCGGGTAGCCCTTTCATATTAAGAAAAATTAAGGCAACAACCGAAAACCAACCGAGCAATTTAATCAACCAAGAGTTTTTAAAACGATCGCCCATTTCAACGCTACTATTAGTAAAAATAAGTAGAGGTAACATTGAAAATGGTAAAGCAAAGGCTAGGAAAACCTGCGAATTATTCATTAAATTATTAATCGCAATATGTTCCTGAATCTCTCCACGGCCACTTGTCAATAAAACACAGATAATAACTGGTATCACCGATAACAATCGCGTAATCAAACGACGAAGCCAAATTGGCACACGCATATGAATAAAACCTTCCATGATGATTTGACCAGTTAAAGTACCCGTAATTGTCGAATTTTGACCAGAAGCTAATAAGGCTACCGCAAATAAGGTTGATAAAATTCCCGTATTAGCCACATGCGCAAGTACATCATTATTCATTAAGCTAGGCTTAGATAATGCTTCAAATAGGCCAAAGAATGATGGATCTTCAACACTACCAGATTTAAATACTGCAACCCCCATTATCAATAATAGCGAATTAACAAAGAAAGCCATTGTCAATTGAATATTTGAATCCCAAGTGGAAAAACGTAAAGTTCTAGCAACATCTGCTTCATCATTGTGGTCAATTTTTCTGCTTTGAACCACAGAGGAGTGCAAATATAGATTATGAGGCATTACTGTTGCACCGATAATACCAAGTGTACCCGTCAATGCTGTTTGACCCAAAACAGGGTTTGCACTTGAAAATGCTTTAGCGTTAGGAATCAAGCCTTTGAAAACATCACTCCAAACAGGATTTGAAAGAATCACTTGATAAGCGAAAATAACAAAAATAACAACGATTAGAGCGACGACAATCGCTTCAATTTTACGGAAGCCAATTTTGGTTAATAATAATAAAAGTAATACGTCAAATACCGTAATTAAGACTGCAATTGCTAACGGTATCTTAAATAAGAGATAAAGCGCAATCGCGCCACCAATTACCTCAGCAATATCGGTTGCCATAATTGCTAATTCAGTTAAAATCCACAATATAATCCCCAGAGGCTTACTCGTTCTGGCACTAATCGCTTGCGCTAAGTCCATTTTGGAAACAATACCAAGCTTAGCAGCCATATACTGCAAAAGCATCGCAATTAAGCTCGACATCAAAATAATGGACATCAATAAATATTGAAAATTTTGACCACCAGTAATTGAGGTTGACCAATTACCTGGATCCATATAACCAACAGCGACCAAAGCACCCGGTCCTGAATAGGCAAATAATGTTTTCCAAAAACTCATATTTTTGGGTACATCAATTGTACCGTTAATTTCCTCAAGAGAAGGCCCATTCGCGTATTCAACTAAATGATGCCTTTCTTTCGTATGAGTTGCTTTCTCTTTCAAAATACTTCCTTCTTTCTCTTAACAATAATAATAGCATTTTTATTAATTTGAATTATTAATAGTTTATAATTGGTGCACCTAATTAAAATAAGGTACACCTAAAAATTACACCTAATTAATCCAAATTGCAACTATTTTATTAATAAAAGTTTTCAAGCCAATTATGATACAAAAAAAGCATCGATTACGTCTCAACGAATCGATGCTTTATAATCAATAATTATTAAAATGCAGGAATTAACGTATCACTATGATCCTTTTCTAAAAATTCACGAACCTCGTCACTCGTCATTGCTTTTTTAAGCGCCTTAATTTTATCCGAATCTTCATTATCATTACGGGCAACAACTTGAATCGCAAAACGTGAATCAACCTTCTGTTCTAGAAATAGAGCATCAGCTGGTTTTAAGCCAACTTTTGCAATATATGTTGGATAGTTATAGACAAGTGAAACATCTGGTTCACTATAAGACTCAGATAGATTTAATAAATCCACCTCTAACCATTGGAAATTCTTTGGATTTTCAACAATATCCTTAATTGTACCATTAGTACCAACCCCGTCAGCCAGTGTGATTAATTTTTGTTCAGCCAAAATAGCTAGGGCACGTCCTTGATTTGAGGCATCATTTGGAATCGCAACTTTAGTACCGTCTGGAATTTCATCTACTGATTTATAATCTTTAGAATAAAAACCAACTTTTGCATCATAAATAGGTTGAATTGCGACTAAATTTGCATCTTTTTCTTTATTATATTTTTCCATAAATGGCTTATGCTCAGCAAAACTGGCATCGGCTTCTCCGCTTGCAACCATATCATTATAAGCAACATTGTCTGTTACCTGAACGAGCTTGATTTCCCAACCGTCAGCCTTAGCAACCTTTGCAGCTACTTTCACAACATCAGTCATAGGTGTAGTCTGACTCGCAACAGTGATGACCTTGTCTTCACTATCTGAACTACTTTTACTTGTATCGCTAGTAGTTTGACCACCTCCACAGGCTGTTAAAGAAACACTTAAAATAATTGCACCAATTGCTGTAACCCATTTTTTCATAATAAACTCCTCTTCTCCAATACACTAATCTATATATTATTGCTTTGTTACTATTAATTATTTTCGCTTATCCAATTTTTGCGAAACCATATTACCTATCATTTGAATTGCAAAAACAACTATAATCATAATTGCAATGGCGATACTCATAATACCGTATTGATAGCTTTGATAACCATAAATCAAGGCAAAGCTCCCAATACCACCACCACCAATAATACCCATAACCGTTGAATATGAAACCATACTAACCGCAGCTGTCGTATATGCCAAAACCAATCCACTTCTAGCTTCTGGTAATAAAAAATACCAAATATACTGCCATTTTGATGCACCTAGCGAATTCGCTAAAAGTCTTGTTTCGACTGGAACATCTAGTAACACCTGCTCAACAAGTCTGGCAAAGATAACAACGGCAACAATACTGAGTGGAAATGAAGCTGGATATGGTCCAAAGGCACGTCCGAGTAATAATCGCGTTAGCGGAATCAAAGTGATAATAAATAATAAATATGGAAATGAACGGACAAAGGTAACGAAAAAATTGAATAACCAGTAACTCAAATTACGCTTACCCTTAATTTGAGGATTAGAAGCAAACATTGCTATACCTAAAGGTAGGCCAATCAGTAAACAGCTTGTCATTGAAATCCCCATCATAATGCCAGTTTCTTTAATCGCAGTCTTTAATTCTGGCAAGTAAAACTGAATGGAATCAATTAAACTCATCTTGCCAGCCTCCTTTGAACCTTTTCTAAATAGGAAATCTGCTGCGGCATAATTTGCTCTGGTTGATTTTCGACTGTACCTAATAGCTTACCGTCTTCCAAAACTAAAACTCGGTTGCATAACTTCTTTACCGTATCTAGCTCGTGACTCACAAAAAAAATTGTAATGCCAAATTCTTGATGAATTCGTTGTAGTAAACGTAAAACAGACTCCGTATTTTCCTCATCTAACGAGCTTGTCGCCTCATCACAAAGTAAAATTTCAGGTTGTCGCACTAAGGCTCTAGCAATCGCAACCCTTTGCTTCTCACCTCCTGATAATTCTGCTGGATAAGCCCTGCTCCTAGAAGCAATCCCAACAAAATCTAATACCTCCTTGATGCGTTTCACATCTTTTCGATGGAGCAAGGTTAAAGGTAAATTAACATTGGCAGCAACAGTTTTATTAGCTAATAAATTATACTGCTGAAAAACGACACCAATTTTTTGTTTAAATTGAAGTACCTCTTGCTGCGATAATTGACTTGTCAAACGACCATCAATTAATATTTGACCATTTGTTGGTTGTTCAACCAAATTAATCATCCTTAATAAAGTTGACTTTCCGGATCCACTTTTTCCAACAATTCCCAAAATTTCACCTTTCGTAACAGAAAAAGACACCGATTTTAGTGCTTGGTGCTCCGGATAATTTTTTGATAAATTTTGTACTTCAATCATCTACTCATCCCCTACTATACCGACAAGCATTTTCACTTGAATACGCTTACAAATTGTAAGCAACGACAATCGAATCGATTATCAACTTCTAGCAAAAATCACCATATATCCATTTTACAAAAATCTTTATTAATTAACAAAAAATTAGACCTTAAATAGACAAATAAATGATTAATCATTAAATTTATATATTATAGAAATAATAAAATGACTATGTTATGATTTATTGATAATGATTATCAATATCGATAAACTCAAATAAAGGAGTAAATATGACAAAAAATGAAATTGGACACCAATTTTTAGCCAAATTAGGCAAAAAAAGGCTTCGACCAGGTGGTAAGGTAGCAACCGACTGGCTAATTCAATCGGCAGATTTTTCAGAAAATGCTCTAGTCTTAGAAGTCGCCTGTAATATGTGCACAACCTCAATTGAACTAGCACAGCGCTTTAATTGTCGAATCAAAGGTGTTGATTTGGATTCTAAGGCACTTGAAAAGGCGCGACAAAATATTCAAGCAGCGCAGCTATCACACTTAATTGAGGTACAGCAAGCAAATGCGATGAAACTACCGTTTGAAGATAATCAATTTGATATTGTAATAAATGAAGCAATGCTAACTATGCTGAGCCAACCAGCTAAAGAAAAGGCTATTCGAGAATACTATCGCGTTTTAAAGCCAGGCGGCAAGCTACTGACTCATGACGTGAGCTATCTTGATCCGAAGCTTACCTCGATTATTAGCGAATTAAAAGAGACAATTAATGTTAATGTTGCACCATTACAGGTCGAAGATTGGCAAGCGTTGTTTACGAAGATTGGCTTTAGCAAGGTCGAAAGTATCCACGGTGAAATGAGTCTTATGTCTCCGAAAGGTATGATTAAGGACGAAGGACTTTTTAACACTATAAGAATCGTCAAAAACGGTTTAAAATCAGAAAATCGAGCACAATTCAAAAATATGAATCATTTTTTTAATAAAACAGGTAAAGATTTAAAATATATTGCTGTGTCGAGCACAAAATAGCACTCTAAAGTTAAAAGCACACTTTAAAAGTTAAAATTCAACCTTTGAAGCGTGCTTTATTATTAATAAATAATAATTAATGAACTAAATCTATTAATCATTTAAACATTTAGCAACTTTCGACCTTAAAACTGGTATAACTGTTTCAATAAACCAAGGATTCTTTTTCAGCCAGCGCCCATTTAGAGGCGAAGGATGAATTAAGGGAAAATAGCTTGGTAAATAATGCTGGTAATCTTTAATTATCTCGGTAATCGGGGTAGTCGACTTCAGATTTAAATAATGCTTTTGTGCATAGCGCCCAATTAATAATGTCAAAGTTAACTCAGGCATCTGGTCAATCAATTTTGGATGCCATTTTTCTGCAAATCCTTGACGTGGCGGTAAATCACCGCTTTTTCCTTTACCTGGGAAATAAAAATCCATTGGCAAAATGGCAATTTTTTGAGACTGATAAAATATTTTCCGATCAATTCCCATCCAATCACGCAAACGGTCGCCACTTTTATCATTCCAAAATAATCCTGATTCTTCAGCCTGCTTACCGGGTGCTTGACCAATAATTAAAATTTTAGCCTCTGGATGAACAGAAAATAATGGTTTAATTCCGGCTTGTGTATACTTGATGTTTTCATCAGCCGTCATAATTTCAGCCGTGATTTGTTCTATGCTGTTCATTTTAAATCTCGACCTTTCCTTCTGCCTCAGCTTAATCTTTTGCAGGTAGTTCGATTTGTAAAAATTTCGTATTTACTGGTGCTGTAATTTGATGCTGCTGCTTCGGACAAACTACAAACATTTCACCAGTCTTGATTTCTAGCGGTTGCTCTTGCTCAACCTGGACTAAAAGCTTGCCTTCCAATACTTGAATTAACTTAACCAGTTCACTATGCTCATTACTAATTGCTTCGCCCTCAGAAATAGCAAATACCGAAATCGGTGTTTCTACATCCAATTTATTACTTAAAGAACGGCTAGCAATTTGCTTCGGGTGATATTTAACACCATTTAAAAGTTCAATTAGCATTATGACACCTCAGGCTTCACCACTATCAATAACATTTGGAAGGCTTCCGTGGCATAAAGCGCATGTGGTTGATTTGCAGGCATGATAATTGTTTCTCCTGCATTTACTATAAATTCCGATTCATCGATTGTAATTTTGGCAACACCACTTAGAATATTGACCATCGCATCTCCCGGCGAGCTGTGGCGACCAATTTCTTGACCTTTATCTAATGAAAACAAAGTCATTCCGAGATCTTTTCGCTGAACTAGGGTTTGGCTTAACATTTGCTCTGGTTCAACCGTAACAATATCCTTGAGATTAATCACTTGACTCTGTGCTATTTTATGAATAAATGCCATGATAAAACTCCCATCTTAATTTGATAAAAAATAATTTTAGTTTATTTATAATTAATTAACTGCCGAATTAATTGTTTTTCATTTCTAATTATTTCACGATAATTTTCAGGGAAAGGCCAATAATTTTTGGCAACAACACGAATATCCGATTCTAAACCTTTATTTTTCACCTTAAAGCCTGAAATTTTTTTAATTGTACCATGATGGCGCATATCCAAAATATGATGTTTCCCCTCGCCAAATAAAATACCACTTTCACCCTTACACAATAAATCTCTTAAAAAATCACCCGCGTCATAATTAAATGACTCCGTATTGGCAATAATTTGGCCAGCCTTACCCTTGAGCTGATAATGCTTTGGATTGCTATCAATTAAATCATGCGAGATGGCAGTAACTTGACGAAAACGCCCCCGTTCTAGTATATACTCACCCTTAACGGTTTTAAGATAATCCCACTGTGTCACAAAATTTCCTGACTGGGCGCTAATAATAAATTCTGAAAGTCCATTTTGCGTTTTAACCTTATCATTTTGTTGATAGGTGAATGGTGCTTTAATTAGTGAACCTGTTTTCGAATCTCGTATCCGTGCCACTCGATTATGAAAACGAGAACGATCACGATAAACTAATTTTTGCTGACTCATCCTTGCGTAATTCTGTAATTTAGCAAAATCAGTATTCCCCGAGTAATGACATCTAATATAATAAATATTTTGTAAATCAATTAAATGCCTCAATTGAAAAACCATTTGTAATATTGATTCATCCATAGCAGGATAGGCATTGATAGACATGCCCTTCAAAAAACTCATTTGAATCCAATTCGCCATTGATTCCCAAAAAGGACTTTCTGGACGCAAACGTTCATCAAAGTAATAATGACCTGTCGTCTGGAGATGATTATGATTATCAATTTTTGCGCCTAGCTGCTTTAGAACGAGTGATAATTTCAACTGAGCATTTAATTGGCTAGCCTCCAAAAGCTCGCAATACAAAGGGGATCCAATTTTTGCTATTGCCATTTCAAATTCTGCAATGATTTTGGACCAATTGTCAAAATTAGAGTCTTGCATCGCTTGTACTAGCTCTTCTAGATAACGATGAATGGCCAATTCATTCCAAAAGCCGAATTGAATTAATAAATCTACTTGCTTAAACAAGCTTGACTGAATTTTTAACTTTTCCGAATGAGCTTTATAATCAAGCGTTTCAAGTAGTTTATCCAATTTTTTTAACACTTTAACCCCCTATCCAAAAAGATAAAATTAGTTAAGTCAGCAAATAAAGATACCTCTTTAATTATACTTAATATTGAAGTGTAATTCATCATTAAGTTTGATATTAAAATGTTAAATAGCAAATTCGTAAATTACAGCAAGAAAGATTGGCGGTTTTGTATAAAAATACCTGTTGGCAGGCAGAATGACCTATCTTTCCAAGAAAGATTGGCAGTTTTGTACAAAAATACCTGTAAAAAAAGGCTGTTATCTGGACAGTCAACCAGATAAACAGACCTCGAAATTATTTATCCATTACGACAACATAGGTTACCTCAATTGGACCATGCAGACCTGTAACTAGTACCATTTCAATATCGCCAGAATTGGATGGACCTGAAATGATTGTCACATCACTCCCAATTTTTTTACCTTGTCTAAGTTTTGCTTGATAAGCATCAGCCCATTGAGTTGTTCGAGCAATTATTTTTGAGAAGGGCACAATGGAAATATAGTGAGTTGGTAAAAAGTGCAGTGTACGCCCTTGTCCCTGATGATTTTCAACAACAATTGAAGCGGATTCGGCAATCAAATATTCAGCAAAGGCAATCGCAACATTACTGGCCTGTGCATTAGCAATATTAACTGATCGATTTTCATTGCCCACCTGCCAATAGCGCACATTTAAGTCAGATTCATGCTCGCCGAAATTAAGTAAATCATATTCCGCTAACCTTGTATCGGTCGGTAGCAATACATTACCGCCACCGTAATTTTTCGCTATTTCTAATAATCTATTTTCAAATTGCTCGGCATCCACTGTAACAATTTCTGCATTAACCTTAGGTGCACGTGCTTTGGCAATTTCTAGTAACTCTGACTGTGTTTTACCTGCTAATGTCTCGTGTGGCAAATCATTAATTGGCATAAAGTCTAGAGTACGGCTATCAACTGGCTGACTACCTAATTTTTGATATAGATTTTGTAAAAATGAATCTTTATTTACAATATTTCCCATCTTCCAATCTCACTTCTCTCTTTTTTTAAACCAACGTCTGAATGTATGACTCGCTTTGGGTGCAATTGGTAAATCTCGCACATCTGTCCAACCTTTAACCATTCCAGGTCCCATTTTCATAAAGCCACCATTATTATACAAATTTTCCACCACAATTGGTTTTTGATGACTTAGCATTTTCATACCAGTATGAGCTAGTGTCATTGCACCATTAAATAAAAATGGACTACCAGTGCCAGCACCAATCACTCGCATTTGTAAATCATTAAACGAGCCACGACCCATATTTAAATCATTCGTCATATTCTTGCGATGCATTGTAATGATCTCATGAAGTGGAATTTTCACGGGACAAGTTGCATCACAGGCCGCACAAAGTGAACAGGCGTAAGGCAAATCGTGAAATGCTTCATAGCCACCGAGAACTGGAGTTAGAGAAATACCTATTGGACCAGGATATAGAGAGCCATAGCCTTCACCGCCAATATGACGATAAACTGGACAGACATTTAAACATGAGCCACAACGGATACATTGCAAGACTGGCTGTAATGGCGTACCAAGCGCTTCACTTCGACCATTATCAATAATCACAACATGAAAATCTTCAGGGCCATCATTTTCATCTTGGTTTTTGGGACCAACAAAGCTACAATAAGTTGTGATATCTTGACCGACAGCGGAACGTGCTAGCATATTATCAAGCACCTCGGCTTCTTTGATTGACGGTACAATTCTTTCCATTCCCATTACAACAATATGTGTTTTGGGAATACCAATTGTTAAATCCGCATTACCTTCGTTCGTATTCAGATTAATAAGTCCTTGATCGGCAATCGCAAAATTACAGCCTGTAATTCCAACATCAGCTTGTAAAAAATATTTACGCATGACTTCTCGAGCTTTTCTAGCTTCATTGACTGGCTCATTATCACCTGTGTAGCCTAACTTTCGCTTAAATATATCTTGGACATTATCACGATTTAAATGAATGGCTGGAAAGACAATGTGACTGGGCTCATCCCAGTCATTTTCTTGTAAAATAAATTCCGCCAAATCAGTTTCCATAACCTGCAAACCCATTTTTTCAATCATTTGGTCTAAATCAATTTCTGCGGTAACCATTGATTTACTTTTGACGATTCGTTCTGCTTTTTTGTCACTTATTACACTTTGAATATAATCCCTTGCTTCTTGCGCATCCCTAGCAAAACATACATGACCACCTCGATTAGCAACATTAGTTGAAAATTCATCCAGATAATCTGGCAAATGTTGCAAAACTTGCTGACGAATTTGTTCGCCTAGATCGCGCCAGCCTTCCCAATTACCTAACTCTGTTCTGGCATTCTCGCGTTTTTCCCACTGCATATCCTGTGCCTTGGCAACAGAAGCCTGCATCACTTCGTCAGCCTTCGCTTTTGCTAAACGCTTTTCCATCGTTAATGTGCTTGTTTTTAAGCTCATGCCATCACCTCGTTTTGTTTTTGAACAGCTGTGATTTTGTCTAAATCTGGCAGCTTAATACGATGGATATCAACATTACTATTTAACACCTCGGCAATATGCATAATTTTAATCGGATGTCCTTCACGATTAAACTTACCACCAATATTCATCAGGCAGCCCATATCAGCAGAAATTAATATATCCGCATTTGTAGACAAAACATCATTCATTTTTTCATTAACCATCATTTCTGAAATAAAAGGCTCTTTAACTGAGAAGGTACCTCCAAAGCCACAGCAATTTTCAATATGTGGTATTTCACGATAATCAAGGCCTTTAACATGATTAATCAATATAAAGGGCGAATGATGTTCACCGATTAAGCGTGTCATATGACAAGAACGGTGATAAGTTGCGACACCATTCAAGGTTGCACCCAAATCCTCAACACCTAATACATTGACTAAAAATTGAGTAAATTCATACGTCTTATTTGCCAATTGAATTGCCTTTGGTAAATAAATCGCTCGCTGCGGGTCATCTGCCGCGATAATTCTTGGAAACTCCTTAAACATCGCAGTACAGCTACCTGCTAAACCTACCACAAAATCAACATCCGGATAACCTATCATAAATGCATCAATTTCATTATGTATAACAGACCAGCTCTCTTTAAAATAACCACTATTATATGTTGGCTGACCACAACAAACCTGCTTTTCTGGCACAATAATTTCCACACCGAGGCGCTCTAGAACCTCAACCGCTGCTTGACCAACATTTGGAAATAATAAATCAACAACACAAGTTGTATAAATTGCGACCTTCATATCCTGCCTCACCTTCATCTCATTAATAATACGTTGCCATTATAGTCTTATTATTATTAATTGACAATTAAATAACAAAAAAATAATTACACTAAATAAATATCATCTATCATATAAAAATATATTCATTAGGTATATTTAGTTATTTTTTATTATAAAAAATAACTAAATTGAAAATAACAATTTGAAATGTTCAGAATTAATACTATACTATAATAAATAAGTGCATTTTGCTGTATTTCACAAGCTTCTTAAAATATACTTTCTGTAACTAATTAATTTAAAATAATATTTCAATTATATAAAATTATTATTTATTGCATAAAATAAAAATTGGAGGATATATTGCTAGGTTTCAATAAAATAACTTATCTAAAACTAGAAATTATTAATCTTCTAGAAAAACAAACCAATTATATTTCAAGTTTGAATCTAACTGAAGAACTCCAATTATCAAGCCAATCAACTATTAAAAAAATTTGTCAAGAATTACAATTCGATATTCAAAATTTATACGAGCCTGATCAATTTGAAATGATTATTAATCAACGACACGGTATCAAATTTATTCGTCAGGAGCATATTGGCAATTTAAAATTAATTGAATTTATTATTAGTAATGATTTAGCTTATGAAATTATTCAGGAACTTTGTTTAAAGCGAACTGTTAATACAACACAATTTTGTCTCGAAAAACATGTTAGTCTTTCACAGCTTAGAAGAAAAATAAAAACTATCAATCAATCATTTAATCAAATTAATCTTCATATCTCAATTGCAACAAATATGAAAATTACTGGTGAGGAATTCCAAATCAGAACATTGTTTTTCGGAATCTTATTTTTCGTTCATCGAAAGATTACTAATATGAATTGGATTTCAAACACATTTGAGTACCGTAAACAGACTCAAAAAATTTTTGATTACTTAGAATTGAATATCAATAATGCGTATCTTGAAATCATTGCCATTGCTTATTTTATTAATTCAAATTCAATTATTAATAATTATAATTTAGGTGAAGCAATTAATAATAATCCATATTTTAAAAAAGTGATAATCAAGGAAAAACCAAAATTCTTGTCGCATTGGTCGGATTCTGAGTGGAAATTTATGATCCTCTCAATCTTTATTTTTGACCCATCAATTACGGAATCTATTATCAACCTTGATTCTCTCAATGAAATGATTATTCCTAGCAATGCTTCCAAATGGCTGAAGGCATTTGAAAACGAATTTACGGTAATCAATGAAAAACAAAAAAAATTAATTTACTTTCATTTTTACAAACATCTGGTTTCCAAGCAAATACTAGAAATTGATGATTTTATTTTGAAATTATTACATCAATTTGATTACGAATTTATTAAAAAAAGCTATCCACTCTATCTCAACAAATTCAATCGTGCGTGGCAGGTATTTAATAATGATGCAGACAGTTATTTTTTGACTGACTATTTTAAATCCGAATGTCTAATTTTAAGCTTTACACTTTTACCGCCACAAACTTATTTTCCTGAGGTGAAATTATATTTATATACTGAGCACGCTGCACCGCTAAATGCTTATATTGAAGAGCAAATTAAGACCTATTTCAGCAATCGTTTCTATCTTGAATTTGTTCAAAATCAAAATATAGCCCAAATTGTTATTACTACAGAGGGCAGTTTGAATTTACATACTCTTTCAAAAACACCTGTTGTTGCAATTGGTCTAAATGTACTCAAAAAAGACTTAGATAAAATAGAAAAACAGCTGATTACAATTGTTGAAAATACTTTCGACACAGCTAAAATAAAATAATTTGATTCAACTCAATTTCAGTATGGTACACCCATACTTTTTTTATAACCACTACTATTAGGTAAAAAATTAATTGTAAAAAAAAGGTAAAATTACTGTATTTTGTCAAAGAATGTTCTAAACTTAAAGTGATAAAAGATTTTTTTGCTTGCAGCAAGCAAGTATTTCAATGACTATAACTCAAATTAGGAGCAAATCATGAATCAGAAAAAATTCGGTTTAATTGATATTGGGTCAAATACAATTAGGCTGGTTATTTTTGAAATTAACACTTTTCAAAAAATGCATCAATTACAAAATGTCAAAGTAACAGCTAGACTTTCACAATACCTGAGTGAAGATAAAATCATGTCCGAAAAAGGAATTGATGCCTTAATTAGCACACTACATAGCTTTAAAATTATTTTAAAGGAATACGATGTTAGCAAATTCTATCCAATTGCAACTGCTGCAATCAGACAAGCCAAAAATAACACCGCAATCGTTGAACGCGTTAAAAATGAAACCGATATCGAACTAATCATTTTATCAGAAAAAGAAGAAGCAACCTATGGACAATACGCAATTACTCACTCTACCAAAGCAGAAACCGGAATTACAATTGATATTGGTGGTGGTAGTACGGAATTAACTTATTTTAAAAATAAAAAGTCAGTTCATTTCATTAGCCTACCTTTTGGTGCAGTAACATTAAAAAATATGTTCTTTTGTGATAAGTCTCATAATGACGAAAAAGCAATTCGTAAGACAGAAGCATTTTTACAAAAAGAATTTCAAGAAGTCGAATGGTTAAAAAAATGTCAATTGCCACTCATAGCAATTGGTGGCAGTGCCCGAAATATTGTTAATGTTCATCAACAAATGATTAATTATCCAATCGCCGGCAATCATGAGTATGAAATGTCTAAAGAAGAATTAAAAGACGTTCTCAACCTATTCAAATCACTTAGCTTCACAGAATTACAAAATTTAGATGGCTTAAGTCGAGACCGTGCGGATATCATTCTCGTTGCTAATTTAGTATTTATAAATCTTTACAAGGCAATTGATGCCCAAGAATTTATCTTCTGTAACAAGGGACTTAGAGAAGGTTATATGATTACTAAAATTAATCACGATTTTCCAGATGCTTATTCAACTGACCATATTCCAGATGAATCAATTCTACGTTTGGGACAATCCTATGGTGTCAGTCCAAGCGTCGCGAAACAACGAGTTGCCGTCACAAAAGAGATCGCAGGACAGCTAAGTGAAAATGATTTTTTACCACCAAATCAAAGCTGGTCAAAAATACTCTTTTATAGTTCACAGCTTTATTATCTTGGTCAATACGTGGAAAGCGAAGCTGCATCTCAGCATACCTTCTATTTAATTTCTAATTCTAATTTGAATGGCTTTACTCATCGAGAAAGAGTGGCAATCGCCTTATTAGCGAGCTATAAGAATAAATCAATGCTCAAGCAATATTTAAATAATTTTCCAGAATGGTTTTCAAGCGATGAGATTAAATGGCTACAGACAGCTGGTGGCTTAATTAAATTTAGCGATACATTGACCGCTTCTCATATTAATCAAATTCATAAAATCACGCTTAATCAGGACAATAAAAAGCAATATACTTTAACCGTTTTTTACACTGGTGATATTCTAATTGAATCGTATCGTGCAAATCGTCAGAAAAAGCATCTTGAAAGCCTTATCAACGGTTCGGTTAATATAATATTTACAAAAAATTAGCATTTTAGTAACAATATTCCGTTATGATTTAGTAGAAGTATCAATCAAATAGATGGAGTGAGCAAAATGTCGCATAAAGAAAAAAATCTTACAATCCCTTATTTTAATCGTGAATTAACCTGGCTCGATTTCAATCAAAGAGTCTTATTAGAATCGATTAATGAAACAATGCCACTTCTTGAAAAATTAAATTTTTTATCAATTGCGAGCTCAAACCTAGACGAATTCTTTAGAATCCGTGTTGGTGGTTTACATACTCGGGTCCGAATGAACTATCTAAAGGTTGACTCGAAAACAGGGCTTGGACCAGTTGAACTTCTTTCTGAAATTTCTAAAAAGAATCATAATCAGGTTGATTTTCAATATCAAACCTTTCATCAATTAACGGATTTACTCAGCATTTATCAAATTCAATTTCAATCTGTTGATAAATTATCGGCTAGTCTCAAAGAACAAGTATCACAAATTTTCGATCGTGATTTATATCCAGTATTATCACCCTTTGGCATCGATGCTTACCGTCCATTTCCTCATATTAAGGATGGTGCAATCCATATTTATGTGGCACTAGAATATGAAGGAATGGAACATATTGCAATTCTTCCAATTCCCAGTCTGGTTGAACGCTTCTTTATTTTAGAAGAGAATGAACAGAGCGTTGTCGTTTTGACCGAAGATATTATTACACACCATATTGACAAGATTTTCTCTGGCTATAATATCAAAGCAACCTTTCTTTTTAGAATTATTCGTGACGCTGATTTAAGCATTCAAGAAGATGATGTCGAAGATTTGCTAGAGGTTATGGAAGATTATGTCGTCGAACGGAAAAAGGGTGGTGCCTCGAGAATTGAGGTCTCAAGCAGCTTACCGAAAGAAACACTCCATTTATACACTGACGTATTATTAGAAGAATTAGACCTTAATCACAAGGACTATTATTTTATCAAGGGACCACTAGATTTAACTTTTTTAAGAAAACTGACAGGCGTATTGAAACCTCATTTTCCTGAGTTAGCTTTTTCAAGCTTTCATGGTTATGCTGATCCAAGCTTGAATGGGGAAGAGCTTTACCGCAAAATTGACCAAGCAGATTTATTTTTCCATCATCCTTATGATTCATTTACACCAGTTGTCAATTTTCTTGAGGAAGCGGCGAACGATCCTGATACAATTGCTATTAAGCAAACACTTTATCGAGTAAGCAAAAATTCACCAGTCGTCGCAGCCTTAAAGAAAGCTGCTGAAGCTGGCAAGCAGGTTACCGTATTAGTAGAATTAAAAGCACGATTCGACGAAGAAAACAATGTGTTCTGGGCAAAGGAGCTTGAAGCTGCTGGGTGCTATGTATTTTACGGTGTTAGCAATTTAAAAACTCATAGTAAAGTTGCCTTAATTGTAAAGAAAAAAAATCATCAAATTAAAAGATATGTTCACTTAGCAACAGGTAACTATAATGAAATTACAGCAAATATTTATACAGATATGGGCATATTAACCTCTAATCCAGAAATGGTTGAAGATGTCACAAATTTCTTTAACTATATTAGTGGCTATTCTGAAGAGCCTCACTTCAATCATATCGTCATTTCACCACATAATATTCGTCAAAGTTTAATTGAACATATTGATGCTGAAATCGCACTTCACCACCAATATCAAAATGGACACATTATTATGAAGGCGAACGCATTAACTGATCGCTCATTAATCGAAAAACTTTATGAAGCTAGCAATGCTGGTGTTAAGGTTGATTTAATCATTCGTGGTGCCTGCTGCCTACGACCTGGTCTGGATGGCTATAGCGAAAATATTCGCGTTATCAGCATTGTCGGACGCTTCCTTGAGCACAGTCGTATTTACTACTTTAATCATAATGGCGAAGAGCATATTTACCTTTCCTCAGCTGATATGATGACTAGAAATATGGATGAACGGATTGAAATTTCATTTCCAATTTTAAATCAAACTATCAAGCAAGAGGTCATTCAGGCCTTATCAATTTGGCTTGCAGATAATAATGAAGCCTATCAATTAGATGTTGACGGTCATTATAATCGTATCGCCTCAGATAAAGAACAAATTAATGCCCAAGGTAAATTTATGGCAATTGCAATTGAAAAAAAGGATAAGCTTCTGCTTTCAAGCACTAAAAAAACACCATTTTTTAAACGAATTCAAAACCGTTTGAAAAATATTGGTCAAAGCAATTAATAAAAAAGAGACTAATGAATATCCTCTTTCATCCCTTAGTTAATTACTAAAGTTTGAAAGATATATCTTAGTCTCTTTTTCTTTTCCGAAAAAATTACTTTGCTCTAATCACTTCTATTTGATAGCCATCAGGGTCCTTAATAAAATAATATGATGGTGAGGTACCTGGTAAGCCTTTTAAATCAGTTACATCATAACCAGCTGACAAATGAAGCTGATGCTGCTTTTCTAAATCTTCTGAAGCGATCGCGATATGCCCATAACCATTTCCTAAATCATAACCTTCGCTATCATAATTATAAGTCAATTCAAGCTCGTAGCTATCGTTAGGCAAGGTTAAGTAAACCAAAGTAAATTTTTGCTCCGGAAAATCTCGACGTCTAGCCTCTGAAAAACCAAAGGCTGCTTGATAAAAGGCAAGTGACGCCTCTAAATCTTTTATTCGATAACAAGTATGTGCCATCTTCATAATTTAATCCCTCCATTATTAAACAATAATACACCCTCATTATACCATTTTAAATCTCACTCATCTATTTGAGATGTCTTGAAAATGCGCGCTCATACTGTTTTGGTACAAATTGACTATCCTTAAGCTGATCAGCCATCTCCAAGGTCCAATACGGATTACGCAGCATGCCTCGGCCAATAGCAACTAAGTCAGCAGCTTGATTGCCAATCACTGAATTTGCCAATTGATAATCTGATAATTTACCGACTGCAATCACTGGTACATTAAATTTTTCTTTAAAGGCTTGAGCAAATGGCACTTGGTAACCTGCGTGCACACCAGGCTGACCACCACTGCCAATCGGACCTTCCCCACCTGAACTGATATGAAAAATATCAACACCTGCTTTGAGATAATCAGCTGAAAAATCAAGACTTTCTGTCAAGCCGTAGCCATTTTTAACATATTCAATTGCTGAAATACGCATGATTAATGGCATTGAATCGGGTAATTCTCGCTTCACTCGAGCAACAACTTGACTACCAAATAACGATAAATTCTTACCATAAATATCTTGGCGATGATTGGTATAATGAGATTGAAATTGGTGAATTAAGTAGCCATGCGCACCATGAATTTCAATTGTATCAACACCAGCGGCAACAGCACGTCGTGCAGCTTGCCCAAACTTTTCTACCATTTCTTCAATTTCCGAAATTGTTAACTCTCGCGGTGTTTTTGAGTCGTTATCATAGGCAATAGGTGAGGCAGATACAGGTACCTGAGCATCTAAGGCCTTACGACCAGCATGGGCGATTTGAATACCAACTTTTGTACCATATTGATGACAAGCATCCACTATCTTTCGAATTCCTTCAATTTGTTGATCCGTCCACAACCCCAAGTCCTGATTAGTAATACGACCATCAGGCTCAATATCAGTCATTTCAATAATAATAAGTCCAACGCCACCAATGGCTCGAGAAAGATAATGCTGAATATGCCAATCCGTCACCTGACCATCTTCAGCAAATGAAGAATATTGACACATTGGAGGCATGACGATTCGATTTTTCAATTTTAAACCTTTTATCTGAAACTTATCTACTATACTTACCATTTATGACCTCCTAAATATTTTTTATAATTTATATTTCTTTTCTTATTATTGAATACTTAATTTATAATGGCAAATATTTGCTTTATTAAGTTTACAGATGTAGACTAATAATATAAATAATTAAGGAGGATAAAATGAAAAATAACAAAATGACTCACGGCACACACCATCAACACAATGAGATGCACCATCAACATATGGATGAAATGTCAGCAATGCCTGCAATGGCGCATGAACATATGTCTTATCATGAAGCTTCTAATCAGAGCATGGACCACTCAATGATGCATATGGGCAATTTAAAATTAAAATTTATAGTCTCACTTATCTTGGCAATACCAATTATTCTACTTTCACCAATGATGGGTGTTAATCTACCGTTCTCATTTAGCTTTAACGGATCAGAGTGGTTTGTTTTAATTTTGGCAACTATACTCTATTTTTACGGTGGGATGCCATTTTTATCAGGTGCGAAAATGGAGCTTTCCATGAAAAATCCAGCAATGATGACCTTGATTGCGCTTGGTATCTCTGTCTCCTATTTTTACAGTCTTTACGCATTTGTTCAAAATAATTTCTTAGCACATAGTCAGCATATTATGGACTTTTTCTGGGAGCTTGCTACTTTAATTGTTATCATGCTCTTAGGACATTGGATTGAAATGAACGCTGTTGCCAAAGCGGGGGATGCCGTCCAAAAAATTGCAGCCTTACTACCAAATGAAGCAAAATTAATCGATATTAAGGGTAATATCTCGACCGTCCCTTTAAAAGAAGTTAAAACTGGACAAAAATTATTGATTTCAGCGGGGGATAAAGTCCCAACTGACGGTATTGTCATTTCCGGCAATACAACGATTAACGAATCAATGGTGACAGGAGAGGCGAAAGCAATTGTCAAGAAAGCTGGTAGTAAGGTCATCGGTGGCTCAACAAATGGTTCGGGGACAATCACAATTGAAGTCACCGCAACGGGTGAGGCCGGCTATTTATCACAGGTTATGCAGCTTGTTAAAAATGCACAAAAGGATAAATCAAAAATGGAGTCCCTCTCTGATAAAGTGGCAAAATATCTCTTTTACATAGCCGTTTCAGTCGGAATTGTTACTTTTATCGCTTGGCTATTATTGGATCAAAATATCAATACAGCCCTAGAACGCATGGTGACCGTACTAATCATTGCCTGCCCACACGCACTCGGGCTTGCCATTCCTTTAGTCACCGCCCGTTCAACCTCGCTAGGTGCGCAAAATGGCTTACTAATTAAAAATCGGAAAGCACTTGAACAGGCGACAAAGGTCAATATGATTATGATGGATAAGACTGGCACTCTGACTGAGGGTGAGTTTACCGTGACCAATTTTCAAAGCCTAAATCAAAGCTATAGTGATGAAAGAATATTAGAAATGATGGCGGCACTTGAAAAAGGGAGTACACATCCACTTGCGCTAAGTATTATTCAAAAAGCAGAACAATTGAAGCTAAATATTCCCAAGGCAGAAAATCTGACAAATATGGCGGGCATTGGTATTTCTGGTCAAATTAATGAGCAGGAAATGAAAATTGTCAACACACGCTATCTAAATCAACACAATATCGACTATGATCAAGAAATTGTCCAATCATTAGCCGAAAAAGGGAATTCTATCAGTTTGCTAGTGATTGATAACCAAGCAGTTGGCATGATTGCTCAAGGTGATCAAATTAAAGCTGAAGCGAAGCAAACAATTAAACTTTTTAAGGAGATGGGAATTAAACCTGTGATGTTAACTGGTGATAATGCCAGTGCTGCGAAAAAAGTCGCTGATTTACTCAATATTGATACTTTCGAGGCTGAGCTAAAGCCTGAGGATAAGGAAAGTATTGTACACCAATATCAAAATGATGGAAACGTGATGATAATGGTCGGTGATGGCATCAACGATGCGCCAAGCCTTGTACGTGCCAACATTGGTATTGCAATTGGAGCAGGTACTGATATTGCAGTTGACTCTGCTGATGTCATCTTAGTTAAAAGTAATCCTTATGATATTGTCAAATTTCTTAAATTGGCACGCCATACTACTTCTAAAATGAAACAGAATCTCTGGTGGGGAGCTGGCTATAATATTATCGCAATTCCATTAGCTGCTGGTGTTCTTGCCTTTGCTGGCATCATACTTAGTCCGGCATTAGGCGCCATTCTGATGTCATTAAGTACCGTTATTGTAGCTATAAATGCACTATTATTACGTATCGATTAAAGTAAAGTTGATGATTACATCAAAACGACCTTTAAAAGCTTTGGCTTTCAAAGGTCGTTTTATTAATAATTATCAACTATTATTAATTATCAACGCTATCTGTACTAATAATTGGTTGTGCACCCTTATCTGAAATAATGGAAACTAATAAATTATTAACTAGCTGTACTTTAGCATCCGGAGAAAGCTCAAGCTTACCAGAGTTTTCCATTTGCTCAATTGCCGATTGGGTCATTGAAACAGCACCTTCAACAATTAATTGTCGTGCACTTAATACAGCCTTGGCCTGTTGCTTTTGAAGCATTGCACCAGCGATTTCCGTTGCATAAGCCAAATGACTAATCCTAACATCAATGACTTCAACACCTGCAACCTCCAAGCGTTCCTGTAATTCCTGTGAAAGTTCCTTTGAAATATCTTCAACATTTGAACGAAGCGTAATCTCAGCATCATCATTTGAATCATATGGATATTTCGTTGCAACATGGCGCACTGCTGTCTCGCTTTGAATTTCAACAAATGAATCATAATAATCTACATCAAATAATGCTTTAGCAGTGTTAACCACTTTAAAAACCACTACTGCTGCTATATCAATCGGATTACCATCAATATCATTGACCTTTAAAGTATTCGTACTAAAATTACGCACCTTTAGTGAAATAACACGTTTATTGGTCAAGGGGACTGTCATAAATAAGCCATTTGAGCGAATAGTTCCTAAATATTTACCAAAAAAGGTCAATACCTTTGCTTGATTAGGTGAAACAACTGTCATTGATGTCAAAAATAAATAAGCAATCAACAGCAGTACAACTCCAATAACTATTTTAGTCACCTCTGGTTCATACTGATTGGCGACACCCATAATAATTGAATAAATACCATAAAGTGTGATTAATAATAGAATAATTAAGCCTAGATAACCATTAACCTTCCATACTTTTTTCTCCTGCATCGTGAATAACCTCCTTCGTGAAATTAAAAGCAACCCTTAAATACTAGTATACGACGATTACCCAATTCTTGTCATTTAGAAACAATTAATCTAGTGTATCGTATTCGTGACTTGCTCGCTTGACTACCTTATATAGAATAAACATCGCAAGAATATTAGGAATAATCATTAAACCATTAAATAAATCAGCCATACTCCAAACAAATTCAACTTTTAGACTACTGCCAATAGCAATAAAAATTGCTACTAATACAGCGTAAACAGGCACTGCTTTTTTACCAAATAAATATTTAACATTTGCTTCACCAAAAAAATACCAACCAATCAAGGTCGCATACGCAAATAATGCCACACAAATTGCAATAAACGGATAACCAAAAGCGCCTAAGGTATGCGAATAAGCATATTGCGTCAATTCAATTCCATCTAAAAAGGCACCATCCTTAGTGACACCTAAGGAATCTGTAGTTAAAATAACAAAAACAGTCATTGGTAATAAAATAATTGTATCAATAAAAACACCCATCATTGCCACTAACCCTTGCTTAGCTGGATGTGAAACCCGTGCTAAAGCATGAGCATGTGGCGTTGAGCCCATACCAGCTTCATGGGTGAATAAACCACGTGCAATCCCAAAACGGATACTTTCTTTAATACCGACACCTAGAACACCACCTAAGACTGCTTCTGGCTTAAATGCACCAACAAAAATATCAACGATGGCAGCCGGAATCTGACGAAAATTGATTAAAACAACAATTATTGAAATAACAGCAAAGAAAACTGCCATTATTGGGACTACTTTTTCTGTAACTGCTGCCACACGTTGCGTACCACCTAAAAAAACATATAGACTTGCTAAGCCTAAAATAATACCAGTAATTACCGGTGAAATCCCAAATGCAGCCTGCATTGCTTGACCAACTGAATTGGATTGCACCATATTGCCCATAAAACCAAGCGCCAAAATCAATAAAACAGAAAAAACAATTGCCATATAACGTCCAAGCCGCCCCTTAAAAGCTGCTTTAATATAATAAACAGGACCACCCACAATTTCATTACCACGTTTTTCACGATATGTTTGTGCTAATGTTGCCTCTGCATATATTATTGCCATACCTAATAATGCACTAACCCACATCCAAAGTACTGAGCCTGGACCACCTAAAACCATTGCCGTAGCAACACCAGCCAAATTACCAGTACCAATCTGTGCAGCAATAGAAGTCATCAAAGATTGAAATGAAGTCATCCCCTCTTCACCCGCCTTGACTCCTCTAAAGCTAATACTTCCAAATGTTAATTTGAAGCTTTCTCTCAATTTTCGAAATTGGACAAACCTCGTTTGAAACGAAAAAAAGAGACCCGCAAAAATTAATAAGGCAATAATAATATAATCCCATAAAAAATCTCGGATTAAATTGATAAATTCCATAAATACCTAACCTTTCAAAATAATGATTCAGCCATCAAGCAAATTTAATGACCATTAATAACGATTGTATCATAACTGTACTTAATTTATTAAGATATTTTAAAGTTTAAAGTTAAATGTAAAAGTCAAAAATTTTATAATAAATTTATTGATGTTTTAATATAAATAAAATATTTTTATATATTAACAATTCCTCTACTTATGCTATATTAGTTGTATAAAACATTACTATTTAAATTGGGTTTAGTTATGTTTTAAATAAAATTAAAGGAATAATTATGAAAAACAAAAAGCTATTATTTGGGATTGTAACAACACTATTATCACTATTTATTGTAAGCGGTTGCGGTGAAAGCCAAGCAAAGGATACAACAGACTCAAGTAAAGAAACAATCAAATCTAGTCAAAAACAGGAAAAAACAGATTTTCAGGCAAAACTAGCAAATGTAATTGACGGAGAAAGTGCAAAATTCAACTATGATCAAAAAGAAAAAACAGTCAAATATCTATTAATAGATGCACCTGAAACAGCTTCTAATCAGCCCTTTTCAAATGAAGCTAAGGTAAGAAGTGAGGCTTTAATTAAAGCAGCCAAAGTAATTAAAGTAGAATATGATCAGGGACAACATCAAGATAGCCAAAAAAACGATTTAATGTATGTTTGGTTAGATGGTAAGCTACTACAAGAAACTTTGGTCAAAGAAGGCTTAGCACGAGTCACAGAAGACAATACAGACAATGATTCACAGCTTCAATTACTTCAAAAGGCACAAACCGAAGCAAAGGCACAAAAAATTGGTATCTGGAGTGTTGATGGTTATGCTACTACTACAGGCTTTGATGTTGCAACCTATAATACTGTCAAGGAGAAGGAAGCTTTAATTGAAAAAGCCACTCTAGCTGTCAAGCAAGTGGAAGGTAATCAAACTCGTGACAATTATAATTTAGCAATTTCAGCAGTCCAAGCAATTCCAGACGGGAATAGCGAATTATCTAATCGCTTAATAACGGTTAACAATTCAATCACTGCCAAAGAGCAGGAGGCTGAACAACAGAGAATTGTGGCAGAAAAGCAAGCTCAGGAAGCCGCCGAGAAAGCTGAAGCAGAGCGACAAGCACAAGAGCAAGCAGCCGCACAGCAAGCTAATTCAGGTGAATTTCAGTACGTTGATGCTAATGGTCAAGGTACAATCAAAGGTAGTCGAAACGGAATTTATCATGTTCCGGGCAGCACATACTATGACCGAACAACTAATCCAGTAGCTATGTTCAAAACGATTTCAGAGGCCGAACAGGCCGGCTATCGTGCCCCAAAGAAATAAAAGATTATTTATCATATATTTTATTAAAACAAAAAAGGGTTGAAATTTTAGATTTCAATCCTTTTGATTTTTACTCCATTTGTCATCAACAACTTTTGAATGTTATACTATATTAGTATACAATTTTTTTAGGCTCATAATAGCAAAGGAAGTTAAAATGAAAGAAAAAAAAATATCACTTGGAACGATAGCAACTATAACGGCCATATTAATGTATGTCTCATATATTCCTCAAATTTACGGCAATTTAACTGGTAATAAATCTGGCTTTATTCAACCTGCTGTAGCAGCTTTAAACTGCACACTTTGGGTTTTATATGGATTTAGAAAAGAAAAAAAAGATTGGCCCGTTGTGTTTGCTAATTTTCCAGGCATCATTTTTGGCATACTCACCGTAATCACATCACTTTTATAATTTCCTCGGTTAAAAATACATGTATATAGATTTGCTTCAAATTACTATAAAAACAGCAAATTTATAAAATTAAGATTTATTTAGCCACTATAAGATATTCATTTATTAAAACACATCTACTTTTAGGCTAAAGCCCGAATTGTAAAGTGAAGTCCCCCTATGTTAGCTTCGTTAATCTAATGCAGGGGGACTTTTAAAATAATGAAAATTGATTATCAATAACTAAAATTTAAACCTTAGCTCAATACTATTCGCAACTAATCCATTATTACAATTCAATACAAAGCAATTTTTCAAGTCATGAAGGATTATTTTGATTTGCATTTTATATATCCTGCAACCAGAAAAAAATTATCTAAGTCAATTTTATACAGTCCTCTAAAATAAAATAATCATCCAATTGTTTACCCAATTTTCTATTTGGCATCAAACTGTCTCGGTAATTCTTATAAATTGCCTTCCATTAAAGTATATCTTGTTCAGTGACCGGTTTAGCTTGCATTTAATTACCTCACAAATTTAATATCTATCAAGATTAACTATGTATAAAGAGATATACAAAAAATGTCTCACAAAAAAATCAACAATGGTTTAATATTATGCTTTTAATTGAATTATAATTCTTTTGATGAATATCTATAAACGGAATAATAACTGCATTTTTAAATTGATTCAAATCAATATATCCTTCAAGATTTTGCGGAATTGCGATTACATCGCCCTGAATTTCATCTAATTTTTCAATGTCCTGACTAATGTAATCAACTTCCCACTCTCCACCCAATTCTGCTCGAAAATTTTTCTGAAATTGAATTAAAGTGAATGGATTCAAAATTGGTTCCATCGGCAGACCATTCCCTAAAATTGATCCTCGAGAATTTAATGTTTGAATCCAAGTTAGCTTTTTTTTCATAATCACATCTCCACATTTTATAATGTTGTTTTAACACAGAATAACACTAAGATAATATTTTTTGCAAATAAAACCCTATCTCGTGAGCAGTAATCCAAATCTATAAAAAATATAATTCTTCCAGTCTTTCTAAATTGACCTCTAAAGATAAATCAATGAAATAATCACTTTGCCATTGCTGTGTTTTTTTAGCTGAAATATTTAAATTATCTGTCCAGCTCGGATAAACTCTAATCGCCATTTTTCCTTTGGAATTGACTCCGCTCAAAACACCTTGCTTCAATAAAACTGTTTTTGGAAAAACAAATTGTCCTCTAAAATTATTATCAATAACCGAAACAATTATTTTTTCAGGACTCATTTCACAACAATATGGCTGATTTTTATTCTCAGTATTCTTTTCCCAGAATACTACAAAATAGCCTTCTTTCTTTGGGGTTAATTTTGCTAACCTGCTTCTAAATTGAACATTGTTAAGATAAAAAGTCATACCCTCATATTCTCTATTTTGCTCTTCCATTATTAGCTGTTCTATTTCAAAAAACTTTAAACTTCCTGCTAATTCTTCTATAAGTTTTAATGATTTCATCGCTCACCTTAAAATAATAATTGCAATAATTAAAAATAACGTCAACTACTGGTTAGCAAATTTACTCATACCAATGGCTTAACGTTATTATTAGAAATATTCGATGCGTCCTAAGGGAATCGAACCCCTATCTGAAGAACCGGAATCTTCCGTGATATCCATTACACTAAGGACGCTTAACAATTCACTAAAAATTAACCTTCTTCATTTTACCGATATCAACTCCGAAATGCAACTTTAATTCAAAGTTCAAGTTAGGCAAGTGCTAGTAATCAATTCAAGCTAGGATAGAAAAAGAAAAAGCGATTTGGAAAATCCAAATCGCTGATATTTAATGATTAGTCTTCGCTTACAAATGGAAGTAATCCCATTACACGAGCGCGTTTAATCGCGATTGTTACTTTACGTTGGTTTTTAGCAGAAGTTCCTGTCACACGACGAGGTAAAATTTTACCACGTTCTGAGATGAAACGTTCTAATAATTTAACGTCTTTATAGTCAACATAGTCAATATGGTTAGCCGCAATAAAGTCAACTTTTTTACGACGACGCATACCACCACGACGTTGTGGTTGAGCCATTGGTCATTCCTCCTTTAGTTTCTTATCTTATTAAAATGGTAAATCATCGTCCGATATTTCAATTGGACTTGTACCGAATGGATTCTCTTCACGACCGAAATCTGGCGCTTTTTGAGTATCCGGCGCTTGATATGAATTATTGTTGTTATTGTATGTATTGTTTTGTTGCGGCGCTGAAAAACCTTGAGATTCTCCACGTGCTGCCCGTGATTCCAACATTTGGAAATTATCTACAACCACGTCTGTCGTGTAGACACGCTGACCTTGATTATTTTCATAGCTTCCTGTTTGAATACGACCTGTTACACCAATTAATGCACCTTTTTTTGCCCAGCTTGAAAAATTTTCTGCAGACTGACGCCAAATCACACAACGAATAAAGTCAGCTTCTCTTTCACCAGCTTGATTTTTAAACTGACGATTGACAGCAAGTGTAAAACTTGCAGTAGCAACACCACTCGCAGTATAGCGTAATTCAGGATCTTTAGTTAAACGACCTACTAATACAACGTTATTTATCATTTAAGCACCTCTGTTAAGCTTCTAACTTCACAATCATGTGACGTAAAATGTCATCATTGATTTTTGCCAAACGATCAAATTCATTGATTGCTTGCGCATCTGAAGGAGCTTCAACATTAATGATACGGTATAATCCTTCACGGAAATCACCAATCTCATAAGCTAAGCGACGTTTTTCCCAGTCTTTAGATTCAACAGTTGCAGCACCGTTGTCTTTAAGAATTGAATCAAAACGCTCAACTAAAGCTGTTTTTGCTTCTTCATCAATGTTTGGACGAATAATGTATAAAATTTCGTACTTTGTCATTGATTTACACCTCCTTTTGGTCTATGTCTCTAAAGCATTTGTCTAGAGAAAGGAGTAAACTTAATTACTCACAATTAACTATTGTACGCCAATATCTATCAAAGTTCAAGTATTTTTTAGTCAGAAATATCATCTTTAAAGGTAGGCTTGTAAAAATTACGATTATCTAAAGCGAAAACACGCGAAGTAGTTTCTCCAGGCGATACTTGGCGTAATGCACCACTTAACATTTGCATCGTTGCATCCAAATTATCAATCTGATGAATAATTTCTGCTTCCATTATCTTAGGTCGAACAGGAGAACCATATTCCAATAAGCCATGATGACTCAAAATAACGTGACGTAAAATTAAAACATCTTCCCGATTCTCATCAATATTCAATTCAATAATTGCCTTAGATATTTCTTCATCAATTAAAACAATATGTCCAATTAAGTTACCACGTAATGTATATTCTGTATTATTTACTCCTGAAAGCTCAATCACCTTTGCCAAGTCATGAAGAATAATACCTGAGTATAATAAAGAGGCATTTAATTCAGGGTAAATAGCACTCAAGTTTCGCGCTATTTTAATCATTGTTAAACTATGAAAGGCCAAGCCGGTTTCAAAAGCATGATGATTGGTTTTGGCGGCTGGATAAGAGAAAAATTCTTCATCATATTTCTTTAATAAATGGCGAACAATACGATTCCAAGTTGGATTTTTAATATCAAAAATTGTTTGAGTCATTTCTTCACGCAATTTTTCGACATTAACTGGTGGCTTTTCTTTAAAATCCTCTGGTCGAAGATTGATATTATTAGCTAATTGCAGAGTAATTTGATTCAGTTGGGGCATCCCATTGTATAATTCTTTTTTACCCTTTATATTAACGACAACACCCGCCTTAAAGCGTTCCACGAAAATTGGCTGAGCATCCCAAAGCTTGCCATCAATTTGACCAGTCTCATCTTGGAAAGTAAATGCAAGATAATCCTTTCCTGCCTTAGTTCGCCTTAATTCTGCTGTTTTAATTAATAAATACGTTTCAAAATGCTCATCTATTTTTAAATCTTTTAATTTCTTCATTAATTTAGCACCTCAACTGCTTCTGTATTTGCTTCAAAAAATGATTTTAATTCTAAATCACTCGTAAAAATAATTAATTGTGCCTCATGATATGCCTCGAACAAGCGAAAAACACGAGCTTTACGTATTTTATCATATCTTAAAAAAGCATCATCTATCAACACGGGAAAATTCAAGCTCTTAGACTGAATTAAAGCCAATCGTAAGGCTAAAAGTAATTGATCCTTAGTCCCAGTTGATAAATCCAATACCCTCAGATTTTGATGATTGGCTGTTTCAACCATTAAAATCTGCTTTTCTAAGCGTATATCACAATAGCCATGATCCGTTAAATCAGTAAAATAATCTCGCGCTAAATTTAAAATTTCTGGTAAAGTAACTTCTGAAAGATTTGCCAAAACCATTTGATACAATTCGATTAAGCCACTTTTAACTGACCAATCCTTAGCTAAATTTTGAATTTCTGCCTCAAGATTAGATTGCCTTTGATACAAATTATCTAATGAGTCATCCGTTTGTAAAAATTGGATTTCACTCGTCAACTGGCTTTTTTGATTGCGCAATTCTTCTAGATTAATCTGATAATCCGATAATAAATTTTGCTTTTCAGCCATTTCTTGACTCAAAACTGAAAAATCAACTGGCTCAGTTAAATTAAAATATTGCGCTAAGCGAGTTTGAATAATTTGTAGCTGTGCCTTTTGATTAATTAGTTGCTTTTGATTTTCTAATTGCTCCTCTATTTTTAGATAATCAGGATTTTCTTGTTTTAACATTTCAATCAGCTCTTGATTTGCTTTTTGTTTGCTATGTTTTTCCTCAATTGCTAAAAGATTAATTTGATTTAGTTTCATCGCTGAATCCTGAGCAAAATGTTCTAAAGCCTGCATTTTCTCTTTTAAAAGTATATCAGCATTAAATACAACATCGTCCAAAAAAGTAATTCGATTAGCAAAAAACTCAATCTGATGTTGACTTTCTTCCATTTGACTGCCGAGTTCCTCTAACTCCTGATTCAACTGGTCCAGCTGCTGAAGCTGCTGGTTTTTTTTCGTTGCTTCAGCAAAAGTGACGACAGATTCTGACGCCTTGGGCGTCGTCATCACCGTAAAAACATAGCCAATTAAAATCACAATCAAGCCTAAGATAATCGCCAGGGGTAAATGATTTCTTAATAAAATAACTAAAACAATCGCTATCCCCGAAAAAAATAATAATTTATTAATAGGAAAGCGTCGATTACTTTGAGTGTTATTTTTTGCCAACATTGACAAAGCTTCATTTGTATAAATTTTAGCACCATCTAGTTGATATTGCTCAATAAAGTTTCTACGCTGTGCTTCTTTTTGAATATACTGCGACTCAAGGTTATCCTGATTATTCAAAAGACCATAAATTTCAGGGAACTCAGCTCTCAGCTCATCAATTTTTGATTTAGATTGCTGATAGAGCGCTACTTCTTTAGTCTTCAATGCTTTTAAAACTTGCTCAGTATTCTCCAAATCCTCATCAATATTTTTCTGAATAAGAGTTGCATTTTGTAATTCTTGATTAAATGCCTTTAATTTAGCAACTTTTTGTTCGGATAGAATTTGAGAAAAATCAATTTTTTTTAATCGTTGATAATTTTCATAATCTGACTGATAATCACGTTGCTGCCTTAGTCGATTAACCTGTTCAATTAAATTTGCAATTTGTTTTTGCAAGTGTGTAATCGACTCGTTCAATTGCTCGATTGCCTTAATATTCGGTTGAAACCGCTCATTTTCAGCAATTTTATCTTCAATTTGTTGCTCGATAGTGACTAATTGATTCAACCTTTGATTAATCTGTGGATTTTTGCCTGTCGGTTTATATAAATCCGGTAATAATTTATTCAATTCAGCAATTTTTTCAGTTAACTCTTGTGTACCAGTGGAGGCAGTCACTCGCCATAAATTCTCTAGCTCCTCTTCACCCATGTCTTTCTCGGCATGAAGCTCTAAATTATCCTGACTAATCGTATAAACATTTTCAAATAAATCTTGACTCATCGGTGCTAAAAAGGAAAGCCATTCTGACTCACTAATCCTTTGTCCATTCTTTTCAATAATCAGTTCTAGCTTATTACTTCGATTATTGATACCACTTCTTTGAACTGTAAAATAATCATCCTGATTTGACAGCGTTAACCGACCACCATATATTGGATGATTTAAAGGCTTAAAATCACGATGTGTTTTATCTTTTGCTTTAAAGCCAAAAATCATAAATTTGATAAAATTATAAATTGTTGTCTTACCAGCTTCATTTTCACCGAAAATCAATTGTTTTTCTGAAAAGGAGATTGTTTTATCTGAAAATTTTCCGAAACCAAAAAGTTCGATTTTTTCAATTTTCATTGATTTGCCTCCTTAAAATCAAAATCCAGCTGTATTTGCTGCTCAATCGCTTGCTTGATTTCCGTCATCACTGTATCATCAATTAAATGCTTATCTTGGACTATTCTATTATTTGATAGTGGCAAGAGAACCTTTTCTAAATCGAGCTGTGTTATTAAATTATTTAATTCAGTTAATGAAAGTGGTAATTCAGTTCTAAATTGATCTAGCTTGAAACTGAGTATTTTAATTTTAATCACACGTTGCTTTGTATACGCGGAAAGTAATTCTTGTAATTCGCCGCTTTGAATACGTACAATTAATTCATCAGCATAATCACCTACATGCTCTAATAAAATCGAGAAGAAAATTGTTTGGTCACTTGATTCCGCCAGTGCTAAAATTGCCTGATTAATCTCTGAAATTACGCCTTCCAATGATTCTGCGTGCAAATTAACAACCACGTCTCGCCATATCACCTTTGCCAAATCTATCGCTTCAACACTTAATCCTGTTTTTGTCAACGTGACTAAATTAACACCCGAGCTCGTCTCTTTTCGATTATGCCCCAAAGGCGTACCAGAATAGTAAATATTATTAGCAAGCCGAGTCGGAACATGAATATGTCCCAATGCCCAATAATCATAGTTTTTATCATTTAATTCAGTTAATGTAAATGGAGCATAATTCGAGCTTCCTAGCTCACCATGATAAACGCCAATGTGAAAATCAGTCGTCGAGCGTGCTGGAAATTCAGATACTCTAGATTCAGAAATCCAAGGCTGGTGATATGAAAAGCCTGAAATAGCGACAGACTCTCCCGAATTCAACTTTAAAGTCGTTGTTTCAACAGCATTTCCCATTACTGCATAAACATTACTTGGGAAAGTCTCAATCAATTGATTATCACGAATATAATCATGATTTCCAAAAATTAAAAAAACAGCAATCGATTTTTCCTCTAGCTTTTTTAAGCCATCAAAAAATAGTTTTTGAATCATAAAGGAAGGACGACTTTGATGAAAATTATCCCCTGCTAAAATAACTAAATCAACCTGATTTTGAATTGCAGATGCCACAATATCGTGCCAAATAATTGTACGCTCTGGTAAATTATCTGCTGTGATTCCCTCAAAAGCACGATCCAAATGTAAATCTGCAATATGTAAAAATTTCATGTATTACCTCAACTTAGTTCTATCATTACTTTCAATTACACAAACAAGCCCTTCAGAAAAACTAAAGGTAACCGGTTGATTAATAAACTCATTACTCGCAAAACTCGTTGGTACAAGTATATCAATTTTTTTTAATTCATACCTGGCGCCAATGATTTCAAAATTTTTAGTTAAGACTAGAGGTATAAATGCTAAATAATGATATTCCGGATTCGGCGTTAATTGATGTTTGCCTGATAAGAAATAACGAATTTTATTTTGAGCATCTACCATTTGAATTTGTTCGGCAAATGGTTTAAAACGTGATTCTAACGGTAAAAATAAATTAGCTAAGAAATGGTCTAAACGACCACCTGTCCCACCGTAAATAATGAATTGCGCCTCAGGATACCTTTCAATCGCCAAGCGTAAAGCGAGCTGTGTATCAGTCTCATCCTTTTCCGCTACGGTTTGATGAATTTCTGGAATTTGTTGCTTAATTAAATCAAACTCGTCGAGAGTCAAAGAATCATAATCACCAACCGAAAAAGCGACTGAAAAATGCTGATTCACTAAAAATAAAGCACCATAATCGACGCCAATGTAAACTGCTTCTTCACGTGGTAAATAATCAACCATTCCTGCAACAATAATGACTTTTTTAGTCATTAACTTGAGCCTTTAATTTCGCAATTTGTTTTGCTGGATCTTCTGCATTATAGATATAACTTCCCGCAACAAAAACATTAGCACCAGCCTTTTGACAAGCAGAAATTGTCTGTTCATCAACACCACCATCAACTTCAATATCAAAATCCAGCTGATGTTCTTTTTTGTATTGCGTTAAAAATTCGACCTTCTTTAGACATTCGACAATAAAACTTTGTCCTCCAAAGCCAGGATTGACCGTCATTACTAATACTTGATCCACTAAATGCAGTACATCAATGATACTCGAAATCGGCGTCCCCGGATTTAAAACTACCGCAGGTTTTGAGCCTGCATTTTTAATTTGTTGCAAAGCACCATAAATATGATTCGTTGCCTCAACATGAATCGTAATAATATCAGCACCGGCCTTGGCAAAATCATTAATATACTTTTCTGGATTATCAATCATCAGATGGCAATCCAAAGGCAATTTGGTTACTGGTCTAATTGCGGATACAATATTTGGACCAAGAGTAATATTACTTACAAAGTGACCATCCATTACATCTACATGGATATAATCTGCACCAGCAGCCTCTACGAGCTCAATGTCTCTCTGTAAATTGGCAAAATCCGCACTTAAAATAGATGGAGCAATTTTCATGTTCATTTTTTCCCTACTTTCTTTTATTGTAAATGGGTTTTCTTTGTTCTATTTCATTTAACAACTGCAAATAATTTTGATATCTGAAAGTTGTGATTTTATGATGCTCTACCGCTGATTTAACAGCGCAATCTGGCTCATGTGTATGTGTGCAGGCTCTAAATTTACATGATTGACCAAATTCTGAAATCTCGATAAAATAACTGGAAAGCTCATTCGCCTCTATTTCTCTTAAATCAATTGATGAAAAGCCCGGTGTATCAGCAAGCAAGCCATCAAATACTTCATGCAATTCAACATGACGTGTT
The DNA here is from genome assembly GCA_022484805.1 of Streptococcaceae bacterium. Classification (GTDB taxonomy): domain Bacteria; phylum Bacillota; class Bacilli; order Lactobacillales; family Streptococcaceae; genus MMGLQ5-1. The sequence continues at coordinate 63,555 of JAKVKP010000002.1, forward strand.
GTATGCTTTCCCCGACCTAAATGCTTGGATATTTCGCCAGTAGCCAGATTTAATGCCTCATCTATTCGATTAATCAATGTTGATTTTCCAGCACCAGTCTGCCCGATAAACACGGCAATCTTATCGACAAATTCTGAACGAATTGACTCAAATTCTGAATAATTTAAACAAACCTGATAACCAATCATCTGATAAATTTTTTGAATTTCTAAAATATCAGTTTGATCAGCAAGCAAATCTGTTTTTGAAATATAGATTATTGGCTTAATCTTTTTAGATTCTAAAATAACTAAAAATCGATCTAATAGGTTACTAGAAAAATTTGGTTCAATAGCACTAATCACAATCACGCCAATATCGACATTGGCAACTGGTGGTCGTATTAACTCATTCTTCCTTGGCAAAATTTTTAATAAATAACCATCCGTTAGGCTGGTTGATTCAAACTCACAGTAGTCACCGACCAAAGGTGTAATCTTTCGTTTTCTAAAATTCCCCCGTCCTCTAGTCTGGTAAACCTGTCCCTGATGTTCAATATAATAAAAGCCACTCAATGATTTTATAATCGTTCCTTGCAACTGATCTCCAATCTATCTAAATGAATAAAAATTTGAAATTGCGAACTATTTTCTCTTATTTTACCATACCTAGCCACCATTAGATAAACGACTTCTATATTTTCTCTTCGTTATTTCTCAACAAATCATTTGCCAGCTCAAAATTTCTAGAATTATTTTCAATCAATTAATTTGAATATAAAAATTTACTTATTAATAAAAATAAAGGTACTAATTGTGTAATTATATTTAGAAATTTTATGCTAATTGTGTTGCATTATTTTTGACAAAGCGTAGAATATTATCTTGAAAGCAATTATTGAATAATTTCTACTCTCGGAAAGTTGGCAGAGTGGTAATGCAACGGACTCGAAAAACGTAAATTACTTTTTTACAGTATACTACAGTTTTAAAAAAGCTTAAAAATCAACGTTTTCTAATAACAGTTTTTTACAGTTTCTAAATAATTTGGCACAAATTTGGCACAAGAAAAGGACTAGATTATTCTAGTCTTTTTTGTATATCTCGACATATTCAATTTCATCAATATTATAAGGTTTGCCAGCTATGAATACATTTCCTTCATCAAATCCATTCACAACTCCTATTACATACTCCTGCTGATTCCATCCCAAATCTATTTCGCCAACTTGCACCAGAACTACTTTGGTATGCGAAAACGCAAAATATAATAATTCTGTTATCTTATTTATTTCCATCTGTTCGTGGCGATAGACTACGTGATTGTCTGCAGCTTCTTCTTGTTTGAGTGCTGTTGTATGTTCAGATAAAAACATTCCTTGCCATTTCATCATACCTCTGTCGTGATAATCACGAATCAAAGGATCACTTGCAATTTCTCTAATATGTTCTTCGTGAGATTTCATATAATCAGCCTTTCTATTTCAATATTATTGAAATGACTACAACCAAATTATAACTTGAATTCTCAAAAATGCAAAAAAAAAAAGCTGATTAATTTCAGCCTTTTAATTTCCATCTTACAGCTTAATATATTTTATAAATTTTAAATATTAATTTGAGCTCTCTTGGATGATATAAATTGTAAAAATGTAATTCCAATAATCATTATTATTCCCAAAATACCATAGATATTAAAAGAAATATTCAAAAATAAAATTCCTAAAATAGTCGCAGACAGGGGTTCAACAGAACCTAAAACACTCGCCTGGGTAGCACTAATATAGGTAAGACTTTGTAGAAAAAATAAATACGCCAACATAGTGCCAAAGATCACAACAAATAGTATCTCTATAAAGGCTATTAAAGAAATATGAGGCATCATCTTCCAAATTTTATAATATAAACCTACTATAATTCCACCTATCAACATTGCCCACCCCACAATTGGAATCGAACCATATTTCTTTAAGAGTGCTTTTGGCATCAATGTATAGATAGCTGCAGCTACAGCAGATAATATCCCCCATATTACCGCATCCAAAGGCAAAGAAAGTGAGTTTAAATCTCCCTGTGTTACTAGTAATACAGTTCCTAAAATAGCAATCATCACTGATATTGAATCTATTCGTTGTGGTAACTTTAATGTTCTAATTGCTAAATAAATAATAATTATAACTGGTGATAAATATTGTAATATAGTAGCCGTGGCAGCATTCCCAGTGCTAATTGCCATAAAGTATGCTAATTGTACAAAAGTCATTCCTAAAATTGAGAATAACATTAAGTGTATTGTATCTGATTTATTATTAAAAATAGAAAATATTTTCTTTTTTGCTACCACTCCATATCCCAACAAAAGAATTCCAGAACAAAACATCCTAACTGAAACAAGCCATGTAGGATTCAAATGATGATACTCAAACAAATTTTGAGCAACAACCCCAGAACATCCCCATAATAATGGACCTAAAACTGCTAAGAACAAACCTTTATATTTATATTTATCTTTCATTACTCCTCCATAAAACTCCTTTAAAAACTATATATTTTTTATATAATATCACTCAAAGATATAAATAACCATATTAAAATAAATGCAAACAAAAACCCACCGTGTGGTGGGGGTAATTATTTAAATATAATGTACTAATCGGAAAGTAATTTAGAAAACACTTGCATTATTTTAATAAGTGAACATATAATTATCATATCAATAAAAAAGGAGGATTTAATTATGACTTATTACTATCCCATATTAAAAAAAGGCAATTCCGAGATTAAAGCATTAGAGGAATTATGTAAAAAAATGGAAAACCCAAATGAACAATTATTACCAATTATTGAAGCACCACAAAAATCTAATTTTCAAAATTGGGAAAAAGATTTTAGAACGTTTGGAAAATATTTAAATAGGAAGATTCCAAATCTTAACTTTGCATTTCAATATTCCACAGCATTTTCGAATATAGGCGGTAATCCTGAGGAATCTTGGGCTAGTCAAAACGGCTTGAATATTGTTGAATATATTGATGAACGAATTTCTGAAGGGTGCCCAAATTATATACCGTGTTTTAATTATGATGATCCAGATTGGGTACTTGACAGCATCATTTTAGATTCGTCTCGTACCATCATGGTAAGAATAGAACCTCATAAATTTGAAAATGGAATTGATAACATTATTATACCTGGTACAAAAAGTAAATTTGTAGAAAAATTTGGTGGAAATCAAATTATTTGGCTATTAGATTTTTATAATCACTTTTCTGATTTAAATCGTACTTCAAATTTGATATCCTTATTAGACTCAACCAATACTGGAAAAAATGTAATATTCGGTGCCACCTCTTGTCCAGAAGATGCGAGTTCTATCAATCATAGTAATTTTTCGATAGCGAGTGTTAGAAGTGACATAAATAGTTTTTTTGCGCTTAGAGACACATTTCCTGGATTAAGTTTTGCAGATTATACTGTGCGTTTGAAACCCGTTCCTTCTACGGAACAAAGAAATCAAATCAATATGAATAATACGTATTTCAAAATTTTTTATACTACTGATAAAAATTACATGATTGCCAAATCAGGATTGATAAAAAAGCAAAGGAAAGAACCAAATCATTTAACAATTCAGGATATTTGCAAAATTATAGTTAGTTCTCAATATTATTCAGGTAGTGGTTATTCTTGGGGTGATGAGCAAATTGAAAAATGTGCTAAAAATATCATTTCTATACATGACCATCAGATGCCAATACAAATCGGCATCAATCATCACTTAGCTGCAACTTTAAATCAATTATAATTTCTTTTTCTAAGAGTATCATAAATATATTTTTTTATGATACTCTTTCTATTATCTTTTAAAATAATGTCGAAAAGTTGTTGTTTTCTGTATGATTTTATTTTTTTAGGATATCCCAGTAAGTCAATAAGCTCGTTATATTCATTTTTCCAAAGGAGATTTAATAGTGCCTCTTCGTCCTGTGTTTTTACTTTTCTACCTTTTCTTAGTTCTCTCAATCCTTTTTTATCTTTACGAACTGTCATAATTCCCCACCAAGATGGGATTATTTTTTTTACTTCTTTTATATATTTCTGATCAGTAACAATAGTCATTCTTTCAAATATTTTATTATAATTTTCGATTTGTTGAGGTAGTCTAGATAGATTATCTGATTCACTCTTTAATTCGTATCCATGTAAAATCCCATTCACTACAGCTATATCAATCCTTGATTCACCATTAATTAATCCCATTTCATTAATTATTCTAGTGTTTTTCTCACCATCATGTAATTGATACAATTCTCGTAAAGTAAGATTTCTGATATCTTTATCTTTCATTTTTATCACAATTAACACTCCTTAATAATTGCTACAGTTAGATTAACAAAAGTCTTCGGTCTAATCAAATGAATTCATATTTTTTTATTAACGCTTAAGAAAAAATTATATTTTATATTCTTAAAATTATTATTTTGCATTAACAAAAATATCTTTTTTCTAGCTTGATCTTGAGTCAATCTGTTTCTTGTTTTATATTAAAATTAGTAAAAGAATGGTTCCTATTGATGCTAGATATTTTTATTTCAATAGTTTCCTTTTGTATAAACAGCTATTTGACTAGAAATAATTACAGACTTCAGCTTTCAACTTTTTTATTTTATACATAAACTTTACCGTACATTCTCCAACTCCAACAATCGCCTGTCTTGATAATTCGTATTTCAAATAAAAAGGCCCTCGTAATTAAACGAGGGCGTGAGTGTTATTTAATTTTGTAGCTTACACCAGCATAAATTAAATCACTAGATAAGCTATTTAAAGCTTTAATATTTTGAACAGTCGTACCGTATTTTGAAGCAATACCACTTAATGTATCGCCCCAAACTGCAGTGTAACGAACAGTCGTTGTTGAAGCTGATTGTCCATTAATTTGTAAAATTTGACCAGGATAAATCAATGATGGATTACTCAATCCATTTAGCGATTGTAACGCTTGCCAAGACGTACCATAAGCTGAAGCAATCGAACTTAGATTATCACCATATTTAACAGTATATGACGATGTAGATGCTGTTTGAGTTTGACTGGTACTTGCAGTGTTTACGCTGATAATTTCTGTATCTGATTTATTAATCCATGAAAGAATACCACTTAACAATACTCGGTCACCACTAATTTGTTGGACTGTATATGAATTACCTTTAACCCAAGATGGAATAGCTTCACCAGTCGCCCAGTTAGTTGATGAGAAGTTAACTTTGACAGTGTCACCAACCTTTATCTCAGCCTTTGGTGTTGCATTCGCTTGTTCACCTTCGTTAACTGCGGGTGTTTCAGTCGATGGTGTATTTGCTACGCCATAACCATTATCAGTAATACCAGTTAAATCAATATTTCCATCTAAGCCACCAGCAACATATGTTGAGGTGAATTGATAGATTCCAATGACATCTAAGCTTGGGAATACATTATAATTTGGTGTTGGTGTTACATTGTAATCTGGATAAGCGGCCATCCATAATGAGTCTGGAAACTCGGCAATGATTTGTTGGTAATACACATTAGCCACCGTGTATGGCTTGTAGCTATAATACATCGGTGTATAACCTGCTGCTTTGATTCTACGCATTCCGTACAAAATTGCATTGGTATTGGCTTGCTTATCGCCACTTGCACCACTTTCATAATCAAGGGCAACAATTGAACCTTTAGGCGTCTGAATTTTAGGCAAGAAATAATCAAGGGTTACCTTACTTAAATCTGTGCTACCACCCACTTCGTACCAAATATAAGTGTGCGCACGTTTACCTTGTGCAATAGCTGATGCTACTTGCGTACTGTATGTTGATTGATTGTAGATACCACCTGCATTGCGACCACCAATTTGAGCAATCGCAAACTTATCATGTGAATAGCCGAATTGACCATACGTGCCTTGATAAACTGCCCAATCGACACCTTGGTCACCCACTGCAGCAAGCGAAGTTAATGGTAATGCAAAAAGCCCTAACGCAACCGCTAGGACTGAGATTAATTTATTTAATTTTTTCATTCAATTACTCCTTTATTTGATAATACTTATCATCTCAAATGTCTTAGAGAGATAGCCTACAGCTACTAAAACCATGAAAAATATTAAAATCATCAACAAAAATAAAATTAAACTATTATAAAATAAATAATCTAAAATCTGATAATTCTTAATATCATACATAGTAATTTTTATCCAATCAATAAACGTTTTACACATTCCTATACATAAAACCACACAGATAATCGTTGAAATTATCTGTGTAAAAGTTTTAAATATTGTCCCCATTAATTACTCCTTTTCTTCATCTTTGGTTAGCAATGAATATGTCTTAGCTGAAACACCAATCAAACTACCGATGAAAACTGCTAATGCATTGATAACTAAAACCGCAATATCTGTATATTGCCAAGCTACAGCAGAACCAATCGTTTTGATTAACACTGATAAAGCTGGAAAAAAGATAATTGCAATCCATTTCAATTTGTCATAAGTTTCGTTTTGCATAATTTTTACTTCCTCTCTTTAAATAATGTTTTTAACTGTTCATCATGTGAAACTAATTTTTCACTGTGGCGATCTAATCGTTCATCATGATTTTTTAATTCGTCATGCAAAGATTGGCGATCAGACTTACTGGCTTCTAAATCTTTATTCAGCAAATCTAAATTGTGATTTACTTTATTCAAAGTGTCAGTAATTTTACTAAATGAGGCCACCACAGGTTTAATAAAATAGGCTAGTAAAGCAATGATTGCCATTGCTGAACCAGCCCACGCTCCCAAACTTTCAATACTCAAACCATTTTCCTCACCTTCACTTTTTAATTTTCTGCTACTGTTTCTTGTAGTTTTTTCTTGCATATTTCAATGACAGAACTCATATCTAATTCGTCTGATTTAATTGTTAAAGTAGCACTGACTGAATTACCATCAGTAAAATTATTATCAAGTTGAATTTGATATTCTTTAATTGTTCCATCAGTATTGTTGTAAATTGGTGTGATATTCGTAAAACGCAACATAGCTTTATCCTCCTATTACTCTACTGCATAATAATAGCCATCTAACCCAATATAAGAAGTTGCGATTGATGGCCATAAATGAAGATGCCCTGAATTAATCACTGTTAATCGGCAACTACCATTACCGTTAACAGTTCCTTGCATTGAAGCTTGACCAGGTGGTCTATATCCAGCTGGAAGTATTGCGACCACAGCTTGACTTGTGTCAAAATTACCCGATGTTTTCTGTATAAAGCCTTTAAATTTAACAATTTTAATACCATCCAAACCAATTTCATATCGATACTTAGCCGGATTATTTGGGTCTGCTTTAAATCCTGAAAGATACGATAAATCATTCCACTGACCAAAATTTTCTTGTGATTCTATTGTTCCTAAAAAATTATGCATATCAGCTTTATAAGTAATTTGACCTTGTCCAGTACCATATTTATATGAATCGATGTACCCAACTTCGAACTCAGTGTTATAAAAGAAAGTATTGCTGCCATCTCGATTGAACATTTTTGCTCTGTTCTGAGTCGTAGCTCTCGGCAATTTTCCTTGATAAAATCTAATCTGTCCAGATGTATTAATAGTTCCACGAACATAAGGAGTTGCATCATTGGGATTCTCAATTGCTAAAGTCATAACAACACCATTGTTAATTTGAACACCGTTATCATAACTATATGGAGACCCAGTTGTGCTAATCCAACTTTCGTAATAACCTAATACTGCTAGATTATCAACACTTAATTTATCAACAGTAATCGAATTAGCACCAATTCTTTCAGCATTCAGTGTACCAGCATTAATTTTTGAAGCATTCAAATTAGCTATCATTGCGTTGGTAATAAACGCATTATCTACTTGTAAATTCGTTGAACGGATTATGTATAAATCCCATATTGCACCGTTCCAGATATATACAGTATTCGGTTGAATGGAGACACCACCGATTGTTATAGCCGATGTACCGCTATATTTCCATTGCATCCCAACATATTTATAAGATGGTTCGGTTGATGAAATAGTGACCGTACCTTGTTGAATTTTACGCATTTCTAACTTGCGAAATTTAATTGACTGATTAGCCGTCTGATTGAAAGGTAATAGTCTGACATATGCTATCCCTTCGGGTATTTCGCATATCATTGATTGCGTAGTCCATTCGTTAGAAGTTATTGCGGTCGCGTTAGTTGTATCGAGTGCTATCACTGGATTGGAGTTGTTCACGATAGTTCCATTAACTCTATTATAAGGATTATATTTGAACACGTTAGCAGTACCTGAGTTAGAATCAATGTTACTTTCAAAACACCTGAAAACAAGTACTGCAGAATTTGCTTGTGCAGAATAATCAGAAGTTTTACACTGCCATGAGACCAAATATCTTTCCCCGGGAATAACAGGTGTACCATAAGGAACAGCATAGCTACTATTTACCATCTCAATTATTTTTTCGCTAGGATAATCAGATTCTGGTTCTAGTACCTTCATAATATTTGAAGTGTTCCAACCTTCATTAATTAAATTAGAATCATTATAGCCGTATGTTCCGACTGGTATATTATCCCACTTCGGGTTTCTAACAACATTATCGCCATATTTATTCGCATCGTTCCCAGCATATTTAGACCATGTATAGGCAGATTTATCACTTGGCGCTGTAGCCGATGTTGTAGTACATAGACCAATATATTTACTGTCAGCATTCGGTGAGCTAGTCATATCCGTACCGTCTGAATAAGCTGAATATCGAATATACGTATAACTATCAATACCATCATCACCAGTAATACCTTTTTCAGACTTACTGATATTTTGAACTTTGGTAAATGTGGTAACAGTACCACCGATATTAACGGATACAACGAATGTTTGAGTAGCTGTAGCACCGCTTGTAGTACTCATACCACTAACATTACCAAAAGATGCGACTGTACCATCATTAGAGCCAGTACCACGAGTTACTCCACTTGCTGACCATGCTACAGTCCACTTATTAGTACCAGTTCCATATGGCCAAGCAGTCTTGCCCACGAATACTGACAACATAGTTCCAGAATTAGCGTATGATGTTACACCACCTTGCGCATTTGCTGGCAATGTTACATTTTCATTAGTGATAACGACAGATATTGCATCTTGACCGTTTGTGCCATTAGTACCGTTTGTACCATTGGCACCAGTATCACCTTTATCTCCCTTGGCACCAGTTGCTCCAGTATCACCTTTAGCCCCAGTGTCTCCCTTAGCTCCAGTATCACCTTTGTCACCTTTGTCACCTTTTGGACCAGTTTCTCCATTCTTCCCATCTGAAACGTCCGTAATCGTCACTTCATCAAACGCAACCGACGTGCCACTTATAACAGCTTCCCAGCGATAAACAGCTTTCTCGTCAACGTCAGAAGCATTGACTGTTAATTGATTACTTGTTTCAGATAAAGTGTCTTCGTTGAAAAACCAATTATAAGAATCAGGTATCGTTTCATTTGTGCCTTTAAATAAACGAGCGGTTAGGACTGTACTGCCTTCTGAATTTTTGAACTGAACGCCATTAGTGGTTAGCGTTGTTGTTTTATACGGCGCATTACGTTCTGCTAGTGCTGCCATTTTAGATTGTAAATCACTCGAAATTTGCGATTCCAAAGCTTTATAATTACCAAAATTAGCACCCCAAATTGTTGGATCATCAAAGCTACTCGTAACATCAAGAACACGCGCAGACATCGTTAAAGGTGGGTTATATCCATTATCAATAATAGTTACTGTATCACCTGGGTTTACGTCAGTTCTTCCTTCTGTCTCATAACTTATTTCAGGCACACTGTAATTTTCAATATAAGTTTTACCCCGAGTAAAAGTCTCGGAACTAGATAAATTTTCATAATTGATTTTATGTAGGATATATCCACCAGCTATGACATTTACACCACGATTACCATATCTTGCATTTGCGATTGGCGCGAAAATAAGCGGGCTACCTTTTTTATGGAAAAATTTAACATTGCCATTATCATCTAGCACTTCCCAATCAGGTTCATTGGCAATAGTTGTTACATTGCCATCTTTGTCAGTAGTTGTTGGTTGAACAGCCGTACACATATTATCAATATTTGTCGTGCGCTTAATCGTTTTGATGTTCTTACCAAATTCAAGCTCAATATCATCTCGAACTTCACCGACTTGTTTCTTAATGTGAACTAATCTTTCTTTAGTCGTGAAATCAGAATTTAGAATTTCTTCATATTCAATCTCACCATTATCGAATTGAGTTGCCACAGATTGAAGTAGATTGCGACGTGTCATTTCTTCACTATCCCAAGAGAGTTTTCTAGTTAAGTTAGACAACTCATTGATACCTATTGTGTATCCTGTATCAGACAAAATGATGTCAAAATACCACGAAATAGGTTTTGCAGCATCTGGCATAGGTGGCGTAATCTTTTCATTATTTAAATCTAAATTAGAGCTCTTTGCAGAAATCTGCATTAAGCTATCTTTTTCAGCTTCTTCGATATTATTGATATAAAGTTTTTGATCTTTGTTACTATCCTTAAAAACAATCCAATAACCAACTTGAAACATAGAAGAATCCGCATGTAATTTGTCTGTTTCAAAATCTAAAAAGTTTGCAGAACCAGCCGCAAACCTCTGAAATTTAGAATTCTTTAAATGAATCGCTTCAGGAAGTGTATTATCCATAATTGCAACTGGTTTAGAGTTTTCATCTAAAATATGAATTTGCATTTACACACTCACCTCCGTGAATTCGATTTGATATGTTGGGGGTGTCGCACACCAAGATGAACACTCAAAATATATTTTTGTTTTACCTGATGGCACAGTGAAAAGATTAGAACCTCTTACTTTTTCAGATAGCTTAGGCATTCCATCAACATATACCTTTGAATCAGCACCAGTCATTTTTACTGATGATTTATTTTGAAATCGATTCTTAATATCTCTTAAATGAAGCGCATCATCATTTCTAATTCGTACATTTCTGAAATCAAAAAATGAGATTTGCTTATCACCTGAATTATTCTTGTATTGATACATATTGATATAGCATTTTGTGATTTCAACATCTGCCAATTCGGGCACCGTTACAGATGGATAGCTGCCAAACCAATAATAAGTTATCTTTGATCCTCGTTTTTCGATATCCATATGGCCTCTTGGAAAATTCAAAGGGTTATCGGAGTTGAGATGGCTAGTCGTGAATTTATCATTTCTGTATGTTTTCACGCCGCCTTTACCATCACCATAATACATTGAGTAATATCCAGAATTACCTTTCTCATCATATTTATAAATGTCATAACCCATAACCAATTTATTATTCACATCTGTAAATAGTATTTGCATTTGACCTGTCTGACCCATTAGTTGCGCCCAGAAAACAGCATCGAAATAGCAATAAACGTTCTTACCGCCAATGTGGCCAGTTTCATCTGCTGGAAAATCAAAAAGATAAGATGCACCGTTAAAAACTGCGCCACTATTGCCAGCAGTGGCTAAGTGAAAACAATTTCTGCCAAAACGCTGAATGACTGATGCAGTACCATTATTAGCCTTACTTGAATTTTCAGGATTTAAACCTGTATATCGAGTGAATTCTGAAAAGTCAGTTGTATTAAGAATTGTAGTTGCATCAACGTATTCCTCATCGTCTTTTTCTTCTTTATTACCAATTTCAGTAATGGCATAATCGGTATACACTCCAATATAGCCATTCTCTGCATTCATAGTAGCTGTCAAAGTAATTGGCGCATCTACTGTACCTTCATTATTTACTTCAACAAAATAGCGACCCTCATCATCAAGAGTCGCTGTAAATGGTCCTTTTGGATTGACGGCATGTTTGACACCGTCAGGCACTAATATTTCAAGTGTAATATCAGCACCTATATATGAGCTATTTAATTTATTTGTGGAAAGTGTACCATTCCAGTACCATTCTTTCTCATCTTCAAAAATAAATTGAACTGTTTCAGAACTATCAAGAATTACTCTTAACCGGTCCAATCCCTCTTTAGAAATTAGAGTTACTTCAACTTCAATCGTTCTTTCAGAACGTGTTCTATGAAGCAATTTCATCATTTCCGTTTTATTAGAATAGGAGCCTGTTAATCCTCGATTAACTTTGCGAATAATAAAGATATCCTCTGTATCAAAATCATTCACTATCATTTTATTATTGCCTATCAATGATTGATTACCTCCTATCCATAAACTTCTTCTTTTCGGTTTGCATCAGTGGTTTGATTTTTTTGATCGTATTTGTATGTTTTTTGAGAAACTAATTTACCATCTAGATAAACAGCAAAATCTTTTCCAAAAATAGCTGTTAAAATTTCAATCATTCGTTTCAATAGGGTATTCTGTTCACTAGACGAACTTACTAAGCTACTCTGTGAACCATAACCAGAAGAATTAACTTGCGCTGGATCAATAATGTTTGCTCCTAAATCTCCTGTATCGAATGACAAACCTGTTGCTACAGTATCTAAAGCATCTTGAATAACTGAGCCGTTGTTTTCAACACCGACTGCAACCCCGGCAGGAATCATTTCCCCAACTTCATCTCTAAATACTCTCGATGGTGAATGTATACCTAATTTTTTCTTCATCCAATCTAAAGCATTGCCTGCAGCATCTGCGGCGGCATCTAATAATGTACCTGCGGCACCACTAATACCACTAGCGACACCACGAATAATGTCACCCCCAACCGATAGCCAATCTATTGATGTAAATTTATCCTTAACTTTAGAAATAAGTTCTCTACCTGCTTCAGCTAATGTTGACCCCATACTTCTAAATGAACTAACTAGTGCATTGATAATTTGAGGTACAGCTTGAACAATAGCACTGATGATAGCAGGTAAGTTTTGTACTAATGCTATTAAAAGTTGAACTCCCGCATTAATGATTTGTCCTATATTTCCAATCAATGCCGAAGTAATACCGTTGACAATTTGTGGCATAGCACCCGAAATTGTGGAAATTATTAACGGTAAAGCCTGTATTAATGCTAACAATAATTGAATTCCGGCATTAATAATCAATGGTAAGCCAGCAATTAAAGCAGTTATAATTCCATTAATTATCTGTGGCAACACAACAACTATTTGCTGAATAATTGTAGGCAAAGCAGTAACTAATGCAGTTAATAACTGAATTCCCGCTTCAATAATCACAGGGATTGAATTAATGAAAAAGTTAATTAATGTTTGAATTATCATAGGTAAACTACCGATTAAAATAGGTAAAGCCGTTATCAATCCTTGAACTAACCCCATCAGTAGTTGTAAGCCCGCATTCAAGAGCATAGGTAAATTATTGATTAAGCTTTGTACAATAGTTGTAATTGCCAACATAGCTGCTGGAATTAATTGCGGTAAAGCTTCCCCAATTCCTTGAACAAGAGCTGTTACTAATTGAACTGCCGCACCAACCAGTAAAGGCAGATTAGTAATGATTGCTTGAACAATCATCATTAATGCATCGACAAAAACAGGTATCAAACTAGGTAATAACGTTAACAGCGTTTGAAGTACCTGAGTAAAAAGCGACGTGACTGCTTGTAAGATTGTCGGTAATAGACTACCAAGTGCAGACAACAAACCGTTAATTGCTGTCGGTAATGCTGTAACAATATTGCCTAAAACTGGTGTAATATTTTTAACAACATTACCGAATGAATCAACTAAGTTATCAACCAATTTCCCAATATCAGCTTTAGGATTTCCCATACCCGCTAATAAATTAGTCCAGGCAGATTTTGTACTGTCTATTGAACCGCTGATAGTATCCGCTGCTTCTGCAGCAGTCGTTCCAGTAATGCCCATCTCAGTTTGCATAACATGAATAGCTTCAGTTACATCAGCAAAACTCGAAATATCATACTTAACACCTGATATTTTTTGTGCATCTTCTAGTAACCTTTGCATTTCTTCTTTGGTACCACCATATCCAAGTTTTAAGTTATCAAGCATCGTATAATTTTGCTTTGCGAATCCTTGATAAGCATTTTGAATATTGGTAATATCTGTACCCATCTTGTTAGCGTTATCAGACATATCAGTAACCGCTTGATTACCAACGTCTGCAGCTTTTTGAGTATCTCCACCAAGGGATTGAATTAAACTGGCTGAGAAACCTGTTACGGTCTCCATATATTCATTAGCTGACATGCCAGCAGTTTTATAGGCATCGTCAGCAAACGCTTGTACTTTCCCAGAAGCCTCCTTGAATAGTGTATCTACACCACCGACTAACTGTTCATATTCAGCATAAGCACCTACTACTTTTTTACTTAAACCTACTGCGGCAGCACCTGCTACACCAGCAGCAACCGCCATGCCTGTGCCAATAACTTTCAATCCAGCACCTAAACCACTAAAAAGTGAACTAGATTCTTTTGCCTTACCAGTCGTTTCATCAATGGCATCATTGGCTGGTTTGTTATCAGCGCTGATCTTTCCAAACATTTCAAAAATATTAAATGCCAAACGAATCACCTCCTGTACGATTCAGCATATCCAGTGCATTCTTAGCAGCCGTATTGGCTTCGGCTTCAATTTGTTCTTTAGGCTTGTTATCATCAATAATCTTTTGCTTGAAATCATTGAATGAGCCATCTCTGAATGGATTTGATAAATAAATACGCCAAAGCTCATCATTTGCCTGTTCTTCATACATTGTTGATAAAAAGCCTTCAATATCTCGCCACTTCATTGACGACAACAAAAAAGAGACATCGTTATATCGTTTGAATAACGTGTCTCTAAATTTATGTATACCGCCATTTTTTTGAATTACGAGAGTAACTCGAATACTTCTCGTAATTCCGGCTTTGAGAAAAAAGACTTCACAAGCAAAGCGTATGTTACTAATGGTGTTTTACCAATTTCTTCAGTTGTCTTACCTGTTAAATCCGCTAAGAAACTATTTAACTCTATTTGAATTTCAGATGAATGCGACAAAATGTACTTAGCAGCTTTACCAACTAAATCAAAACTTTGAGCTGAAATATCTTCTTGAATGGACTTAATCTGATCAGTAAGCGATTCTTTTTGCGCTTCATCAGATTTACCAGCAATAACTGCCAAACCTTGTGCTTTTTGACCTTGAATTTTAGCAGCATCTTTTTTAGCTAAAAATTCTGTAATTAAATCAGTCACATCCAACTTATTGGCCATTTCAACAATTTTAAAGATATCATCAGCTTGTAACTCACGCATTTTATAACCAAGTAATCGTTCTGTGATTTTATTCAACTTTGCAGCTTTTTTAACGTCTTTCGCTTCAATTTGTTCCTCTGTTAATTCAACTACCTTTTCACTCATTTAGAATTTTCCTCCGTTTCATCTGCTGACACTGGCGCACCATCAACCTTTTTGGCCGTCTTAGTATCCTTGACATCAGTAGAAGCTTTACTATCATCAGACATTACCGTTTTAGGCTTAATCAAAACATGTTCAAGCTTATTGTTCTTGGTAGTCAATTTCTTAATGCGGTCCTTATCCTCAGAAATATAAGTATCGCCAGACCAGTATTTTTTACCTTCTTCAATAAATGGATAAATAACTTTAAATTCCATAATTTTCTCCTTTACTATAAAAAAAGAAGCATAGTTCAATAGCTATGCTTCTCCTTCAGGCTCTTTTGGCATTAAAATTTTAACTGGCAATGAAGTTGTTGATACATCACCTGCCGCAGTTCGGGCTTCAAATGTCAAAGTCACAACTGATTCAGATTTATCTTTCACTTCGATTTCTAAACCAGAAGTACAAATTGCATTCGACATAATAATGATAATCGGTTTATCTGAACCACTAATTGTGCCAATATAACCTAAGTTTTCAACATAATCAGTCGTTCCAATTTTTTGTTTTGGTGTGATCACGTCATAACCTTCAGGAAAATCAGTTCCTGTCGATTCAGTACTTTCAGCAAATAGCGCCATTTTAACGCTATCTCTGGTGTGTTCAATCACATTGACTTCAAATGTCCCCTCACTTGATTCAATCATATCACCACCCACAGGAGTTGTGAACACACCATCAACTTCAACTTGACGAAGATTATTTTTTAATGTGAGCTTTGAACCACCGCTTGTTGCGCCAAATTCGTCATAAGTCCACTTCTTAGTCGCTCCATCCCATTTTAGATTACGCACTAAAGCACCTGCGTTAAGTAAATAGCGCTTAGGTGTGTCAGCGGTATAACCACTTTTAGGTAATGTTTCACTTGTAATACTCATTTATTCCTCCAATCTGAACGCACATAAACTTGTGCGTATCTACGTTGCAATATATCTGAATTAGTCGGTATCGGGTTAGGCTTAATCGAATCAAAACGGATAAATAACTCATCTGTCATAATTCTATTTTCGTCATCATCCACAAAATCAACTAAATCAGACATTGCTTGTTCAATACGTTCGTTATTCTTTCCTTTGTCGTCAAATATATCTATATCTAGATAAAATCCTTTAGTATTTTTACCTAAAGGCTCACCTGTATAGGTAAATGTCAAATAAGGATAGATAACTGTTTCTTTGTTGTTTTTTAAATAAAAACTTTCAGGAATGACCGACCGAAATGCTTTGGTCAATTCCACAATTAATTCAATCATTAAATTTCACTCCCAAAAACATCTTTAGCCAATGATTCGATTTGTCCTTTAGTCGTTCTGAATGCTGATCTTAAATATGGCTGTGGTGGCATACCCCAAGTGAAAAACCATTCTCCGCTAGGGTCTTTATACATCCAGCCGCCTTTTCTACCGTTGCCGTTCTCAGCAAATTCACCAGTTCCGAATTCAACATAAATAGCGTAGTCGCAATTAGTACCTACATACCCGGTTAGTTCAGCTTCATCAACTTTATGGTCAATGGATTTTTTTAAACGGCCTGTATCGACCGAAGCCAGTAAGACTGCTTGACCTTCAACTAGAATACAAGCTTGCAAGAGCCATTTAATTGTTGCATTCTTAATCTTTTCCTTACCTTCTTCTGATTTGTCTTTAAACCCCATTAAACCACCCGCTTACAATAGATTTCTAAGTGATGATCTATTTCAACAGGATTATCAACATAAGTGATCTCAAAAGTTAGATCAGTTTTAGGATTATACAAACGACAACCAGACGAAACTCTCAAAGTTATATCTTCTGTGATGAAAATGTGGCTAGATTCAGCAATATAACTATTCGTACTTGTCGCTTCGTCTCCTGTCAACATATCAAACCAACCGTCAATCGACTCACTGTCACGTTGCCAATCATAGATAGGCTCTTTCAACTTGTTTTCTCCAGTTTTGACATATCTTTCAACAAAAAAGGCAGCCATTACGACCACCTCAATTTTTTGTACTTATTAAGAAACGCCATTAAAGCTGCAGGATAACCCTCAATATTTTCTGATGAATTTACATCATAGTAAGTTTTAGACATTCGAGATACAGTCTCGCTCTTAACACCGATTTTATCGCCCATTTTGCTATCATATTTCAACAATTTACGGACACCTGATAAAATATCAGCTGGATACTCAACTAGCGTTACAAGTGCTTTAGGAGCGTTCTGGTTGATGAATGAATTATCAGCAAAGGTAATCAAATCATCGTTGATAGATTTAATCACGAATAAACCATCATTAAATCGACTATTAGATACTTGAATGGTCTGACCTTCTCGAAAGCCTGTTAAATCATCAACAGATGTAATCGTGTTGGTCGTGAATTGTGCACCTTCAAGTCTAATATTTCGATTTTGAAAATTATTACTCGTATAATTTCGGATTGATTGTTCTAATCCATCTAAGTCTTCTTGAGTAATATCAAACTTTATTTTTTTTGCATCTTCAAAGCTAATGATCAAATAAACCGTCTCCTTTCTAAAAAAGAAAAGGACAGCTTACTCGCCATCCTTCTTAATTGATTCATCATACAAAGCTTTTAATTTCTCGTTACTGATATTACCTGGAAATTCAACACCTAATTCAGTAAGTTTTGCTTTCATTTCTACTCGGTCTGGTTCAGCATTTCCAAATTCAAGTTCTGCTTCAAGCTCTGCAATTTTTGCTTTTAATTCCTCATTTTTAGTTTCAAGTTCTGAATATTCAGCGATTGAATAGGTTTTACCACCAGTAGCTTTTTCAATGACTTTATATTCTTTTTCAACTTGTTCAACAACATCATAACCTTCTGCCAAATAAAAAGCCTTGTCTGCTTCTTCAACAGTCAAGACTCTGTTGTCTTTTCTTACTTTCATATTCACACGCTCCTTACTGCTCAATTACAAAGGCTAAACCTTCATGCTTAGTTTCAAATAACAATACATCATCATAAGATTGTTCATAGTATAACCAGTTACCACTATTGGCAGCAGATGGTGCATCTAAACCAACAAAACTATATTTTTGAGGGGCTGCCATACATGGGATATAGATTAAGAAAAAGTGAATTTGTTTTGCAGTCGCATCAGCAACAGCACCTGTTGTAAAATCATATAATGTTTTCATACGATCTGATGGAATTGCAGGTTCAATAGTCACATCGTCAATACGACTAATAATACGATTGATTTCACCTGAGTTGTTTTGAACAGGAACCGTACGTGAGAATTGTTGCAAATTCTTAATGATTTTACGTACTTGAGGTGTGCAGAAAATAGTACGACCAACTGACGGTACTCCTTTTTCATCCATATCAGTCATCAGTTTATCAAACGTTGCCAAAAAGTTGGTTTCATCCAAGTTAATTTGTTCGATTCCTTCACCAGTAGCAATAGAATTTTTACGAGCAAATAGAGTTGAATTCATTTGCTTATCCATTTCTGGCACTTTTTCTTCATCATTATAAACTTTAGTGATATTTGCAATAGATGTTACTTGTTGAGTTTCATCAACATCTGATGGGTCCACTAATGTCGACCAATAACGTTCATTACTCAACTCGTAAGTTTCCCATTGATTTTCATAGTTAGCTTCAACAGTTGTAATTGAACGACGTGTGCGGTCTTTACGCCCATTTTTAATTAATAATTTAGGAACTCTGACAGTTTTAGCACCGTTAAATTTTAACAGATTATTTGATGGAGAATTCCATAATTTTTGAGTATAAAGTAATCCATTTGCTGCATAACGTTGTTGTAACCCTTGTTGATATGCTTCTGCATAATTGATAATTGCTGACATTTGTTTTCCTTCTTTCTTTTATTTATCTTGAGTTGGGATATCGGCAGTAAACGCTGACACCATTTGTGCAGTAATATCAGGATTAGATTGTTGCCCATCCTTCAATTTATTTTCAATTGTTTTAAAACCATTTTGATTATCCTTATTATCGCCATCGGTTTTTTGAAACTGACCTTCATAGTCTTTTTGTAAGCCCTTAATTTTGTTATCAAGGTCTTTGATATTACCATCCTTGTCCTTTTCAACTTCACCCAGTTTAAAAATAAGATAATCAATATCTTTGGCGCCCGCTTCACGTAGGCTCTTTTCAAGAGATGCATGTGTGGTATTTTCGTCTAATTGAGTTTGAAGCTTTTCATTGCTAGATTGTAATTCCTGAATCTTTTGATTTAAGCTATCTGAGTTGCCCTTTTCTTTGGATAATTCTTCTAACTTCGTACTATTTTCAGTAATCTGATTTTTTAGCGCCGTTTCAGATTCCTGTAAAGTCGTAATTGTTTTATTCAAACCAGTAACGGTTTTACCATGTTCAGTCATTACAAACTTAGCTTGTTCCTCAGTTAAACCTTGTGCGATTAAATCTTCTTTTTTCATTACGTGTTTCCTCCTAAGTGTTTTTGGATTGGCAACTCCCAATATGAGCCGACTTTTAGAGACATTCGAGCAGGTCTGAAAAAAATAAAAAGCCGTAGCAATACGACTTAAATTTGACACGTTTTTTTCAAAATAGTTATTGATAAAATATCTTATTTCTGGACATTAAAGAAATTATTGTTATGATATAAATAAAAAAGGAGATAACGTATGGCAATAAATCAAAATGTACTAGACGAGCTATCACATATTGAAGAATATCCAGAAAATGAATTAAATGAAATACCAAAAAAGATGTACAACGGTTTTGTTAATGATCAATATGTTAATTTAGTAAGAATAGGATTTGACGTACAAACAATTCATCAACAAATTATCAAGGACTTATCTTCAAAAAACCTTTCAATTGAAAAACTAATTCAAAATAGTGCTTTAAGCGCTGATGAAAAAGCTTTTATAATTAAATCATCAAAATATTTTGATAATTTAATTCCATTAGGAATAGGAGCAGCTGGCGGTCCTAAAAAAAAGAAAAAGAAAAAAGAACTTGATAAAGAAGCAACTGTCTATATTCAGATAGTAAGCGTTGTATTAGCTGCTATTTCTATAATTGTTACCACCTACTACGGAGAACAAAATTATAAAATACTGGAGCAGGAGCTCAAATTAGAAACTGAAAAATTTGAATTTGAAAAAAAAATTCAAGAAAAAGAACTTGATTTAAAAGAAAAAGAGATTAATCAAATCATAGAATTTCCTGAAAAATAATAATACATAAAAATTTAAAAATAGCACTCAATCATTTCGACTGGGTACTATTCTTCGGATAATTTATCAATTACTTTTTCAATTTTTAATCCCTCGCCTTTGATTTCATCATCAATTGCAAAAGACATCATGGCATTTTCTAAATCTTCTATGAGTTTATCGTAATCATCATCATTATACTTAGTCTTGACTGATACAAACTTAGAAATATATTCAATT
Organism: Streptococcaceae bacterium; assembly: GCA_022484805.1. Lineage (GTDB taxonomy): Bacteria > Bacillota > Bacilli > Lactobacillales > Streptococcaceae > MMGLQ5-1. Next base: position 84,374 of record JAKVKP010000002.1, read on the forward strand.
TCCTTCAGTGTCAAAACATCACTTAAAATCATTTGTATCATCCTTTCTTAGTATATTTTCTGACTGTTCGACTTCCTGTTTTATGAGTGGTAACGACTGTTCCCGTATCTGGATTAACAACTACAGAAACAATACGACCAACATACTTACGTGAAGTACCATTATTATCAGTTTTATCTGGTCTAATGTGAATCGGATTAACTAAAGCATCTATTATTTCATTTGGATTTACTTCCCGCAAGATAGTTCGTTCTGCTAAATGCTGACTTGTACGTTTAATCTCAATACCATCAACCGTCTTCACACCAATTATAGCATTATTAGCTTGATAATGCTTATCTTTAAGCCATTCTTGATAATTCTTATACTTATCAACCTCGTGTGTTTCATTATCACGTCTTAGCTTAAGTTCATAGCCCTTAATAACGGATATTGTTCGACATCTGCAACCACAATCTTCCTCAGCTACACCAAACATATGAGGTTGCAAAGCTTTGTAACCACTAACTTTAAAGTATTCCTTGATTGGAATTGTTGTGCCGTCAAGTTGTGCATGGTCACTACGAGTTTTCATATCAAGTGCTGCAGACCATTGTTTCTCAATTTCAACACCTTTAGTGGTGATGTCATTCTGAGACTTCTGACGAGTAATTGATGATACTCTACCACCTTCAGTTCTTGCAATCGACATAGCACGTTTATACTTTGAATCACCAACATTAGCTATTCTTCGTGCAATCTTGGCATATGAATCGCCTTTAGCAAAACCTCGTGTCAATTCGTGATTGATTGACTGCTTTAACTTAGTGACATTCCCTTGAAGCCTAGTTGATAGCTTGCGACTAGCTACAGGTGTTTGAATTATCGTTTCAATCGTCTTGTTATCAAGCATACTAAAGCTAATCGGTATACCTGTTGTTTGTTCAAACTCATAAAATAATTCGTTATATCCTGTTTGCCCAACCGTATCCAAATAATTATAAATCTTACGATTGTTAACACCTTGAAGCTCGTCAATACTAATTTGTAACTGCTGCTTAATTAATTGCAACCGTTCAGACTGCATTTTCTGAGTAAAATTAAGTTTTTCCGCATCCTCGACCAACTGTTTTACCTGGTCGTTCACTTCGTTATAAACTGACTGATATGCAGATAAAAGGTCTTTAGATAGGTCTTTCTCAGAATTTTGAAGTAGTTTTTCAATCTCAGATTGATACTTATTCATAACAGTCAGTCCTTAATGATTTTAATGCGTTTAACAGAATTTAGCGGAATAAAATTATCGCTAACCATTAGATATTTGCTAGATTCTGATGATACTGAACTTAAATACTCTTGTGCATTGTCAAAGCTTACTTCTGACAAAATACTAATTGGAAATATCCTTCCCTTTAAGTAAATTTTTATTTTCGTCATTGATATCATCTCCTTTCGGCTCGGTGTAATCTTGCTCCTCCATTCGTTTCTGAACTTCCTCGTAATCAAGCTCTTGAATCTCGCAAATCTCTTTTAACATGGATTCATCATCAATGTATGGGGCGACATCAAGCAAGTTTTGAATTAAAAGTCCTTTTGTTTCAGCATTACTCTTATCAACCGTAGCATTGTCAGTCTCACTAACCATCATAGACCGAGTAATAATCACTTCTATCTGTTGTCTTGTAAATGATTTATGGTAACGTTCGTTAATATCTTGAATAATCAAGTCAAGCACTTGTTTTAAGAATGCTTTTAGCCTAATCTCAGTCTTATTACACTTTAAATCAAGCAATGAGTAACGTGATTTAATTACAACGTTAGTAATATTGCCATCACCGACTTGTGAAGAATCAAAAGCCATACCAAATTTATAAATAGACTCCTTATCCGTTTCTAACTTAGTTTTACGTGCTGTAACTGGGATATCTACTGTTTTAACATCAATTCCACCATCTTCAGCTACCCCAACAGTCTTTTTAGTCCTCAAGTTAGTGACTAAGGTGTCTAAGTTGTCACCACTATATCCCTTCACTGCATATATTGGATGGTCAAAGTCAACTAGGTTATTTGATAAGGCACAAGCCATCAAGTCATAATCATCAATAAGTGCCTTAATTGGTTCAAGGTCCGTCTTTTCATTCTTATTGTTAGAAAGTTTCAAGAAAGGAATAAAGCCAAACCCTTTACCTAAAATTTTCCCTTCGCTATCTTCAATTAATTGGTGCGGCTTAGGGTTGATTTCCTCTGATTGATCTATGATAAAACGATTATCGTGTTCATTGGATGAAACAAAAAACCAAGTTTTCTCATCATCCCACAGCTCCGCTTTAGTGACTGTGATCGTCCGATTATCCTTAGTTATCTCTGTATCATAATAACGAATCATTGCGATAATATTATTCATGCTGTCATATATAATAACCACCTTTAGACTATCCGCCACTTTAAAAGCTAACCGATTATCTTTATTGCGGTATACATAAGCAAACTCATAGGCTTTCTTGCTAGCACCCTCAACCATTTCCTGAAGCATTAGTTGAAAATCTTCGTCAATATATTCTTCAAGATAAGTTTTCAGATTTGTATCTTCTGTATAAAATTCAACTGGATTGCTTAATAAATACTGGACCTTTTGATCTACCTGTTCGGTAAAGAATGAATGTGGTATCTTGATATTGCTACGATTCTTCTCCTCAACCAATTGCCCGTCATCATTGTAGTAGAATAGCCTAAACTTTAAGATGTCATGCTTGTAGTCGTAATATTTAACACCTTCACGCATTCTACGTTTTAATGCACTGATACGGTCATTTTGAATCATGTTATAAATAAACTTCGATAGTACCTCAGGGTTACTTGATTTTAAATATTTGATATCCAATTGTTATCACTTCCTTTCTAAACTAACCATTTGCCTTTTTTACTTCTATGTTCAACTGCGTATCTGATTGCATCAATTACGTGATTATAAGAATCAACTGGCTCATTAGTATATTCGTTGGTCTTTTTATCTTTTTTCCAAGTATAATTTTCTAATTCCTCAATTAATTTCACGCAACGGTCATCTACAATTAATTCATACTGCAGTAACCACTGAATTCCCTGACGTATACTATCAGGTCCTTTCTTTGCAGCTCTGATACGATTAACGCCCTTACCTTTTATTTCGGTAATGGACTTTTGTTCAGCAGAATCAGCAGTGATAATTTCTTTTGAATAGCCTAAGTTTTTAATAGTTTCAGCTATTTCATCATTAAGCATTCCCTTTTTAGTAAATTCCTCGAGAATATAAATACGTTTGTTTTTTTCATCAACCTTTATATGAATAAAAGCTGATGGATCATTTACATAACCAAAGTCAAGTCCGAAGTCTGAATCTAGTTTTCTTAATTCTTCACTGCTCTTATCAAGTCTTCGTTTGATATAAGTTGGAAATACTAATTTATCAAGGGTCGCAAATTCACCAAGTGCGTAAATTCTAAAATAAGCTGGGTTACGAGCTTTTAAATCTTCAATGACCTTTCGGTTATCGTCGTCTAAGAAACGATTATCAGTGTACGTAGAATGATAAATAGCAGTACGTGTAGTATCAACATTCGATTCCTCACTAAAGAAATACTTAAAAACCCAGTTCAATTTAGAAACTGGGTTAAACATTAAAAATATTTGTCTGTCTTTATGTTTCTTTTCCCGTAAACGCAAAGTTAGTTGAGTGTAATCTTCCAAAGTAAACTCGGTTGCTTCTTCCATAACAACATCGGATATCCCTTTGATAGACTTTATTTTCTCTGGATCATCCATGCCTTTGAATAGGAATTCAGCACCATTGGGTAATGTGATTCTAAAATCAGTATTATTAACTTTACATTTATCTAATAAATTCCAATCAGCTAAACAAGCTTTAACATCCTCAAAGATTGAATCTTTGATAGACCGTCCAACTTTTCTTGTAAACAAGACTTTTCTTGGGTGTTTCCAAGGCATACAAGCTTTAAATATAACTTTTTGAACAACACCGTGCGATTTACCACTTGAAGCACCGCCGTAATGGACTTCTGTAAACTTAGAATAATTTCGTAGGCTATCGTAATACCGTTTATTAAAAACTCTGGAAGGAAAGTTAAATTCTAAGACGATACTACGTTGCTTCGTCTTCAGCATTCCACTCACCAACCTTGATAACAATATCTCCTGATTGAAGATCAACTTTATCAGTGAACAGCGCATGACGTTTGCCCATTAGTTCAAGTGCCTTATTGACATCAGATAATTTAGCAGGCATTTCAACCACTTCGGCATGTTCGTTCTCAATAACTTGTTTCTTCAAAGTTCCATCTTCGCCAGTGGGTACCCATAATTCTTTTTTTTCTCGAAGTGTGACTACTTGATTTTCTTTGACCTCACGCCTACCGATAGCTGTCAATCTCTCCATTACTTCCTTAGCATCCATTATTTTAGAATCTTCAATTTCTTGTAGTTTTTCATCTATATATTTTTGAATGTCAGGTTTTGTCAAGTTCTCTTGTCCGATTGATCTAGCTGACTTCTTTGCATATCCAGCTTTTACAGCTGCATCTGTAGCATTCAAACTAATTAAGTATTCTTGACAAAATCGCATTTGTTTTTTTGTCATTGCCATGTTGTTCACCTTCTTTCTACACAAAAAAACACCACACTGAAAAGAATGGTGTTAATTACAAAAAAATATATTATTTTAAAAAATTGACAAAGTATTCTTAATTACTTTTGCATCTTTGTTAACACCAAAATCTTCATAATTTGGCGCACCTGCTGGATATTCTGAACATTCAAAACTTAAAGTATATTCCTCTCCACACTCAGGGCATTTTTTATAAACTTCAGCACTGTAAAAAATTTCTTCCCCCATGCCTCTGTCTTCATCGGTCCATGTTTGTTGCAAATCAAATTCTCCTGAATCGGACTCAACTGTTCCATCGCACAAAGATTTTCCACATTTTACAATTACAAAACCTGTTAAATTCATTTTCATCACAATCCTTTTTATTTTTATTATACAAAAACCTCTGCCTAAATGACAGAGGAAAAAAGAGTGTTTGTATATTTTACAAAAATTTCACATTACCATAATATCATGAAAGTAATGCTCATTTGGCTCATCTTTTCAATCAGTCCAAAAAATTCCTAATTTAAAAGCAATTCTTCTAAATAGATCGTTTCTTTTTCGTTTTAAATGAGACCATGAATATCCTGATATTGCAATCGCTTTTTGTTTGCTCATATTTGAAAAGTAATATCCTTCAATATATTTTTTAAAGTTTGGGTCAATTTCTTTCAAGCAATCTTCAACTACTCTTTTATTTAAAAAAATCCGTTCAAGTGTTGGTTTAAAATACTCAGTCCTCAGCACATACTTATCTTGTTCGAACATTTTACTAAATGATGATCTACTTCCACCAATATTCTCGTCTGTATTTTCATTATATGGTGTCATGATTTCATCTTTAATCATATCAATCTGTTTTCGATACAACGGATATTCGAACATGATGTCACGTACCTTAGTGAAACCGTTGTTGTAATTTTTTTTAATCATCATTCACCTACCAATCCCATTAAATAATCAAGCAGCCCTTTCATAATCGTTTCAGCAATTGGATGTTTACAATATTTTGCCACAATATCACCTGCTGAGGCAAATACCCATTGCCAATAACCATCTGTATTAAATCCTTTTTCTTGAGCAACTTGATTATTTTTATCAATCCATATATTCACATCCATAAAAAATTCATGCGTGTTGAAATTCATTATTCGAGCACCTCAATCCTGATGTAAATACCTGGAATATCTGCCCAAAATTTTTCAGCCAATAAACTAGCCACTAAGTTATCATCTTTCCAAAAACCTAAACGACTCATACAATCCTGCAATAATTTATTTGAATTATCTAGATCAGGTTTAGTCAGTTTATACTCACCATTGTAGTGTCCTTTTGTTTTCTTGAATAGCCAACGCACAGTCAAACGAATACCTTTAGTAATTTTTTCTTCTGGTACATGTTGACCAAGATGAGCCATTAATTTTGCTCGTGCATCTGCTAAATCCGGAGGTTCATAAAATACCGGTTTACCATTTTTGACAGCTACTTGTTTTTGTTGGTGAGTTGTTCGAGGTACCTTTTCCATAGGCATAAAAAATTCAATCATAATTCCACCTCATTTTGTTATTTTATATCGGTATATACCTTTTGTTTTTTCTTGTGACGTTCCATCGTGCAGCTTCACTCCGTTTTGTTTATAACTATCTATCCCCAGAGGGAGATAGTTATAACAACGGTGACAGCACTGCTGACAAGGGTCTGAGTGCTGTAACAGGCTATAACAGGCTAAATAGCTAGGAACGTGTAATATTTTTGTAATATTTTTTAACTAGCTTATAACAGGCTATTAGAGTGTTACAATTCACAGGCTATAACAGGCTAAATAGCTAGTTATTGATTTTTGTTACTATTCCGTCCTTTGCTTCAAAGCCTTCATGTTTTTTTATTCGACTATAAACAGTCTTTTTAGTAATATCCAAATATTCCGCAATCTCATTAATATCTACACCAGTACCGTCCATATCCAAAGTATTAAACGCAGTTTCAAGCTCCTGTTTAGTTTTCTCACTGCGGTTTTGATTAGCTTTTTGTGTGCCTTTTTTCCATTTTTCCTGTGATTCTTCCTCTAAATTAATATCTTTCAAGGTATCATCTAGTACGTGAATTGGATATTTAAACCAAGCGTTAACTTGTTTCATCTTTGGAAATTCTCGCAATGTCCCTTCAATTCGCCATGCACTCGCTTGACGTGCTACTTCAACAGCCTTATCTTTTGCAATGTTAACTTTACCTAATGAATTGGGAATATCGACTAATGCGCTCATCAAATGATGTCCCATCTGCTTTTTACTAAACCTATCATCTTGGCCAATGGCATTATATGATGGGTTGTAATGCTTAATTGCTTCATAATAAATATCACATATAGCATTGTTTTCAAGCTGCATATATCTATCTTCTGTGACTGGTAATTCAATTAAATCTAGGATTGCATCTGGATCACGAGCGAATACACCTGAACCACTTGAACGGTCAATTGAATTCTTACCACCTTGAGAACCTTTTGAATGGTGATGACAGTAAATCACAGCACAGTCTAATTCAGTGGCAATCTTGTCAAATTGATTCGTAAAGTTAGCCATCTCATGCGCACTATTCTCGTCACCAGTTAACACCTTATAAATTGGATCGATGATAACTGCGATATAGTTTTCTTTCTGTGCACGTCGGATTAATTTAGGTGCTAATTTATCCATTGGTGAAGTTTTGCCACGTAGATTCCAAACATCAATATTAGATACATTTTCAGCACCTTGACCCAATCGATTATAAATTTCGATAAAACGCATCTTGGCTGAATTTGAATCTAATTCTAAATTGACATATAAGACTTTACCTTTTGCACAATCGAAACCAAACCATTGACGACCTTCTGCAATGGCAATTGCCAATTGAATTAGAGAAAATGACTTACCAGCTTTTGAAGGTCCAGCAATTAACATTTTATGCCCTTGACGTAAGACACCTTTAATTAGTTCAGGCGCTAACTGAATATCTTGTTTGAATAAATCAGCTAAGCTTTCTGGGTCTGGCAAATTATCATTCATATCTTCAATGTACTCTTGCCATTCTTCCCATGAACCTTTACCGATATTCGTATCAATTAAAAATTGCTTTTTACCGCCACGTTCAAAACCTGCTAAACGAGTAAGCCTTGAAGGATTTTTGTTTTGCTTATCTACTCTAAGACCGTTTTTCTCGACAATCTTATAAAGATAATCAACACGCTCCTGATATTGTGGATAGTTGACTGCATCAATCTTAACGATTGCGTGTAAACTCTTACCACCACTATATGTTAAGGCAACGACTGGAAGCTCTAATTCTCGGATGATTTCATTTTGTTGTTCAATACTCATGCTGTCTGATTCAATTAAGGAATATTTAAAATCGACCACATTCGTGTTTTTAACACCTTCACCATCTAACGGATTAAGTCTTACCCATGCGCCACACTCTTTGTTTGGATCTCCCATAACGGCACCAATATCACCGTTATACTTTCTTAATTTCTCAATGATTTCACCTGATGTTTTAGTATAAACACCAGCTTTTGGTAGCCATTTACCTTCATCACCTGGTTTAGGATAACCATCATTGACATAACCAATAATGTCTCCTGGAGCAAACAAGGCCTCTAAATATCGAATCACTTCTTGTGACGGATTCCAGTTCACTGGCTCATGAATCTCTTTACCCATCACCCAGTCTGTGTTAACGAGTTTATAACCTTTATCAACATCAGTTGCTATAAAGCTATCATTCCAATCTAGGAATGTATTATCATCTGAATGATTACTTACCCAACCATTATCTTTAGCCATCTGCGTGATTGTCGCACCTGTTACTGGTGAGCCTGTGCCTTTGAATGTTTCCCATTTCTTCTCGCACTCGCCATCATGATAGCGTTGTGGATCACGTTGTGACCATTCTTCCCAGTCTTGAACTGAGTAGCCTTCATGCTTCAATGCCATTCCTACATTAGTCCATTCTTGGTAATCAAGACTAGATGGCTCGATGTAAGTAAGCAAAGCGTTTAAATCTATTTTATTTTCCAGCGATATCACCTACTTTTTTTATGATATAATTAAATAAATAGTAATTGTGCCGTATGGCCGTGGTTCATCTTTTTTTCAATATTTATCATTGTATCCATTGTTACTACATTCCTCACATCTGAAAAGACACATACATTAAAAAATATAAGGGGGAAGTTAGATATGGAAAAAATTTCAAGTATTTGTACAATCTTGGACTTTATGTTCAATTTAAAAGATGATTTTGTTGGTTCAAATCCAACCACCGTTTACCAAAGCGGTGTGAGCTGTTTGGTAGAGCACACGGCAGAATTACTATTTTAACTTAAATTCAAATGCGTTAAACACTAATTTCATTCACTCACCCTCAAACAGCTTTCCTTCTCTAATTTATAATAAATGCCCATCCTACAATTCCTATTGTGATTAATGTATAAAATATACAAAATGGCGCTATTTCAATTGCTATTTTTTCTGATTTAATACATACCAACATCATTATGATTGAAAAGGCTATTAATAATATTCCAATCAACATCCTACTTCCTCCCATCAATGTAATCCTTCACAATTACCGCTAATATAAATATGGTGAACAAAGTCAAAGGTATGTAACTAGCTAGTTCTTTCATTCACCCTCCTGTTCGAACATTAAATCAAACAATTCTCTGTTAATATTAAGCCAACTTCCATCTTCCTTAGTTAAATAAACTTCTGTGTCATTATCTTCTAAAGCTGTTTCTAATTCCCAAATACTATCAGTATGAACGCTAAACTCGCCGATAATTTCAGGACTATCAGGTTCTTCAAGTTTTGGAACTTCAAAACCCTCAATACACTTATATTTCATCATTCGCCCTCTGATCATCATAGATAAATGAATACTTTTCTGTATCCAACACATGAATAAATCCATCACATGTTTCTACTTTAAATGTTTCATTTTCGCCCCATTCACCGTACTGTCTAATCGGTGTAATTTTTTTAGCGTAAACTGGTACCTTTCCGGGAAACCTTGATTGATACTCATCCAATATATATGCGAATTCCCCTGTTTGGTCATTCACCACTGCTACACAGTTAAACATCATTCGCCCTCCTGTTCGATTACCCAAATCGTAAATAGATAAAACACTTGATTTTCTTCTTTTTTATTCAAAGCATCGTGATATTCATTATTTTGACTTGTCAAATAATTGATTGTTGTTGAAACGTGCCAACTTGGCCACTTTTCTTGCCAATATTTCAATAAATCCAGCACCACTTGCTGATTTTTATTGAGTTTTGGATTTGCAAGATGTTCTAAAACTTTCTTAACTTGATATGAAGAAATAAACTGCTCTCCATTATCTGCATAAATTCCTGCACGGAAAATATCCATTTTATTATCGTCAATATCCTTTATCACGTCTTGAATCGTGGGATTGATATTCTCAATTATTTTTTCATATTCACTCATTCGGCACCTCTAATTCCAATCCAATATATTCAGCCTTATTAAACCACTTATCAAACGATGGGTGTACTCCATATACCCCTCTCGAATTTTTTAATTTATTACTTTTGCTTTGGTACAAAATCATGCCATATCTATCTAAACCAAATAAAAATCGATATTGTTTACCTTTCCGATACCAACCTCTTTTATATTTTCGTTGTGTTTCTGTTAACTCACTCATTCGACACCTCTTCCACTTCTCCGCCGATTAGTTCAGCGACTAGGTCTGCTTTGCGTTTGTCGGTAAATTGATAGCATGAACAATTACTTTTAACCGGATAGACTACAAATGGATTATTTGGATTCCAACTGTGAAAATATCCTTCACCGTTATTCAAACTAATCACATATTGCTTCGGCTGCTCGACTTCGTAGCCGTATAGCTTCATTTTGATTAAAGTTTCAATTGGATTTGTTCCGTTGTTATCACTCATAAATTTAAAGAAATCCGAATCAGAATCATGATAGTCCCACTCATTGATATATCTCCATATCTTAAGCTCTAAACTAATCTTATTTTTATCAAACCAATCTGCCACATATTTCGGCACTAACACTTTCTTCGGCGTGTCATGCAGCTTTTTTGCTAAAGCAATTGCATTTTGAATAGCTGTATTGTAGCCCTTATACCATTGGTCACTAGGGCAACCTGTTAAATGAATATTTAACTTTTCAATCAATTCCTCTTTACTCAATTCACTCATCGTCTGCCTCCTTAGCTGAATTTAAGTCTAGTCACTGTATCTTCTTTATAATTAATCTTGATGAACCCTTCATTTTCCATATTTAAAATTGTTGTTTCAGTTATTCCAAAGAATCTTTTGAATTTTTGATATGGCACAGTATCGCCGTCTTCGAATGTTCTATCAAAAAGTAATTGATGATATTTCATGATTTCTACCTCCATATTCACTCCAACCCTCACCGCTAGCGCCTAGCCACTAGTAAGCTAGGACACCAACAGAGTTAATAAATTATTATTTTCTGCGAGCTTAAATTAAGTAATGTATCTCGAACGAAAGTTTTTTTCACTCGCAAGTCGGATGTTTCCGCATCCGTGGTAGTTTCCGCTACCGATGAGGGCTGGAGAAGTGTTAATTACTATGGCGTATATTCTTTCGGTTTAACGCCGTTTGGAATTCGCCAACCGTTGCCTGCTATACGTGAAATCATCTTGCTCGCATTATCAAACGACCAGGTACCCACTTTTTGAAATCCATAAGTTTCTAATCGTCTAATCTGCTTAGGTGTGCTCAACCCACTGTCACGTCGTTTATGCAATCGATCTAACAACATAGTTGCCTTACCAGCGTTGTCAACCGCTTCTGGGAATATACCGAACTTCTCAAGCGTTTTTATTTGCTTATCACTTGCTGGTGCCATTTCCCAACCAAACGATGGTACATAATTCGTTAAATCTTCAGCCATGATTGACATTTCAAATTGCAAAGGGTCCATTAAAGCACGTTTACGTTTCTTCATTGCAGCTAACTTCTCAGCTAATGCAGCTTCACGGTCAGCAACTACATCACTAACAGCTTCAACTTCCAATTCCTCAATGTCTAATTGAACACCGACATTTTCCTCGCCTTTTTCAATCATCTTTTCAGCGACTTCAACACTTTCAGCAATTAAATGCGCTGGTCTACATAACTCATGACGTTCTGTATGCCATAAAAAATCTAGCAATAACAAGTGATCCTTACCTGGCGCAAGTCTTGTACCACGTCCAACCATTTGACAATAAAGACTACGAACTTTAGTTGGTCTTAAAACGACCACGCAGTTTACATCTGGGCAATCCCAACCTTCAGTCAATAACATTGAGTTACAAAGTACGTTGTATTTATTGTTGTCAAAATCTGCCAATACTTCTGCACGATCTTTGCTTTCACCATTAACTTCTGCTGCTTTAAAGCCTTTATCATTCAATATTTGAGTAAATTTCTGACTTGTAGCAACTAATGGTAAGAAAACTACTGTTTTTTTATCTGAACAGTGCTTAACCATTTCGTCTGCAATTTGATATAAATATGGATCTAAGGCAGTACCAACATCACTAGCTTTAAAATCTCCTGCTTGTTGGCCAACACCAGTCAAATCTAATTTAAGAGGTATTGTTAATGCCTTAATCGGCGTTAAATAACCGTCTTTAATCGCTTGTGGCAACTTATATTCATAAGCTAAACTATCAAAGAACTGCCCTAAATTTCGTTTGTCGCCACGGTCTGGTGTTGCAGTTACTCCTAAAACATTGGCATTTTCAAAATGTTCTAACACACGTTGATAGCCGTCAGATAAAACATGATGTGCTTCATCAATAATGATTGTGTCAAAATAATCTTTTGGAAACTGATTCAATCGTTTCTCACGTTGTAATGTTTGGACACTACCAACCGTTACTCTATAAAATGAACCTAAGCTAGTTGACTCTGCTTGTTCCCTTGAGCTACCTAATCCAGTTGCTTTTTCTAGCTTATCTGCTGCTTGATCTAATAACTCCCCACGATGTGCTAAAATTAATGTTTTTTCGCCCAATCGTGTTCTATCTTCTGTAATTTTTGAAAAAACAATCGTCTTGCCTGTTCCTGTGGGTAAAACTAAGAGGGTCTTCTTGACCCCCTTTTTATCCCATTCAGATTGCACAGCTTGACGACTTTCTTCTTGATATGGTCTAAGCTGCATTGAATACCTCCCTAAAACGCACCGTTACCAAATCCATTTTGTTGCGGTTGAGTGTTACCTGTTGGAAATGGAGTCGTATTTTGTTGTGGTTGTTGAAAATTCTGCGTTGGTTGTTGTTGAAAAACACCACTATTTGCTGCAGGTTTCAAAAATTCTTTTACACGGTTATTCTGACGTTGTTGACCTTGAACTGTATAAGTATTTGTTTCAACTTTAACTCGCCCTTGACTACCAATGACTACTGACCAATTAGGTGAAAAAGCTTGTCCGATAACTGGTGCTTGACCGATTGAAGTAAAGAATTGTGTTAATTTCCATTGCCATTTTTTCATCATGTATAATCTTTCAAAAACTGTAGTTTTGCCTTCAGTTCCTACAACTTCAAGTGATACTTCTGCGTATGGTGCGCCATTGGGAATCTTGTCACTATTACCGTCATAAATCTTCCGCTCAAGATTAGTCACAGTGAAAGGATATTCACCATCAGGCAATAAAGTAAATTGACTTTCTTCTGCGATAAAACTACCGCCCCAGTCTAAAAATTCGTTATCATTATTTTGAATAGTCATTAATATTTCCTCCTAAAAATTCCTAATTTTTTCATTTAAAAACGTCATTGTACTTTGCCAATTAGAAGATAGATAATCCCATAATTCACTTGGAATATTTTCTAATGGTGTATCTAATGGCATGAAACCACCTTTATAGATAATTTGCATAATTTCATCAACACTTACTTGATTGGCTTTCATTAAATCAGCTACTGAATTTGGTATTATCTCAGGAACTGATTTAATTGGTTCGGCTGCAAAATTTGGTTGACTGCTGGATGTTTCAACTGGACTTTCGTTAACTGATTGTTTATTAATTGTTTTAATTGGTGGTTGAATAGCTGTCACATCACTTAAAGCTTGAGCAATTTGAGAAAAGTCAAAAGGTAATTCATCAGGTAAACCAATACGGTTCTTGGCATCCCATGCTGGTCTATGAGTTGTGTACATCATACGTTGACCGCCAACACCTTTTTTGCTTTTTGTTTTTTCGTCAGTTAAGATTGTCGTCTTATAATTAGCAAATAAGACCATGTCAGCCCACTCTTTAACTAGTGGACCTGTCTTCTTTTCGAGTTTCAGCTCATAGCGATCATAAGCACCCATTTCGTCAGGCTCTTCTTTCTTGCGTAGCCATGCATGAGCTGTGATAACAACATTCACACCCACTTCTACCACATCACTTAATTTATTTAGTAAGCCACCGAATTCTTGTTCAAGTGCAATATACTTAGCACCATAGTCGTTGCTACTATCAGTCCATTTATTCAATGCTGCTAGGTGACTTTTGCAGATTTTTTCTGCCCAATCGATTGTGTCAATAACTAATGTCTGACATGGCTTATTGGTTTTAACGTACTCAACTTGTTGCAAAAGCATTGACCAGCTGGTTGGCTTATCAAAACGTTTGACTTCCATGTGAAGCGTACTATCTTCAGTATCAATAAATAATGGGTCAGGAAATTGACTTGCAAATGTTGATTTACCAATTCCCTCTACGCCATAAATGACAACCTTTTGTGCTTTTGGTACTTTGCCACTAGTTATATTCATTAAAATGCTCCTTTCCCTTGCCATTGATTAGTTGGTTGTTCAACTGTTTTCGGTACAGAATACCCATCCTCGATTAGAATGCTACATTCATCACCAGTTGAAACTCGTGTGGCGATTGCTTGTAAATCTTCTTGTTCCAACCATTGACCAAATTCGTTTAATGTTTCTAAATCCATTTGTTCCAATTTGTCGATTAAGACAAAACCACATTCTGGTTTTAACTTACGAACAATGGCAGTAGACACTTTCAATTGTTCTGAACCACTCATGTTATCCCAAGATTGACCATTGTATGTTAATTCCCCATCTTTTACGGATAAACCAGGCAGCGGTAAATCGGCATTATCCAGTAGCGAATTTTTCTGATCAAGAATACTTTTAATTTTTTCAGTTAAGCTATCGTACTGTTTCTGATACTCAGCAGCATCTTCTTCTGCCTTTTCTTTATCTAAGTTGGCACGTACTTTCATGTTGACTTCATCAATTTGTTGAATGTTATGCTCTAATTCTTCGGTTGATTCATCTTGAAGTTGTAGAGCAGATTTTTGAGAAATTTCTAAATCTTTAGAAGTTTGTTCATGTCTTTGTTCCATTTCAAGTAATTGCTGCCTTAGCGCTTCAATCTGATTACGTTCAAGCTCAAATTGTTGGCTAATTTGGGCTACTTGTTGCCGTTTTCGAGCGTTTTCACCGTTCTTGGCTAATATTATCTGTTGTTGTTCAATTAGCTCAGAAGCGCTCACAGGCGTTTTAGGAACGTCAGGATAAAAGACTTGTTCCTTAGCAAACTTTCCTTTTTGATCAGCAATTTGACCAATTGAATGACGTTGATTGTAGTATTCGTTATACTCTTGTTCAAGTTTAAATAATTGTTCACCTACCCCAATGATTTGAAGTAAAGTTTTTCCTTTGTCTTTGGCATTTTGATTCATGAATTTTGGCAAGTCGATTGCTAGTTCTTCAATAAAGCTATCTAGTAACTGCTGACCACCCTTTTGTCCATTAGGGTCAATTACCTTAAGCGTTGAATTTTTGCCCGTACGTTCAACGACAAGTCCATTGGATAGGGTGATTTTTAAGTTAGGTGGCGTTACACTACCTTCTCGTTCTGGTTGGCTAGGCTTATATTTATTGCCACCAAGTACCCATGCAATAGCATCTAAAACCGATGTCTTACCTTGACCATTCTTACCACCTAGAATTGTTAAACCATTCTGAGTTGGCTCAACTTTTACTGCTTTAATCCGTTTAACATTTTCAGCTTCAAAAGTATTAATTTTAATCATCTAAATACTCCCTTCTTTATCCGTTTTCAGCATCATTAACTCTGAACGATTGCATCTGTCCTGCCGTTCTAATTGGTAATAAGCATCATTGGAATATTTAAGTTGTTGTTTTAATCTACGAATTATTTTTTTGTTTCGATTATTTTCACTTGTTCTGATTAATAGAAAACTAGCAATGTTAATTCCCACGAAACATAAAATCTGTGTTATCATTTTTTCTCCAATCTGTGATATAATCACCTTGTAAAATTATTTGTTAGTCGACTCTGCCAAGTCGGCTTTTTTGTTGTGTTCAAGTAAAGCAAATTTTAAAATGTGCTCGCCAACCTGTGGATTTACACAGTTTCTTAATACCTGTCGTTTATTAGATATTTTAAAATCGCTTAAGTCGTATCCGAGAAATTCTTGCAATTCTGGTATTTGAGTAGCCCTTAACTTAGGTCGGCTAAATTCAATTTTTTCAACATCGAAATTAGACCAAAAATTATGTCTGTCTAATTGAAAACTCGGCTCAATCAGTGGTTTATAATATGGTTTAACGTTTTCGACTACAAATAAACCTTTAAAATTATTTTGAAGAAAAATTATCTCTTGATATAACTTCATATCAGGATAAACAGGTTTAACACCTCTATACCTAACACCTATGTTTTGTCTGAAACTACTATGTGTTTGACATGGTGGACTCGCCCAAATTAAATCAAACTTTTCAAAATTTTCTAGTAAATATTGGTGAGCATCTCCAACTATTAAGATGTCATCTGGAAATATTTTTTTATAAACCGTAGCGATTTCTTCGTTCATTTCAACTGTAGTAATATGATGAGTTTCACCCCAAAGTTTTCTATTACCACCAATCCCGCCATATAAATTAAGTATTTTCATAAGTCACCTTCACTCCTCCCTACGCTATTAATTGCCTGAGTAACTCCTGGTCACTTTATATATTCAGGCATCTCATTTTTTATGAACTCTGCTGCTTTTTCTGCCCAAACTATTGTTTTACTGCCACCACCTTTTGAAAAACGAACCCACCCATGAATTGGGTCTTTATCAATATTGAGTCTTTTCTCTAATGTTGGATTACTAAATACACGAGTATTCCAAACTGCCCACGAATAGCCTGATTGCTTTTCAAATTCTTTTTTTGTCCAAGTAACACTCGCTTTCTCAACTTCCTTGTTCTCCTGAATTAGAAATTTAATAGCATCAAGTTGAGCGGGCGTGAATAAATTTTCTAACCCCTCCATAAGCACCACCATTCTATAACCCAAACATTTTTAATAAATTTGCTAAAATTTCATGAGACTTTGGTTTTTGATTACGGCCAGTAATAGCGTCATAGACTTCTTGTTTGGATTCACTTAACATGTCAGCTAAATTTTGATATGAGTAACCTTTCGCTTCTTTATAAGCAAGAATTTTTTCTCTTGCTGTTAATGTTTCAACCATATTCTTCTCCTTTCAAAAAAAGTTGTAAGCTAATAAATTAGCTATTTTTATAAAAATAATTGACAAAAATTATCTAAAAGTATAAAATAAGTGCATAGTTAAATAAGATTAAAACCTTTAAATAAGCGTTTCTAAGTTTGGCGACCCCGAAATTGTTTATATTGTTAGGTTATATTTATTGCACTTATTAACTAACAAATTAGCTTACGAGATTATAATAATACTTTTGGATAATATTGTCAACATATTTTATCTAAAAATATTATTATATTTTTAAAGCACTAAGGAGCAAATGATTTATGACACTGTTTGAAATAGTAAAAGAACTTTCAGATAAGCGAGGTAAAAATTTAAAAACAGTTGCTTTGGAAATTGGATTAAGCGAAAATGCTTTGTACAAATGGAAAACACAATCACCAAAAGCTGATGTATTAAATAAAGTTGCTGATTACTTTAATGTATCAACAGATTATCTTTTAGGCAGAGAAAAACAAATTACAATTGAAGATATCGAACATTTTCCATTAATTGCTAATAGTGGTAAACCAATAAGTGAAAAAACTCGACGCATACTAGTGTCAATCTTAAAAGAAATGGAAGAAAATGATGAATGAGAGATTGGTTATACAAGAAAGCAAAAACATATGATTTAAAAATTCTTGAATTATCTCAAGACGAGATGGAAGAAATTCAAGCAATCTACAATCCAACATTAAAAATTATTTTCATTAATTTAGATAAAGCTACTACTTTTTCAATTGCTCATGAAATAGCACATCATGTTCTAGGCCATGAAATTGACAGAGATAGCCACTTACATTCATCAAGGTCACGAGAAGAAACTCAAGCGGACGAACTAGCTATTAAATGGATTATTGAAAATGAATTAGATCAAGATAATCAATGTAATTTTGCTAACTTTATGGAATACTACAATATTCCTGAACGTAGGGAATACTTTGTAAAAGAAGAATTATCAGAGTATTATTTAGGGTGATAAATCATCAAGTTTTTACCGCTTGATTATTTATAATAAATTAAAAATTAGGAGTGAAAATGGTTAATAAAACTTGTCCAAAATGTGGTGGACACAGAGTTCAAATGTCAAACGAAAGAAGTAAACATGGGTGTCTCTTCTTCTTATTATTTAGCCTTTATTACATCGGGTGGATATTTGTAAAATGGGGAATTGCAGCCTTTATTTTTATTTGTTATGACTGGTGGATGGCAATTATAAAAGCTATTCAAAAGAAGGGCTATATTTGGCAAAGTAAAAAATGGATTTCAGGAGTAAAACGCACTTATTATTGCCACGATTGTGGTTATAACTTTAAAGCCTAAGTAAAAAAACTACACCTCAACCGACCAAAGCGAAAGTGTAGTCTAATCGAAAAAATTAACCTAAAATAGGCTTATTTTTTATACCCTATTTTAGCACGAATTAGGGAGTTGGTACAACTATGGCAAGAAAAAGAGATAAAGTATGGCAAGCCGAAGTCAGTTACAAAACTGTTGATGGGAAATTTAAAAAATGGCGCAAGGGTGGTTTTAGAACTAAAAAAGATGCTGAACTTGCCGAAAGCGAATTCAGATTAAATAGCATGGCTTTTCTTCAAGCTGATTATTCATTAAGTGATTGGTTTGAGAAATGGGCAAATCTTTATAAAAAAGATAGTGTAACAGAAGTTACATGGAAAAAATTTGAAACAGTGGTTAAAAACATTGAAAAATACATGCCCGGTGAAACTTTAAAAACAATAACTCCTGCAAAATATCAGGAACTGCTCAATAATTTTGCAGAGTGCCATTCAAAATCCTCTGTTAAACATTTAAATATGCAAGTTAGATCAAGTGTCCAATCAGCAATAACTAATCGGATCATACAGTTTGACTTCACAAGAAATGCTGTTATCAATGGCAGCGAAAAAAAGGATGTTGTTTTTCTTGACTATTCAGATTTCAAAAAGCTTCGAAATTATACAATCAAAAGCGATAATGAAATTGATTTAATAATCTATACTACTTTAATGACAGGTATGAGAATTGCTGAAACATTAGGGATTACAGCAAAAGATATACATAATGATTTTATAAATGTAAATAAAACTTATGATTACAAAATTACTGGCGGATTCGCACCTACTAAAAATAAATCATCTATTAGAAAAATATACATTGATTCAGAAACTAGCAATATATTGAATAACCTCAAAAAAGAATCAAAAAAAAATGATAATAAACCCATCTTTGATATTTTTTCTATAAATACAATCAACAAAAGACTAAAATATTTATCAGAAGAACTATCGTTAAAAAAACACAACTTGCATAACCATTCATTAAGACATACCCATGCAAGTGTGCTATTATATAAAGGTGTATCTGTTCAAAGTATTAGTCAAAGATTGGGACATAGTACAGTAACTACGACTCAGGAAATATATACTCACTTGATAAAAGAAATGAAAATTCAAGAGGATAAAAAAATATCTAACGCTTTGACTGCCAAATAATTTGGCACAAATTTGGCACATTATACTCTCGGAAAGTTGGCAGAGTGGTAATGCAACGGACTCGAAATCCGTCGAACCGCAGAAATGTGGTGCAGGGGTTCAAATCCCCTACTTTCCTTTAAAAATTTTTGGCATAGGAGGCGGGGCATGATTCCCGTCTCCTCATTTCATATTCGTAATTAACCTAAGACAATGCGATTGGACAAAAACAAATTCACTCTATTATTATTTGGCACATAAAAAGGCTGATTAATTCAGCCATTGATTTTATAACTTACCTTTTCTGTCGATTAAACCCTTTAAAAAATCAGTCCACCATCTTGATGACCAGATGAATAGTGCAAATAAGAAAATAATAAATATGATTTTAAAAGTATCTCCCAACATATTAACCACCTTCCTCAGCAAAGCAAGACTAATCGCTTACAAGTTAATTATAGCACAGAATAGAATTCTATTCATGAAAGCGGTTAAAAATCGATTTCATCACACCATAAAAATTCTTATTGCACTTGAATTTTCGAAATGATTTGAGCAGCTTGACTATCATATGTAATTGAAATCTCAAGAGTCTGTGTGCTATCTAATAATTTTTGAGATTCTTGCTTCACCCAATCTGAATCTTTTATATATCTTTCATCTTGATAATGATTGGGGTCTCTATAAAAATTAATAGAACCATTATGATTTGAGCTATATGTTACAATAACCGTCCCAGCCATCGTATTATCAGTACTAAACGATAATGTAATAGTTGCTTGTGGTACAGTCACAGACCCAGCAAAAGGAAATACTGGATGATTTTCACCATTTTTCACAACATTAATAGCGACTGGTTGTTCTGTTATTTTATAATAGTTCATCAATTCCTCAGTAACTCGCGCATATTCAATTTGCTCAGCACTATAGTCCCCAAAAACCGATGACTGCTGTTGATTTACAGCTTCATTTTGCGAGACAATTGAGCTACTTGATATGCTTTCAATTTTAGAAGAACTTGAATCGCTACTATTTTTTATCGTTTGTTCCGCTTGCTTGGAGCACGCACTTAAAATGGATACCCCTAAAATAACTGAAATAATAATATTTTTATTCATAAACTTCTCCCATTAAATATCAAAGCATCTCTTGATTAAGGAGATGCTCGTGTTTAATCATCCCATAAAACAATTAGTATCGTAGTATACTTATAAATTAAAATCAATGATTTTAATAGAATTATAGACACAAAAAACCACTGCCGTTTCTGACAGTGGAAGGAGTGTTTATGAAAAAGATTAATTATATCACGGATTGCTTCGCAGTCCAAAAAATACCTATAACTCTAGTAAAAAGGTAGCGAACTCAATAGGTATGCTGTCAGTTAGCTGTCAGATAAAAATCCTATAACCCGATAAAGTACCGATTAAATGTTACGAGATTCCTAAGTTATACTTTCTAGTCTAATTTAGGAATCTCATTTCAAAATAATTCGCTAATTTTTGTATCAATAAACAACTTTCATAAAGCAATTTTTGACAACAAAATTTTAAATTCAGTAGAGATGAAGCTTTTACAAACCAAGTTAACCACTACAAAAAAATATTTATAACTTATGGACAGCTAATATATTTGGTCAGCTGTCTTTTTATATCGTAAATAAATATAAAGTGACTTTGTTTAGTAATGAACAAAATAAATCGCTATTTTATCCACTTTGGATTATGCGACACTAAAATGATTTGCAGATTCTTTTTTCTTGTTATTCAGACATGTTATTAATATAAATCATCCAATTGTCTAAACCATATTCTGATTAATCAATTATTTATCGGTCACGAAAAATGCAACAATAAATATCGAAATTATGGTAAATATTACCATCATCCAAATTTCCATATGAAAATTATCAGTCATTGAAACAATTATTGATAACCCAATAGGACCACCAATTTGATGCATAGTGTTTGTAACACCACTTGCGATACCAGATAATTTTGTGGGTGTTTCATGAACACCCGCAGATGTCACGGGTGCCAAAATTAAGCCTTGACCGATACCTATAATAATCATTGGGATAAAGACTGATCCCCAATAACTACTACTTATATTTGATAATGCAATCATACTTAACCCTAATAATAAAATAATTTCTCCCACCAATAAAACACGATTATTTCCAAATTTAGAAGTTAATTTTGGCAATTGCAATGCAATGATAAAATTAACAATTGTTAGTGGTAAAAATGCCAATCCTGATTCAAACGCTGAAAAGTCATACTGACTTTGTAACATTTGTGGTAAAAAGAACCAAAATGGTAACATTGTCATCATAAATAAAAGACGAGCAACATATGCACCTGAACGTACTTTATTTTTAAATAATAATAGCGGTAAAATTGGATAATTTATAAGATATTCACGGATAATAAACAGGGCTAATGTTGCAATGCCCAAAACAACAATTAGCAAATTGGTTTCAGTAAAACCAAAAATAATACCAACTAAACCCAAAACGGAAAGTATACTGCCAAGATAATCTATCTTTTCTGATTTGATTTCAGATTCTTTAATATATTTTGCTGTTAATAATATTAATATTACTGTAAAAGGGACATTAATAATAAATCCAGCTCGCCATGAAATTAAACTCGTTAAACCGCCACCAATTAACAAACCAATACTTGATCCAATTCCAGCTGTCGCACCATAATATGAAATTGCCCTTTGGCGCATATCAAATTTGTAAGCGTCCATAATCAAAGCAAGGGTGGTTGGCGCAATAATCGAGCTACCAATCCCCTGTAGCGCACGCATACTAATCAGCATAGTGGCACTTTGAGATAAACCTATCATCAAAGAACTAATACCAAAAATACTTAATCCAATTAAAAAAATACGTTTTCTGCCAAATATGTCTGACAAACGACCACTTAATAAAAGAAAACCCCCAAAGGTCAAAGTATAAGCACTAGAAACCCATGAAAGTCCCCCCGAGGAAAGTTTGAGACTCTCTCCAATTTCTACAGAACTCGTAAAAATAATCGAGTTATCCATTAAGATTAAAAAATATGCTAGTAAGGTCACTGGTAAGACAATGCCAAATTTTTCTTTATTCATTTCACTTCTTCTTTCAATTTCTTATTTTTGATTGATATCTTTTAACCACTCATCTATTTCTTTTGACACTTCAACTTTTTTGTTCCCTTTTATTGCCAATAAAATTCCATTCGTTTCTTCTCCACCTTTCACAGAAAAGCCTTTGAGAACGTTAGCGCCTTTGACACCATCTTTAATTTGAGCAAATGTTGCCCCCACGCCATAGCCACCATTCGTATTAAATGGTATCACTGTCTTTCCAGAAAAATTATAATCTTCTAAAAAGCTAACAACAGCTTGGGGCAAGGCCATATTCCACGTTGGTGTGCCAACAAACACACGGTCATAACTGTCGAAATTATTAATTTTTGTCTTTAATTCAGGCAACACATTATCATCTTGCTCTTGTTCATTTTGATTAACCTCTTGGCGGTAATTAGATGGTCTAGGTGTCGCAGTCTCAATTTGTACCAATTCTCCACCAACCTTTTGTTGAATCAATTCTGCAACGGCCTTAGTATTCCCAGTTCTTGAATAATAGACAATTAAAGTCTTAGGATTTTCCAACTGTTTGACCTCCTTAACATTATTATTGGAATTCGAAATATTAGTCACAATCCAGAAACCAATAACTAACAAAATAACTATAAAAATAAATGTAATAAAATAACCGCTCTTTTTCATGCTTTACTTCTTTCTCTTGGATAAATTAAGATAAATCCCGCAGCCACTAGAATAGAGAAAGTCATAGTGGGCGGCCAAATCAAAACAGTAATAATCAGACCACTAATTTTAATTAGTATGTCCCATTTCATAAAACGTTTCCTCAATCTTTGCTGTAAATAAAAAACTTTTTTCTCTTTATTTGCGACGACTAATGATTGATAACTTAAAAAATTAAACAAAGTGACCAATAATACTACAATGCCATACAAAGACTGCGCCATTGCATTAGAAAAATTTTCAGCAACTAGACTAGTGGTATAAGGGAATAATGAGGCAAAAAACAACATTAGCAAGGCATACCAAACAGTATCCTTGCCAATTGATTTAATATTTTGCCACTCATTATGCATATTCACCCACATTGTACCTAACCAGAAAAATGAAAGTGTGTAGGAAAAGAAATTATCATGTAGCAACCACAATCCTCGCCAAGTCATCATATCTGGATGAGGGAGATCTAAAACTAAAATTGTCATAATAATAGCAATGACAGCATCAATAAAAGTGGTTAACCGCTCTTTACTCAAAATCATACCTCCTAATTGTCATTAGTTAGTAATTCAAATATAGTTTTATTAAAAGCCGTAACTTGTTCATCTGTCAAACCTACACTTTGGGCAATCTTCATATGTGTTTCAAGCTGTGCCGGAACATTTTGAAGTGCTGCTAAAACACTAATCGTAATTAACTCACGTTCTAATTTAGTCAGCGTTTCTCTTGAAAATAAATCTGCAAATAAATGCTCTTTCAAAAAATCATCGAGCGCTGGAGAAAATTTAGCATAAGCGGGTTGTGGTCTAGGACCAGTTAAAGAAGTTCGCACCTCTTCACCATATTTATTTTTATCAATATTCGCTGATAATTCACTCGAAGCGACACCTTGGGTATCTTTTTCCCCAGCAGCAGCTCTGTCGTCAATCAAAACTCGTAGGACATTTGTCGCGTTGATGCTTCTAGGAAAACCAGCGTATGCATAAACATGTAACATTGCTTCTTTGGCTTCATTAATCGTCATACCTTCATCTAATGCTTTTGCAAAGGCAATTTTTAAATGTTCTAAATTGCCCAATGTGGCATAAACCGCCGTCGTGATTAAATTAACTTGTTTATTATCTAAATTTGCCATAATTACTTTCCTCCCAAGTGATGTTTTTTCAACCAAACATCAATAACATCTGCCACGTCTTGATTATTTAAATCTTGGAACATAAAGTGCGTATTGCCTTTGATACCAACTTCTGGCAAACGTAAAAGCTCTGCTTGACCACCATGGCGATTAATCGCTTCAACAAAATGCTCAGCCATTTTAGCTCTAGCACGCCAAGCATCAATTGGCCAAGAGTTTGAAGGTTTACGAGGCACTTTGTCCCCATAAATAATGATGATTGGAATTTCAGTTAATTTTACAAAATCTTCATCAGACACTTCAGTGGCTGGTAATTTACCCCAAGGACTTAGGGAATCAATTGGTTCAGGTACTTCGCCTTTAGGAAAAATGAAACCTGAGCCCGGCTCCATTGCCACGACACCTTTAACATGATTACTTTTAATAACAACTTCCCAACCCGGTCCAACACCTTGTGAATGACTAATTAATACACCATCACCAGATTTCTTAAAGACTTCAGCAAAGGCATCCGAAATCACGTCAGAATCATAAGGACCGACATCTGGTACCATCATATGCAAGAAGTTATTAACAGCTTCTTGAGATTTTGGAAATGCCATATCCTCATCAACATTTGGCCAATGCCCAATTCTAAAGTTTGAGAACCAAAGTTGGTCATCAAATGCAGGGTCTATTTCAGCTTTGACAATATTTTGTGATGCACGACCACGACGTGGTTGATCAACTAAATAAACCGAATAATTCTTACGCAAAAAGATATTATTAAACCCTTCTCTGCCGTCTGGCGTGGTTTGAAAACCTGCGGCTGATTGACCAGCTCCATGAAGAAATATAAGTGAGTATTTCTTTGGGTTTTCAGGCACTTGGTATTCCACATAGGCATGATCTCCATGGCGTGTTTGGCCTGCTGTCCCTAAGGCATCATTAAAATCAAATTCCCCAGAAGCAGTAATTGTTTTACCACCTACGACAAACGAGCCTTGTGATTTAATCATTAATTTCTTCATCATTTCCAGTCCTTTAATTTATCAAAATCTGCATCGCTAACCGCTTCGAGCCATTCCGTACTAGCACCTTCAGCTGGAACAGAAATTGCCACATGGACAAATTGACTATCCTTTGCAGCACCATGCCAATGTTTTAGCTCAGCTGGAATATTGACCACATCACCTGTTTTAAGAAATCGTGCAGGTTCATTCCATGCTTGATACCAGCCAAAACCAGCAGTCACGAGTAAAATTTGTCCACCCTTATGGTGAATATGCCAATGATTGCGCACCGCTTTATCAAACGTCACATTAGTCACACGAATCGGTTCTTTAGTCAAATCCTCCAAATAGACGGCCCCATTAAAATTAGGGTTATCCTTGGAAAGTTGACCTAACGGAAATGGTTGTTCAATCATCATTAGGCTCCCTTCAGGTTTTTATCTAAAAATTCAACTAATTTCTTCAATTCAATTTTAACGTATTCAGGTTTCCAGTAAGTTTCAATATGATGTGCATTTTCGATTAAGAATAATTCTTTATTTTGTGTGCCTGTTGCATTAGCAAAAGCTTTTTCTGTTAAATAGAAGGAATCAGCTAATTTACCTGCCATCATCAGTAATGGTACGTTTATTAAGTCCATATTGACAGAAGCATCATAAGTTGCAAGTTGTAATAAGCTATCTTGTGTATAGATAAATGATGACTTTGGATGTGCATAATCAACGGCATAATAATAATAGCCTTCTTTATACATATCATACGGTAACTTATCAGCCTCTTCGGGTTTTAATAGCTTAAGATCTGGTGTATAGTCCACGCCTTCACCGCGAATACGTTTATTTCTTGCTTCTGATGCTGTGACCAATCGTTCTTGAATTGAATCAATTTGTGAATCCACAAAGCCATTACGACGGACTAATCCTGAATTAAATGCTGAAAGTGTAGCAACTGTCTTGAACCGCTTGTCAGTTTGACCCGCACGAAGGGTGTAGCCACCACCACCACAAACACCAAAAGCACCAATCCGGTCGTAATCGACACCAGGAAATAGTGAAATTGCATCTACCATTCCGTGAATATCTTCAACGCGATTTTCTGGACGGTCAACCATACGGGGTTCCCCACCAGATTGACCTTGAAATGTGGCGTCCGCAGTAATGGTAATATAACCTTGCTCTGCTAGTTTTTGAGCAAATAAACCAGCGACCTGCTCTTTAACACCACCGTTTGGATGTGCAACTGTAACAGCTGGGTATTTCTTACTTTCATCATAACCTGCTGGTGTATAAATATTTGCTGCAACTTTAATACCATTTAAGTCATAAGTTGTTGGATGAATATTTACTTCACCCGCTTTATTTTCAGTAATCGCATCGTCATAAACAAGTCCCCATTGATTATCGTTACCTTCTACTTTTACAATATCTTCTTTGCTAATCGTTTCTAATTTCATCATTAGTCGTCTTCTTTCGTTACTCTATTAATTAATAAAAATCTGGTTTCGCTTTATTTTCTGAACCAGGTTCCCATAAGCCAATACTTGCCTTTATATCGTTGCGTTTACCTGTGACATTATCTAAAACAAACTGCGAAATCGCTTGCCTAGTAATTTGAGCACCTAAGAATGGTTCACCTTTTGGACTAGCAACATATGCCTTACTTTGACCATTGTAAAGCCAAGTCATTCGCATGTAGGTATAATCTAAATCACTAGCTTCCAGTGTCACAATACCACGATTATGGGCAATGGTTCCCCCCATCATTCGACTATTCCATGTTGCAAAGGGTTCCGCGACCTCTCCATAGACACTTAAAACACCAGCCTGGATAATTCGTTTCACACCAGTTTTTCCCATTGCTTTAACAACAACATCAGTCACAGCTTTATTGTCAAAGTTCATGTAAACAATGTCTTGACCTTTCAAGGCAATTTCAACATCTGACAAATTACTTGCATTACCTGATATTTTTGTTACATTTTCATAAGGTAAATTCACTGCATTTCTACCAAATAGTGTTAATGCGATATCATCTTGCTCTTGTAAAAGTGGAATCAATACTTTTGGAATTTGTCCACCTGCACCGATGATAATTACTTTTTTCATTTACTTGCACCTCCAAATGCTCTGTCAAAATACTTTAGTAGCTACAAAATTTATCGAATTGTAACCTGTTCTATGCATTACTAGTTCACGCCGAGTGACTTCAACCAATCGTTCACTTCACTTTGTGCGTCAGGTACATCATTACGAGAAATACTCAAAACATTTTCAGACTCAACAGTCGCACCACTAGCCAATCTTTCAATGGATTCAAGTGTTCCTGCTAAGCCACTGCCACCGTGAACAGAAAATGGAATAATCGTTTTACCACTTAAATCATTAGTTTCAAAAAAGCTATACATTGCCATTGGCATGTCCGACCACCAAATTGGGTAGCCGATATAAATCGTGTTATAATCAGCTAAATTTGCATCAAGAGGTTTTAATTCTGGTCTAAAGTTGCTTGAACGTTCAGTTGTTGCTTGATCTACTAATGTATCATGATCATCTGGATAAGTTTCAACAGTTTCAATTCGAGCAGTCGGATAATTTGTATCTTCTGAAATCCAATTGGCTAATTGTTCAACATTTCCCAGAATTTCATCATTTTCAGAGACGACACGACTTGCACCAGCAACGGTATCGGTACCATTCATTTCAGGTTTTGAAAAATAAACAATTAACGCATTGCCCCCAGAGTAGTCAGTCGAATTCGTACTTGCTTCTTTATTCTGATTGGACTGGTCTGCTTGAAAACAGCCTGTTAATGCAAAAAGGCATAAAGGCAGTAAGTATAAAATTCTTCTCATTATTTCTCCGTTTCCAGCATTCTATTCATGAACCATTCAACTTGTTGTGGTGCATCATGATCAAAGAATGCAGATTCTTTCATATCTAAATCAGTAATTTTTTTAATATCATCTGATGACAATTCAAAATCGAAAATGTCAAAATTTTCTGCCATTCTTTCTGGACGAACTGATTTCGCTAGCGCAACAATCCCTCTTTGCATTAACCAACGTAAGACAACTTGTCCAACCGATTTCTCATATTTTTTACCAATTTCAGCTAATACTGAATTCGTAAATAAATCATGACGACCTTCGGCAAATGGTGCCCAAGCTTCAATTTGAACACCATATTTTTGATGCCATGTTTCATCTTCAATTCTTTGATTCCAAGGATTGACCTCGATTTGATTAATTTGAGGTTTCACCTCATTCAAACCAACAAACTCAATCATTTTTGCCGATTTAAAATTAGAAATACCGATTGCACGTAATTTACCCGCTTTTTGTGCAGCAACTAAAGCACGCCATGCGCCATAAATATCACCATAAGGTTGATGAATTAAATATAAATCTAAATAATCTAAGCCCATTGCTTCAAGTGATTGTCCAATGGTTGCCGTAGCCTTTGCTTCTGGCGCTTGTAGAATAAATAATTTGGAAGTGACAAATAATTCTTCGCGGGTCACTAATTTTTCATCAATTGCGCGTTTAATGCCTTCACCAGTTTCTTTTTCATTGCCATAAACAGATGCTGTATCAATTAAACGATAACCAATCTTAATTGCTTGATAAACGGCCTCTGAAGTTTGGTCGTTTGGAATTTGATAAACACCAAAACCTAATTGTGGCATTTCAACACCATTGTTTAATTTTATTGTTTGCATTTATTTTCTCCTTTAAATTATTTTATTAAATTAAGCTCAGTTAGCCAAGAGTCAACTCTTCTTGGGACTGATTCCATATCATTTCTTGAAATCGATAGTGCATTATTGATAACTGTTGCTCCGCTAAGACTACTGTTTATGCTCTCGACTGTGCCGGCTAATCCTGAGCCACCATGAGTAGAAAAAGGAATAACCGTCTTTCCATTAAAGTCATACGACTCTAAGAAGTTGTACATTATTTGAGGCACATCTCCCCACCATATTGGATAACCAATGAAGATCGTATCATAATCATCAAAATTACTAATCGTATTTAGTATTTCCGGCCGCGCATTGTTATTTTGTTCCTCTGTCGCTTTCGCAACCAAATCAGAATGATTTGTTGTATAAGGAATTTTTGGCTCGATTCGATAAATACTACCGCCAGTTTCTCGTTCGAGGAATTCGGCTACATACTGAGTATTGCCTTTCACTTCGTTGTTTACAACAATAGTGCTATTCTCTTCCTCTTGCGTCATCTGTTTGTTTATATCAGTTGTTTCTGGGACTGAGAAATAAGCAATCAACGCTTTCTTTCCGTCAATTTTTGGTGCATTTTTCTTCACTAAAACCTCCTCATTTGTTTTTTTAGTTTCTGCTCCGTTTGTTGACAATGCATAATATCCAGCATAAATTATCGCGATAGATATTAAGGCTACAATTATAAATATTTTCTTCTTTTTCATAGAGCATCCTTTACTTTTATGATTTCTTTTTATATTATATAAGCCGGTAGTAAGTACCGGTCAATAGAAAAATTAAAAAAGGAGATAAAAATGTATTCAATGAGAGAAACTTGCCAAATGGCAGGACTAACCTATGGAACACTTAAATATTATTGTAACGAAGGATTAGTTCCTGGTGTTAAGAGGGATAAAAATAATTATCGGGTATTTGATCAAAGAACTGTAAATTGGATTAAAAGTCTTTCTTGCTTAAAAGGTTGTGGAATGTCAATAATAGAAATGAAAAGTTATTTAGCCTTATGTCTTGAAGGTGAAAGTAGCATAGCAGAAAGAAAAGTAATGTTAAATGAAAAAAGAGAGAGTTTAACTAATCATATTAACGAATTAAATTCTTATATAGACTATATTGATCACAAAAACAGGTTCTACGATGATGTCACTTCAAAAAAAATAAAGTATGAAAGTAATTTGATATATTGATTTAAAATTGTTTCAAATTACTTATTTTTATTTTATATCCTAGTAATATCTAGAGTAGGAGTTATACCACGGATGACTCAACAGTCCCGAAAATACCTATAACCCCTAAACCAACTGTCACATGTCAGTTGGTTTTCTTTCATCAAGGAATAATTGCCCCTATTTCCGCACACAATGCTCTGTGTGCGGCTTATATAATTAAATCAGTATTTGCACCCAACCTAAAAATAAATCCCGTATTTCGCCAACAATTTCGAACTGTTATATTAATGATTTTCATTTCAGACTGGACTTCTTTCCAAGAAGACGCTATCATCGTCAGGTAAAATAACGAAAGGATAAAATGGTCGAAAACTACACTATTAAACTAACGCTAAGAAGATTAAGTCAATATAAGATAAACGCTTGACCTTAAAGAGATTTAGAGTGATGAATAGAATACAAAAAAAGCGGAAGGAAGCAACTATGTGGACAGAAAACATAATTACCATTGATGGAAAAGACATTCAATATTACATCAAACATTTTGAAGAACCAAGTAAGTACGGTATCAACGAAGGGCGAATTTCAAAACTAGCACTCAGATTTCAAGGCGAAATCATTTGTAACTATGATAGAGGTTGGGATACCGAAGCGACAACCTATTTTGCCAAGAAAGCATTAGAGCAGCTACTGGCAAAGTTCAATTAGGAGGCTTCAAGATTGTTTCCAAGTAGAGAAAACGTTAAACGTATCAAAAGTAAAATCCAATAACAATCAAACTACAAGACTAAACATCACCAAGTTATTGATACAATTGACTTTTAGACGATTTCATGGTTAAATATTGCGGAGATGAACTAGCAGTTTAACATTTTTCTAAAGCATTTCTATTCATGAGAATAGAGATGCTTTTTTGCGTTTCAGACTTGACTTATTTTCTAGTTAGAGTGATGAATAGGGCACCCCAAAATTTAGGAGGAGACACTTTGAAATATTACAAAATTGACAAATGGAAACATTATGAAAATCCGAGTCAACCAAGATATATTGTGACACCACTTGTTGATGGTATGCCGAATATTTTCTTTATCCCATCAAGCAATACTTACGGTGTAACATGGGACTCATTAGGAACAGTTACTGTCGAAGAAGCTGAAGAATTTTGTGAAAAATTAGCCATTGCAATCGTTTGCGCTAAAAAGGTCACACAACTAAAAAAGGATGTGGAAGGAACGATCAGTAAGGAAACTTTAGAATCTTTAAGGCAAACTTATCCTGCTGGAACAAGAGTTCTACTTCGAAAAATGAACGACCCATATGCGCCACCATTTGGCACTTTAGGTACGACAGTTCATGAGCCTGATGAGAACGGTTCAATCCTTGTTAAATGGGATAATGGTCCGACACTCAATGTCAACTATGATGGAGAAGATTTAATCGCACGAATAGACGAAAAAGAAGACTCTCTTGCATCTTTCGAGGAAGACGATGATACTAGAGAATCCATTTATTTGTCTTATGAACCTTAATTGAAAGAGTTCATCTCAAATTTACGAGGCAAGCAGCAAACCAGTATCGAAGTTTAATTGATTAACGAAGATGAGATATTTTGTTATCATCTAGCACCATATAACCCTTAGCTTATGCTAAGGGTATTTTAATTGCTTTATTAAACATTAATTCAAAAAACACAAAATACATTATCTTATACACTGACTAAATTTCTATCTGTAAAATTGTTTTTTGTTTATCTGGCGCTGTTCTTCTAGCGTCACTAAGATATATTTCAACGTGATTTTTATTTTTGCGCTTTAAACCTTTTCCATCAAGATATGACTCCAGTTTTTCGAATGAAGCCTGTTCATCATCGTACGAACCAATATGAAGAATTTGACCAACGTGCATTTCAGGATATTTTTTAAGTTGTAAATTATCTATTTCAGCAAAGCCTTTTTTTGCTTTAGCAATTTCAATACTCTCTTTTATTAGCTCGTCACTAACAAAATATGGAATCATTATACGAAGTTCGTAGATAAAATCATCTTTTGTCCATGAACCTCGTTTAATCGCTTCTTTACTAATTGTCCACCAACCTGTAAGTGGTGCAACCACATAATCATCAAAAATATCGTCTGTTGGCTTCTTTTTATAGGCAAATTTAGCAGTATATATTACTGAATAAAGTGCTTGTATATTGTTTTGAAAAGCTAGTTCATTTGGATTACCTTTGCCTGAAATTGTTAAATAGTTCATTTCTGGTAAAATAAAATCAACTGGCTTTTGTTTTGTCCCAAAAACCTGTTTAAGCTCCCTTTTATTGTCATACTTCATTACTACTTCTCCCTTCAGAACCATTGATAGTATTTATTATACTAAATTTATTATATCGTTATTTAATATTCATTAATTAAATTCCACTCATAGTAATAACCCGAAAAGTGCTAGAATTTATAGTAATACTTATATTAAGATTATAGTTATTAATGTAATAATTCTTTCCGTTTTTCTTAATGATACTAGTTTTATCTGAAATTATATCCATTACCAATTGTTCTATTTCTTGTCTTGTCATTTTTGTGGATAGTTTTTTATTGATTCTTCCATAGACTAAATCGGTATAACAAATATTTTCTATAATGTTTTTTCTAATATCGTTCATAATTAATACTCTTTTTATCCTTCACATATACCTTAATCCGAAGATTACTTCTCTCTTAATTGTAGCATAGACTTATTATCTCATTTTAATACAGTTCTATAATATGCGTGATAAAATATAAATAACAAAAAGGAGCAATTATTAAATGGCCATAAACGACAATAAAAACTCGCAGTCTAAACAAACTTATTTTAGATTAATCAATAAAACCGAAGATTATATCGAACAACATCTTAAAGAGCCAATATCATTAAGTGATTTAGCTAATAATGCAAACTTATCTGAATTTCATTTTCATAGAATATTTACAAAATATTCTACCGATACAGTAAACGGTTTTGTCACTAGATTTAAATTAGAAAGAGCAGCAATTTTTTTAAAGGTTAGTTCTAAAATCTCAATAATTGATATCGCACTGGAATACGGATATAATGATCCCAGTTCTTTTAGTAGATCGTTCAAAAAACATTTCGGAATTAGCCCGTTAAAATATAGAAAAATAGCAAGAAATGTCAAGAACGATAATTAGATTTATGGAATAATTAATAATGTAAATATCCCATAAATATAATTAGGAGGACAATATGATTAAACCAATTAATATCACCACAGAAAATATCGACAATCAAAGAATTATCTATATTCGCTTTAGGGGTAGTTATACTGAGTTTCGAAAACAAAGCAGAAAGATATTTAAAGAATTATTTGAATTTGCGACAGAAAATGATTTAATCGTCCCTGATGTAACGAAAGTTTTGACTATTTATGATGACAATCGGTTCATTACTGATGACAAAAATCTTCGTACAAGTGTCGCAATGACTATTGCAAATGATGCTAAAATTATAGAAAGTGGTAATATCTGTGAATCTAGCATTTCTGGTAAATTCGGTGTTGGTCATTTCGAACTATCTGCAAAACAATACAGTGAAGCTTGGCAATATATGTATCAAGAGTGGCTTTTTAAAGATAAGGCTAAACCACGAGATGCAGTTCCCTTTGAAATGTACATTACTGAACCACCTAAAAACATGAAGGCCAATAGTTTAACTGATATTTATATTCCTATTAACTAACGGATATTCATAAGATATACAATAAATGACCCAAAAAATAAAACCAAGGTAACAGAAATTACTCGTTACCTTGATTTTAATATATGTTATTTTAAGTGTGGAGTCGGTCAGAAAAAAGAAAACCTATAACCCTAAAAAGATAGCAATTAAGCTACCTTTTTATATTGAATAATACAATATCCTGAATTATTAAATTTGATTAATCCTTTTATTTGCATTTGCTCGATATGTGCCATTAACCTCATTAAAGCTACTTATAAGTTTTTTCTTTGAAAGATATGATAATAAATTCCTATTTGTCTCATTCATCTCAAAAGAAGTCCGACCTTTACCATTTATTAAACCTAAATAGCCAGTAAGATTCAGCTGATTAAATTTATCTCTTAACTCACTTTTTGAAAATACTTGAATTGCCCTACTAAATAATAAACGTCTTTTATTTAACGGGATATCTACATTTTTCAATATATCATTCAGCAAATTTTTATTTATACTAATCTTTTCCTCAAGGATAATATTAATATTCTGAGTTGCTATGTCATAAACGAGACTTTTAGTACTTAGCGAATATTGTTCGTAGTCCACACAAAGAGTACCTAAATCATTTTGATGAAATTTTGTCTGTAAGATATAGTTCATAAGATTAGTTCTATAACCCTTGCCAGAAATTGATATTGATTCCGCAATTAGATTAACAATTTTCTTTTGTATAGAGAACGGTTGGTCCAAATTATAATCTAATACATTGTTTAATTCTTCGACATTATATATATCATCACCATCAGCAATTTGAACATAAAGATCAATATTTTTAGAAATAAAGTAAATTACACTATCAGGGTATTGTGAACGAAAATTAAGCAAAGAATTTTTAGTAAGTTTTATTCTATCTGTATCTATTAAAATATCTACTTTTTCTTTTGGAATTCCCTCCACAGGAAAACCATCATTATACCGTCGATTCATTCCTACCAATATCTTTTTATACGCAATGTTTTCTAAAGAAAATTCCTTAAGAGTAGAGACAAAGAAAGAACTTCGCAAGTCATCTTCATACTTTTCTCCAGTATTCGAAATTTTAAAAACTAGTTCGGATTTATTTTTATTAGTAAATTCAATAAGATTTTTATTCCATGTAGATTCATTAAAAATAAAGTAATCAATAATATTAGATTCATTTGGACGGATTATATTATGCTTTAACACATAATCCCATAAATCCTTTTTATGAATGTTACTCAAGAGCAAATCATTCACTGAAACGGTATCAATATATCGTTTTCGAATCTCAATAGATAATTTTTCGTTATTTAATAAGTCATATATATAATTTATATCGTCCTCAGTCTTCTCTTTAGACAGACTTAAATACTCTTCAAGATATTTTTCTATATTTGTATCTATATATTCAACGATAGGTTCATTTTCTAACATTTTAATTATAGTATAATTTTTATGCTCAACGTCCTTTATGCTATTTTTGTTATGAAAGAAATTTAGAACCTCAGAAACATTATTCATATTAATATCATAAAGAGAATTTTTGTAAATATATCTTGAAAGAGAAATATTTATTTTAGAAAATACCACTGTTTTAAATTTAATATTGAACTTCCGTAATTTATCAAGAAAATCTTCCGAAGGCTGACTTATTTCATTCAAGAATTCAGGCTGACTTTTTATAAACTCGATTATTTCTTTTTTCGAAGAATCTATTTTAAATAAATCTTCTTGATTAAAATTTTCAATAAATTCAACTAATACTCTACTTTTTTCATTATTCGTAAATGTGTTATTTCTAATTAAACTTAAAAATAATTCAGGAGCATGATTTTTCCATTCCACTATGACTTTTTTTACCAAATTACTATCTTTACTAATAAACATTTTTACTAAAAAATCTATCTTATCTTCACGAAGAATCATGCCGAATATTTTATCTAATCTATCCGATCTACCAATTAAATTAGAATCGTTTAAAATATATTCAAATAGATCATAATTCAATGACTCTATCTTTAAAAACGCCTCCGAGCTTAATCTGTCATACACTTCTGAAATATTGCTTAGTTTAAAATCCCACTCTAATTTTCGCTCATCCGTAATACTTCTCAGAAATTTTTTATCATTCAATTTTAAACTATTTGGATAAAAATAAGTGAGATAGTCTTCATATCCTTCATCCATATATCCATTCACTAATATGAAAACTAAAAGATCAAAATAGTCACTTTTTTTAATATCATCGAACGATTCAATTTTTTTAGAAAAGTGTTCTTTTTGAATTTTTTCAATATCTTGTCTGAGAATGAAATTAAATATCTTTTTTGCTGACAAAATCCTTTTTTCATTTTCTAATAAATTAATTTCGGTAGTTAATTTTTCAAGTTTTTCTTTATCCAATATTATTTTTCTTCGGTCAATAAAATCTTGATTTCTCTCAATATCAGTAAAAATTTCCTCAAAAGAAACATTATATTGCCCGCCATAACTATGTTTGCTTACTGTAACACTCCCATTTTTTAGAGCATAAACAAATTCTGATCTGTTTTTAAAATTCTCTACTTTTTTCCCGTCAACAATGACGTTATAGTAATTATCAGGCATATTGAAAAAAAGTGTATATAATTCTTTTTCTGATTTTAGTTCTTCTTGATTGGCGTTCTCAATACGCCTTCTAAGATCTGCAATTTGATCATCTAATGATTTCTTTTCTCTGTCGATATACTCTTTCTTTTCAGAAAAAACTTGATACACTAAACCTTTGTTCAGCTGTAAATTAGCAAAATCATTTGGAAATATATTTTTATATACAATTATAGCAAGAAGATTATTATAGTTTAAAAATTCAGACTCTTTCAACCTTCCTTTGTATATAATAAACTCATTGCAAATATTTTTTAATAGTCTCATATCATCAATATATAAAGATAAGTCCTGCAAAAAACTTTTATCGAACTTGTCAAAAATTTTGTCTTCTTCCAGTATTTCTTTTAACTTTTCATACGAATTTGAAGAGTTAATTACCGGTAGCACAGGAATAATAAAATCAAAAAACTTAGTCCTATCTTTAGAAATAAACATATCATCTTTTAATAAATAGAGAAAACTTAATTTTTTAAAAGACGATGCGCGCTTAATAACCGTTAGTGAGTTTATATATTTTATTTTGCTTAAAAAGGAAAAAATGATTTGGAAGAAGGAGTTTTGTCTAGATTTTTTACGATTATTAACTAATGTGTTTATTTCCTTTAATTTTGAAAAGATAATATTACTATCAAATCTATCGATATCCTCAAATACTACTACATCAGCTTTTGAATGGTCAAAAAGATAAATAACATCATCTAAGTACTTATCAAAATATGAATCTTTTGACTCACTAAAGACTTCTATGTTACTTTCAATATTTTTAGATTTAATTGAAATTGTCTTTAGAATTTTTCTAGATACTTGAGCATACAAAATAAGATACATTAACCAGGTAAAGAATGCGAATACTATAATGGACACAAAGAGCCTCGACAACGGCAGCATAGACAAATTCAGTACCCACTTTAAAGGTGTAAAATTTTGATTTATTTCTGAAGCAAATTTAACCCATGAGTCAAACATAATCAAGTATGTAATTAACAAGAGCATGATTGAAAAAATTAAGCTCCATAATACTATTTTTTTCTTACTAATATCATTTTTTACCTTAAAAATAGTTTGAGGTATATTAGTTGATTTTATTTGATGTAATAATTGGTTCAAAATTTTCCCTTCTAGAATTTTGTTTCTAGTAAGGTTTTTTGATCCTGCCGTTGAATTGTTCTCATTCTCTGTATCTTGAAAATGAGCTAATGAAATGTGAATAAATTTGCGTTTTTGTTTGGTTTTCATCTTATAGGTTTCGATTATACTACTCTTGCCCGAACCATAGATACCCGTAATAGCTATATTTTTAATTTCTTTATCATTTAAAGCATAATCAATAGCCTCTTGATAAATTGTCAAATTTTTTAAATTATTATCTGGAGTTAGTTTTTTAAAATTATACTCTGTCATTCCTGCATCACATCCACATTTATATTCTTCCTAATTATATCATATTTCCTTCTTCCTTAAGTGCTGTTACCTAATGAATGTGCTATATCAATGGCAAGATTACCTTCTTTTGGTAATTATCTCCATTCGTCATACCATATATAAGTGACAAAATTTAATAAATATATGGAGGCATTCAAATGGAACAAAGTAGTATGAATAGTAAGTTTAAGAAATTGGAGAGATTAGATAGCATTAAGGTTGGCTACGCTCGCGTAAGTAGTTTAGACGATCGTCAGAAACTTGGTCTTGAAGTCCAAACAGAGGCATTGGCGGATTGCTCAATCATCTTTTCAGAAAAGCAATCTGGCAGTAATGACAATAGAGTAGAATTAGACAAAGCAATAAATCTCGCTAAAGATTTAGCTAGTAGTGGAAAGCAAGTTTCCTTCTGTGTCTACAAAATGGATAGGTTAAGTCGTAAGACCTCTACCCTGCTAAAACTAGTTGAGGACTTAAAAGAGTATGGGATTGAGTTTGTTAGTATTAAAGAAAATATAGATACAGCAACACCTACAGGGATTTTGATGTACCAGCTACTTGGTATATTTGCCGAGTTTGAACTTAATAACTTGAGACAGCGAACTCGTGAAGGTTTAGAACAAGCTAGAAAGAATGGTGTCGTACTTGGTAAACAACCAATACCAATAGATAAGAAACAAGAAATAATAAGACTATACCAAATGAATAGTTTACCAATTAAGACTATTGCAAAACGACTTAAACTTTCTGAGAGCAGTATCTATAAAGTAGCGAGGCAACACGGTTTATCTCGAAGATATCCTCAGAAATTACTTTAAATATTTATGGAGTTATGGTAATATTCCATTAAAGCCACTTCATTTTTTACCGAACGTTATAACAAGTTTACATTTTCGCACTTATACAACTAATTAAATATTATACGATAGCTGATTTAACAGGGTATATCCTTGTTAAGTCAGCTTTTTTGTTGAACTTGTTAAGGCGTTCGTCAAAAAAAGTTCAGCTAAGGGGGTAAGAGAAAGATGTTATTAGGGGTGGTTCTAAAAACAATAATACAAAAAGGAGATGAAATGACTAAGTGGATACAAGAACAAAGTTACGAAAAAGAGTAAAAAATTTAAAACGTAAAAAATTGGTAGTTGGTCTTTCTTTAGCAACATTAGGACTTGGGACTATTTCAACGGTCGTGCCTAACTTCACGACTACAGTAAACGCCGAAACTCTTGAACAACTAGGGATTGACCCTACTAGATTCAAGGCAGCTATTGCGGCTGGTGAGGAAGCATATGCAAACGAATCTCTCTATACTGAAGAGTCATTTGCTGCATTCCATAATATTAATGGTGATGCTCCCCTAAAAACTGATTATTATATCAGCCAACTAAAACTATTAACATCTGTAGATACCCTTAACCCAGATTATTTTGATAATTATATCGGAGTAGGGAATGGTCAGGCGTCTTTAGTTGAAACTGCATTAGCGAAATTAGTTTTGAAACCGGCAACAGATACCCTAAACTTAGATGCACTAAGAGCAGCTATTCAGAGTTCAGAAAATCTAGTCGAAACTGACTATACGACTGAATCATGGGCAGTATTTAATCAAGCATTGATCAATGCTACATTTGTAGAGGGTTACGTAACCAATGGTGAAACAGTACCCTATACTTACACACAAGCAGACATAGATGAATTTAGTAATAACTTAGTTAATGCTATTAATGCTCTAATGGAAATTACCCCTGTTGACCCATCAGAAACATATGGTCAGTTGCAATTAGCGAACGCTACGGCAGTCATTAATGAATACTATTCTCTTAACCAGCCGTCTTACACGATTGAATCGTGGGTAGCTTTGAGCGCAGTCAGTAATGATGTTGATTTCTTGAATGAAATCATTAATAAACCTGCTGATGAATCTATTTCTGAAGGTGAAACAATTGTTAATCTTCAAGCGAAAGTTGACTCTTCTGTTAGCTCTATCAACGCTGCAATTGCTGCATTAGAGCTAGTTCCGATTGTTCCACCACAAGTAGTAAGTGATGTATTTACTGTTACACCGAAAGATGTAAAAGTGGGAGAAACGGTAAACTTTACGTATACGGTTACTCTTGACGATGGTACGGCACAAAATGGGTTTTCGTACTACGGTATTGAAAGCAATTTGTTAGTTAAGGGGGGAGATCAGCCTGTACTCACTTCACCTACATTAGAAACTATCAACGGCACCACTTGGACTCCAAGCAAAGCAGGAGATTATGTTATCTATCTTAGCTTTAAGCCGGAAGGTAGCGATGTTGTAACTATTAAATATGTATCAGTAAAAGTTTCTGAAACTTCAACTGGAGGTAACGATAACGGTAATGGTAATGGTGGAAACACTAAGCCGGTTGACCCAACTCCAGCTCCAACAGATCCATCTGATGGGGTAAGTGATAAGGATTCTGGTGACAATAACAATGAAGCTACTGCATCAAAAAATGAAAATAAAAAAGATACTACAAATGAAACGAATTCAAGTAAAGACACTAATTCTAGTAAACAAAATAAAGAAAATAGCAAAACTGCCGATGAGCTACCAAAAACAGGCGAACACTCTTCCCTTGCCTTAGGATTTAGCGGTTTTGGAGTTATCTTACTTGCATTAGTTACTTGGTTTAGAAAACGCAGAAAAGCTTAGAAAATTTATTATATACAGTTAAACTAGCCTTGCTATTTTAAGTAAGGCTAGTCTTTATAGTTTTATATAACTCATAATTTGGAGGTTTCTATTTATGGATTATTTATTAAAAGAAGCGATACGAAAAGCTAAAAACCCAGATTTACGCTTAAACCAATCTGAATATAGCGAACTAATGAAATGGGTAAAGATTTCCAGTGCAGATGGTAGAGAGGCTACAAATGCCTTAGCAACGGCAAAGCATTATAACTACCAGTCATTTTCTAATGTTTGGACTAGAGATAAATATGACGAAGACAAATATGCAAATATGGGTACAGCTGATACTGGTGGCGGTGGTTGTTATTTAACTACAGCGTGCATGGTTGAGAAAAATCCAAACTTTGACGATAACTGTTATGAATTAACTATACTTAGAAACTTTAGAGACGATTATATGACAAAGTACCACCAAGAAGATATTTTATATTACTATAAAGTCGCACCTAGAATACTAGAATCCATTGATAAATTAAGCAGTAGAAAAAAGATCATTCAAAATATGTATAATGAACTCGTTATTAAAGTAATTTCATATATAGAAAGATCTGAATTTGAAAAAGCGCACTCTTATTATAAAGAATATACCTCTAATTTAGAAGAAAAATACTTAAACAACGAGGAGGATGAATAAGTGGAATATATTGTAATTATAGTTGCGATTTTTGGTGGTGCATTTTATCTGCGTCACCGAACAGCTCAAAAAGTATATTCATTAATTAATGAGATTGATGAATTATCTGTGGAATTAGAGGTGGTTATCCGTTCAGAAGACTTCACTTCATTAGAGCTAATTGTCCAAAAGTCTGAAGAAATAAGCAAGGCTTTCCCTCTACCTGCAAGATTTGGCGAATTAAAACATCTTCGGACAGAGTTTTTAAGCTATTACAATCCACTTGTAACAAGAATAGAAGCAGTTTACAGAGAACTTGAAATTAGACAACGTGTTAATGAGAGAGATAATTAGTACAGTTGTATAACTAACTTATTATAGTTATAAAAAAGAATGTAATTATTAAGTATGATATATTGATAAATTTTTGAAAGTAATATTATTCCTACAAAAAATCGCGTCTATAAATTAGACGCGATAAATGTTCATGCAACTTATCATATTGTTTAGGCCTTAATAGACAATTGTTCTAATATCTCTTTTTCCCATTCTTTAAACCATAGGGATTCCCCATATTTTTCTTTTAGCGAAGGCTCTTTAATGTTACCACGATTCAACTTTAAAGTTTTAGGCATATTTTTTACTGTTCCACTCTTTTGAACAAATACTAAATTCCTACTATCTTCTCTCTTTGTCATATAAAACATCTCCCACTCAATATATATTTAAATGTGCAATATATAAATTATATCACATTAATTTAATTTATTTAAATTTGTCTTCCTCGATTAAATTTAAAAAATCAATAGAGTTCACTTTTTTAGTTTCTTCAGGATAAACAAATTTGATCAAATAATCTTCTTGCTCTATATAGATTAGCCTGCTCATATTGTTTCTTAGCTTCGCTTCGCTTCGTTTAAATTTTATAATTTCACCAGTTTTTTTATTTTTCCTAATTTTTTTATCTCCTTTATAGTTCATAGAGAACAATTCGAGATATTTATTTGGTCCAATTCCCATAAATTGCGTGAAAAGTACCTTATGTTCATCTAATTTACCTTCATCCTTCGTAATACTATCCTTGTAAAATTCTAACGTCTTACTTTTAGGATATGGTTCAATATATATAACTTTTTTAATTCCAGATCCAACTATATGCTTAGCACAATTATGACAAGGAAACGTTGTACAATATAATATATTTCCTTTAACAGAAATACCGTTTCGAGAACAAGCAAGAAGGGCATTCATTTCTGCGTGAACAACTCTTCCATATTCAGTCAGATTATTTAATTGAGTATTCTTCATATCTTTCGTGAATTCTTTACTAATTCTACTGATCTCTTTATCGGATATTTCAATATTAATATTCTTAATTTTCGAAAAAAAGAGACGACTTATCTCTTCTTTTATTTTATTTATTTCAGATTTGTTAGAATCTATTCCTAATTTATAATCTCGGCCATCAAAATTATCATCGTAAACTTT
This sequence comes from Streptococcaceae bacterium, assembly GCA_022484805.1. Lineage (GTDB taxonomy): Bacteria > Bacillota > Bacilli > Lactobacillales > Streptococcaceae > MMGLQ5-1. Next base: position 127,525 of record JAKVKP010000002.1, read on the forward strand.
ATTTTTTTTATTATAATGAGTCCAATATTGTCCACCATCAGCTTTTACACAATCATTTGCCCCTGTCGCCAAAACATCTCCATCATTATTTCCTATCAACGCTCCAACTTGTCTTGAAAGATCTGCCGATTTACTTCCTGCTATATAAGCATTAAACATAAGGTACTCTTCTTTAGTAGGCGTATGATAAGGATGGCCATGCATTAAATCAATTATTCTTTCTATCTCAGCATATGCATGATCAGCTTCATCATTATCAATAAAAAAATCACCTAATTGAAAAGCTTCTTTCATTTGTTGACCAAAAGATGGATTTTCTCCTTTTCCCTTATCTCTATTAATTAATTTCTGTGCTTCTTCTTCAGACATATCCTTTTTGATGTTAAGAAAAGTGATAGCGTCTTCTTCGGAAGAATATACTGAAAAAATATAAAAGGCATCTCGATAAAGATTTGATATTGCTTTAATTTCTTCAGGATGCTTAAAAGAGTCTAATATAAATGCATATTTTTTATCTTCTAATCTTTTTTCATTAATATAGTTAATGGCTTTCATTGAACAATATGAGGCAGAGATTTTTTCTCTAAGGACGTTGCCTAAATTCATGTAGAAATTTATTTTTTCAAAATTACTAAAATCATCAGTATTTGTAGAATTATTTTTATTTAATATATTTTCTAAATAAAATTGACGTAGATTTTTATCCTTTATTTTTTGGTCAAAACTAATTTTTTCAATAAAATCAGAATATTTTACATGTATTACCTCATATCCATAGTCTTTTTCAAGAAGAGATATAATTTTATCTTTTACGATATCTTTATTTGTACCCATTGTATATACTAAGCCAATAAACAAATCTGTGCCCATATTATTCAACTCCTACCTATGTACTAGTGTTAATATTTCAGATATTTTAATAAAAATTAATATTAAAGAAAAATATATTGAATAAGGCTTAATTAAAGAATGTTGTTACTACAATAATAATAAATAATGACTGACTATACAAGTTTTTATTATGATTTGTTGATAATGTTGATAATATAGTTTACAAATATAAAAAACTACAATTGATATATCCATGAATATATACGATATTTCGATATTATTTATTTCAAAGTTTCTAGCATTATATTTAATTGAAAAGAACAAAAATTTTTTTTAAAAATGTTAAAAAGCATAATAAAAAATTTATCATCAGTCCTAATCTGCGCCATATTCAATAATTGCTTACCGACTTCAGTAAACGAATAACTCCTGTATTCTATCTTGTAGTTATTCCCTTCACTTGTAGAAATAACTAGAACTAAATTGTCATTTTGGAAGCCATATAGATATGGATACTCTATATCAAATCTATTTTCCACAGTTACCCCAATTAGTCCACAGTCTTTCATTCTTCGAAACTCTTTAAAGCCAATTCCATATTTTTCATATAAATTCAGTTCTTCATCCGTTGATGGATAGTAAAGATAGTCTTCCCCATCTTCTTCGGTAATGACTAATGTTGCTAGCTTGGTAAATATTTCAATTTCATATTCATCTAGGAGATTTAACACTTCTTGGGTTCGAAGAGATAACTTGCAATTCTCTAATGCTTCAGAATCTATTAGCCTATGCCACGGAAGTGAGGATTGAGTTTCTGCTTTAATTTCTAACAACGGGTCCATTTCTATATAATACGCATTTGAATTATTTTGTATTTCTAAAGTGTAATAAAACACTTCGGCTAAAAAGATATATACATTCTTATTATAATTCAGCCGATATGACTGAATTAAACCATTACGGATGTCACCAGATAAATTGGTGGCATTTTTTATTTTGCCTAACGCTTCTTTGGCGACCGCTTGACTATCAAATTTATTGTCTCTATCGTTCATACTCATCAATCGCTGGATAACCTGTTGAATATACTTAGGAAATGTTACTTCTACGATTTCATCTTGGATGGTTTTATATAGCGTTCTACCCTTATTATCACCATTAAAGAATTTATTATAGAAAGTTTCACCCACCATACTTTTTACCTCTGGATAGATGGCCAGACAAAGTCCCTCACTAAGTGTTTTTGGCAGTTTCCAATCTAAACCCGTTATATTTTTATGAATTACTTTAAAATAGCTTGAAATATCAAACAAAAGCCCTTCCTCCAATCGGCAAGATATTGGCAAGATTATAGCAACAAACTACTCAATAACCGTGATAATCTCTATACATAAACTAGCTAGTTTAAATTATATCACTTGAGTGAATTACTTAACAATTAAGGAGGAATACAAAATGAATAACAATGAATTAAGTATTTTCAACACGGATAATATTAACAATCTACCGATGGCTTCACGTTGGCAGATTCAAAAACAAGGTAGTGAAGCAATCAAGAATGTAATGCTCACTAAAATTCATGAGGATGGTCGTGCCTATCTCGCAAATTCTGTTTTAGAACATGCTGGTACATTGAGTGCTCTAGAACAGCACTTAAGTCAGCTAACACCTGATCCAGTTTCACAAGCTAGATATAAGCACATTGTCGATTCTTATGTGCTTGGGGCAAGTAATAAGTTAGCGAGGTGGTAATCATGATTTTCATAAGATTATTCATCCTATTTCTATTCTTTTATTTATTCTTGGAGATAATTAATTATTTATGGTGTATTAAGAAGACCAAAAAAATAAGTTCTAAAGACATTTTTAATCAAGAAATTACAAAGATTCAATCTGAAGAACAACAACTTCATCAGGAAGCTTTTCAAACTTATCAAAGGTTAATACATGCATCAATGGATGAGGCAAAAAAACAATACCAATCTCAAGTACATTCTCAAAATAATATTAGAAAGCAGTAATTTTTACAACAGTGGACAGGTGATGTCTTTTTAACCTATTTGACTACCGTTAACATCATTCGTATCGCTTTTAATTTTAAGGCTTCGAAGTTTGCTTTTTTACTCAGTTTTCTATATAAATCGGAGAGATTTTAGGTAAGAAAACAAACTTAAAGTCTTTCTAGTTCAGTTAAAGGAAAGGATAAAATTCAATGACAGAAAAAACAATCAATATTACTAAAAAGCCAACCAAATATAAGACAATCTTGGCAGACCCGCCTTGGGATATCCAACAAAAGGGTAAATCTCGAGGGGCAATTAAACATTATAACTTAATGACACTAGATCGAATTAAAGCCATGCCGATTACCGATTTAGTGGAAGAAAATGCCCATTGTTGGCTTTGGGTAACCAATGCCACTTTGGAAGCTGGCTATGATGTTTTACGTGCTTGGGGCTTTGAACCTCGCAGTATCTATACGTGGGTAAAACCGAGATTAGGGTTAGGTGTTTATCTCAGAAATTGTACCGAACATCTACTACTTGGTACACGTGGTAAAGCACCGATTCAGTTCAAAGGCCAAATGAACTGGGGTTTTATGCCCCTTCAAGACCACAGCCACAAACCCGAAGAAGTTTATGACATTATTGAACGCTGTTCTGAGGGGAATTACTTAGAGCTATTCGCTAGACGACCAAGACACGGTTGGCATATTTGGGGTAATGAGGTGGCGAGTGATGTAAAGATAAACGACTTCCCTGTGCCAGTCTACAAAGTGAATGCTCAAGATTTTGCGGAAACGGAGCGTGAGGATGAATGAAACTAGACAAAGAAAAGGATCCGCCAACCAAGAAAATCAGCTCATACATTTTCTGGTTTGTTATCGCCTGTGTTGGTATCAACTGGGGCGTCAAGCTACTACTAGAGGTATGGTGGGTACTAATTATCCTCATCGTTTTAATCGTTATCGTAACGATTCTCTTTCGTCTGAAACGTTGGAGAGATTGGAGTTAAGCCAATGAAGCGACAATTAGAAAATATCGAGTGGCAAGCGGTTTCGTTTCTTAGACCACTAGAATTTCAAGAGGTTGTAGATACCTTAGCACATCTTGCAGGATTGACCGGCAAAAAAAGCTTTATTTGGGAAATTAGAAGTCAGAATAATAAGATTACTCATTTAATCGGTGCAGAAACAAAGGATTTAAGAAATATTACTCAGTTATTCACGAGTCATAAAAAATTTCAATTTAGTCAAAATCCGAGATTTGAACGAAATCCTACTAAATCTGCTTACGAACTAGGACTAACGAGCCAAGTATTACCGCTAAAAGTCAAAGAGGGCGATAATTTTCTGCGAACGACTTTAGCAACACTCGCTAGAAATACCAAAGATACAATGGTTATTCAAATTATTATTGGTAAAAGCTTTGCGCCTCGTCCTTTGCCTAAGAATCTACCGAATCCACATACGAATTGGTGGCAAGCCATCTCGGGCAATCTACCACCAATTACAATTGAAACTAGAAAACAGCTGACGGATAAACAATCACTACCACAATTTAGCTGTAGTTTACGGATTGGCTCGACTTCAGATTATCTCGGCAATCTTAAGTCGCTAATTGGTTGTTTCAAAATTTTAGAATCTAGTGAAGTTAAAATTCGCTTTAAACCGATTTCACCTACAAAAATAGATGAAGTTCGCTTACCTTTCCAATTCCCACTCAAATTGTCGACACTTGAACTTGCCTGCTTGGGATTATTCCCGAGTGGCAATGAGGAATTAGATGGTTTCGCGAAACTTCATCCAAAGGTCATTTTACCACCACTAGGGTTGAAACAAAACCATAAGCGGATTTTTGGTGAAACGACAACTTTAAATCATTCATTAGAAAATAAGAAACTGGGAATTTCTAGTCAGGATAGTTTATTCCATACAGTGCTACTTGGTGGCACAGGTTCTGGTAAAAGTACCGCCATGTTAAGATTAGCGCTCGCAGATATTGAAGCTGGTAATTCAACACTTGTGATTGACCCAAAGGGCGACCTCCTTCGAGATATATTAGAACGCTACCCAAAAGTTCGTGAAGATGATTTAGTGATTATTGACCCAACTACTGAGCAACCAATCGGCTTAAATCCCTTTGACCTATTGCGTTTTGGTATTTCACCCGAACTTTTAACCCAGCACTTGATGGCAATATTCCAAGATTTGTTTTCAGATAATTGGGGCATTCGTAGTTCAGATGTTTTAAGCCATGCGATTTTAACGCTGGCTAAAACGAAGCACGCCACGCTTTTAATGTTACCTCAGTTATTAACCAACAAGGACTTTCGCTTGAATAAATTAAAAGAGGTTCATGATCCATTTGGGGTGGAAAGTTTCTGGCACTATTACGATAGTCTCAGTCAAGGCGAACAAACACAGCTCATCTCACCAGTTCTAAATAAACTCAGACAAATCTTTATCCACCCAAGTCTAAAATATCTCTTTGGACAAGCCAATAACAAATTTAGCTTGGCAGATTTATACTTCAAACGTAAAGTCATTTTAGTATCACTGAATAAGGGCGTTCTAGGCGCTGAATCAGCTCGTTTTCTAGGTTCCATTATCGTCAGCCTAACCTGGAGTTTAGCGCTCCACAGGGTGAGTATTCCGCCTGAAAAGCGCCACAGAGTGTCTTTGTTTATTGACGAACTCCAAGATTACTTAAGATTACCGACTAGTTTATCTGATGCACTTATTCAAGCCAGAGGGCTAGGTGTATCTTTAACCCTTGCCCACCAATACCGCCTTCAGCTGACCCAAGAGATTAAAATGGCGATTGATGCCAACTGCAAAAACAAAATCTGTTTTGGCTTAGATATGAACGATGCCCAAGATATGGCACGTCAAGCACCAGAGCTCATGGCGGAAGATTTCTACTCACTGCCACAATACCACATTTATACCAAGCTTCATAATGGCGGCAATTCGACCAACTGGCTACTCGGTAAAACAATGGCATCACCACCTAAAACGAAAAATTATACCAATTTAGTAGCTCAAAATGCAGTTAAGTATGGCAAGGCAATTTCTGAAATTGAAGCACAGATTGCCAAACAATTTGGTTATAGTGAACTTAATTCGAACGACCAAACAGACCAAATCTCACCAAGAAATATTGGCAGACGCAAGAAAATAACAGATGAATAGGCTGATTTAACCGTTCGATTCGGTATTCGGTTCGCGACCATAAGAAAATACAAGTTATCGGCGCTAGACCGCCATTATTAAACATAAATTGCACAGGACTTACTCCGTATTTCTCTATATTTACATACGGAGATAACTCCTAGTGTAGAAAGGATCCCCTATATGAAACCAACTGAATTATCTACCAAAGATGAACAGATACTCAAGTTCCTACTTAAGGCAAAATACGCCACAACTAAGCAACTCGCTCGATTGTATTTTACAGACAGTCTGAGTAGTTCAGCCTCATTACGGAGAGCGAATTTAACAACTAAGAAGCTAAATGAAAAAGGATATATTGGACACTTAGATAGACGAATCGGTGGGGTTAGAGCTGGTAGTGGTTCATTTGTTTGGAAAATCTCAACTAAAGGCATGAAGCATTTAAGACAAAAACAAATGAATCTAAGTATTACTCGACAAAATAGCTATGAGCCAACTTGGCATCACTTAGAACATACTTTAGCGATTTCTGAAATTTTTGTTCAGTTGACGGAACTAAAAAACAAACATCAAATTCAGTCAATTGATAAGTTTCAGTTTGAACCAGATTGTTGGCGAGATTGGTTAGACAACCATGCTGGAAGAATGATTCTAAAACCAGATTGTTATATTGAAATCTCGCTAGATGATTATCTTGATAGCTACTTCATCGAGGTGGATAAAAACACCGAAAGTTTAGCTCGCGTGATTAATAAATCTAAGCAATATATCCGCTATTTTAATTTAAATATTGAACAAAAAGATACTGGCGTTTTCCCTCTTGTTTTATGGATTACACCTAACGAAAAGCGAAAGATAGCGATCGAGCAAAGAATCCAAAAAGAATTACAAGACTATTGGGAACTATTTCAAGTGATTACTTTAGATGATTTTAAAAATTTCATGATTGGAGGAATTAGTGATGGACAAACAGTTTAAAATTGGCGGCACCGCCTATATTATTAAGCAGAAATTTGTTGGTAAAAAACCGTTAAAGCAACTCATTGAACGACTTATTTTACAAGGAAAATAACTAAAATCAAGACTCCACTTCTTCCCCAAACAGAGTTATACTGTCAGTGGGTTATAGGTGAAATCTAAAATTAATAACAATTAGGAGGACACTTATATGAATAAAAGCACTTTGACAATTAAAGAATACACACAAGTAGATTTGACAAAATTACAGGATATTACGATCATTTATTGTCGACTTTCAGCGGAAGATGGTAATGAAGGCGAAAGTTATTCAATTGCTAATCAGAAGTTAATTTTGTCGAAGATTGCGGAAAAAGAAAATTTGAGCAACCCAATACTCATGGCAGACGATGGTTTCTCTGGCTCTAACTTCAATCGCCCAGCTATGGTAAAAGCGTTAGAACTGGTTGAAGCTGGAAAAGTTAAAAATTTCATTGTGAAAGACTTAAGCCGACTTGGACGAGATTACTTGCGTGTCGGACAGCTTTTAGAATCTGTTTTTCCACAACATGACGTTCGATTTATCTCAATCAATGAACAAGTCGATAGCTTGAAGGTCTCAAGCCAAGATGCTTATATGTTGCCTCTTATGAATATCTTCAACGAATGGTACAGTCGACAATGTAGTGAGAAAATTCAGATGTCTAAACATACTAAGGCAAAAGCAGGCGAAAAAATTGGTTGGCAAGCACCCTATGGTTACTTAAACAATCCAGAAAATCGCAAAGAATGGTTAGTTGATAAGGAAGCCGCAAAAATCATTCAGCGCATTTTCCGAGAGTTTGTTTCAGGCAAAACGCCTAGTAGTATCGCCCGTGGTTTAGCTAGTGATAAAATATTACTGCCGTCATTTCACAAAAAGAAATTGGGTTTGAAAAGTGCCATTTCTTTTTCGAACAATCCTTATCTTTGGAAAACTGAAATGATTATCAATACGCTTGATCGTGAAGAATATACTGGGGCTACTGTTAATTTGCGTACTAGAAAACTTTCTCATAAGCAAGCTCGAAGTGTCAATATTCCTCGTGATGAATGGCTAGTCTTTCAAGATACACACGAACCAATTATCGACAAAGACACTTTTGAGACAGTTAGGAAAATGCGCCAGCATAAGCGTGTTCTCCAGTATCATCAATTCAAAGATGTTAAGGGGCATGAAAATCTATTTGCGGGATTGGTCTTTTGTGAGAATGGGCATAAGATGACATTTTGTCCGCAACAAAAGAATCATAGAAATTTGGATCATTACAAATGTGGCAAATATAGAGCTGTCAAGGAAACTTGTAATCACGGACATTACATTCGAAAAATCGTACTTGAGGAAATTGTCTTAAAAGAGCTTCGGTTTCTAATTCACGCGGTTGATTTGGACGAAAACAAGCTTGTGAATCAATTACGTCAGAATTGCGATATTGTTGGTAATAAAGAAAAATTGCAAAATAAAAACCGCTTGCTTCAAGCGGAAGAACGGTATGAGAAAATCGACCAAATTATCCAAAGTTTGTACGAGGATAAGCTCAGCGGTGAACTAACAAATACGCGTTTTAGCAAACTTTCGAAAGAATATGAAACTGAACAAACCAAACTGACTCAACAAATTCAAGAATTACAACAAATCGTTTCTAAACAGGCAGATCAAACGATTAATATTGATCGCTTTTTAAGACAGATTAGAAAATATACTGATATGACCGAACTTACGCCAGAAATTGTAAATACCTTGATTAATCGGATAATTGTGCATACGCCGATTGGTAGAGGTAAAAAGCGTCAAGTTAAGATAGAGATTCATTACAATTTTATTGGACAAATTTAAATCGAGCGAAAATTTCTCGCTCGATTTAAAAATAAATATGGGACTGCTCGGTGAGAACAGAAAATTATTTGGGATGAATTAATCATATAGCGTGTAGCTTAAACAGGACTTAAATAAAAATCATTCTACAAAAAATGACCTGAAAATTTTTAAATCATTATTAAAAAAAATTAAGATTAAATCACTTTCGCAATAGGTTATGCTATGATTCAGAATGGTTAAATCATCAATTAATTATTTAGAAGTGAGGCAAAGCTTATCATGTCAACAACCTTAGCATTCTTTAATCTGCAAAATTTTCTAGAAACCTTATTAAACACTCATTTGTCAGGATTTTATATTATGGTCATTTTTGTTATTTTTATTGAAACGGGATTGGTTATCTTTCCATTTCTACCTGGTGATTCATTGCTATTTTTCTCGGGCTCCTTGGCCGCTTTAACAACTAATCACTTATCCGTTCTAATTTTAATTCCATTATTGACCATAACAACCATTCTCGCAAATACCATTAATTACCAAATCGGTAAGCATTTTGGTGAAAAGCTATCTCAAAGCAAAATATTTAAAAAATTAATCAAACAAAAGCATATAGATGAAACAGAAATTTTTTTCAAAAAGCATGGTGCTATGGCGATTTTTTTAGGTAAATTCATGCCTATTATCCGAACAATTGTACCCTTCACTGCAGGTGTCGGAAAGATGAATACACAAACTTTTACTTATTATAATATTTTCGGTGGTATTTGTTGGATATTGGTCACCGTTTTATCTGGATACTTCTTCGGTAATATCACCTTTGTCAGAAACCATTTTGAAATTATTATGCTTGCTATTATCTTCATCTCATTATTACCAGTAGCAATCGTTTTTTTAAAGCAAAATAAGCAAACTAACGAAGAATGATTCATCAAATTTATTAATTTAAATGTAGACGCGTAGCATAAATCCCAATCTTTCTAAGAAATATCAGACAATGCGCATGGTATGAAATATAACTGAGAAATATTTCTATAGCTGCAGCATTCAAACAAACTTTATGGCACTAACTGCCTCAAGTTGTAAACAATTTTCGGAGTAAGTGACAATGGCAAAAAGACAGTCGCCCGAAAGCGACTGTCAAACATCCAAATATAAAAGCTACAAGCTTTGTTTTTTATGTCAGTTAATTATTTATCTTTTTTCTTATCTTTAAATTCATCGATTTCTTTGTTGATTTTTCCAGCGACATCATCCACTAAATCCTCAACTTTTTCTTTAGCCTTACCGAAAGCACCTTGCGCTTTACCTTCTAACTCTTTTGAATCGTCCTCTGTTACCTTGCCGACTGTTTCTTTGATTTTACCTTTTACTTCATCTGAATTTGCCATAATCAAACCTCCAATCTTTAATAATGCAATTATATCGTTATTAAAGATTATTATCAAAGAAAACGATTACGACAATTCTTCTTTCCCATCTAGCTTTGTCTGATGATCTAGCTTTTTACCTAAATCAATAATATATTGTTTTAATTCATCCTTAATCTGAGGATGCTCTAAACCATACTCAATTGAGGTAGTCATAAAGCCTAATTTATTACCGACGTCATAACGCTTACCCTTAAACTCATGGGCAAATACACGCTGCGTTTTATTGAGTCGATCAATTGCGTCAGTCAATTGAATTTCACCGCCAGCACCTGGTGCTTGAGTTTCCAAAACATCAAAAATTTCTGGTGTCAAGAGATAGCGACCAATAATCGCCAAGTCACTTGGTGCATCCTCAACCTTTGGCTTTTCAACAAAACCTTTCACATTATATAAGCCATCAATTGCCTGTCCATTTGGATCGATTACACCATATTTATCTGTTTCTTCCTTTGGCACTTTCATAACAGCAATCGTTGATGCATGCGTATCTTCAAACTTTTCAATTAATTGTTTCGTCAAAGGTACTTCATCAACCATGATATCATCACCAAGCATTACTACAAATGGTTCATTACCAATAAAAGCCTTAGCCTGAAGTACTGCATGACCTAAACCATTTGGATGAGATTGTCGAATAAAATGGAGATTAATATCTGTTGTTTCCTCAACCAATTTTAGCAAATCTGTTTTACCTTTTTCCTTAAGATTCGCTTCCAACTCAAAATTGGCATCAAAATGGTCTTCAATCGGCCGTTTAGCCTTCCCGGTAACGATTAAAATATCTTCAATCCCTGAAGCAAGTGCTTCTTCAACAATAAACTGAATCGTTGGTTTATCAACAATTGGTAACATTTCTTTCGCAATTGCCTTGGTTGCTGGTAAAAATCTCGTACCGAGACCTGCTGCGGGAATGACAGCTTTTTTCACTTTTTCCATAAGTAACTCCTCTTTTTTATCATTATTTTTCATAATACTCATTTTCAGGTCTAGCGTCTCTTAACATGACATCAGTAATTGCTGCCTTAATATCCTTGCCATGGTAAAGTACTTGATAAATCGCATCAGTAATTGGCATATCAACCTTTAACTGCTGTGATAATTCGTAGGCTGCCTTAGCTGTCGAAACACCTTCAATTACCATTCCCATATTCTTTTCAATGTCGGACAGTTTTTCGCCTCTACCAAGTGCATCACCAGCTCGCCAGTTACGAGAATGAATGGAGGTCCCAGTAACAATCAAGTCCCCCACACCAGAAAGACCGATATAGGTTAACGGTTCTGCACCCATTGCAACGCCTAAACGTGTAATTTCTGCTAAGCCTCGCGTAATAATTGCCGCTTTAGCATTATCACCATAGCCCAATCCATGAAGCGCCCCTGCACCAACTGCAATAATATTTTTCAATGCGCCTGCCGTTTCAACACCAATAACATCATGATTTGTATAAATTCTAAAATATTTATTTGTGAATAAATTTTGTACATATGCTGCAGCTTGCTCATCACTACTAGCTGCTGTAATCGTCGTGATATCCCTTACAGCAACCTCTTCAGCGTGACTTGGACCGGATAAAACAACAATTGCTTGTCGTTTTTCAGTTGGGATTTCTTCTTCAAGTATTGTTGAAATTCGTTCGTGTGTATTTTGTTCAAGTCCTTTAGAAGCGTGAATAATAACTGGTTTAGTAGTCAATTGAACTTCAGCAAACTGCTTAGCAACTAATCGCATTACCTTAGTTGGTACAACAAAGAGCACTGCATCAGCATCCTGGACCGCTGCTTCTAAATCGAGAAAAGCATGGATTCGATTATTTAAAACCAATTCAGGTAAATAACGTCTATTAGTATGCTCTTGATTAATTTCATCAATCTGTTCAGAGGAATTTCCCCAAATTCTGACCTCATGACCGTTATCATCTAATGTTTGCGCTAAAGCTGTCCCCCAAGAGCCAGCTCCTAAAACTGCAACCTTTTGTTTTTTCATCTCTATTCTCCTGAACTTTTATTAAAGATATTTGACAACTCTTTAAAAAATTATAGACTCTTTTAAGAAATCCTACCAAATTGATTATATAACAACCATACCTTATTTGTTAAAAATATTTATTCATTTTAATAAATCTTCTGGTGCTACATTCTCACCAAACCATTTAACCGAAATTTTTTCAAATTCTCCCGATTGAACTAATTTTTTAAATTGTTGATTAATGACTGCAACCAATTTTTTATCTGACTTTCTAGCGCCAACTGCAAAATCTTCACTGTCAAAGCCACCACTAATTAAATGATATTGATCAAATTCCCCTGCTTGCTCTAAGTAGTAGTTAGCGTAAACACGATCAATTAGCAGACCATCAATTCGCTTCGCCTTTAAATCAATAATAGCCTCGTTAAAACCATCATATAATACAGGATCATCGCCATCCTTAACGTACTGCTTCAAAATATCGGGCTGAGCATTAAAAACATCATAGCCTGCCGAATTCGTTTGCATACCAACAATCTTATCCTGCATTGCTTGAAAAGATGCAATACCACTTGATTTTAGAGTCACCAAAATTTGCTCATTTTTCATATAAGTATCCGAAAAGCGAACAAGTGCTTCTCGCTCGGTATTTCGAGTATAACCATTCCAGATTAAATCAATTGTTTGATTGTTTAATTCTTGTTCTTTCATATCCCAATCAATAGCCTGAAAATCAACACTAATACCTAATGGTTCAAATACGGCACGCGCTAAATCAACATCAAACCCAACTAAACTACCGTCTTTTTCTTGAAATCCCATTGGTACAAAGGTATCATCCAAACCAATAATTACTTTTTTATTTTTTTCTATTCTCGACCATTGATCTGTGTCTGTTTTTTGGTGAATACCTGAACAGCCGACTAACAAAAATAGACCCATGATTAAAACTAACACTTTTTTCATAAAATTTTACCTACTTTACTGGTGTCACTTCTAAAATGTGATTACTAATATTTTCTGCAAACGCCATATCATGCGTCACCACAATTTGCGTAATTCCTGATTCTTTTCCTGACAAAATCAGATTTTCAACTTCTTTTCGCAATGCTGGATCCAAAGCAGAGGTCGGTTCATCATAACCAATAATTTTTGGATGCATCATTAACGCACGCGCCAAAGCCACACGCTGCTTTTGACCACCCGATAGCTGATAAGGATAAACATTTGATTTATCATAAATGCCTAATTGATTTAATAATTGTTCGGCTTCTTTTATAACATCTTGATTCTCTCTTTTCAAAACCTTTAAGGGTGAAATCGTTAAATTTTCAAGAACCGTTAAATGTGGAAACAACTGAAAATCTTGAAACACGACACCCATAATCTGTTCACCATCAGTTAAAGCATCATTTTCAACTTTTTGATGATTAAAAAAAACCTCTCCAGAATCAATTTTTTCTAAGCCAGCTAGCATTCTGAGCAGGGTTGTTTTACCGCCGCCTGATTGACCAACAATTGCTAAGATATCGCCCTCATTTACCACCAGATTTAAATCTTTAAAAATTTGCTTATCGCCAAATGATTTATTGATATTTTTGAGTTCTAACATCTTTCCTCCTATTTCCAGCCATCATAATGCTTTTCAACCTGTTTAGCAACGAGCGTTAAGCAACCAATTAACAGTAAATAAATTGCTGCAACCAAAACCATTGGTGTTAAGCTAATATCGCGACTCATCGCAATTTTACCAGCTCGCAATAGATCACCAAGTCCTAAAACATAAATCAATGAACTATCCTTGACTAAATTGATGACCTCATTAGCACCGGCTGGCAAGACAATTTTAAAAACCTGAGGTAAAATAATATATCTAGCAGTTTCGAATTTTGAAAATTTCAAAACCTTTGCTGCTTCGTATTGTCCTTTGGGAATGGCCTGCAAGCCACCTCTAAAAATTTCCGCAAAATAAGCACCGTAGTTCAAAATAAAGGCAAATGCTGCTGCATCAAAACGCTCAAAGACAATACCACCTTGAAGAAGGGGTAGTCCATAAAAAATAAAAATTAATTGTAATAATAGCGGTGTACCACGCATAATCCAAACATAAATATTCAATAGATAGGTCAGTGGTTTAAATTTAGTTCTTAAGCCGAAGGCAACTAATAATCCCAATGGTACTGAGCCAAGTAAAGTAATGCCAAACATTTTTAAGGTCATGACTGTGCCTTTAATCAATGCAGGTAAAATTTCTAAAATGTAACTCATCAAAACTCCTTTTTATGCTTATATTTCTTAACAATATTTCAATTATAGCATAGTCATTTTAATTAAATCCCTCTTACTCATAGTAAAAGCAGAAAAGATTTAAGCCATATAAATGGTACTTAATTTATATACAAAATTCCCTCTGGAAAATTCAGAAATTTGAAATTTCGCAAAAAAAAAGCTCAGGCCTAAACCTAAGCTTCTTGAATCATCAAATCATCATTTGTTGCTTCATCGTCAAACAAAATCTCAACTGATTTTGTTAAAACATCCGAATAACTATATGAAACACGTTCAAATTTATTTTCATCCTGATCTAGTTCCACCACAAAAAGTGAAGGATATACTTCTGTCAATCGACCTCGTCGGATAGATTGGCGTTTTCGACCAGTTTGCGAAGTCACTTGAATATTCATCCCAATTTTTTCATTTAATGCTTCTTTAATCGTTGATAATGTCGTAGCCATACAAACACTCCTTTAATCTTTGAAATTATAACATAATTTCAGAGTGTTTTCAATACTATCCAATAATTATTCCCGATTTTTTGTTTATTTATTCATAATTATCTTATTAAAATACATTTTCTAAAAGAAAATAGATTGCAGTATTTGACCACCATATAAAAGTGCGTAGCTATATAAGAAAATTGGGAGTGGCTTACCAACAAAAATTGAGAAAAGAAATGATTTTTGGCTCATCTTAGTTAAACTTGCCATTAAAACTAAGGCATCATCAGGAGCAATTGGTGAAATCATCATTACAAAAAAGAAAATATCCCATTTTTTGCCCTTATCTAGCCAACCAACATATTTATTAAAGGTTTTCTCACTAACAAATAATTGAATAAAATCTCGACCAAAGGTTCTACCTAAATAAAATAATATTATCGAGCCAATTACAATACCAACGTAATTGTAAATAAAGCCTTTTACCGGACCGAAAATAAGTACTCCTGCAACTGTTGAAACACCGCCAGGAATAATTGGAATAACAACCTGAATAATTTGAATTAAAATGAAGATGATTGGACCTAAAATGACTCGATTATCAACTAGATGGGCTAAAACTGTTTGATCACTAAATACACCTAGACGATAAAAATAAAACACTAAAAGAAATGATGCTGCAATTCCTAACATTGAAAGCACATTTACTACTTTTTTGGCAATTGTGTAATTCATCAAGTCCTCCAAATCTATCCTCATATTTGCTACTTTTATTTAAACAGTGCGTACGCGATTAGTATAACACCTAAAACAATGCGATACCAGCCAAAAACTTGGAAATCGTTGCGTTTTAAATAATTCATCAAAAACTTAATCGCTAAAACTGAAACGATGAAAGCCGTGGCACAGCCAACGAGTAAAACAAGAAATTGCATTCCAGTAAACATGTTCCCTTTAAGTAAAAATTTTAATATTTTCAACCCACTTGCACCAAACATCACCGGAATACCGAGGAAAAACGAAAACTCTGTTGCAACAAAGCGAGAACACCCAATGATAATAGCACCTAAAATTGTTGCACCACTCCTTGAAGTTCCTGGAATTAATGAAAGCACTTGGAAAAAGCCAATTACCAACGCCGCGCGATAGGTCATACCATTTAAATCTGATAATCTCGGCTTCTTATCTTTTTGCCAACGCTCAATCACTATAAAAGCAATCCCATAAACAATCAACATGATGGCGACTGGTACAAACTTATGAAAATGCGCTTCTAAAAAATCATCCAAAGGTAGTCCAATAACCATTGCCGGAATACAGGCAACAACTACTTTAAACCAAAGCTGCCAAGTATCCGTTTTTTCTTGCAATGTTTTTGTAGGTGAAAACGGATTAAGCTTATTAAAATATAGCCAAACAACTGCCAAAATGGCACCAAGCTGAATCACTACGTTGAACATTTCCATAAAATCAGCGCTTTGCTTCATCTTGATAAATTCATCTGCTAAAATTAAATGCCCTGTTGATGAGATTGGTAACCATTCAGTAACGCCTTCAATGATTCCCAAAATAATTGCTTTAATGATATCCACTAAATAATTGCTCCATTCTACTCAATAGATTAAAAAATATATTAACTCCAATTCATTCTATCAAATTTCATTCTAATTAACAGGCAATATTAATTATTTTTAAAAGATTTAACCATAATTTAGGAAAAACTTAGGAAATAATTAACAAAAAACAAAAATTGACTATTTTATTTCTCTATAAATTGAAGAAGGAGGGCTGGATATCAATCCTCCCCCCTGTTCAATATTCAAATAAAGTAATTTCATCAAGCTGTCTTGGTGATTCCGAACAAATAAAAAAATCATTATCACAATTTGGATTAAAATGATTAACGGACATTACTTGACCAGAATTAATTTCAAATATCTCAAAAGAAATCGTGTCCGATATAATTAATAAATGTATCTCTTTATTATTTATTGGTAAAGAGACATCTTTTTTACCAAAAGGATTATTCAAACTACTATAACTAATTTGTTTAGAATCAATTTTAAAAATATCAGTAATTTGATTTCCATTTCTAATTTCCAATCGATATTGATTGTGACTGACATCTAAGGGTAGCTCAAGCTGATAACGAGCTGATACTCCTTTGAAAGCTAATCTAATTTGTTGATTTATCTTAAAATGATATTGAGTAATAACTTTTTTCACGTAAGTCGTCAATGAATTAATGGGAAAAAATAATAGCTTATTATTATATAATTTAACCTCTCGTGGTAAGCTCATTGAGCCTGACCAACTGTCTTCAGAAGTGGGACCAAAACCATTCCACTTTGGCATCCAGTCCCAACCATTTTGCCACCCTATCATAATACGTCTATTATGATTGTCTAATAATGTTTGTGGTGCATAAAAATCTGGACCATAATCCACAATTCCCTGTTCATAAACTTGAAAAATTCCAGTTTCATAATCCATTTTACCAATAAAATAGACAGTGATTATATCACCCATTCCAAGTGGTGAAAAAATCAAAACGTCCTGCTGATTAATTTCAAAAAAATCTGGACATTCCCACATCGTACCGAGCATCTTCTCATCGTTATCAATGATTAGACCAAGCTCAACCCAATTCAATAAATCATTGGATTGATAGAGTACCGCATTCCCTTTATTATAAATTGAAATACCAACCAACATATAGAAAGTACCATTATGTGCCCATACTTTGGGGTCTCGAAAATTTTTAGCACGGACACCTTGAGGAGGTTTTTTTATTATCGGATTATTTTTACTTTTTTGAAAATTTACTCCATCATCACTAGTTGCCAAACATTGCGTTTGAATAAAATTGTTATTCTCATCCGAAACAACACCCGAATAAAAAAGATATAGTAAATCATTTAAATATAAGGCCGTTCCCGAAAAACAGCCTCCATTTAAATCTAAATCATAGTTTTCACTAGGCGCTAAAGCAACTGGTAAGAATTCCCAAGTTATCAAATCATTACTTTTAGCATGTCCCCAATACATTGAATGCCATTCAGCCTGAAAAGGGTGATATTGAAAAAACAAATGATATGCCCCATCGTAATAGATAAATCCATTTGAATCATTCATCCAACCAACCGGACTAGACAGATGAAAAATCTGATGGTATTTACTTTGAATAACTTGTTCTCGATGTTGATACATAAATTCTGTGGCGCGTTTTATTTCACTTTTAAAATTATTCATCCTTTTATCCCTTTGTAGCTCCTGCTGTCATTCCAGCTGTCACCCATTTATTTAATGAGAAATAAATAATCATTGGTGGTAAAATTGAAATGGCAATCGCAGCATACGTTGCTCCCCAATTCACATTACCAAATGCCCCAACATAATCTTTTAGGCCCATTGTAACAGTCTTAGCTGCCGATTCACTAATAAAAGTGTTGGCAAAAATAAAATCATTCCAAATCAGAATACTATACATCGACATAATGGTAATAATCGTATTTCTCGCCAACGGAAACATAATCTGACCAAACACACGATAAGTTGAGGCCCCATCCATAATTCCCGCTTCAATTAATTCATTGGGAATAAAACGATAAAAATTAACAAACATCATTACCGATAAAGGCAATGCGAATCCAACCTGTGGTAATACTAAAGCAAAGCTTGTATTCAGAATTCCCACTTTACTATAAAAGATAAACAAAGGAATTAAAGTAATTTGAACTGGTACCATGATTCCAAAAGTAAAAAAAGAATAAATTTTTTGATTATATTTAGCTCGAAATTTTGAAATGGAGAAACCAACCGTTCCACTAAGTCCAACGATTAAAACTAAAGAGACAGCTGTAATTTTCAAACTATTCCACATATAGCCCAAAATTTTTCCATCATTAACGACTTGAACAAAATTTTCAAAAGTAATCTCTTTTGGCAAGGAAAAAGCATTAATTGAAAGTTCAACAGAAGATTTTAGACTAGCAATAAATACCCAAATAACTGGATAGATTTGAATCAAAAGAAAAAATAGAATCAAAAAAATAAAACAAATTTTCAGCATTTTTTTAGTCATTTTGTGCACCTCGATGTATTTTTCTCAGTAACATTTTTCCCAATCCTTGCCGACCTGCTTTTTCTTTAAATAAATGTCTAATTAAGGCAACAACAATCATACTTTCAATAATGATAAAAACAGCGAGTGCACTGCCATAACCATAGTTATTATTTGAAAATGCCTGTTTATACATATAAGTTGAAAGTAGTTCACTCGCATTTCCAGGTCCACCACTGGTTAGGAGAAATGGAATATCGAAACCTCTCAAGGCACCAGTTATACACATCGTTAGAGTCAACAGCAAAATATCCTTGATCATCGGTAATTTAATTTTAAATAAAATTTGTAACTCACTCGCACCATCAATCTTCGCCGCTTCATAAACTTCTGGATCTAAAGAAATTAAGGCCGCATAGAAAATTACCATATACATACCGATAAATCGCCAACCTTCTGGAATCGAAACCGCTGTCAAAACAGTTGATAAATTAGTTAACCATGAGGTGACCAGCCCATTTAAACCCAAAAAATTTAATATTTGATTCAACAAACCTTCAGGCTGTGTTGAATAGATACTTCTAAACATTTGTGCAACAGCTACTGTCGTCACAATACACGGAATATAATACAGTGTTTTTACCAATGTGACATGTTTTTTTAAATAAGTTAACAAAATGGCAAATAATAGTCCTACTGATAGCTGGATTGTAACTGCAATTAATAAATAAATTAAATTATTAATAAAAGAGCTGAAAAATACAGAATCTTTAAACATGAAAATATAATTATCTAAACCAACAAACTTTCTCTCACCAATACCATTCCAGCTCATAAAACTCAGACGGATTGACTCTTCAATTGGATAAAATACAGAAAATAGATAAAATAATAATCCTGGTAATAAAAATACAAGATATGCTTTTTTATCTCGGATAACGCCCATTTTATGCCTCCCAATATTTTTTAAAATAATCAAGAGATATTTTCAACATACCTCTTGATTACTAAATAATGACACTTATTTCACATTTGCTTTAATTGATTCATCAATTAACTTAGTAAAATCTTTAACTGATAAATCACCTGATGCTAATAAAAGCATATTGTCTTGCATCACCGTATTTGTTGAGGCGTCCAAGTAAGTATCCCAAGGCTTCATAAATTGTTCCCCAGTGTTTTGCATATCATCCTGGATTCTCATATATAAATCGGAAAATTCAACATCTTCAGGTAATTCTGTTTTAATTGGTGACATTTGCATTTTTTCAGCATATTTTTCACCATATTTCTCAATGACATATAATACAAAATCCTTGGTTTTTTCGTCAAACGTATCTGCATTAAATGCCATCCCAATTCCAGAATTCACACAAAATTCATTTGCTTCCGTTTCACCATTCTCAGTAGTAGGCATATAAAAATAATCAATTTCCCCTGCATCATATTTTTCTTGCATTGCTGCAATTTCCCAATCGCCAATGTAATACATTGCCGATTTACCATCTAAAAACATTGATTGAGCAGTAGCATAGTCAGCTGCTGCAAATCCATCATTAAAATATTGTCCAATTTCCTTTAAGAATTCCGCACTTTCTGTTCCAACTTCATCAGACATAGATGCTTTCCCCTCACTTAAATCAATAATAAATTGATTGCCTGTTTCTCTAAAAGCAGGCATGGCAAGGTAACGCTGTACAGGCCAACGATCTACTCCGTCGACTGAAATCGGTGTTATCCCTTTATTTTTTAGTGTATCACAGGCTGCCAGCCATTCATCCATTGTCGTTGGTACTTCAATATTGTTATCAGCAAATAGTTTCTTATTATACCAAATCATTTCTACATGATATTCTAATGGTAAAGTATACATATCACCATTTGTAAATTCTTGATATTTAAGTGCAGTTGGATAAAATTTATCATATAAATCATTTTCTTTTAAAAACGCCTTAACATCAACTAGTTTACCGGAATCTACTAATTCTCGCGCGTATAAATCAGCATCAATATCAATAATATCTGGCATATTTCCGCCAGCTATTAAGGTTTTCAGCTTTTGCAAATATGAAGGTCTATCTGCAGTTGTTTCAAATTCTATTTCCCATTTACCTCCTTTTGACTCGCTATATTCATCCGCAATTTCACGCATAGTCTGATCAATTGCGCCATCAACTGGACGTGAGGTCATCCACTTAACTTTTGTCACTCCATCACTACTTTCTTTACTTTTTGAACACGCCCCCAAGGTAAAGATCATTAATAATCCCATTAAAATAATTATGCCCTTTTTTTTCATTCTTTTTTCCTTTCTTATTTTTTTGTTTTCAAAACAAGATCATCAATCAATAGCTCTCCTTGTATAACATATGCTCCTAAATATCCACCTTTATGATTATACATTCTCGTAGAAAGCGCGACCTGATCATTGACGTAAACCACACAAATATCTTTTTCCTTAATAACAAGTATTTCTAACTGTTCAATATCTGGCAGAGCTCTTGCAGTCTCAACCTGATATGGTACATCTCCTTTGATTTGCCATTGGAAGGGACCTTTTTCTCCTCTAGGCCAAAAATCCCAAGCCATCATTTCCTGATGAGGATACATCCTCAAAAAATACCCCTTCTCCAAGCCAGGATCAGTATGCAAAGCAATTCCAAATTCTGAACTGGCATTAATTGTTAATTTTATCTGCAATGAAAAATCTTCATATGGACTTTCAATTAATGAAGCACCGAGGGTTTCACTCGTAATCCCATTAATTTGTTTAGAATGATTATTAAAACGTGTAAATTGCTCTGGATACATTACCTTCGAATAATAATCCTTCAATTTTGGTACAGGAATAACTCTTAAAATAGGTGAATTTTTTTCTTGAATAATTTCATGAAAAATCATTGTGCCCCCCCAATCCCAGGCACCAAAATCAGTTTCTCCTTTTTTGCTAGCTACCCAACCAAATGCAAATCTTTTGTCACCATCAGAAGCTGTTTTAATCGCATAATTTGCTCTGGTATCAAATACATCATCTTCTGGTATCAACCAAGGACCATTTAAATCTTTTGCATAACGATAATGCGTTGTAAATTGATCTGAAAAGGTAGAAAAAATCAAATACCAATATTCTCCCATTTGAAAAACTTCAGGACATTCCATGGTAATATACATATGCGGCTCATAAAACGGCTGTTCATGAGTCCAGTGAATTAGATCAGTTGATTTGGATAAAGAAATACAGCCACCTCTTAATTCACCTGCACCTTTTGTACGCGAAGCCATTATCATATAGTAGCAGGATTCTTCAGCTACCCAGAAAACAAAAGGATCACGCCAATCAAATTCCTCATAAATCAAACCATCTGAGGCAAATAAAAAATCTTCAACAGTTTTTAAGTGCTCTAAATCATACCCAACTGCCTTCATTACTGTCTGGACTGCCATGTCACCATTTAACTTTTTATCTTCATTAAAAGCTGTATAAAAAGCATGGTATAGCCCCTCATTATCTTTGATTACTGATCCAGTATAAATATTCTTGTTAAAATCATTCACACCTCCTCTTTTAATTGCTTCTCCTTTGTATTCAACATTAATAAAATCATCAGTCGTCACCAAGTGCCAAGTCGTATCTTCAGCATATTTATCATCAAAAATTCTCGGATCATGTAAATAAAAAGCATAGTACTTACCATTGTCGTAATATGGAATTAAATCTCCTACCCATGCTTGCTCTGGTTGATAAAATAAATTTCCCATTCTTTCTCCTTTGCACACTTTTGTGCATTTGCACGTTTTGTTTACGCTTTCGTTATACTTTCTGCACAATTTTGTGTCAATGAGATTTTGATATATTACATATTTTGTGCATTTCGTGCACTAATGCTTTATTTTTGTCAATTAATGCTTTATAATTTGGAGGTAAAGGAGCGATGTAAAATGAAATGCACCATTCAAGATATTGCCAGGGAAACGGAATTATCAAGAAATACAGTTTCTAAGGCACTCCGAGACAGCCCTGAAGTTTCAAAAAAAACAAAAAATAAGGTAATCGCTAAAGCAAACGAATTAGGCTATTTCGATATTTCCAAAATTAACCAAAAACAAAATAATAATTCTAATGGTTCAATTCTATTTTTGACAACTAATCACGCAAAAAATTCCGAATTTTGGACAACAGTTCTCAGCGGTATTGAGGACGTGCTTTATCAAAATAACTATCAAATCACAATGAGTTTGATGACAGTCAATGATTTAATCCATGGCAATCTACCCACGACTATTCACAACTCCGACATCAAGGGAGTAATTGTTGTCGAAATCTGTTATCAAGCAGTGTGGCGTTCACTTTTAAAACTTAATAAGCCAATTATTACCGTTGATGCACCCAAGGATTATTCGAATTTAATTGGTAAATGCGATATTGTTATGATGGAAAATAAAATTAACATTATTAGCATCTGTCAAAAATTATTCGAGACAGGACTTCGTGATTTTGCTTTTATTGGTGATTTATATTCTGAAAATACTGGATTAGGTTTTTTAGAGAGATATCAAGCAGTAAAACAGTTTTTGAAAACAAATGAGCTCAAGCTCAATCAAACCGCATCTATTACTCATAATTCGAATAATTTATTTGAAAATTTTGAAATATTAAAACAACAACTTAGCAAAATAAAAAAAATGCCTGATGTATTTATTTGTGGGAACGACTGGGCTGCTATTCAATTAATTTATGGTTTGCAGTCGCTTGATTACCAAATTCCTAAGGATATCAATATTGTAGGCTTCGATAATATTTCGCTTTCTGAAAAAATTCAACCAACACTTTCTACAATCGACACGCCAAAAGAATATTTAGGCATCGTTGCAGCAAGAAGAATTATTGAGAAAATTAATAAACCCGAAACACCATGTGGCATAATGACCTTCTCGACAAAACTGATTCTCAGAGAAACAACAGATATTAATGTAAATAAATAGAAAATACCCTATTTCAAAAATTAATTTGAAATAGGGCATTTATATTTAACAACAGATATTTAAATACTCTTTAATTCTCGTAAAGCCAAAGCAAAATTGCCGAGAGTTGCCGAACCATTATTTACAATTGATGGAATTTGTAAATAATCTTCCAATGGTGGGGTTACAACGTAGTCGTTTAATAATTCTTTAAAGTGCTTACGTACTCGTTGCATCATATGATCCTGAGCCATAACACCACCACCAAAAATAATTTTTTCAGGTGATAATGTTAGAGTTGCTGAAATCGCAGCCTGCGCAATGTAGTAAGCTTGAATATCCCAGACATCTGAATCTAATGGAATATTTTCACCACGAATACCAGTCCGTGCTTCTAGGCTAGGTCCCGCGGCCAAGCCTTCTAAACAATCACCATGGAAAGGACAAACGCCATCAAAGCTTAAATCATTAGCATGACGTTTAACATATTGATGTCCCATTTCAGCATGTGAAATGCCACCAATAAATTGACCATTTTGAATAGCGCCTGCACCAATTCCTGTACCAATTGTGAAATAAACGATATTCTTAATACCTAAATTATCATAGGCAATCATCTCACCATAGGCTGAGGAATTGACATCAGTCGTAAAGTACATTGGTACGTCCAATGATTTTTTTAAAATGCCAATCATATCAACATTTGCCCAGTTTGGTTTAGGTGTAGTCGTAACATAGCCATAAGTTTTTGAATTACGAATAATATCGATTGGTCCAAACGAACCGACTCCAATTGCAGCAACTTGATACTGCTTAAAAAAATCAACCGCTCTTTGCAGAGTTTCCTCAGGCGTCGTCGTCGGAAAACTAACCGATTTTTCAACTTGGAACAAGTCGTTCCCTACCGCACAGACAAATTTTGTCCCACCTGCTTCGATACTACCTAATAATAATTCAGACATTTATTCCTCCAAAATATTTTATATAAAGCTTTAATCACACCAATACTGTTAATTGTTAATTTTTCACTGTTACTTCATCGCTGGGAAAAGCAAGACATCTCTAATCGACTGAGCATTTGTTAATAACATAACCAAGCGATCAATCCCAATACCTAAGCCACCGGTTGGAGGCATACCATATTCTAATGCTTCAACAAAATCCTCATCAATTCCATGTGCTTCATCATTACCAGCAGAACGTTCAGCATCCTGTGCTAAGAAACGCTCACGCTGATCAATTGGATCATTAAGCTCTGTAAAGGCATTACCAAACTCTCGACCAGTTATAAATAATTCAAATCGATCCGTAAATCTTGGATCGTCCGCATTTTTCTTCGCTAATGGTGAAATTTCTACTGGATGACCGTAAACAAAGGTCGGTTGAACTAAGGTGTCCTCGATAAATTTCTCAAAGAATTCGTTAATAATATGACCAACTGTGAAGTGAGGCTCATAATGCACATCATTTTTGTCTGCATATTGACGCGCTTCTTCAACAGTCATTGCCTGCCAAAAATCAACACCTGTTGCTTCTTTTATCAAATCAACCATGTGTTTCCGTTTAAATTCACTTCCTAAATCAATCTTTAATTCTTCATATTCAACTGTTGTGGAATTAAGAGCTTTTTCAGCAGCATTTCGGATAATGCCTTCCGTTAAGTCCATTACATCTTTAAAATCTGTATAGGCAGTATAAATCTCAAGCATTGTAAATTCTGGATTATGCGTTGTATCAGCGCCTTCATTTCTAAAAACACGTGACAATTCATAAACTTTTTCCATACCACCAACAATTAAACGTTTTAGATGTAATTCAAGTGCAATTCGTAGATATAAGTCCTTATCCAGTGCATTATGATGTGTGATAAATGGACGTGCCGCTGCACCACCTGCTTCATTATGTAAAACTGGCGTTTCAACTTCAAGATAGCCTAGACCGTCTAAATATTGACGAATTGAAGAAATAATATGTGAACGTTTAACAAATCGATCAAAGCTTTCTTTATTGGCAATTAAATCTAAGTAACGTTTGCGATAACGAGTTTCAACATCTGTCAAACCATGATATTTATCGGGTAGTGGTCGCAACGCTTTAGAAAGTAGTGTCACCTTCGTTGCTTTAATCGAAAGTTCACCCATATCTGTTCGCATTACTTCACCAGTCACACCCCAAAAATCGCCTAAATCTGCATGCTTATAAATTTCATAAGCCTCTTCACCTACCGCATCTTTTCTAACGTAGATTTGAATTTGACCAGTACGGTCTTGAATGTGGGCAAAACCAACCTTTCCTTTACCGCGCTTTGTCATCATACGACCTGCAATAGTAGCAGTCTCAGCTAGCTCGTGTAATTCTTCCTTAGTCTGTTCATCAAATTTTTGATGAAGTGCTTCAGCTGTATAATCTCTATCAAAACGTTTGCCAAAAGGATCTAATCCCTTTTCACGAATTGTTTCCATCTTTTCACGTCTTGCAAGCATTTGGTCATTCAGTTCTTCAATATGTTCGTTACGTTCGTTCGTCACGATAGCCTCCGTTATTTAAAATTATAGTTATTTGCTATTACTTGTTAAATAAAATGATAGATTCACTTTTACAATCATATCAAAAAAGCTTTATTTTTGCACTAGCCATTTTGAATAATTATACTTCGACAACCATTACAGTTCTAGGCTCCAAATAAAAGTTAACCGTTTTATCAGCTGAAGAATAATCAAAATGATTTCTTGGACCAAAACCACCAAATTTTCCATCGTCACTATCTAAGATGAATTTAGGCTGCTTCAAAATTATCAAGCTAAGCTGTCCAGATGCCGTTGGATGAAAATTAAAGACAAACAGTAAATGTCCTTTCTGATAAGCCAATAATTTTTCGGTCTCTTGAATATAGCGTTCTATCGTTGATTCCGCTAAAAAATGATGATTTTGATCTAGTTTAATCATTGCTTGATCAAAGGCAAGTAAAAATTGATACTTCAAATCCTTTTGAGTTGCCAAGTGCCACTGTCGTCTAGCATAATGATAGGAATCATGATTGCCTTCTCTTGGAAAATCTAACCATTCCGGATGTCCGAACTCATTACCCATAAAATTAAGATAGCCTTCACCCGCCAATGAGAATGTAATTAAGCGAATCAATTTATGTAAAGCAATCGCACGATCAATAATTAAACTCTGAGAATCAATACTCATATGGGTGTACATCTCTGCATCTGCCAAACGAAACATAATCGTTTTATCTCCAACCAAAGCCTGATCATGGCTTTCAACATAGCCAATATTTTTTTCACCAGGTCTTCTAGTAGTTAGCTCATGCCATAACTGATGTAAATTCCAATCTTCGTCTCGAACATTTTTGAGTAATTTAATCCAATAATCTGGTACTCCCATACTTAAACGATAATCAAAGCCAATACCGCCCTCAGAAATAGGTAATGCCATACCAGGCATCGCAGACATATCCTCAGAAATAATAATGGCTTCTGGATTGACTTCATGAATTAACGCCGTCGCTAATTGCAAATAAGTAACTGCATCGAGATCTGTAGCACTATCAAAATATTTTTGATAATTATCAAATGCCACGCCTAAGCCATGATGATGGTAAAGCATGCTAGTAACACCATCAAAACGGAAGCCATCGAAATGGAATTCATCTAGCCAGTATTTTAAGTTCGATAATAGAAAATGGATTACCTCCGTTTTGCCGTAGTTAAATAGCTTCGTTCCCCAAGTTGGATGATTACCTAAATTGCCTGCATGAAAATATTGATCATCGGACCCATCAAATTGATTTAAGCCTTCACCAATATTCGATACGGCATGAGAATGAACAACATCTAAAAGTACTGTTAATCCCAATCCATGCGCTGAATCGATTAAAGCTTTCAAATCGTCTGGTGTCCCAAATCTAGATGATGGGGCAAAAAAGTTAGAAACCTGATAGCCAAATGAAGCATAAAGCGGGTGCTCCATAATTGCCATAATCTGAATTGTATTATAACCATCCGCAACAATAAGTGGTAAAACATCACGTGCAAATTCACGATAGCTATTTATCTTG
Organism: Streptococcaceae bacterium; assembly: GCA_022484805.1. GTDB lineage: Bacteria > Bacillota > Bacilli > Lactobacillales > Streptococcaceae > MMGLQ5-1. The sequence continues at coordinate 155,551 of JAKVKP010000002.1, forward strand.
CCAGCTTCACTTGAGATACCAATATGCGTTTCATAGATTAAAGGATCCACTGGTCGATCGGGCGCTTGGTTTTGCCATTTATAGTGAGACTGCCAAATCACGCCATCAAAATTAGGTACATCTTTTGCTTGCACTGCATATTCAATATAGCTAGGAATCCGATCAAATACCTGCCCATTTGCCCAAATTCGAAGCTTGACCTTACTTAATTCGGGTAACTCACCTGCTACTGATAGTACCCATTGGCCGCCAGAAAGCCGTTCTAACACATGAGTATTGTCATTCCACTGATTAAAATCACCAATTAAGGCTACTTTTTCAGCATTAGGTGCCCACTCACGAAAAAGCCAATGGTCCCCTTCCTGATTAAAGCCAAAAAAGCGCTTACCATTTGCAAAATCAGACAAGGTTTGATTGGGTTGCAATAAGCGCTTCTTTGCGTGTTCAAAACGATTCATGCGTCCATCAATCGCATTACGATAAGGTTCTAGCCAAGGATCACGCGTTAATATTTCCCATTTTTTCATAATGAACCTCCCATCTATTTTACCCACAATTACTAAATTAATCATATCACAATTCTTAAGTAATAAGTTAATAATGACCAAACAAAAAAAGCTCAAAGTATCTACCTCAAGCCTTTTCTATCATTGTTTTAAATAATTATTTTGCTGCTGCATAAAGCTCGTTTACTTTATCCCAGTTTACTAATTCGAAGAATGCTGCAATGTAATCTGGACGAACATTTTTATATTTTAAGTAATAAGCGTGTTCCCAAACATCCAAACCTAAGACAGGTGTATCACCATCAGTTAATGGAGAATCTTGATTGGCTGTAGAAGTTACTTTCAATTCACCACCACTTACGACTAACCATGCCCAGCCTGATCCAAAACGACCAGTAGCAGCTGTTTTAAATTCTTCTTTGAAAGTTTCAAAGCTACCAAAAGCTTCAGCGATTGCATCGCCAATCTCACCAGTTGGCGCACCACCTGCATTTGGTGCTAAAATTTCCCAGAAAAATGAATGGTTTGCATGTCCACCACCATTATTTTGAACGGCAGTTTTGATATCAGCAGGAACATTTGCTAAATCTGCTACTAATTCTTCAACTGTTTTTTCGCCCAATTCAGGATGCTTTTCAATTGCTGCATTTAAATTAGTAACATAAGTTTGATGATGCTTATCATGATGCAAGTGCATTGTTTCTACATCGAAGAAAGGTTCCAAGGCATCATATGCATAAGGTAATTCTGGTAAAGTATAGCTCATTTATATTTCCTCCTATTGTCTGTAGCATGCATTGAATTGCACGTTTTTTTATTTTCAACAGTTCCAACTGTTATATTATTATCATACTAACCACGGGCTTCTTTAGCAAATAATATGCGTTAATTTTTATACATCAATTATTTCTCTCTTATTAATTTTAATTCATCACTATTATCGAATTTTTCTATGATATAATGCGATATGGAGGCAGATTTATGGCTGATATAATAAATTTATTTAAATATTCATTTACAGATTTACCAAAATTAAAAAAAGCACGTTTTTTAAGCTGGAATATGACGATTGTCTATTTCTTCTTACTGATGTTTACTCTCGCAATTACAATTACGACTGATTTCTGGACATTTTCTGATAATCTCATTAATGATGCCCAGACTATTAGTAATCGTTTACCCAAATTTGATGTTAAAAATGGACAGCTTCAAACTGATGCTGAGCCAAGCATTTTTCAAACTAATTACTTTATTGTAACATTAGACCCTGACAATCAAAGAGATTTAAGCGAAGTTGAAACGGATGCTTCTGGTCAAGCAACGGCTATTATTTTTCGTCAAAATGAGCTTCATATCATTTTACCTTCTGGAAGTATTTCTCAAGATTTAGAGCGTCCAAGTCATTTTACAATTGACTATCAGGATTTAGGTGCATTTAATAATCAATCCATCAAATCAGCGGTCGATCGCTTACATAAGCCCGGATGGCTGTTTTTAGTAACCTATCTAGTAGCACTATTACCAGCACTACTCACCCTGCTCTATATTACATTGATGGTTGCATTAATTATCAAAATAGTAAGTCTATTTGCCAAGCATCAGATGCAGCATTTTGGACAAATTTATAAGTCAGTATTAGTTTGTAGTACTTCTCCAATTATTTTGACAACCTTACTTGCCTTTATTTTTCCAAGCTTTGATTATACCTTTATTCAAAGCGTAATGACTTGTATTCTTTATTACCATATTAATAAAAAAGGTTGATTATAAACAATGATTTTTAAGTTGATTAATAAACATCATAAAATACTAATTGCGCTTTATCTTATGATATTAGTACTACTTTGTTGGCTTCCTGCTAAAACCTATCCGGGACAATTTGGTAATTTTAATTATCCAAATATAAAAAATACGGGGCGACTTTGGTATCAGATAATACCGTTAAATTCCGTTTATTACAGTTTTACTAGTCCAAAAGTTTTTCTACAAAGCTTTTTTAATATTTTAATGACAATCCCATTAACTTTTCTGTTCGCCGTTGCTTTACCAAAATATCGTGACTTGAAGAATGCCTTCCTACTCGCTTTTACTATTAGCTTCGTAATTGAATTTGGTCAAGCAATATTGGATGTCACTGTGCAGCTTAATCGCATTGTGGATGTTGATGATTTAATTTTCAATACAATCGGCGGTTTACTTGGCTACGCACTTTTTAATCTTACAAAAAAACATTATCACCTAACAAAGTGATAATGTTTTTTTATTCATGTTTGGTCCGCAATAACTCTTTTGCATGCTCTATCGTCAAATCTGTCACCGTTTCACCGGCTAGCATTCTCGCCACTTCATTCACCCGTTCTTCAAAGCTTAAAACCTTAACACGTGTCTCTGTTGTCTGACCATCACTCAATTTTTCAATAAAATACTGAAAATCAGCAATGGCTGCAACCTGCGGTAAATGTGAAATGCAAAGGACCTGTGAATGCTCTGAAATTTTATGGATTTTATTGGCAATTCCTTGTGCAACACGTCCTGAGACACCTGTATCCACCTCATCAAAAACAATTGCCGTCTGAGTTTCATTCGTAAAAATAGCCTTTAACGCAAGCATAATTCGTGATAATTCACCACCAGATGCTGTTTTTGTTAATGGTTTAAAGCCTTCCCCAGGATTCATTGAAATAAAAAATTCAACTCGCTCATTTCCATTTACTGAATATTTAGCTTTTGAAAAAGCAACTTTAAATTTGGCCTGTTCCAAATATAATTCTTTGAATTGATGCTCAATTTCACGCTCCAAATTAGTAGCTATCTTACGGCGAGCCGCGTTTAAGGTATCTCCCTGATGAACTAATTGCAATTTCAATGCTTTGGCCTTAGCTTGAAGACCTGAATCCGCCATTTCAACCGCTTGCATTTCATCATATTCCTCTGAAATCACTTGGTAATAATCCAATATCTTTGGTACTGTTTCCCCGTAACGTCTTTCAAGGCGGTCAATTAAGCTCAAACGTTCTTCGATTTCATCCAGCGATTCATCTTGATAATCAAACTGATCTAGTTTATTTTCAAGCTGATTGCCAATTTTAGATAGACTATCTGAAAGCACTGCTAATTGATCAATTAACTGTGAATAATCCTGATCAAAATCGGCAAGCTGACTCAATTCCGAACTAATTTGTCCTAATAAGTCATTTGGTGAAAACTCCTCATTTTGTATAATATTGAGTGCACCAAGTAAATGCTGCACAATCGTCTGTTGATTTTGCAATTGCAGACGTTTCTTTCGCAGTTGGGCTTCTTCATCAATTTCCAAATTAGCCGCGGAAATTTCATCAAGAGAGGTTTTTAGCTCATTAAGTCGTTGATTAAACCTAACTTGATTTTCTTGTCGTTCAACCATCTGCTTATGCAGTTTTGCATATTCATGGAAAATAGATTGATAATCAAGTTTGAGTCGTCTAAAATCCTGATTACCAAATTGATCCAAAAGCTCGATGTGGTGCGCCTGTTGCATTAATTCTTGATGCTCATGCTGACCATGAATATCCACTAAAGCACTACCAATTTCTTTTAAATTGGTGAGTGTCACTAAGTGACCATTAATTCGGCAAATACTACGTCCTGCTCGATAGATTTCACGTTTGACAATTAATTGTGGCTCATCTAATTCAATTCCTAACAAATACAGCTGATTTGTTAATTTACTTGTCAAAGACAAGCTAAATAGACCTTCAATTTCAGCTTTATCCTCACCATGACGAATAAAATCACTTGACGCACGACTACCAAGTAATAAATTCATAGCGTCAATAATAATTGATTTTCCTGCACCAGTTTCACCTGTCAAAACTGTCATCCCAGCTTCAAAGGGCACAGTGATTGACTTAATAATGGCAAAATTTTTAATAGTCAATTCTAATAACATTACTCACCTCAATTTAAATAATTCTCAATCGGATAGCTTTAGATGATTAATAGCTATATTAATTGCTAAACTCCATTAATCATATATTCTCCATAAAAATAAACTAAAATTATAATAGAGTTCTATCAGTAAATCTAACAGTAAATCTAATATTATTGTTTTAATCCATCTGCCCAAACAGCAGCTTCAATATCTGTTTCGAGCATAATTAATAAGCTATCATCATCTGCAAAGATGCTAAAGATATCCTCCGAAAATTGTTCACGAATCAAACGCTTCAAAGCAAGAGCACTTCCTGGAATCGTCCGGATAATTACTATACCCTGACGAGTTTTAATTTCTAATAGCGAAGATTGAATTAGGGCATTTAAACGCTGAGTATCCTCTGGTACGTTGTTTTGTGGCAAACTATATTTAAAATTCGCAGTCTCACCTGCAATTTTGATCAGTGCCAACTCCTTGATATCTCTCGAAATCGTTGCCTGAGTAACATTGACACCCGTTGCTAATTTAATCGCTCTCACTAAGTCATCCTGAGTTGAAATCTCATTTTCCATAATTAATTTTGCAATTAATTCCTGACGCGCATTTTTTTTCATTGGTAACCTCCCTATAATTAAAGGTTGCATCAAACTATCATATTTCAAATTTTAAGCCTTATAGTAAAGATTCTTAAATTTATTGATGCAGTCTGTCATGCGCTAATTTAACAATCTCCGATATATTGACCTCTGGATTAAGTCTTACAGGTGATTCTTTTTTTAAGTATGCTAAAAATTCGATATTCCCGTGACCACCTGTGATTGGTGAGAATTCAAGACCTTCGACCGAAAATCCAACAGAGAGCATCATTTCAATCGTTTTCTCTAAAACAGAAAGATGCACCTTAGCATCTTTAATAATTCCATTTTTCCCAATTTGCTCACGTCCCGCTTCAAATTGTGGTTTAATTAATGCAACAACCTCACCATCATTAACTAATAGTGGTAGTAAGGCAGGTAAAATTAGAGCAAGTGAGATAAAGGAAACATCAATACTCGCAAATGCTGGCAGACCTTGATTAAAATCAGCAAGATTGGCATAACGGAAATTATATTGTTCCATTACAATTACCCTTTCATCTTGACGTAATCGCCAAGCGAGCTGATTAGTGCCTACGTCAACCGCATAGCTTAACCTTGCTCCATTTTGTAACATTACATCAGTAAAGCCACCAGTTGAGGCGCCAATATCAATCACAATCTTGCCATCAAGGGCAATATCAAAGCACTCCAAGGCTTTTTCAAGCTTTAAACCACCCCGTGAAACATATTTCAATTTTTCACCCTTAATATGCAAAATGGATTCAATCGTTATTTTTTCACCGGCTTTATCTAAGCGCAAATTATTTTGGTCATAGACCTGTCCAGCCATAATACCGCGTTTCGCCTTTTCTCTGGTTTCATATAGTCCTTGCTGAAATGCCAGTACATCGACCCGCTCTTTTTTCATAATTCATCCTTTATTCTTAATTGGTTAATAATAGGTTTCAATGTTTCTGAATTAAAATCTAATATCTGACCAAGTAATACTTCTGCTTGGTTGAGCTGCTCACTCAATAATTGCTTCGCCTTTTCTAGTCCAAAAAGACGCACGTAGGTTGCTTTATTTTCTGCAATATCTTTTTGTGGAGTCTTCCCTAAAGTCTCAAAGCTTTCGGTAACATCAATAATATCATCTCGAATTTGAAATGCTAAACCAATGTGCTCTCCCAAATGCTCTAATTGAATTGCCGTTGCTTCTGGTACCTTCGCTATAATACCTGCTGCAATAAAAGGAAACACAATCATAGCTCCGGTTTTTTTAGCATGCAATTGTTTTAAAAGCTCATAAGAAATTGCTTGATTTTCACTATTAATATCAATTGACTGACCACCAACCATACCTTGAAAACCACTAGCTTTGGCTAAGGACAACATTAATTTAACAATTATCTGCGCCTCAAAATCTACTGTCGCTAAAAGCTGATAAGGATCTAATAACAAAGCATCGCCAGCTAAAATAGCATTAGCTTCTCCAAATTTTTTATGATTCGTTAGCATGCCTCGTCGATAATCATCATTGTCCATTGCTGGAAGGTCATCATGGATTAAAGATGAGGTATGAATCATTTCTAAAGCTGCACCCACCTTTAAAACATCAGTTGTAATCTTTAAGTTGAAGCCTTCAAGGACTTTAACCAACAATATCGGTCTGAAGCGCTTCCCGCCTGCCTGAATTGAATAACAAATACTCTCACTTAGTAGAGAATAATCTTTTTGATAAAATGACAAAAGTATCTCATCAATACTTGCCTTAATTTCTTGATTATTCATCTGAATTCCCTTCAAAATCAGCAATTTCACCCGTATCTGTAACAATTTTGGCTAAGGTTCTTTCCGCATGCTTCAATGTTGTTTGAAGTGTTTTGCTGATAGTCATTCCCTTTTGATACTCAGTCAATGCAGCCTCTAAAGGAACGTCACCACTCTCCAAATGATTCACGATAGCTTCAAGTTCTTGTAATGATTGTTCAAAAGTCTTCTCTTCTGCCATTTACTCTCCCTTTCTCAATTTTTCAATATCTTGAACAATTGAAATAATCTGACCACTAGACAGCTTTGTCAAAATTTGGTCACCAACTTTTACTGAATCTATCTCTCTAATGACTTGACCTTCCTGATTTTCAGTAATAGAAAAGCCTCGAAGCATCACCTTTAGAGGTGATAATAAATCAAGTGACTGCATTGCAGTTACCGCCTTATTCTGCTTTTGTCGAACTAATTCTCGTACTGCTTGATGAAGATTCCTTTCAATCATTGGAATAGTTTGTTGATATTGCTTAACCATTCGCTCAGGTGATTGATGTGCTAAACGATTAGAAAGTCGCTCAGTCATTTGATCTTTTAAATTCAATTGTTCTCTTAATATATTTGTCAATTTTTCACTCAGATAATCAACCTTTTGCATATGGCCATCATACAAACGCATCGGCTGTCTAAAAATAACCGATTGTGCTAAACGCTCAACCCTTAAACGATACTGCCGAATTTGATTTTGCAGCACCTTCGTTAAACGTTGGTCCTGTTGCTTGAGTAAATTGATTAGCTCAATAATATTGGGTGTCGCAATCTCTGCTGCTGCTGTTGGTGTTGCGGCACGACGATCACTAACAAAATCAGCTAAAGTGGTATCTGTTTCATGACCAACTGAGGAAATAATCGGAATTCTTGATTCAAAAATTGCTCGAACGACAGCTTCCTCATTAAATGCCCATAAATCTTCAATTGAGCCACCACCACGACCAACAATCAAAATATCAATTTCTGGCATTTGATTCGCACGCTGAATATTTTGAACAATTTCCTCTTTCGCACCGACACCTTGCACCTTAGTCGGAAATAGTAGAATTTGTGCCAATGGGAAACGGCGCTCAACGGTAGTAATAATATCACGAATGACTGCACCACTCGGAGAGGTAATCACACCTATTACCTTAGGAAATACAGGAATAGACTGCTTAAACTGATCTTGAAATAAGCCCTCTTTAGTCAATTGTGCTTTGAGCTGATTAAATTTTAAAAATAAAGCACCGACACCATCGGGAATCATTTCCTCTAAAACAATCTGATACTGACCGCTTTTTTCATATAAAGTTAATCGGCCAACAACCAAAACCTTCATTCCATTTTCTGGTTGAAATTTTAACTGCCTGAATTTCCCTGCAAACATTGTGGCATTAATCACAGCACCATCATCTTTCAATGAAAAATACTGATGCGTTGGTCGCTTTCGAAAATTACTAATTTCACCAGTTAAATAGACAGTTTCTAAGTATGGGTCACGATCAAATTTTGCTTTTAAATATTTAGTTAGACTCGTGACTGTCAAATATTCCATCTAGTTTCCTTTCTACATAATAATGAATTTAATAAATAATCGCTTTTATAAATAACAAATAACGGAAGTTCATTATTAACTGCTGCACTAATAATAAGTCATATTCTCTTTGACGGGGACCCAGCTAATGGAACTTTACTTTTGACGGCTTGCTGCGTCAAAAGTTTGTTCCGCGTCGAGACTAACGCCACTCTTGTCAATTGTTAAATGCTCATTTGACAAGTGTTTTGTGGTCTCTCCTTTTCCCATCAAATATTTTATATTTGACGGGGACCCAGCTAATGGAACTTTACTTTTGACGGCTTGCTGCGTCAAAAGTTTGTTCCATTAGCATTGTAATCGTCATTGGTCCAACGCCTCCCGGCACAGGGGTGATTAAGCTAGCAATTGGTTCAACTTCGTCGAATTTCACATCACCAATTAGCTTACCATTTTCATCACGATTCATACCAACGTCAATCACAACTGCACCTTCTTTAACAAATTCCTTGGTCACAAAATGGCCTTGACCAATTGCAACTACTAAAATATCTGCTTGCTTTGCAACATCTGCTAAATTTTTCGTCCGAGAATGCGTCAAAGTCACAGTCGCATTAGCTGCGAGTAATAATTGGGCAATTGGCTTACCAACTATATTCGAACGACCAATTACGACTGCATTCTTACCACTTAAATCAACATGATATGCCTTAAACATCTCCATAATACCTGCTGGTGTAGAGGGAATCATTAACGGATTACCAACATTTAACAGTCCAACATTCATCGGATGAAAACCATCCACATCCTTTTCTGGCTGGATTGCAAGCAATACTTTGTCCGCATCAATATGTTTTGGCACAGGTAGTTGAACTAAAATACCATGATAACGATCATCCTGATTGTATTGGTCAATGAGAGTTAATAGCTCAACTTCTGTAGTTGCTTCCGGCAAGCGAACAACGGTTGATAAAAAACCCGCATCATTTGCTCTGCGTTCTTTATTTCTCACATAGACTTGACTCGCTGAATCTTCACCTACTAAAATCACAACTAAACCTGGTGTAACACCTGCTGCTTTTAATTCCGAAACCTTTGCCTTTAATTCTATTGCTTTTTGATCTGCTAATGCCTTACCATCAATAATCACTATTTTCCCTCTCATTCAACGTTTTTTATAAAAGAAAACCACAGTAAATTCTGCTGTGGTTTTCATGAATTATTTTTTATAACGATTATTATTCATTAATAACCTGTTTCAGAACACCATTAATAAAATTTGACGATTGTTCTTCTCCAAAATCCTTCGCAAGCTCAATTGCTTCATTAACTGCAACCTTTGCTGGAATTTCATTAATATACTTAATTTCAAAAATTGCAAGGCTTAAAACAATACGATCAACCTTTGAAAGTCGGCCAACTGTCCAGCCTGACTTTAGATGCTTGCCAATTTCTGCTTCAATCTCAGCTTGATGTGCAACGACACCTGAAACAAGCTGATCAAGATAAGCTGGTGTCAAGCTATTTTCAGAAACCAGATTTTCATCTAAATCGAAAACGTCTGAAATGGCTTGTTCTTTAGATAAGCCTTCATCGAAATCCTGCATGAATAGAACTTGCATCGCTTTTATCCGAATTTCATGACGCGATAATTTAGTCATTCAATTCATCCTCATCAAACAATTCAGATAAATCCGCTTGAGCAAATTTTTCAGGAATCACTGAAACAATATGAATATTAATTTCTTTAAGATTTAAACCAGTCATATCATATACTTGCTGTTTTACCTTATCTTGAATTGCCATTGCAACCTTGGGCACTGAAACACCATAGTCCAAATACACGTATAGGTCTGCATTCACAGAACCATCTTCATTATTTTTTAAATAAACACCCTTACTATGTGAAGAGCGGCCTAATTTTTCAGCAATATTTGAGGCAAGGTTGCCTTGCATGGCATAAACACCCTTAATTTTAGAGGTCGCAATCCCAATAATAATTTCAATAACCTCAGGAGCAATCACTACTTCACCTAATTCTTGCGTTTCTATAATTTTTTCTTCGCTCATTTGATTTCCTTTCTATCTAATCAGTCGAAACAATCGTTTTGAAAACTGCGAACGGCAGCTGATTAACTAATCGAAATTGAAAGACCGAACTCTCAACTTAACATACTAAGCTGTAAAATGATTTAAAAGATTGCAAAATATACTACATATGAAGTAATTTTCCAATAAAGTCAAAATTTAAATTATTGAACATTAAGTCTTGTATGATAAAAGAAGCTGATGTCTTAAATCGCTTAGTCAATTCAATTGATTAAAGGAAAGCACCTCTCCCCAGAGAGCTTTCATAAGCTCAAGTAGCTGGATAATCAACTGTCAAGTCTAAATCATTTGTCATCAGAGGCAGTCATTTCCAATTTTTTCTCTATGCTCTTGAAGAATACGAACCATCTTGCGTATTAATAATCAATTTATCGCCAGCATTGACAAAAAATGGTACTTGGACTGTTAAGCCAGTTTCCATTATCGCTGGTTTTGAACCACCAGAGGAAGTATCTCCCTTGATATTTGGTTCAGTTTCTGCAACAACTAGCTCTACGGTTGTTGGTAAGTTAACACCTAAAATTTCAGATTCAAACATGACTACTGAAACTTCCATATTTTCTAATAAATATTGAAGCTCATCTTTGATTTGCACTGCTGGAATTTCAATTTGTTCGTAGTTGTCTAAATCCATGAAAACGTGATTTTCACCATCTGCATATAAATATTGCATTTTTTTCGTGTCCACCATTGCTTTTTGGACCTTGATACCTGCATTAAAGCGTTTTTCTTGAACCGCACCAGTACGCATATTTTTTAATTTTGTACGAACAATTGTATTACCTTTTCCTGGTTTATGGTGTTGGAAATCCAAGACCTTCCATAAGCCACCATCAACTTCAATTGTCATGCCAATTTTCAAATCATTAATATTAATCATTAACTTACTATTCCTCCACTTGTTTTTATTTTGTCTATAGTTTCAAACACAAAAATGACAAAATTGTTTCTCTATTATTTTACCATGAAAGCGTGAAAATCGCTATTTTTTCTGACTAATCTGCCCTGTATAACTATTTTTTCAAGACAATCAATTCCTTCGGCGCATGAGTTAAGACAGAGACACCTGTTTGGGTCACCACTAAATCATCTTCAATTCGAACACCAAATTGATTTGGTAAGTAAATTCCTGGCTCATCAGTAATCACTTGATTTTCAATCAGCTTCAATTCTCGATTAGCAAAAAACGGTTCTTCATGGATATCAATGCCGATGCCATGGCCAATACTATGAGTGAAATAATCACCATAACCAGCATTTTCAATGATTGAACGTGCAAATTGATCATAAGCACCGTAGCTTATTCCGGCTCTCGCTTGATCAATCACTGCTTGATTAGCTGATAAAACCGTTTCATAAACCGACTTAATTTCATCTGAAGCTTGATTAATTACAATCGTTCGAGTCATATCACTCACATAATTTTGATAATAACAGCCAAAATCAAAGGTAATGACATCACCTGATTCAATTTTCTTTTGACTTGCAACACCATGCGGCATTGCCGAACGAATACCACTGGCAACGATTGTATCAAATGAAATCCCCGAAGCTCCCAGTTTACGCATCTCAAAATCTAAAAAATTAGCAAGTTCTAGCTCCGTTTTACCGATTTGAATAAAATCTAACAGCTTAGTAAATGCCTGATCACTAATGGCACATGCTTGACTAATAATTTCAATTTCCTTAGGCGATTTAATTTCACGTAATTCTTCCACAAAACTACTTTGTTCCAAAGGCGTTAAATTTAACGGTAATTCTTCTAAACGCAAATAGTCTCGATAGCTAATCGTATCCTCAAAACCAATTGTAAATTCAATTTCAGTACCTAAGAATAATTCAATCACTTCATAAATATTACGATTTTCCGAAATTGTATAATCCTGAATTTGTTGAGTGGCTTGTTCGGTATATCTAGAATCCGTAATAAAAACATTTTCATCTGGGGTTAATAGAACCGTACCATTCGTTCCAGTAAAACCAGTTAGATAAAAAACATTTTTTAAATTTTGAACCAAAATAGCATCTAACCCACTATTTTTCATTTTTTTACGCATTTTTTCAATTATTGTTTGCATATTTACCCCCTTTTAGAAAAAAGATTGTTAAACTATCATTAGTTTAACACTTAAACTACCTTAAGTAATCATAAAAATAGATAAACAATGGAGAATATCAATGAAATTTATTAGTTGGAATGTTAATGGATTACGTGCAGTTGAAAAGAAAAGTCCAAGCTTTAGTGAAATTGTTACTGACTTGGATGCTGATTTTTTCTGTATCCAAGAGACAAAACTTCAGGCTGGACAATCACCAATTGATTTAGCAGAATATCATGAATACTGGAATTATGCAGAAAAAAAAGGATATTCCGGAACAGCCATCTTTGCTAAATCAGAGCCTTTAAGCGTTAGCTATGGCATTAATTTAGCCGATTTTGACAATGAAGGGCGAGTAATCACTTTAGAATATCCTGATTTTTACTTAATTAATGTTTATACACCAAACGCGCAACGCGAATTAACAAGACTTGATTATCGAATGGCTTGGGAAGATGCCTTTAAAAATTACCTCTTAACTTTAAAAGCACAAAAACACGTTATTCTCTGTGGTGATCTAAATGTTGCTCATCAAAATATTGATTTAAAAAATTGGAAAACGAATCAAAAAAATGCTGGCTTCACACCAGAAGAACGCAATAAATTTAGTGTCCTACTTGAGGCTGGCTTCATTGATACTTTTCGCTATTTGCACCCAAATTTAGAGGAAGCTTATTCATGGTGGAGCTACCGCTTTAATGCAAGGGCAAATAATGCTGGATGGCGGATTGACTATTGGCTAGTTGATAACGATTTTAGCGATAAAATTCAAAATGCTGAAATATTAGCAGATGTTTTTGGAAGTGATCACTGTCCTGTCCTACTTGAGCTAAATATTTAAACATTAATAACTAAAAAATATTAATAATTATAAATTCACCAGCAATCACAATTTTTCTAATAGAAAAGGTAGGATAAGCCTAACGCCATCCTACCTTTTACTTATTCTTGCTCTTGTAAATACTTATAAACTTGAAAACCAGAAGTGCCACCTTCACCGACTGCAGTCGTAATCTGGCGCAAATCTTTTGCTCTAACATCGCCACAGGCAAAAATACCCGGAATTTTTGTTTTCGTGTCAGGATCGGTGACAATCCAACCTGCATCATCAGTAATACCTAAATCAGTAAAGGGTTCTGTAATTGGATCTAAGCCAACATAAATAAAAATACCACCTGCCGCTACTTCAGTAACAGCATCTGTTTTAATATTTTTGATTGTGACACCAGTTACCGACTTATCATCGCCATTGATAGATTCAACCACCGAATCCCAAATAAATTCAATTTTATCATTTTTAAATGCTCTATCTTGAATAATTTTTTGAGCACGTAACTCGTCACGTCGATGCACGATGGTAACTTTTGCAGCAAAGCGTGTTAGATAAATAGCCTCTTCAACGGCAGAATCACCACCACCAACTACGATTAACTCTTTCTCTTTAAAGAAAGCACCATCACAAACCGCACAATAACTAACGCCTCGACCCGCAAATTCTTCCTCACCAGGCACTTCTAAATGGCGATGGGATGCACCAGTCGCAATAATAATCGATTTAGCTTCAAAGGAATCATCCTCAGTCTTAATCAATTTAGTTGAGCCTTGATCAATGACTTCTGTTACGTAGCCATAAGCATTTTCCACACCAAATCTTTCCAAAGGTTCATACATTTTATAGGCCAAATCAGGACCAAGAATATTATCAAAGCCGGGATAATTTTCCACCTCAGCAGTATTATTCATCTGACCGCCGGGGGCACCTCTTTCTAGTAATAAAGTCTTCAATTCGCTACGTGCTGAGTAAAGTGCTGCCGTCATACCAGCAGGACCTGCACCAATTACAACTACATCATACATTAATTATATCTCCATTCTTAATAATCTACTTATTTGATTAGTCTAATTCTACGCCTTAATAGCAAATTCATAAAACAATTTGCTTATTCAAAAAGCAATTGCACTAAGATAGATTTCTTGCCTTCATCATCATCACTACAGCAATATAAGCAAAGGATAAAATTGGGACGGTTGACAGAAAAATCAAAATTAATTCAATAACTAATTTTTGAAAGCTTCTTCTCTTTAAATGTCCATTAATAAAGACAATAAGCAAATAAAGACAAATTATTGTTAACTCAATGATTGAAATTGTTAATAATCCTTTGATATAAAGCTCAATCAATAGCTTCATTTGCTCACCTTCTTCATCCTTTATCACTTATTTTCTATATATCAATTGCTGCTATAATTCAGCATCAAGGTTAATTCTTTTTTTGTCCTGTTAATACGCAATTTGTATTATCTCATGAAAATTGTTATAAATAAAGTAGTCACTGAATTGAATTTACTAATTTATAGATTTTTTTGGAGAAATTATGAATAGAAAGCTAATTGCCCTTGATTTAGATGGTACAACCCTAAATCAAGTAGGTGAAATTACCGATTATACAAAAAATATTGTGCAACAAGTCATCCAAGAAGGGCATATCGTTGTCATTGCTACTGGGCGTCCTTATCGAATGGCGATTGAATATTACAATCAACTGATGCTTAAAACACCAATGGTAAATTTTAATGGTGCCTTGACTCATCACCCAATGGACAAGCTGTTTAAAGATTTAAGCTTTGATATTGATAAAAAGGATGTTCGCAATCTCGTTATCAATCAGAAAAATTTTCAACTAGATTTTGTCGCTGCTGAATATAGAAAGAAATTTTTTATCAATCATTTGGATAATTCTCACGCAGCTGTCTTTGGTCGAGATTCATTAGACGAACGTTTTCAATTGGAGCTCGAAAAATTGACAACCAATCCCCAAGCTGTCTTAATTCAAACACCGGTTAGAGATAAGCAGCGTTTTTCTAAGGATCTCAATTTTTACTTTGAAGATCGACTTAATATCAATCCTTGGGGTGGACCAAATAAAATTTTAGAAATCATTCCCAAAAACGTCAACAAGGCAACAGGATTAAAATTAATCGCAGATTATTTCAGCATTGCTCAGGAAGATGTCATTGCCTTCGGTGACGAACTAAACGACTTGGAAATGATAGAATATGCTGGATTAGGGATTGCCTTGAAAAATGCAAATCCAAAGCTAAAGGCGATTTCCAATTTGGAAACGCAATGGGATAATAATCAAGATGGTGTCGCAAAAACATTGAAAAAAATACTATTTTAATTAAGGGAAATTTTACTATGAAAGCAGAAATTATCCATTCCAATAAAACTAGCCTTATGCCATTACTAATATTAGGGGACGAACAGGAATCATTAATTAAGGAATATCTTAATTCAGGGACACTCTTTGCTTTTTACCAAAACCAAACTTTGATTGGTGCCTCAGTTGTTACAACTAAGGCTGATGCAGTCTATGAGATTAAAAATTTGGCAGTTTCTCCTGAATGGCAGGGGATGGGTTATGGCAGAGCAATCTTAAATTATCTTGAAAAATACTATCAAAATAAAGCAAAAACACTCATTGTTGGTACTGGAGAGGGAAGTGATAATTTAATCTTTTATCAAAAATGTGGCTATCAACTTGCACATCTCATACCCAACTTTTTTCTAGAGAACTATGATCATCCGATTTTCGAAAACGGTATTCAGCTCAAAGATATGCGTTATTTATCCAAAAAAATAGCGGATTAATCGTTACAGAGGTTTTTAAATATCTTACACGGAAAAAATAACTGTTTTGAATACATATTCCCTAAAGGAGCCATGAATGAACGAAAAACTAGTCCAATTCCTACCTAAAGCTGAATTACATTGTCACCTCGATGGTTCAGTCCCTATTAATACCTTAAATAAATTAGCACTTAAAACCAAAATCAATCAACAGCAATTAGCTAAGGTTCAGGCTCCAGCAAAATGTCAAAACTTGGCAGAATATCTTGAAAGCTTTGATATTATTTTAAAAATGCTACAAACTACTGAGAACTTAGAAATCGCAACTTTTTCCGTAATCGAAGCGGCTGCACAAGAAAATGTGCGCTATCTTGAATTACGCTTTGCGCCTTTACTTCATCTTGACCAAGGTTTGTCAATCAGAGAAGTAATTGAGGCGGTTTGCTCTGGTATCAATAAGGCTCAAAAAACAATTCCTATTCATGTAAATCTGCTAATTTGTGCAATGCGGAACCATTCAGAAACAGATAACTTAGCATTACTCAATCAAATTAAAGGCTTGAATGAAAAGAAAATTGTTGGCTTTGATTTTGCAGGGGATGAAGCTAAAGTGGATAATCAAAAAGTAGCACCTGTCGTTCAAAAAGCAATTAAAAATGGCTTGGAGGTTACCCTTCACTCTGGCGAATGTGGCTGCAGTCACAATGTTTTAGAAGCCATTCATCTTGGTGCTAAGCGAATTGGTCATGGCGTTGCCATTAAAGACGATACCGAAGCAATAGCCATTTGCCGAAAACAAGAAATATTACTTGAACTCTGTCCAACAAGTAATATTCAAACCGATGCAATTCAGAATTGGCAGCATTATCCTCTTCAGCTATTCTTAGCAAATAAGATTAAATGCTGTATCAACACTGATAATCGAACAGTCTCAAATACCAATTTGACTCAAGAATTTTTAAAATTAGTGCAGTACTGTGATTTAACCATCTCACAAATGGCCGAGCTGACTTTAAACGCTGTGCAATTTTCATTTGCTTCAAATGAATTAAAAATGGAACTGATTAATGAAATTAAACAGGCTTATCGACCGCACATTAAAGAAATATAACAACAATATGTTATTAATCCTGAAATTTAATTGTTAAATCACAAAAACGCAATTAACCAGCTTGGTTAATTGCGTTTTTAATATAAATTAAACTTTTAAGAATTTACGCATAGATAATATTGAGCCGAGTGAACCAATTATAACCCCAACCGCGAACATCATAGCAACCACAAGTGGCACAAATTCATTTGGCGGAATTAATGATAAATGACTTTGAATCATTTGAGGATTTAGACCTTCATAGACAATGCGGTACAACCAAACCACTAAAACTGATGGAATAATTGCCCCAAGAATACCAATCCATGCCCCCTCAAGGAAGAACGGCCAACGAATATAGCCATTTTTCGCGCCAACCAAGCGCATAATCGAAATTTCTCTTTGGCGAGACAAAATCGTAATTCTGATTGTGTTTGAAATTAAAAACATTGCTACAAATAACAATAAAGCTGTTGCAAAAACACCCCAAGTTTTAACCGCATTAGCAATACCTAGAACCTTATCCGAATTATCACCACCATAGTCAACCTTGTTGACCATTGCTTTTAATTCATCATTATTGTTAAAGCGTGCGGCTTTGGCAACTGCTTTAACCTTTTCAGGTGATGTTGCACTCACCTCATAAACATCATATAAGGGATTGGCATCGCCACTAAACAATTGGAAGGACGAACCCATGACATCTATAATTTTTTCTAATTGGTCATTTTTGCTAGAAAAAGTAACAGACTCAACATCATCGAGCTTTTCAAGTGCATCCTTTAATTTATGGTAATTTGGATTATCAACCTCTTTACCTTCATCATCTTTAATTTTTTCACTATTATCATCAAAACCAACATTAACAAATACAGTCACTGTAACATTATTTTCAATATCCGAAGCCAGTTTTGAGGTATTTTGAATAATCGATAAAAATGCGCCAACCAAAATTAAAGTAATTGTTACCGCTGAGGTTGAAGCTAAGGTCATCCAGCCATTACGCTTTAAACTCTTAAATGATTCAAGTATGTGTCTAAAAATGTTTCTAATCATCGTAGCCGTATTCCCCTTCCTTTTGGTCTCGAACAATTCGGCCATTTTCAATGGCAATTACGCGATGTCGCAATGTGTTCACAATTTGTGAATTATGAGTTGCCATTAAAATCGTCGTACCTTGTAAATTAATCCGTTCCAAAAGATTCATAATTTCCCATGAATTTTCTGGATCTAAATTACCAGTTGGTTCGTCAGCAATTAAAACCTTTGGTGTATTAACAATTGCACGAGCAATCGCAACACGTTGCTGCTCACCACCGGAAAGCTCACTTGGAAACATTCTCACCTTATGCTTTAGACCAACTAAATCTAAAACCTCAAGCACACGCTTCTTAACTTCTCTTGGACGTTTACCGATAACCTGCATCGCATATGCTACGTTTTCATATACCGTTTTTTTAGCCAATAATTTGTAATCTTGAAAGACTACGCCAACTTCACGTCGTAAATAAGGTACTTCTTTATTTTTTATTTTTGCTAAATTATAGCCTGCAACAGAAACGGTTCCTTTATCGGCTTTTGCCTCCCGATAAAGTAAACGGATAAAAGTAGATTTCCCAGCCCCTGAAGGACCAACAACATATGTAAACTCACCTTGTTCGATACTAATTGTGACATTTCTTAAGGCTGTCGTACCGTTCGCATATTTTTTTTGAACATTATTTAATTCAATAATTCCCATTATTCCTCCTAATCAAGCAATATAGACATACTTCTACTCATTCTAACATAATCCAAATATTATTAATTCTCAATCATTTAACGATTTCAAGGCAAAGATTAAATTTTGTTTGCAATTTGCCATTTTAAGTAAGCATCAATAAAATCATCAAGATTACCGTCCATTACTGCTTGAACGTTACCGACTTCATAATTCGTTCGATGATCCTTAACCATCGAGTAAGGGTGGAAAACATAAGAACGAATCTGACTTCCCCAAGCAATATCTAACTGCTCACCTCTCAAATCCGCTGCCTCCGCTGCTTTCTTATCTAATTCTTGTTGGTATAATTTTGCCTTCAGCATTGACATCGCTTGATTTCTATTTTGAAATTGCGAACGCTGTGCCTGCGAAGAAACAACAATTCCCGTAGGCATATGCGTAATTCGAATCGCCGAAGAAGTTTTATTGATATGTTGTCCACCAGCACCGCTTGCACGAAAAACATCTACTTTTAAATCATCTGGGTTAATATCCACTTCAACATCATCATCCAATTCTGGCATTAAATCAACAGAAGCAAATGAGGTGTGTCGACGATTTGCTGAATCAAATGGTGAAATTCTAACTAAGCGGTGAACTCCTTTTTCTGAACGCAGGTAACCATATGCATTATAGCCTTTTATTAATAATGTGACCGATTTGATACCCGCCTCTTCACCAACTTGATAATCCAAGGTTTCTACCGTAAATTGATGTTTTTCAGCCCATCTTTGGTACATTCTTAAGAGCATTGATCCCCAATCTTGCGATTCAGTACCTCCTGCCCCCGGATGAATTTCCAAAATGGCATTATTATGATCATACGGCTCACTCAAAAGCATAGCTAACTCATAATTTTCAATTTCAGTCATCAATTGATTTAAATTCTGAATTAATTCTGCTTCAATTTCAGTATCCGCATCTTCTTGAAACATATCAAATAAAATAACAACATCTTCAAATTGTTGCTCCAAGGAGCGAAATGAATCATATTGCGCTTTCAAAGCATTGCTTTCATCAATTACTTTTTGTGCTGCCTGATTATCATTCCAAAAATCACCTTGACTCATTTGATCATCTAGATTGGCAATTTGAGCCTCTAAATCATCTAAGTCAAAGAGACCTCCTAAAAGACTGAATACTTGCTTCTGACTTCTCAATTGTATTTCTAATTTCTGAGATTTCCATTATGATTACTCCGTTCAAAATTAATTATCTTCAATCATTTTATCACAAAACGATGTCGCATTATAGGACAATTTAGGATTGCAATTACTAACCCAAATTTTAATTTACTAAACCAATCAGAAAAAGATTAATTTATCAGATCTTTCAGCATAGTGATTAAATAAAATTAAGATTTTTTAATATTTTCAACATTAATTCAAATTTATTGAATTATAATAATATTCATGTTATATTATTAGTGGAATTTCGTTATCAACAATCCAGTTGCCTTTCGTATCATTAAGAGAGGAGAATGAATATGACATTCTATAACACAGACTTGCAATATCGGGTGACACTTAATACAAATTTGAATCTTTTCATTGTTTTTGATCAAAAAAATGAAAATCATTTTGCTACCGGTGTTACGATTGAACAAGCAGTCAATGAATTGAAAAAATCTGCATAAGGAGTTAAACTCTAATGAACGATTACAGTTCACAATAGGCATCTACTTTCATTAATAATGAGTAGGTGCCTTTTGATTAGAATAGACAACGAAAAAAGGGAGAAATTTATGAAAATAAGAGCTTTGGAGCGCAGTGATTTACGGTATATTCACGAAATTAACAATCAAAGAGAAACGATGGCTTACTGGTTTGAAGAGCCCTATGAATCATTAGATGAACTAACCAGCCTCTATGATAAGCATATTCATGATACGCATGAACGTCGCTTTGTCATTGAAATTGATAATCAATTCGCGGGAGTTGTTGAACTCATGTGGATTGATTATATCCATCGAAACTGCGAAATCCAAATCGTTGTAATTAAAGATTTTAGAGGTCAAGGGTTAGCGAGTAAAGCTTTGTTAAAGGGGATTGAATATGCCTTCTCGATATTAAATATGCACAAAGTTTACTTGTATGTTGATACAACAAATGCAGTTGCTGTTCATATTTATCAAAAAATCGGTTTCGAGATTGAAGGAACTCTAAAAGAGCAATTTTTCGCTAATGGTAAATACAAGGATAGCTTTTTTATGGGATTTTCAAGAAGTCATTATGAGGCATTAAGAAATAATAATATATAGCAATAAATAAAAAACAAGTCATTTTGATTTAAGCTCCTCTACCTTGAGTGGCTCAAAATCAAAATGACTTGCTTTTTTATTCTAGCTTTGTCGCAGCCAACGAGATTAATGGATCACCTCTAACTTTCTGCCATATCGGCAATTAACAGCTAATTTAGCATTTTTAGGGAGGCTCTCCTCGTGTATTGATTGTATTATTGTAAGATTTCATATATTTTGAAACTGTTTCATTCTGCCAAATCAAGTAGTTCCGATTCTCAAAAAAATAACTTGGATTATACATTGTTAAATCCTCCTCGATTTTTGATATATAAAAACAGCACAGTGAGTCATCTCGTAAAAGACAACAGCTCATGTGCTGAAATTATTATTAATTAAATCATCAAAAACTAAAAAACGCAGACGGATTTTGAAGAAATAAACTTGAATTTGTTTCATAACCTTTACAGAAGATAAAACCATCAATTTAATCATCTCAATCCCACTTTCGTAAAAATCGATTTAAATATTTGTGTAACTGTCTTTATTATAGCACGAACTAATTTTAGCTGACAAATATTATTTAGCATCTATCGATATCTATATAAAAAGACTAGGCACTTAGTCCTAGTCTAAAAAACTTAATTTTTATTAATACCAACCGTTTGCTAACCAAAAGGCTTGTGCATTTTCCCATGAACCATAGCGACTCGCTACATAAGCGTCAGCAACACGTTCTTGATTTTCAACTGAATAATCACCATTTAAATATGATGCTGTTAATTGATAACGTCCAATATAGATACCATTTCTAGCGTCATATGAGCCACCAGATTCTTTTTGAGCAATCCATTCTTTCGCACTGCTACTTGTCGCCGTATAGCTAGAAGCTGTTGACGTAGTGGTTGTTGCTTCGCTTGCAGAAGCTGTCGCTGATTGAACAGTCGCTGTTGTAGCTGCAGCAGTTGATGACGTATCCGCAGTTGCTTCTGTTTCAATTATTTCTCCAGCAAAGATAAGTGATGGATCTTCGATATTATTTATTTTAACTAAATCATCTACAGAAACACCGTATTTTACAGACAATTCACTTAATGTATCGCCTGCTTTAATTTCAACCTGTTCAGCACTTGCAGCCTTACCTAAAAATAGAGTTACTGCTAAAATTCCTAATATTGTTAGTTTTTTCATTTGTTTTATAAATCCTCCTTATTAACAACATACTCCATATTATAGCGTTACATTTTTACAGAATAATTGAAAAGGGATTAAGGTTTAAATCATAATTATTAATAAATGTTTATAATTATTTCAGAAGTATAATAAAAGCGGCCATTTGTAACATTACCAACATCTAAGGCCCACTTTAATAGTTGAAAAATATATTTAATCGACTGTTTTTTATGGCATTTTTTTGATAGAAACTACGAAAAAATAAGATATTTGACAGAATAATGAGAAAATAATTACTGATCACATTTTCGAATTTCTGAATGCTGGGGTATCGTAATTTTCACGCAAAAAAAAAGCAACTATCGTAAGATAGTTACTCTTTAAAATTCAATAAAATTACTTAACTGTTACTGAAGCACCAACTTCTTCTAAAGCAGCTTTTAATGCTTCAGCTTCGTCAGCAGGAATGTTTTCTTTAATTGCATTTGGAGCGCCATCAACTAAAGCTTTAGCTTCTTTAAGTCCTAAACCAGTTGCTTCACGAACTGCTTTAATTACTTTAACTTTTTGATCGCCAACTGCAGTTAATTCTACAGTAAATTCAGTTTGAGCTTCACCAGCAGCAGCGCCAGCGTCAGCAGATGCAGCAGCTACAGGAGCAGCAGCAGACACACCAAATTCTTCTTCGATTGCTTTTACTAAGTCGTTTAATTCTAAAATAGTAGCTTCTTTTAATTCAGCTACAATGTTTTCAATGTTTAATGCCATTGTTAAAATCCTCCATTTTTAGTTTTAGTATTTAAGTTAAGCAGCAATTATGCCACTTCTTCTTTTGATTCTGCCACTGCGTTGACAGCATAGGCAACGTTTCTGACAGGTGCTTGAAGTACAGATAAAAGCATTGAAAGTAATCCTTCTCTGCTTGGTAATTTAGCAAGTGCAACGATTTCGTCAATACTTGAAACCTTACCTTCAATTACACCACCTTTAATTTCAAGATTCTTTGCATCTTTTGCAAAGTCATTTAAAATCTTAGCGGGCGCAACAACATCTTCATTTGAAAAAGCAACGGCAGTTGGTCCAGTAAATACTTCTTCTAAACCTTCTAAACCTTGTTTTTCAGCAGCACGACGTAAAATAGAATTTTTAATTACTTTAAATTCAACGCCATTATCACGTAATTGTTTACGCAAGTTAGTTACTTCTTCCACTGTTAAACCACGAGAGTCAACAATAACAGCTGAAACAGCAGCCTCAAATTTTTCAGCAATTTCATCTACGATGACTGCTTTTTTTGCGATTGTAGCTTCACTCATTTTTTTTCACCTCCGTCTTATTTTTCAAATATTCTTGATAATTCATCAAAGAATATTTTGTGAAATAAAAAAACTCCACATCTTTAAGACACAGAGAGACCATTGATATATTCAACGCCTCGGTAGGAAATTAAGACTTACGTCACCTACTGTCTTAGGTCATATTTTTTTAACCTTCAATAGATTATCATATTTTAAAGTAAGATACAAGCATTTTATAAAAAAAAAAGATTAGCGGATATAAAATCACACTAATCTTGAATTTAAAACATTAGAAGCTTGCTACGTCTACCTTGATACCAGGTCCAAAAGTAGTCGTTACTGTTAAGTTTGTAATATAGATACCTTTAGCAGTTGAAGGTTTTGCTTTTGTAATCACATCATTGATTGTTTTAAAATTCTCAACAAGTTTTGCTGAATCAAATGAAACCTTACCGATTGGCACATGAACATTACCAGCTTTATCAACACGGTAAGTTACTTTACCAGCTTTTACTTCTTCGATTGCTTTGGTAACATCCATTGTTACAGTACCAGTTTTAGGGTTAGGCATTAAACCTTTAGGTCCTAAAACACGTCCTAAGCGACCAACAACAGCCATCATATCAGGTGTGGCAACCACAACATCAAAATCAAACCAGCCATCATTAATTTTTGCAACTAATTCATCTTCACCGACAAAATCAGCGCCAGCAGCTTCTGCTTCTTTTGCCTTGTCACCTTTTGCAAAGACTAAAACTTTTTGTGTTTTACCAGTACCATTTGGTAATACAACCGCACCACGGATTTGTTGATCCGCTTTTTTAGGGTCAATATTTAAGTTATAAGCAACTTCAACAGTTGCATCAAATTTTGCAATATTTGTTTCTTGAGCCAATGCAACAGCTTCTTCTACTGAATAAACTTTGCTTGAGTCAACTTTTTTCAAAGCTTCTTGTAAATTTTTGCTTTTCTTAGCCATTATATTATTTCCTCCTTAAGAATGTGGTCTAACGGTTTTTCCCTTCCACATGATTTCCCATTTCTGGTAAAATCTACTGCGTGTGGGAATTTACTACTGTTTTAAAAATTAAATCAGTATTAATTCTGATTATTCAGAAACAGTGAATCCCATACTGCGTGCAGTACCTTCAATCATGCGCATTGCAGACTCAACGTTTGCAGCGTTTAGATCAGCCATTTTTGCTTCCGCAATTTCTTGGACTTGTGCTTTAGTCACAGTCGCAACTTTTTTTGTATTTGGTTCGCCAGAACCCTTTTCCACTTTTGCAGCCTTCTTCAATAGAACAGCAGCTGGTGGTGTTTTTGTAATAAATGTAAATGAGCGATCTTCATAAACAGAAATCACAACTGGAATGATTAAGCCTGCTTGATCAGCAGTACGTGCATTAAATTCCTTAGTGAATCCCATGATATTGATCCCTGCTTGACCTAATGCTGGACCTACTGGTGGAGCTGGAGTCGCTTTCCCTGCAGGAATTTGTAATTTAACTAATTTTTCTACTTTTTTTGCCACGGTACAAACCTCCTTAAGTTCCGTGATGTGGTTATATTGGAGCTTATATTTCTCCTCCCACGCCATACATGCAAAACACATGCTCGTATATCATAGCAGAATTTCATCACTTTTTCAATATAATTTTATTATTTTTGCAAATTTATTGATATGCTTTTTTATCTAAAATGGTCTATAATTATTTAGTATTAATTTCATTTACTCTGTTTATTATTGAAAGGATTTTAAATGCAGAATAATAAGAAAAGTTGGTTAATTTTAATTGCTGTTGGCTTGTTTACCTTTATGTCAACCTTAGATTCATCGATTATTAATATTGCATTACCAACTATCTCAAAAGAATTAAGCATTCCAATGAATGAAGCAACTTGGTCTGTTTCTATTTATTTAATCGCTGTTTCAGGTCTCCTAATTTTCTTTGGTCGCTTAGGTGATATCTTTGGCAAAATTAGAATTTTCAAAATTGGGACAATTATTTTCACACTCGGCTCACTACTAGCAGGCTTTAATTTTGGCATTTATTTTCTATTATTCACAAGATTCATTCAAGCAATTGGTGCAGCAATGACCATGAGTAATAGCTTTGGAATTACAACAGAGTCATTTCCACCGCGACTAAGAGCCCGTGCCATGAGCTTCATCGGAATCTTTGTTTCACTTGGGGCGGTAACTGGCCCTGGACTTGGTGGACTCATTTTACAATTTCTGCCATGGAGCTATATTTTCTGGATTAATGTACCAATTGGTATTTTTGCGATTTTAATGGGTCAAAAATTATTTCCAAAATCAAAACCAATTACACAAATTCCACCAATTGACTATCTAGGCACAACTCTGTTCTTCTTTGCAATTATTTCAATCTTCTTAGGAATTGAAATCGGGCAGGTACAAGGCTTTGCTAAGCCTATGACGCTAGCTTTAATTGTAATAGGCATTATCTTATTAATCATTTTTATTATCCAAGAAAATCGAGTAGCCATTCCTTTAATAGAATTAAAAATATTTAAGAATCAATTATTCTCAATCAGCTTAATTTCAGCACTTTTTATTTTTACTACTAATTTTTTTGCCAATATCATTATGCCTTTTTACCTGCAAAATTATTTAGGCTGGGATCCGGGATTTGCTGGACTCGTATTAATGGCCTTCCCTGCAACAATGCTAATCTTCAGTCCAATCGGTGGCTATCTAGGTGATTATTTTAATAAAGAAAAAATTACAGCTATCGGTATCACTATCGTCGTAATTGCCCAACTTTGCTATACAACACTAAACTATCACTCCTCATTTATTTGGATTGTTGGTATAACTGTCATTAATGCTGTTGGCTCAACACTCTTTCAATCTTCAAATAACGCATTAGTTATGAGCAGTGTTGATAAAGAATACTTTGGTGTCGCAGGCTCAATCAATGCGCTTGCTCGAAATTTAGGTATGATTTCTGGTATTTCAATTGCTACGATTACCCTTTTTACCAGTATGAGCCAGCAAGCAGGAAAACACGTAAATGATTACTTACCTGAGCATCCTGAATATTTCTTAAATGGTATGCATCTCGCCTTTTATATTTCTTCTATTTTGGCGTTAATCACGCTTGGTTTAGTCGCCTATCGACTGTTTAAAACAAAAAAATAACAAGGAACAGCGAATAGGGAACAGGGAACAATTAATAATTAATAGTTAACAGATAACAATTAAAAAGCGTCTTAGCCTTCTACAATTTGTAGAAGGCTAAGACGCTTTTGAAATGCTCATTGTTCGTTATTCCCTGTTAATTGTTCATTGTTATTTGAGCTTTATCCAGAAAGCTGAATTGACATGCGAGTACTACCAACATTAGAAACATTGCTGAAATAAGCATTAGCAAGGGCTAGACTGGCACTACCATAGCTACCAACCGCCGATCAAAGACAGAAATGGCGAATTAGTTGTCGTACCCTTTAAACCCATCCCAGTAGCCAAATTCTTATCGACATAGCTCAAGGCGAAGGCTTGCTTTTTAATATTGCCGATTTCCGACAAATTGCCCGATGTTTCACAGAAAGATTGAATTTTTTGTACGATTACAGCCGTTTCTGAATAATTTCACTAATCTTTCTCAACAACAAACGACGATTCATTTGAAAAAAGCAAATTAGCTTTTTAATACTAAAAAGAGAGATTGGCAATAAATTTCCCAATCTCTCTTTTATAAAATGATTTTCTGATTTAATTTTATAAATAACTAAGTCTTCTCATTTCAAAAACGTCTACTCAGCCTCTGGCTCAATATGATTTGGCTCACTATCATCATTAGCTTCTAAATCGTTATTCTCGATTTGCTCTGATGCCTCATCGTCCTCTTCTGGCTCCGCTAATGCAATAGTCATCACCTTAGCATCATCCTGCATCCGCATCACATGAACCCCTTGTGTTGCTCGACCTGTTTGCGAAATATCACTCGTTTTAAAGCGAATAATCACACCAGTATCCGTAATTAAAATGACATCTTCATTACCATCAACAACAACTAAGCCAATCAATGCGCCAGTCCGTTCAGTTCGATTTAATGCCTTAATTCCTTTACCGCCACGTCCTTTGGTTGGATATTCACTCGCTATCGTTCGTTTACCAAAACCATTTTCTGTAATTACTAACACTTCTTGATTTTCATTAACAGTTGACGAACCAACGACAAAATCCTCATCACGAAGTCGAATCCCTCTGACACCTGCAGCTCCACGCCCCATCGCGCGAATTGAGGCTTCTTCAAAACGAACAGAGTAACCATCGTGCGTTCCGATGATGATATCCTGTTCACCATTTGTCAGCATGACATTGATTAGCTCATCAGACTCATTTAAATTAATTGCCTTAAGACCAGATTGACGAATATTAGCAAATAATCCAGCCTCAACACGCTTCACTAAGCCCTTCTTCGTTACAAAGAAAAGATATTGGTTACTATCTGGATGACCACTCACATTAATCACTGTTTGAATTGATTCGCTCGAATCAATTCCCAATAAATTAACAATCGGTATTCCCTTAGCTGTCCGACCATATTCTGGAATTTCATAGGCCTTTGATTTCAATACCTTGCCTGTATTAGTAAAGAATAGCAAGGTGTCATGAGTATTAGTAGAGACCAAATTTTTCACAAAGTCATCATCATTTACACCCATGCCCTGTACACCACGACCACCACGCTTTTGTGCACGGAATTCGTTGGCTGCCATTCGTTTAATATAACCATTATTTGACAGAGTAATTACAACATCCTCTTCATTAATCAAGTCTTCGTCTTCAAGTGATAAAACTTCACCAACTAGTAATTCTGTCCGTCTTGGCTCACCAAACTTGCGGCGAATTTCATCTAGCTCCTCACGAATAATTTGATTAATTCGCTCAGGCTTCGATAAGATATCCTTCAAATCAGTTATTAGTTTAATTAATTCTTGATATTCAGACTCAATTTTTTCTCGTTCCAAGCCTGTCAATCGACGCAAACGCATATCTAAGATTGCTTGAGATTGTCGCTCTGATAAATTAAATTGGCTCATCAATTGTTCTTGTGCAATTTTATCATTTTCCGCTGCCCGAATTAACTCAATAATCGCATCGATATGATCTAAGGCAATCCGCAAGCCCTCTAAAATATGGGCACGCGCCTCAGCCTTTTCTAAATCAAATTGAGTACGACGTGTAATTACTTCCTGCTGATGACTGATATAATGCTTCAAAATTGCTTTAAGGCTTAAAATTTTTGGTGCGCCATCCACAATCGCTAACATATTGAAGCCAAATCCAGTTTGTAGACTCGTCAATTTGTAGAGATTATTCAAAACCACACTTGCTGATGTATCACGACGAACCTCAATCACAATTCTCATGCCCTCACGGTTTGATTCATCACGTAATGCAGTGATACCCTCAACTCTTTTTTCTTGATGCAAGCGCATGATATGCTCAATTAATTTTGCCTTATTAATCATATATGGCAATTCACTAACAATAATTCTTTCTTTGCCACTTGATAATGTTTCAATTTCAGCCTTTGAACGTACCGTAATTGAGCCTTTACCCGTTTCATAAGCTCGGCGAATACCTGATTTCCCCATGACCATTGCCCCTGTTGGAAAATCTGGTCCAGGTAGCACTTCCATTAATTCCTGAGTGGTCACATCGGGATTTGCCATTACCAAATCAACCGCATCAATCGTTTCTGACAAATTATGTGGTGGAATATTAGTCGCCATCCCAACAGCAATCCCGGTTGTCCCATTAACTAATAAATTAGGAAAACGTGCAGGTAAAACGACTGGCTCGCGTTCAGTACCGTCATAATTATCCATATAGTCAACGGTTCGTTTATTAATATCACGTAGCATTTCAAGTGCAATTTTGTTCATTCTGGCTTCGGTATATCGCATTGCGGCCGCTTTATCACCATCGACTGAACCAAAGTTACCATGGCCATCAACCAGCATATGTCGATAGCTCCATGGCTGTGCCATCCGCACCATTGATTCATAAATAGCAGAATCACCATGTGGATGATACTTACCCATGACATCTCCAACAATACGTGCCGATTTTTTATGCGGCTTATCAGGTGTTACCCCTAATTCATTCATACCATATAAAATTCGTCTATGCACTGGCTTTAAGCCATCTCGTACATCTGGTAATGCTCTAGCAACAATGACACTCATTGCATAATCAATAAAGCTCGTTTTCATCTCCTGAGCGAGATTAACGTCTCTTAAATTACGATCTTCCATTACAACCTCACTTTTGTTTTTCAGCTATCTAAGACAGCTCCTAGTACAAAATCTAACAGTATCTATTATACCACAAAAATTGGCTATTTGAGCGAATATCAATCCCACAATGTCAGCATAATTTATAGAAAAAATAAAGACAAAAACCACTATTTACGCTTTTCCCAAAGATATGGTTCGAAAATGTTTTTAATCTTTTTAACTGTTTCCTCTGCACTTTCAGAATGAATAGTCACATCATAATGATCTGGAATTGTGCCCAATGTAATGACTTGATTAACTGGTAATGTATCTGTCAATTCTTCAATTAAATTTTGCTTAGTAGCGTCTCGTTGATAAACTTTTAAATATTTATAACCCGGATAGTCGTCTGAGGTATAAGTTAAAATACGACAATCCTGACTAAATGATTGTGCATTTAACCGTTCTACAATTTGATCAACAACTATTTCCTTTTGAATGATTAAGAAATAGACTGTCTCATGAAGCAGTGGCTTCGCACTGTATAAATAATTTCGATAGGGTGAACGCCGATGACCCTGATAAATTTTTTCTTCAGCTTTATTAGTAAAATCGCCATAATAAATCAACCAAACATCTTCTTTGATAATATTTTGGAAAATTTGAATTTGAAAAGTCATTAAAAAGTCAATAATTTGCTTTGAGGTCTCCTCAGAAATTGTCCTAACCTTTAAATAACGATTTTCTTGCATATCATAAAGCACCGCACCATCCATTGAAATAATTGGTAGCTTAAACTGAATATCTGACATTCTATCAATTAAATCAGCCGGGGTTCTAACTGTACAAATTGTGAACTGCATGCCATTTTGAATCATCCGATTTAATTCAATTTTGGAATACCCCGCCAAGCCTTGATTATTAAAAAGTAAGAGATCATTGACTGAGCAAACAATTAGAATATCTTTACGCTTATGTCTAGGGAAATGTAGGCGTACTAAAAATAGGGCGATACCAATCCCTAGCAATGTATCAAAAATTCGATCGCCAACAAAAAGAAATGGATTAGCTTCTCCTAGATGGAGCACAACAATGCTCAAAAAAACAACGCAGGCAAAATACGAAGCATTTTTCTTATTTAAAAGAATTGTCGTGTAAATAACTGGAATGATAAATAAAGAGATTACGATAAAGCGAATATAATCTGGCTCCGTTTTGAAAAATTGAAACTCTAATAAAATCATAATCAGACCATAAAAACCACCAATAAAAGTCCCAATCACACGTTGTAATGCCATTCCGTAGGATTCGTTATCATAGGCACGCATACACCATAATACCGAGAGTGCTGTATAAAAAGGCGCACCATTCTCACCGCGTAATAAATATATTAAAAAACCAATCAAGACACCGATTGCTGATTTTATAATTCTCATGCCAATCGGTGGTAATTCTATTTGTCCAAATTTTTTTGTCACAGTCCCATCCAATCCTTACTCATATTTGCAATAATCATTTATTCATTATTATAATGTTAATCGTTAAGCAGAACAATAAAAGTTTGTGAAAAAACACTTCATACCAAATTAATTACTTTAAATATTCCAAAGTTGAATTAGATTTCTAACCAAAATTCAAAGTAACAAAACACTTTAGCTTCATTTAGATTGCAAGTTTTATGATATTTGGTAATATATAGTTAATAACTATCTCTAAATATAGAAATGGAGTAAGCATGCGCATTCAACAGTTACAATATATTATCAAAATCGTTGAAGTTGGCTCAATGAGTGAGGCCGCTAAACAATTATTCATTACCCAGCCAAGCCTCTCTAATGCCGTCAAAGACTTGGAACGAGAAATGGGCATTCAAATATTCATTCGACAGCCCCGTGGAATCACCTTAACACGCGAAGGTACAGAATTTCTATCCTATGCTCGTCAGGTGGTTGAGCAGGCTGATTTATTAATCGAACGTTATACTGGCAAGCAAATAAAAAAACAACTTTTTGCGGTTTCTGCACAGCACTATGCCTTTGTCGTCAACGCTTTTGTTCATCTACTAAGAGACTATGATATGACGCAATATGAATTAACATTGCGTGAAACTCGAACTTATGAAATCATTGAAGATGTTAAAAACTTTAGAAGTGAAGTCGGGGTTCTCTATTTAAATGATTTTAATCGTGATGTCTTAACGAAGCTATTTGATGAAAACCAGCTTCGATTCACACATTTATTTACGGCTAAGCCTCATGTTTTTGTTTCCCGCCAAAGTCCGCTTGCCAATCAAAAAAAAGTGACCTTAAAGGATTTAGAAGATTTTCCATATCTCAGCTATGAGCAAGGCAATCATAATTCCTTTTATTTTGCTGAAGAAATTTTATCAACAGTTGAACACCGTAAGTCAATTGTCGTTAGTGATCGAGCAACCTTGTTTAACTTATTAATTGGTTTAGATGGCTACACCATTTCAACTGGTGTTTTAAATAGTGATTTAAATGGCGATAATATCATCGCCATTCCGCTAGAGGTCAGCGAACAAATCGAAATTGGCTACATCTCGCACTTACAGGGGAAATTTTCATTAATGGCTGAAAATTTTCTGAAAGAATTGCAAGCAATTATTGAAAAAGAGCAGCTTGGTTTATGATAATTCCAAAAAATTAATAAAAAACTAAAAAAAGGAGGTGGGACCTAAGTCCTTACCTCCTTCATTCATTTAATACTCTGAATTAGCTTAGCCTGAAGCAGTGCGAAAACAACTAAGCAAAATCCGCTAAGCCACGCTAGGATGAGCATTTTCCTAAGTAATCAAAATAGTAATTTTAATATCTTAATATCATAGAAAATAGATAAATTTCTAAGTTACTAAACCAATTCCTTTTCTGGCTGCAAAACTGGCTTTTTAATTTTCAAAGTAATCTTGCCCTGCGTTGCCCCAACTGTGACCTGATCACCAAAGGTAAACTCGCCTGAAAGTAAGCTTTCAGAAAGTCGATCTTCTATCTCACGCTGGATTGCTCGACGAATTGGACGAGCGCCATATTCTGGATCAAAGCCAACTTTACCAATTACATCAATAGCACTTGGTGTAATTTTGATTTTAATGCCTTGTTCAGCCAAGCGATTGGTAATTGATTTCGTCATAATTTTAACAATTTGATGTAATTCGGGCTTATCAAGACTTCTAAAGACAACCGTTTCATCAATACGGTTTAAAAATTCTGGTCGATAAGCTTTCTTTAGTTCTTCTAAAATTCTTTTTTGCATTTTGTTGAAATCTTGATGAATATCACTCGCATTAAAGCCGACTGTTTTTTCTTCACGAATCGCTTGTGCACCAATATTACTAGTCATGATTAGAATTGTATTTCTAAAATCAACCTTGCGACCTTTAGCATCTGTCAAAAAGCCGTCATCAAGCACTTGTAATAAGATATTAAATATATCAGGATGTGCCTTCTCAATTTCATCTAAGAGAACAACTGAATATGGTTTTTGACGAATTTTTTCCGTTAATTGACCACCTTCATCATAGCCTACATAACCTGGTGGTGAACCGATCAAACGAGAAGTACTATATTTTTCCATAAATTCGCTCATATCAACACGAATCAATGAATCTTCAGAACCAAATACCGCTTCAGCCAATGCCTTCGCTAATTCCGTTTTACCGACACCGGTCGGTCCTAAGAACATAAATGAACCAATTGGTCGATTCGGATCTTTCAAACCACTACGAGCACGTCTTATTGCCCGAGCAATCGCTGTGACAGCTTGATCTTGACCAATCACGCGCTGATGTAGAATTTTTTCTAAATCAAGCAAACGCTGGCTTTCTTTTTTCTCTAATTGAGTCAATGGAATACCAGTCCATAAAGACACCACTTCTTCAACATCACGTGCTGTAACCTGTGATTTACTCGAGGTTTCCTTGATGTATTTTTCGTTCAATTTTTCAAGCTTGTCAATCGCAGCTTTTTCTAATTCACGATATTTAGCCGCGTCAGGAAAATCGCCCGACATAATTGCCGCATCCTTCAATTTAGAAAATTCGGTTATTTCACCACGAAGCTTTTCCATTTCTACCGGCTCACTAACTACAGCAAGACGTACACTAGCAGCCGATTCATCAATGAGATCAATCGCTTTATCCGGCAATTGACGATTATTAATATAACGAACCGATAATTTTACTGCTGCCTGAATTGCTTCACTGGTAATTTCAACACCATGATGCGCTTCATATTTAGGACGAATGCCAAGTAAAATTTGTTCGGCTTCTTCAGGGCTTGGCTCATCAACCATAATTCTGGCAAAACGACGTTCCAAAGCAGAGTCCTTTTCAATATATTTTTGAAATTCATCTAGGGTCGTAGCACCAATTGTTTGAAGCTCACCACGAGCAAGTGCAGGTTTTAAAATATTTGAAGCATCAACTGCACCTTCGGCACCACCAGCACCGATCAATGTGTGCAATTCATCAATAAAGAGAATTACCTGTCCATCGTTATAAATTTCCTCGATAATTTTCTTTAAGCGATCCTCAAATTCGCCACGATACTTTGTACCAGCAACTAACGAGCCCATATCAAGCATCATAAGGCGTTTTTCACGCATATCATTTGGTACCTCACCCGCAACAATGCGCTGAGCTAAGCCTTCAGCAATCGCCGTTTTACCGACACCCGGATCCCCAACCAAAACTGGATTATTCTTAGTACGACGTGATAAAATCTGAATTAAGCGTTTAACTTCCTTTTCACGACCTACGACTGGATCTAATGCCAATTCACTTGCCATTTTTGTCATATCACGTGCTAGCTTATCTAGAGTAGGTGTTTTTGAAGCTCCTGCACGTTTATTACCATTTTGTGCCATTCGATCTCTCGCATTACTAATTGATGAACTCGTCGCGGGTGATTCAACACCAATTCTTTTTAGCAAAGTTTGGCGTAATTTTTGTAAATTAATGCCAATATTATTTATAATTCGACTTGCAAAAATATCGCGATCACGAAGAATACCTAGCAATAAATGCTCCGTTCCAATCATCGGTGCCCCAATTTTCTTAGCTTCCTCCGATGCAAACTCAAACAATTGCTTTGTACGCGGTGAATAAGGTAAATAGGCATCTACTGCATAGCTATTAACTGTTCCAAAGCCTTCGATTTGCTCTATTTCTTCTCTAATTTCTTCCTCATCAGCACCTAGCTCTCTTAATGCCTTACCACCGATACCATTTTCCTCAATTACCAGTGCTAATAGAAGATGTTCTGAGCCAACTGAACGATGCTTAAAATTCTTCGCCTCTTCTTGGGCGATTTCTAATACTCGTCTTGCCTTTTCTGTAAATACGTCTTTCATTTTTCACCTCAATCTATGAATATGCCAATCGCTCTAAAAACGCCCGTAATACCTTTGCTCTAGCCTTATTAGAATCAGAAAAATCCTTAAAAGTAGACTCACTTACCATAGCTAGTACAAGGTTTGCTTCCCTTTGCGTAATAATACCATCATCAAAAAGTCTCTGAATCAATTCATAACTGTTCTTTTCAGAAATTTGGTCGCCAACATAGTGGATTAACTGTCTTAAAAAGCTGCTGGCATCTGTCAGCTTAATCTTGACAATTCTAATATAGCCACCGCCACCTCGTTTACTTTCGACCTCATAACCCTGTTCAATATTAAATCGCGTCTTGATTACATAGTTAATTTGACTTGGTACCACATCAAACTGAATTGAAAGTTCATTTCTTTTAATCTCAATGACCCCAGCATCTTCTAACAGATCCTTTAGATATTTTTCAATCATATCTGATGTATTTCTAGGACTCATTTTTATCACTTCCTAACTGCCATAACCTTTGACCATTATTGACTTTTATTATAAACATGAATGGTTAAAATATCAAACTTTGCGCCTAATAATTCAACAAAGTATCAGAAAAATTAGATGATAACTTATTTTTGATAAGCTATTATCTGTAATCATAACATTTTAAAAACAAAAAAATAATAATTGAAGCCTATATAATCAAAATAAAGCGATAAATATAAGTTTTTTTCGAGCTTACAAACAAAAAAGGAGTAGCATTCACTACTCCTAAAAAACACAGCTTATGAGCCTGACATCAGTCATTTCAAAGCTCAATTTTCAATTACTGCTGCAAAAGCTTCGAAAGGTTCTAAGGCTAACTGACCTTTTTGATAATACTTATCTTGTTTATTTTGAATCACGATTTCGCGTAAATTATTCTTAAGTTCAAACGGTTGTTCCTTATCAGATAAATTAACAACCACTAACCATTTTTCACCTTGATAATAACGGATATAAGCAAAAACATCAGCAACAGTCGCCGTTAATAATTCATAATCACCCCATACAACAATCGGATTAGCCTTTCTTAGGGCAATTAGTTTTTTATAAGTATAAAAAATTGAATTTGAATCTGCTAAACTGTCAGCAACATTAATTTTCTGATAATTTGGATTGACATGTAGCCAAGGTGTACCCTTAGTGAAGCCACCATTTTCAGTTTCATCCCATTGCATAGGCGTACGTGCATTATCACGCCCTTTAGTGTTAATTGATTCAATAATTTCAGCTTGCTCGTAGCCTGCTTCAATTCGTTCATGATACATATTAACTGATTCAATATCCTCAACCTCATCAATAGAAGTCACAGGACAATTGGTCATTCCAATTTCTTCACCCTGATAAATGTAGGGTGTGCCCTTCATCAAATGCAAGAGAATCGCAAATGCTTTAGCACTATCCACTCGAAGAGCCTGATCATTACCCCATCGAGAAACGATACGTGGTACATCATGATTATTCCAAAAAAGACTATTCCAACCCTCGTCACCTAAGGAAACCTGCCATTTCGATAAAACACGCTTTAAATCAGGAATTTCTACGGGTTTTAAGTCCCATTTTTCTTTACCATCCTCTTGGTCTAAAGAAATATGTTCAAATTGAAAGACCATTGACAATTCATCACGCTTTGGATCAGAATAAAGCTTGGCAATCTCTGGTGTCGCACCCCAAGTCTCACCAACCGTAACTAGATCGCCCCGACCAAAAGTTGCTTGATTCATATCGTGAAGATATTCATGTAGCTTCGGACCGTTTTCTTTTATTTTTTGATCCGGAATTTTACCAATTAAATCAATCACATCTAATCTAAAGCCACCAACACCTTTATCAATCCAAAAATTAATCATTGAATGAATTGCTTCTCGAACTTTAGGATTCTCCCAATTTAAATCAGGCTGCTTTTTACTAAATAAATGTAAGAAGTATTGTTCAGTAGCTTCATCATATTGCCAAGCACTACCACTAAAAGTCGATTTTAAATCGTTAGGGACCTCTCCATCAATCGGATCACGCCAAATGTAATAGTCGCGATAAGCATTATCCTTACCCTTTTTCGCTTCGATAAACCAAGCATGTTCATCCGAGGTATGGTTGAGCACTAAATCCATAATAATTTTAATATTTTTTTCCTTGGCTTTTTGGATTAATTCGTCCATATCAGCCATTGTACCAAATTCATCCATAATGTCTTCGTAATCACTGATATCATAACCATTATCATCATTAGGAGATTTATAAACTGGTGATAACCAAATCGCATCAATTCCTAAATTTTCTAAATAATCCAATCGACTAATAATGCCCTGAATATCCCCAATCCCATCTCCATCACTGTCTTGGAAGCTTCTTGGATAAACCTGATATATAACTGATTCTTGCCACCATTTTTTTTTCAAAATAATAACCTCCTGCTTTTATTTCACCTTTTATTTAATTTCATTTAATCAAGCTAATTACTTAGACTTTAAAATAAATAAAATTAATTCTATTATTATTTATTTATTTTTTGGTGTTGCGTAACACCTGACGAAATATTAACATATTATGACAACGTTTACAATAGTTAAAATCACAAATAAACAAAAAAACTACACATGAATTTCATGTATAGTTTAAACAATTATTCAATTATTTGAACACCATCTGCCAAGCTAAATGGAGCCTCTGAATTAATATGGTCATAAAACAGAATACCATTAATATGATCTAGTTCATGTTGAACAACAATTGCTTGGTAGCCCTTTAATTTCAAGGTTTTCTCCTCACCTGACTGAGTTGTATATTTTACCGTCAATCTTGCATGTCGTACCACATAGCCTGGTACTTCACGATCTACGGACAAGCAACCCTCCCCATCTGCCAAACAGGCATCAATCACAGAATGTGAAACAACCTTAGGGTTATACATAACCGTAGATAATTGAGGTGTACTTATTTCAGGATCAGCGCTTGGTACATGAACCGCAATCACCCGAATTGATAAATCAAGCTGTGGTGCTGCAAGACCAACACCACCTCTTAAGCCCAATTCTTCCGCAATTTCAGCATCTTGTGAATTAATCAAAAATTCTAGCATTTTATCCCCTAATTTGACTAAATCAGCTGACAAAGGTAAGTCAACAGGTTCAGCCACTGCTCTTAAGGTTGGATTGCCTTCTCGAATGATATCAGCCATATCAATTTTATGGTCTGCTTGAATTAAATTTTCTAATGTTGACATTTTTCTCCTCTAATCATAAAAAGCTGAGTGACCTTGTTTTGAAAGTCTCGAACGGTAAACATTGTATTTTAAAATAAACGAAGTTGGATTGTGTAAAACGTCCAGACGTGTTACTGCTTTAGCATTTACAGGTCGTGGATGCGATTGGTTAAGCATGCTCTAAATGGGCTAAATCTGCTAGAAAGTTTCAAATAATTACACTTAGCACTTTGACAATTCTTGTCAAAACAAACAGATACTAAGTTAGCTTATTTTTCAACTTCCTATCAAGCAGATTTAGCACCTCAGTTAAAAAAATTACATTTGATCCGGACTCGACACACCAAGTAGTGCCAAATCTGCTTTCAAGACTATTTGAACAGCATATACCAATGCTAAACGCGATTCTTTCTCAGAATTTTCATCCAAAATTCGAACATGTGCATAGTATTTATTAAAAATTTGCGCCAATTGAATGGCATGCTTAGCGATAACAGAAGGCTCCAACTTATCAAATGAACGCTGAACTACTTCTGGAAATGATTGAAGTAACTTAATAACTTCCCAGCTTTCTGCGTCCTCCAAATGATAGTTTATTGCTTTGTCAGGCTTAAAATTAGCCTTATTTAGAATGCTGATGCTTCGCGCTCTCGTATACTGAACATAAGGACCTGTTTCACCTTCAAATTGAACAACTTCATCTAAATTAAAATCAAAGTTATTCAGGCGATCGTTTTTCAAATCATGAAAAATTACCGCACCTGTTCCAACTTGATGAGCCGTTAACTCTGGATTTGGTAGGTCAGGATTTTTTTGCGAAATCAGTTTTAGAGCCCTTTGATCTGCCTCATTAAGTACTTCTTCTAATAAGACAACATTCCCTTCACGCGTTGACAATTTCTTACCATCCTTGGTAATTAAGCCAAAAGGAACGTGCGTAATTTGGTCAGCCCAGTCGTAGTCCATTTCCTTTAAAACAGCCTTCAATTGCTTAAAATGTCCTGCTTGTTCATTACCAACAACATACAAAGATTTCTTAAAATCATAAGTACGATGACGATATAGTGCTGCTGCAAGATCGCGAGTAATATAAAGGGTTGCACCATCGGATTTCTTAATTAATGCGGGTAATAAATCATACTGTTCTAAATCAACAATCGTCGCACCTTGCGATTCAGTAAGTAAAGACTTTTCAGCTAAAAGATCGACAACTTCTGACATTTTATCATTATAGAAAGCTTCACCATTATAGGAATTAAAATCAACTGAAAGTAATTGATAAATGCGACTAAATTCCTTTAAACTTTCTGTTTTGAACCAATTCCATAATTCAAGCGCTTCTGTATCTCCGTCTTCTAATTTTTTAAACCAGGCACGTGCTTCGTCTTTAAGACTTGGATCTTCTTTCGCTAATTTATTAATTTTAACGTATAATGCAAGCAACTCATTGATTGGATTGGCATCAATTGCAGCTTTATTTCCCCATTTTTTATAAGCAGTAATTAACATTCCAAATTGCGTGCCCCAATCACCAAGGTGATTAATTTTAACCGTTTGATAGCCCAATTTTTGTGCAATATTGGATAAGGCATTGCCGATAACGGTTGAGCGAAGATGCCCCATTGAAAATGGCTTCGCGATATTTGGGCTACTCATATCAATGACGATATTTTCTCCAGCTCCAGTTGTCGCACTGCCATAAGTATCTTTTTCTTCAATAATTTGAGTTAAAACTTCATGACTAACCTTTGTTTTATTTAAGAAAAAATTTAAATAAGGGCCAGCGACCTCAATTTTTTCAAAATCATCCGAACTAAGCTGCTCAGCGATTTCTTTGGCAATCACTTGAGGTGCCTTTCTCAATGTTTTAGCTAATATAAAAGTTGGAAATGCAACGTCACCATGATCCTTGGATTTCGGCTTTTCTAATAGCTGTTCAATCTCATTAGTCGCTAAATAGGCACTTAAAACTTGAAATAAATTTTGTGCAACCAGTGTTCTTTCATTCATCTACTCTACTCCTTAATTCTTAATCATTTTATTCTAACATATATCTGATATATTTTCCGAAGTTTAAAATGTGTTTTTATTCAAAAAAATGTATAATAAGTATATAAGAGCTTCTTATTAAGCAGACTAAACTTTTAGTTAGGGTGAGTATCATGAAGAAAAGCGAACGTCAACAAGTCATTAAAAATATCATTCAAGCAAATAAAATTGGTACACAGGAAGAATTATTAACTGCAATCCAAAACAATGGCATTAATGCTACTCAAGCGACAATTTCTAGAGATATTCGGGAGATCGGCATCGTTAAAGTCCGTGAAGGCAGCCAAACTTTTTACAGTCTACTAAAACAAGAAAATGAGCAAGTCGGTTTTGAGCTTAATGTAGCTTATAAAACCTTTGTCTTAAATGTTGCA
The DNA here is from genome assembly GCA_022484805.1 of Streptococcaceae bacterium. Classification (GTDB taxonomy): domain Bacteria; phylum Bacillota; class Bacilli; order Lactobacillales; family Streptococcaceae; genus MMGLQ5-1. Next base: position 196,546 of record JAKVKP010000002.1, read on the forward strand.
CAAGCGGAATTCGTTTTAGTTATCAAAACTGCAATTGGTGATGCCAATGCCTTAGCCTCAATTTTGGATGAAAGCGAAGTTCCCGGACTTGTTGGAACAATTGCTGGTGCTGATACAATTCTATTAATCACTAAAAGCTTACAACATGCGAGTGAATTAAAACAAATAATTGAATCTCAAATAAGTTTGGCTTAAGTCTCAGCTAAGCTTTTTTTAAGCTTTCAATTTTAAGATAACAATATCAATTAAATCATACAGCTAGGCATTAGGATTCTGTCACACGACGATTTAAGGAAAATTCCTTAATTGTTGTGAATCTTAGTGCCTTTATCTATTTTCTGTATCATTAAATATTATGTAGAATAAAGACTCTATAATAAATTGGACCGATTCTTGCGAATAGTCCAATCTTTCCGAGAAACATCGGGCATTTTGTCAAATATCGCAATGTTACTTGCGGATAATCCAATCTAACATTGAGCTAGAATAAAGCGTGTAACAGAGTCATTCTGCTACACGCCTTATTGTATTCATCTGAATTCAAGATAATAGTCAATTGACCTTGAAAAATTATTTAATTGTTCTGATTCTCATTGTATTGGTACGACCTGAACCAACTGGTACACCAGCAACGATAACAATATTATCACCTGAAGAAACTAAACCACTTTCTAAAGCATATTTTTCAGCAACAACGAACATGTCATCTGTTGATGAAGGTTTTTCTGTCAACATCGGATTAACACCCCAGTTAATCATCAAACCGCGTTCAATTTTTTCATCAAAAGTAATTGCTAATATATCTGCTTCTGGACGATATTTAGAAATTAAACGTGCTGTATTACCAGATTCTGTAATTGCAACAACTAATTTAATTTCCATATATTTAGTTGCATCTCTAACAGCTGAAGCAACAACTTCTGTAACGTCTGAACGATCATAATTTCTGAATGAAGTACGTCCGTATTCTTTCAATAACCCTTGAGCATTTTTATCAACAGTCGCCATTGTACGAACAGATTCAACTGGATATTTACCGTTTGCAGATTCACCAGAAAGCATTGTCGCATCTGTACCATCAATTACAGCATTGAAGACGTCAGAAATCTCTGAACGGGTTGCACGAGGCTTGTCAGTCATTGTTTCAAGCATATTAGTTGCCGTGATAACTGCTTTACCTGCTTCATTACATTTTTTAATAATTTGTTTTTGGTAAACTGGCACCATTTCAAATGGTACTTCAATACCCATATCACCACGGGCAATCATTATACCGTCAGAAACGGCGATGATTTCATCGATATTATCAATCCCTTGTTGATTTTCAATTTTAGGGAATAATTGAACATGTGTATTACCTGTTTCTTTAAGAATAGCACGAACTTCATTAACGTCTTTTGCTGAACGTACAAATGAAATTGCGATAAAATTAAGACCTTGCTCTAAACCGAAACGAATATCATCATTATCACGTTCTGCTAAAGCAGGAAAAGGAATTTTAGTATTTGGAATATTAACACCCTTTTGTTTAGCAATCACACCATCATTTTGAACAGTTACTTCGAAATTACGAGTAACGATATCTTTTTCATCAACAGTTAAACCTAGTTTACCATCATCAACTAAAATAGTTTGACCAATTTCAACATCATTAAAGATATCAAGTCCACCTGCAACGTTCAATGCGATGACATCCTTAGTAGATTTCAAGCCTTGTTTTGTTGCAACACGAAGTTTATCACCAGTTTTATATGCAAATTCTTTCGCATCACCTTCAAATAATTCAGTACGAATTTCAGGGCCTTTAGTATCTAACAAAAAACCAACTTTTTGGTCAGCAATTTCCTCTGCACGACGAACAACTGCCATACGTTCGCCTTGTTCAGCATGGTCACCATGTGAAAAGTTAAAACGGAACACGTTAGCACCTTCATGAATTAATTTAGCAATATTTTGTGCTGAAGCTTCAACATCTAATTTTTCGCCCCAATAACCATCATCACCAAATTTTTTACCCCCACGAATTTCTACTGCAGGTCCTAATGTTGCAACAATTTTTACTCTTTTCATTCTGCCTTTATCCTTCTTTCTGTAAGAAAACATATTTCCAGTTTTTAAACTGGTTAATCAACATTCAAAACGTTCAGACTAGATTGAAAGTCTGTGATTCAATTCATACAATGATAAATCTGCTTCATGCTTATGATTTGTCAAAGCGTCAATGATATCGTAATCTACCATTTTTTCTTTAGATACACCGATTGCACGACCACCCTTACCAGCTTTAAGTAACTGAACAGCGTATGAGCCAAATTTTGAAGCTAAAACACGATCTCGAGCTGTTGGCGAGCCGCCGCGTTGAATATGACCTAAAATAGAAACACGTAAGTCAGACTCATCGCCATTAGCCTTTAATTGCTCGGCAAGTTCAGCACCACCCATAACACCCTCAGCAAGGACAATTAACGTATGCTTTTTGCCACGCTTGTGACCAGCTTGAATACGACCAACTACCTCTTTAACATCAAAATTATACTCAGGCACAATAATATCATCTGCACCACAAGCAACTCCTGCCCATAATGCAATGTCACCAGCGCCGCGTCCCATAACCTCAACAACAAAAGTTCGGATATGGGAGGTTGCTGTATCACGCAAACGGTCCAAGCTTTCAAGTGCAGTATTTACTGCAGTATCAAAGCCAATTGTATAATCTGTACCAGGGATATCATTATCAATCGTACCAGGAACACCAACTGCTGGAAAACCATGTTCAGTCAAGCGCATAGCGCCGTGATATGAACCGTCTCCACCGATAACAACAACACCTTCAATGCCATGTTTCTTTAATTGCTCAATTCCTGCAAGCTGCCCTTCAAGTGTTGCAAATTCTGGGTAACGTGCAGAATATAGGAAAGTACCACCACGTTGGATTTTATCCCCTACATCTTCAATGCGTAGTGGAAAAATATCTCCTGCAACCATGCCGGCATATCCGTAATTAATACCGTATACTTCCATACCTTCATAAATACCTTGACGTACTACCGCACGAATAGCAGCGTTCATACCTGGGGCATCTCCGCCACTCGTTAAAACTGCGATGCGTTTCATCTCTTCACCTCAATATTTTTATTATGAAATATTTCATTTCGACTAATTCATTTTAGCATTTATTCAAGTAATTGTCTTGAGTTTACTTAGAATTTATGCTGTTTTTCAATCTTTTTTTCTGAAAACGCTTTCGACACCTATCGCTTTCAAATCATTAATTAAATTTATATCCGAGCTCACGAAAATACGGTTCAAGATTTCCGTACGTTTCTTACTTGACTCAAAAATAAAAATAGGAATAGTACCACGATATTGATTACAAATTTTCTTAATTTGTGTGATTAAACTTGCTTCAAGTGTTTCAATTTTCAACCATAGACGCTGATTTGGAGAAATACCTTGAATATTACGTGCGATAATTTCTAATTGCTCTTTATTTTGCCTAGCCATACCGACAACTAAAAAATAGGGACCATCATGATCAATTTTTTGAATTTGGGCGCGGTAATCTGCTGGAAAAAGTACAGCTTCAATTTCGCCTTTCAGATCTTGAAGTTTAATTCGCGCCATCGTTTCATTGTTTTTTTTAGTTTTAAATGTTTTAATTTCGGTAATTTCCGCTAAGAGCTGTACATCCTGTTGATCCTTTAGCTGTCCGATGTAATCAATTGGCTTACCTAAAACATCTTGCAATTTTTTCAGCGGACTTTCAATTAGCTGAACAGATAAATAATCTCGTTCAAATTGCATTCGCTCATTTAAGGTATAGTCATCACAAAACTCTTGTTTAATTGGTAAGTCAGACATTAGAAAGCTTGCATTGGTACCAGTTACCAATTTGGCATTAGTAATATATTTATCTAGAGAATTAATTAACATTCTACGATTATTTTGAAAATGATCTAGTAAACCTAATTGAATCAAGGGTGTTAAATTTTCGACAGTTGTCAGCCGTTCGTTTGCCTCAACTAGACGAACAATAAAATCGTCAAGGTTACTAAATTGACGTTCATTACGCAGCTGAATGATTGTCCGCGCTAATTCTCGATTGAAACCATTGATTCCAATCAAACCAATTTTCAATACTTTACCACCAAGATAACCTAAATGAATCGTGTTAATATCGGGTAATTCAATCTTTAGCTGATTCTCAAGTGCATCTGTCAAAAACTGAGTTCGTTTCTTCTTGTCATTTCCCGTATCATTTAATAATACCTGATAGAAAGTGGTCGTAAAATAAACTTTAAAATACATTAATTGAAAAGCAACAGCGGCATAAGCATAAGCATGAGAACGATTGAAGCCATAATTTGCAAAACGTTCAATTAAATCGAAAATCTCATCCGCTTTAGCTACGGTGTGCCCGTTTTGCATGGCCCCCTGAACAAATTCTTGTCGCAAAGATTGCATTTCCCCTTGCTTTTTTTTTCCAATCGCCCGGCGTAGTAAATCGGCTTTACCTAAAGAAAAGCCCGCAAACTTAGAAGCAATTTGCATAATTTGCTCCTGATAAAGAATGATACCTGCAGTTGATTTTAATAATTCGGCGATTGAATCATCGTAATAAGAAATTGCTTCTTGTCCTTTGCGACGCCTAATAAAAGTTTCAATGTTTTGTGATGGACCTGGTCGATAAATCGACGTGGCTGAGACTAAATCTTCAAATTGGGCAGGCTGCATTCGTCTTAGCATTTCTCGCATACCTACGGCTTCAAATTGAAAAATACCAATTGTGTTACCATTAGCAAATGATTGTAAAACTCGCTCGTCTTCAAAATCGAGCTGGTACAGATTAACCTGCTGATGCTGATATTTTTCAACCATTTCACGCATTTTTTGGACCCATGTTAAATTTCTTAACCCTAAGAAATCCATTTTCAAAAGACCAATGGCTTCAACATCATACATATCAAATTGTGTATTTTCAACGACGCCGTTCCCCGCTTGAAGTGGTACAAATTGATTCAATGGCACGTCACTGAGGATAACTCCTGCCGCATGTGTTGATGTATGCCTTGGCAGACCCTCCAAAAATGAAGCAATCTGAAAAATGCTTTGATAAATTGGACGCTGATTGATTTTTTCAGCAAATCGCTTGCTTTGATACGCTTGTTTTAGGTTAACTTTTCGTCCATATTCACCCGCAGGTACTAATTTAGAAAGAGAAAGTGCTTCATTCATTGGTAAACCAAAGACACGAGCAACATCTCTCAATGCCATTTTGGCACCAAAAGTACCAAATGTGGTAATTTGTGCTACATAGCCAGCACCATATTTTTGATAAACATATTGAATAAATTGATCTCTAGCAATATCAGGGATATCAATATCAATATCAGGCATCGAAAAGCGTTCTGGATTTAAAAAACGCTCAAAAAGCAACTGATGCTTAACTGGATCAATATGCGTAATTTCTAATGCATAGGCAACTAATGAACCAACTGCTGAACCACGCCCCATTCCAGTATAATAGTGATTTTTTTTGCCAAACTGTAATAAATCCCAGACAATTAAAAAATAATCATCATAATTCATTTTATGAATTGTATTGAGCTCTGTTTCCAGTCTTTGATGATATTCCTCCGAGTCAATTGAACGCTGTTTCAAGCCATCATAGCAAAGCTTTCGTAGTAATTGAGCAGAATTCTCCGCCGAAAATTTAGGTAACTGATGTGCCTTAGGTAAATCATATTTAATTGTTTCAATCAGTTTTATTAATGGATTGAAATCCGAAAAACCATGCGCTTTGAAACGCTCAGTCTCGAATGTAGGCTCTGGTAAATATGCTTGATGAGCTGGTAATTTTTCTGAATCAGTTAAAATTGTTTGTTGCTTGATTTGCTGAATTACTTCGAAAGCATCGCTCTCACTGGGTTCTATAAATTGGACTTTTTTTAAAGGAATTTGCTGTTGCGGCAGCGATTTAAGTAAAGAAAAATCACTTTCCACATAAACGCCTAGATAAAAATTAGTCAAATATAGGCTGAGTAGCTGATAATTAGCTAATTCTTTTTTTAATGGTAAAATTAACGCGATTGAACCTAACCAAGGTAAAATAGCCGTAATATCTTGCTGACCTTCAGTCATTTGTAAGGTTGATATTTGAAATAGATTTTTTAAGCCTTCTGTATTTAGAGCGATTAGATGAATCGGGATCGTATTTTCTTGAATTGAAATTTCAACCGTCAAGCCTACAATTGGTTGAATTCCCATTTCATTCGCATATTTAATAAATTTATAGGCACCATAAAGTGCATTATTGTCCATTATACCTAAAGTACGATAGCCTTTTTTCAGTCCCGCTTCAACATAGCGATCAATGGCAATTATACTATCTAATAATGAATAACTTGTTTTAGTTTCAAGCTGAATGAACACACCTATTGCCTCCTTTCAAATCAATCAAAATAAATTGAATTTTTAAAGCAAAAATATTAAAAAAAATCTGTTTAAGTATAGTTTAGCATATTATTATTTTTACATTTCCTTTTTTTATGTTAGAATGAATTTGAAAAAATTTGAAAAGAGATGATTCCGTGAAATACTTCACCGTGCTTTTTTGGTCACTCATATTCGGTCAGGTAATTGGCTATATTGCAAGCTCTCTATCCGGTGGCGAAAACAATATCCAGTTAATGTTTTTCCTTTCCATTATATTTGCTGTCTTAGTAATTATTTTTACAGAAGTTGCAGTACCCAAAAAATCTGAAGAAAAATAAAAAATCATCATGTTTATCTGATATTAGATAAGCATGATGATTTTTTGATTAATTAGCCGGAAACATTATACATTTCTGCATAAGCATTAATAATTTCCTTAACTATATTCTTATTTGGTTGATCCGTTTCATCCGTTAATTTCGGAAACATTAAGCCAATCGCAATTTGGGGATTATCACTTGGTGCGTATGCCACAATATTGGCATTTACCAAAGCGGTACCATCTGCTGCATAAGTTTCTGCTGTACCTGTTTTAGCACTTGTTGTTAATTTTGCATCTGCTAAAAGGGTACCTGTTGCATAGCCTGATGAATGTACTACATCATAAAATCCTTGACGAATCAAAGCCATTTGCTCGCTCGTAATTGGCACTGTACCCAATGTTGTTGTCTCTGTTTTTGTAAGCTCATCACCTAGTGTGCCATCAGCTGAATTCCCATAAATTCCCTCTACTACGTGAGGCTGTATCTTGGTACCACCATTTGCCACGGTAGCCGCATATTGAGCTAGCTGAATCGTAGTGTAATTATCATACTGTCCAAATGATAAATCAAGTAGATTAGCCATTGAATTGTCAGAGCTTGTATTGTCACCAATATAACCGGCAACTTCATCTGGCAAATCAATACCAGTTTTAACACCTAAACCATATTGAGAAAAAGCTGTTCTCAATTCTTCATAAACTTGATCTTCTTTTTCAGTTGGTAAGGTCATATTTGGCGTATAACTTGTACCTAACATCTTCATTGTCAATTGCATCATGTAACTATTTGATGACCATTGAAGTGCTTCGGTAGCAGTTAATGGAATTTGTCTGTTGGTATTAAAAACAGAGGATTTCATCGCTGTTCCTTGTAAATAGATAGGTTGGTCAATTATTGTATCGTTACCAGTAATCACCCCTGTTTCATAGCCAGCAGTTATCGTTGCACCCTTAACAACAGATCCTGGTACGAAACTATTTTTAATTGTCCCAAGCGCATCTTCGGTTACTGCACCCGTACTTAAGTCATGAGCAACACCACTGATTGCTAAAATAGCACCTGTATTAGGATTCATAACAACTGCATAAACCCCTTCTGAATATTTCGCCTTGCCACTACTTAGCATTGAATTAAACCAACGGGTCAATATTTCATCCACTTTATTTTGGAAATTAACATCAATGGTCAATTTTAAATTATTACCCTTTGAGCCTTCACTCACTTCTTTTTCAGAAACAATATCACCATCGCTATCCAAAGTAATTTCTGTCTCTGATTTTTTACCTTGTAGCTCGGATTCATATTGTTTTTCTAAATAACTCGTACCAACCCGATCATTTCGTGAATAACCTTTAGCTAAATATTCATCCAATTCTTCTGCAGGCAAACCCGTTTTTTCTGTCGAAATTGTCCCAAGAATACTTCTTAAAGAAGTGGATTCTGTATAGCTGCGATCCCAGTTTGTAGAAGCTGAGATTCCTGTTAAAGTTTTCTGATTTTCGCCAATAACTGCAATATCAGTATCTGAAATATTATCCGAAGTAATCAAGACGGTATTAAAAGTCGTCGCACCATTCATCGTTTTAAAAATACTAGCTGCAACCAAATCGGCATTAGAAAAATTAATTTCATCTGCAGTTACCTGTGCAACCGTCAGTTTATAAAAATCACTGCTTGAAATATCATTGCCATCTTCATCAGTCTTTTGATCCTCAGGCACTCTTGCTTCTGCCGTCTTTAAATTATCCGGATCGGCTAACCAGTAATCCTGTTTATCGCGATCAGTTAAATTATCTGACGCCTCAATTGAGGGTACAAGTTCTACTAATTTTTGAGCAATTGTCCTCATTTCCTCTGAAGTTACATTTTTTCCACGAGTATAAACAATCGACGGTTCAGACACATTTGATACTAAGGCAACACCTTGAGAATCATAAATTTGACCTCGGGGTGTAGCTGTTTTTACTGTTTGTGTCGTATTTGCTTTTAATTTTTGAACATAGCTTTGCGTGTTCATAATTTGCATATAGCCTAATCTAGCAATTAAAGTAACAAACAATAGAAAAATAACGAAAAAGAGCAGGTTCAAACGTAATGGAATAAATGCCTTTTTTACCTTAATCTTTGCTTGATCATCATTGGAATTCTTTTTAAATTTTAATCGAGCCATCAACAACTCCTTCTTTAAGTTAATAATTAAACATAATTTACGCACTCTTGTTCTATCATCTATTTATGCTAATCCTTAGTTTAGCGCATTTTCACTAATATTGAATAAAAATTAAATAATTTTTAAGCTATCAATTTCATCAGTCGTTAATCTTCGATATGCACCACGCTCAAGATTACCCAAAGTGAGAGATTTCATTTGAATTCGTTCTAAATTAATCACACTTAAGCCGATTGACTGAAACATTCGTTTGACCTGATGAAATTTACCCTCATGAATGGTCAATTGAATTTCTGAAATATAATCACTTTTTAATATCTTCAATTCACTAGGCATTGTCGTAAAATCCTTACTAATCACTAAGCCATTGGCAAATTTTTCAATCAATTCATCAGAAACGATACCTTTAATTTCAGCAAAATAGGTCTTATCAACATGATTTTTAGGTGACAATAGCTGATGAGCCAAGGGCCCATCATTCGTAATCAGCAACACTCCCGTAGTATCTTTATCTAGTCTGCCAACTGGGAATAGCCCCTTACGACGGTCCGATTCATCAATCAATTCTAAGACCGTTCGTTGCTTCGCATCTTCAGTAGCAGAAAGATAGCCTTTTGGTTTATTTAATAAATAATAGACAAATGATTGATGCTCAATCCATTGACCATCAACCATCAATGAATCCGTTTCAGCTATTTTAAAATCTACCTGCTGGATAATTTCGCCATTAACTTGAACTCTTTTTTGCTTAATCATTTGGCGAACAATCTTACGACTACCAAAATTAAGCTCTGCTAATAATTTATCTATTCTTTTCATTTGAGACCTAGTTTATTTTTATATTTAACCAATTTTTTACCAAGTAATTGTTCCCCAATACCAGTAGCCAAAACCAAAAAGCCATAAACTGCAACTGCAACAATGATTACCAAGATAACCATAATAAGGGATTGAATTCGACTCTCATCTGATAAAAAGAGGCCTAAAAACGAACGAGTCAGCAAAGCGACAAGTGACATGATTAAGGACAAAATCAAGATAAATAAACTTCTTTTGTATAATTTTTGACGATTAAAATGAGTAATTTGATGTACCTTTTTATATAATAAATAATTCGCCACACCAAAGCCGATAAAGGTAGCAATTACTGGACCGTAGATTTCGAAAAGAAAAATTAATGGTATTTGAATGATGATCTTAATTAACACGGCAATTCCAAAATATTGAATCGCCTTTCGATTTTGATAAATACCCTGCAACATTGTGGCAATTACCATGTAAAAGCCTAAAAATAGGCTTTGAATTGTACTCCAAACTAATAAATTAACCGCCAAGGGTACTGGTGTAATATAAAATAAGGTATAAAGTGGCCTAGCTAAAATAATCATGCCAAAAACCGATGGTAACATAATTAATAAAAATAACTGAATATTGTTATTAATCAACTTTGCAAGCTCACGTGTGTTTCGTTTTTCATAGTTTTCCGTGATTAATGGAATACCTGTCCCACCAATCGAAATGGCAAAGGCGACGATTAACATGGTTAGTTTATCTGGATTTGCAGAAAGATAGCTAAGTAAGGTCAATAGTTGTTTTTTTGAATAGTCGGAAAAGGAACTCATTGTATTAACGAACGTAAATTGATCAATTAATTTGAATACCTGAATTCCACTACCAACGATAATAAAGGGAATTGCTTGACGAATCACATCAATATATAAATCCTTGGTATTTAAAGTTCGATTATCCTCACCATGCAGCTCAATTAACTGATTGTAACGCGCATTTTCTTTTCTAAAAAACCAAATCAAAACGGCCATACTTGCCAACATTCCAATGAATGCCGCAAATGTCGACTGAACGACCGCTTTTTGATAATCACCCTGTCCAATTTTCATAATCATAAATGCCGTCATCAGCATCCAGATAACACGCACAATTTGTTCAACAATTTGAGAAATTGCTGATGGCTTCATATTATTATTACCTTGGAAAAAACCACGCATAACACTCATTGTTGGAAAAATTAATACAGCAACAGATAAACTGCGCATAACTGGTACTAATGCCTCACCGCCACCAGAAAGATCAGCGATTAAGGGAGATAAAAGATACAAAATAACAGCTGCAACTAAGCCAAATAAAGACATTGCCTTAATAGTCTGAATAAATAGCCGTTTAGACAAGGCATATTCGCCCCTAGCATTATACTTTGCTGTCTGCTTGGCAATTGCTGCAGGAATACCTGCTGTGGAAATTAATAGAAAAAAGGCATAAACGTTATAGCCCATACCAAATAAACTATTTGCCTCATTCGCATGAGTACCCATCCATGCATACCAAGGGATGATATAAATGGCACCTAATAAGCGTGAAATCAAATTACCCGCGGAGAGCCAAAGTGAACCTCTGACCATCTGACTTTGCTGACGTTCTTCGTTAAGTTGCTGTTCTGTAAGCTGATCCATTGATTACTTCTCTCCTTATTCATCGTGTCTCATACTTTTTTATAAATAATATCTAAAATCAACGATTATAAGAAAATAAAAATTTATAATCATTGTCTGTTATTTTTTCTAATCTAACTAAGAATTATAACACATTTTCCGAACGAGACTTACAAAAATCGAAATTCTAAATATAAAATAATTAACCTTGCCAATTGTCATAATCGCTCATATAATAAATAATTCCCTCAAAAAAATTGCTATTGCGCTTAATTCATAAAATCGTTTTTCTATTATTGATTTTGATATTGATTATAAATTGATTTTGCCGTGATTAAGTCCTGTGCTGCGATGCCAACTGTTTTAAAAAAAATAATTTCCTCCTCTGATGTACGACCAGTAATTTCACCTAAAAGCAATTGTCCAATGTCTCCGTTGAAATCAGTTTCTGAAATTCGCTTTTCTTGAATTGGGACTAATAAATCTCCAGATTCGGCAAGCACTGCTGCCTCAGAGTCAAAATAAATTTTATCTACTCTTTCAAATAACTCGCTTGGCGTTTCTTGCATTTGAGGTAAATAAGAACCAACTGCAGAAATAGTTGCACCCCTTTTAATTTTTTGGGCATCATAAACCGGAGTCGTTGATGAAGTGACTGTAACAATTAAATCAGCTTCACTAACAGCAGCATTTGCTGATTCAGCCTGTACGAGTTGGCAGTTAAATTTTTCTGCTAAAATTGACATTTTGTCAATGAACGCTTTAGCCTTATTCCTATTTGAGCTGTAAATACGAACCTCTGTTAGTTCTCTGACTGTTAGCATAGCCTCAAGCTGCGCAGCGGCTTGCCCACCTGTACCAATTAACGCACCAATTCGGCATACCTTTTTGGCCAATTGTGCAAAGGCAACACCTGTTGCTGCCCCCGTTCTTAGTTGCGTAATGTAATTACCATCTAACATCATTTCGAACTGCCCAGTTTCTGTATTTATTAAAATCACTTCAGCATGTATGGTCGGTAAGTTTTTTTTAACGTTTCTTGGGAAAACATTTAATATTTTGACAGCTGCCGCATCGTAAATTTCACAGCTCGCTGGCATACAAAGATAAGTCCCTTCTGTTGTCGAATCAGTTATTTTAGTTCGTAAGGGCAGCTGTATTTCTCCAGCTGAAAAATAGCGAAATGCTTTATCAACTGCCGCAATACAGTCACTCATTGTATAAAAGGTACGAATTTCTTTTTCAGTTAATTTTTTCATCTACTTCTTCTCCACCTTATACGATTATCTCTTCTAAACTCAAAATAACGATTATCATTTAAATATTATAACTGTTTAAGACAAATGCTGCTATCTTTTCTCAAATTTCAAATATTAATTATTTAATAAATTTTGAATCAGAACTTCAATACTTAATAATTTTAAAAATTAAAAGCAGATTGCTGAAAATTTGTTATACTAATTAGTATTAAGTTAAAAAGTAAATTCTCAGCATTCTCACGAGGTGAAAGATGTCCATTAAATTAACACAAGTCGTTCAAATTTTAAAAGCAGATCAAAATTTTAGAGAAATTCTAACTGTTGATGGCTGGTATTATCAAGCACCGCAGGAACAAACTTTTGAACATCTGACCTATAATTCTAAAATAGTCACTAATCAATCCTTATTTTTTATCAAGGGTTTAAATTTTAAAAGGACTTATTTAGATGAAGCCATTCAAAACGGTTTATCTTTCTATATTAGTGAAATTGATTATGAAATTGATATACCGGCAATTATTGTCAATGATATCAAACAAGCGATGAGTTTAATTGCACAAGCATTTTATGATTATCCCAATCGTAAACTTAAACTACTTGCTTTTACAGGCACAAAGGGCAAGACAACAAGTGCTTACTTTGCTTACCAAATTTTAAGTGAAAATCCTGCACATCGTGTCGCAATGCTTTCAACGATGAATACTACACTTGATGGCAACTCATTTTTTAAATCGGAGCTGACTACACCTGAATCGCTCGATTTATTTTCAATGATGGCAAAAGCAGTTAATAATGGGATGACCCATCTAGTAATGGAGGTTTCTTCTCAAGCATATAAAACAAAACGCGTCTATGGATTGACATTTGATGTCGGTGTCTTTTTAAATATTTCGCCTGATCATATTGGTCCAATTGAGCATCCAACCTTTGAGGATTATTTTTATTGCAAACGCCAATTATTACACCATAGTAAACACATGGTAATTAATGCGGAAATGCAAGGCATCGAATTGATTAGAGAAGAATTAACCGTGCCAACACAATTTTATAATGATGCATTCAACCAAATCACCCAGTCCAATGATTTTTATTTTAATACAAGTGGAGCGATAGCCGGACATTTTAAAATCAACTTGCTTGGCAAATTCAATCAAGAAAATGCGTTAGCGGCCGGTTTAGCTGCTGCTGAGCTTGGTGCAAATTTAAAAGAAATTGAAGCTGGTATTGAAAAAACAACTGTCCCTGGTCGCATGGAAATGCTGAGTCAAAAAAATGGAGCCAAGGTATATATTGATTATGCACATAATAAAGTAAGCTTGGAAAATCTGATTCAAGTGGTTAAAAAATCTCATTCAGGACAAATCATTGTCGTAATTGGTGCACCCGGTAATAAAGGGGAGTCTAGACGAAAAGATTTTGCTATCGTATTAAGTCAGCTAGCTGATGCGGTCATCTTAACAGCTGACGATCCTAATCATGAATCTCCGCTGGCGATTGCTGAAGAAATCAAAGCATCGATAACTAGCAATCTTCCAGTAGAAATTTTAATTGATCGAAAAGAAGCTATCCAAAAAGCTTTAACTTTAACAAAAAATGCCAATGATGCCGTCATTTTAGCTGGTAAAGGAGCTGATTTATATCAAATCGTTACTGGTCAGCATGAAGACTATCTTGGAGATTTTCTAATTGCAAAAGAAATAATTAACAATGAACAATTAAAGAATAAACATTTATAAACATTTTAGGAAAGTCAAAAAAGTCGAACAATCAATTATGTATCTTTAGTGACAGATACTTGATTGCTCGGCTTTTCTTTTCTAAATTATTATTCAACTAAGATTGCAATGCTTTGATAAGGCTTTAATATCAATTTAGCTTGTATTTCAGTCGGATAATTTGAAATTAAAATTTTTCCACCTTGATAGGCCTCGGGTAATTCAATTTCAACCTCTTTAGCAAAAAAATGATTTAAAACTAATAATTTTTGCTGTCCTAATTGCCTTTCAAAGCCATAAATCTCTGAACTATCCTTAGCAAAGGCATGATAGGTGCCTTCTTGAATGATTGGATAAATTTTTCTCAAGTGAATTAAAGTCTGATAATACTCAAAAATTTCACCTGTCTTGCCTTTTTCAACATTGATTGTTGAATAATTATCCGCAACCATCAACCACGGTTTTACATCAGAAAATCCTGCATATTCTGAATCTTCCCATTGCATCGGTGTTCTTGCATTATCTCGCGACTTTGCTTTAATAATCTCAAATGCCTGCGTCTTAGATTTGCCTTCTGCTAGCAGCATTTGATAAGCATTAATACTTTCGACATCTACATAATCTTCGATTGAGTCAAAAGCTGGATCAACCATCCCAATTTCTTCACCCATGTATATATAGGGTGTCCCTCGAGAAAGATGAATACTCGTAGCTAGCATGGTTGCACCTTTAACACGGTAATTTTGAATATCTACAAAACGATTCAAGGCCCTTGGCTGATCATGATTATTCCAAAACAAGGCATTCCAGCCGTCATTCTCACTCATCGCCTCACCCCAGGAATGAAATAGCTCCTTCAAAGCTTGGAAATCGAAAGCTTGAATTGTCCACTTTTTCCCTTCGGCATAATCCACTTTTAGATGATGAAAATTAAAGACCATTGACAGCTCTTGTCGATCTGGTGCCGTATATAAAATACAATTCTCAATGGTTGTTGAGCTCATCTCACCAACTGTGATAATTTCTGGATTTTTCCCAAAGCTCGCTTGATTCATCATTTTTAAATATTCATGCGTAATCGGTTTATCCGTATATTCTGCTTTACCTTCATTGACTGAATTATTCTTTAAAATCTCATCTTTCCCAATGACATTAATGACATCAAAACGAAAACCTCTAATTCCCTTCGCCATCCAAAAATTAACAACATCAAATAATGCATTTCGAACATTTTCATTTCGCCAATTCAAATCTGCCTGCGTTTGATCATAAAGATGTAGATAATAACGATTAGTATTCCCAAATTGACTCCATGCACTACCACCAAATTTAGATAACCAATCCGTTGGCTGATCACGCAAAATAAAAAAATCTTGATAATATTGATCGCCTGCTAATGCTTTTTTAAACCAAACATGCTCAATTGATACATGATTCAAGACCATATCAAACATAAATTCAATCTGATACTGCGAACCAACGCGGATCATTTCTTCAAAATCACTCATCGTTCCAAAAACAGGATCTAATGCACAATAATCAGAAATATCATAGCCATTATCATTTTGAGGACTCGGAAAAATTGGATTCAACCAGATCATATCAATACCGAGTTCAGCTAAATAAGGCAATTTATTGATAATACCTTGAATATCCCCAATGCCGTCATGATTAGTATCCTTAAATGATTTGGGATAAATTTGGTAAATTACTTTTGTTTTATCTAGCATAATCTTCTCTTTCTTTATCAATAACGATTTACAATTAATTAAACTCAATTAATCTTTTCACTACTTAATATTTCACTAATCGAAATAATGATGCTGATCTAAAAAAAACGCCATCTCATATTTAAAGCTCCTCATTAGCGAACTTTATAGGCTAGAAAAAAGCAGCATAAGTCAAAACAATTTGCAATGCAGCGCATCACTATAACATTGCTTTAAGCTTATGCACATTTTTCTACGAAGCATATTTAACAACTTTTTTTATGTTGCTAAGCCTTTTTTCACGTTCTTATTTAATTAGATTGCTTTAGCTGTCAATAAAGCATCACCAATGGCAACTTCAACTGCTGTTTGTGTTAAATCGGCTTGAAATTTATCCGTATTCGTTACAACAATTGGTGTCTCTGTAACATAACCTGCCGCTTGAATTGCCACTACATCAAACTCAATCAAATCCTGTCCCTTGACTACGCGATTTCCTTGCTCAACTTTAGCAGTAAAATATTTACCGTCTAGCTCAACCGTGTCTAAACCAATATGAATTAATAACTCAACACCCTCATCACTCACTAATCCAATAGCGTGTTTAGAAGGAAATAGCGATACTACAACCCCATCAAAAGGTGCCACTAAATGCCCGTCCTTTGGTTCGATTACTGCGCCTTGTCCAAGTGCACCTTGAGAAAAGACTGGATCTTTGGCTTCACTAAGTGGCTTCACTTGACCAGCTAAAGGTGCAGAAATTTCAACAGAAGAAACTGTAACTTCAGAAACAGGTGCTAAGCCAGTATCAGATTCAATCGCAGATAATTCTGCTTCAGCCTTATTTAAAATACCTAATTTTCTGAAAGTCAAAGTTACAACAATCGGAATTACAATAGCTATCACCATTGCTATTGCAAATACTGGCATATCCTTACCACGTATTGCTAAAATACCCGGCAATCCACCGACACCAATCGCATTTGCACGGACTTTCATAAAGGTCACAAACATACCAGCGACCGCAGAACCAATCATACCAGCGACAAAAGGATACATAAATTTCAAATTAATCCCAAACATTGCCGGCTCAGTAACACCTAACCATGCTGAGATAAGCGAAGGTACGGATACTTCTTGTTCCTTTTTATCACCCTTATGTGCAATGATTACTCCAAGAACAGCAGCACCTTGTGCAATATTTGATAAACAAATCATTGGCCATAAATTCGTTGATCCGAAATCTGCAATAAGCTGAGAATCAATTGCTAAGGTTGTGTGATGCAAACCAGTAATTACGAGTGGTGCGTACAGACCACCGAAAATTCCACCAAATAACCATGAAAATGAAGAAGTTAAACCAGTATTAACAACCCAAGAAATACCTGTTCCGATTTTCCAACCAATCGGTCCGATGATAACATGAGCCGCAATAATCGTTGGTAATAGCGCAAGTAGTGGTACAAAAATCATTGAAACTGCTTCTGGAATATGCTTCCTGAAAAAACGTTCCAAATAGACAAGTAAGAAGCCAGCAAACATCGCTGGTAAAACCTGAGCTTGATAACCGATTTTATCAATTGTAAAGAAACCAAAATCCCAAGTCCAATTTTTAGCAATTTCAGCCGCACTGGTACTATTCACAGCATAAGCATTTAATAATTGAGGTGAGACTAAGGTAATTCCTAAAACAATACCGAGAATTTGCGTTCCACCCATTTTACGCGTGACACTCCAGGTGACACCAACCGGTAAGAAATGGAAGATTGCTTCACCAGGTAGCCATAAAAAGCTATTCACGCCACTCCAAAATTGTGAAACTTCAACAATCGTTTGGTCACCTAAAAAACCGAAAGGGACACCTTCCAAAATATTACGAAGTCCTAAAATGAGACCCCCAACAATAATAGCAGGTAATAAAGGCGTAAAAATTTCAGCTAATGTTGCAACCAAACGTTGTAATAGGTTTTGATTTGCCTTTGCTGCTGATTTTGCAGCTTCTTTTGAAACAGCTTCAATTCCTGATATCTTTGAAAAATCCTGATAGAACACTGAAACATCGTTACCAATAATCACTTGAAACTGTCCAGCATTTGTAAACATACCTTTAACAGCGGGAATTTTTTCAATTTTATCTTTATCAGCACGATTATCATCGCCTAAAACAAAGCGCATTCTAGTCGCACAATGAGTGACTGCAACAACATTTTCTCTTCCACCAATGGCTTCGAGTAAATCTTTAGCATCTTTCTCAAATTTTCCCATTTGATACTCCTTCTTATTCTGTTTTATTTAACTTGTACGTACAAGTTAAATATATACTGCTTTTTGGTAAAATGCAAGCGTTTTCTCTCAAAAAAATCATTTTTTCCGATTTTTTTAAACTAAAAACTCATTAGGGTAAACACTCAATAGCCAATGACTTGTTTTTTCCCCCTCTTCTCTGATAAAATCAAGAAAATAGATATAAATGATGGTGAAATTATGAAACGTTATGAAGCGATTTATCAAGACCTTGAACATCGAATTCGAACCAATTACTATCACGAACATGAAATACTACCAAGCGAAAAAGAACTTCAAGCGATTTATCAAGCAAGTCGGGACACAGTTAGAAAAGCATTAAACCTACTAACCAATGCTGGCTATATCCAAAAAATGCAGGGTAAGGGCTCAATTGTTTTAGACAGAGGTCAGTTAAACTTTCCTGTTTCTGGGCTAACAAGCTATCGAGAATTAGTCGATGCTCAAGGCTTTAAAAGTGAAACTAAGATTATCAGTCTAAATAAAATTGAAATTGATAAGGGGCTAGCTCAAGTAACTGGCTTCCCCAGAGGTGCCTTAGCTTGGAAGTTAGTACGATGCCGAATTATTGATGACATTCCAGCAGTAATAGATAAGGATTATCTACTTTTAGATATTATTCCTAATTTAACGCCTACCATTGCTGAAAATTCAATTTATGATTATTTTGAACAAAAATTAAAATTAGATATCTCTTATGCATACAAAGAGATTACAATTGAAGCTGTTGGACCAACAGACCAAAAATATCTCGATCTTGGTCAAGACCAACAAATTGTTTCAGTCAAATCACAGGTATTTCTTGGCGATTCAAGACAATTTCAGTATACAGATAGTCGTCATAAATTATCAAAATTCAGATTTGTAGACTTTGCCAGAAGGAAACCAAACGGTGCAATCTAGAATGGAGTAAATATGAATCCAACATTTGGAAAAAAAATTGACGGTGAAAATTATCAAGCTCGATACGGTGTCTATGCCGTCATTACCCGAAATCATGATCAGGAAATTGTACTTGTGCAGGCACCTAATGGCGCCTACTTCCTTCCAGGAGGCGAAATTGAGGCTGGGGAGGACCACAATCAAGCTCTTGATCGAGAATTGGTGGAAGAGCTTGGTGTTCATGCTGACAAAAAAATCTATCTCGGACAAGCAGATGAATATTTTTACTCTCGACATCGCGACACTTATTTTTTTAATCCTACCTATGTTTATGCTGTGAAAAAATGGCACGATATTGGTGAACCGCTTGAAGACTTTAATCAAATTAAATGGTTTCCAGTTCAAGAAGCAATTAAAGCATTAAAGCGTGGCTCTCACCAGTGGGGAATTCACGAATGGCTAGCTCAAAAATAGAAATTAATATAACAATTATAACAACTTGTCACAGCTGATAAAAAGAGCTGTGACATAAGTCCTTCAGCTCCTCATTTTATATTTCCAATTCATACGCCTCATACAATAGAAAATTCGACATCAGTTTAGGACAATCTGTGATTTAAAGCATCACTATTATTGTTTTAAGCTGATGCTCATTTTTTGAGGGTATGCAACAATATCTTTTTCCTAGGCCCTTTTCTATTAATTTTTTAAATCTTAATCTCAATTTCTTGGATTGGCACATCATAAAAGCGATCTTCTCTTCTACCTAAAAAGTCTCGAGCAACCTGAGAAAAAAGTGCATATTCCAAAACATCTTCAATATTTTTAGCATAATTTGAGATTTCCTCAGTTAATTTTGGTAATTCTTCTTCTAATAAATCCGCTGGACGAACTTTAATTACTTTGGTATCACCAATAATTGAATGTCGCAATTTCTCATCAATTGGTGCGACTGCTTTCCCATATTTACCTGCTAGATAATTTTTAATTTCAGAGGAAACGAGCTGATACCGTTGACCTGTTAGTACATTCATCAATGCTTGTGTTCCGACCATTTGACTCAACGGTGTTACTAAAGGTGGATATCCCAAATCTTTTCTAACCCTCGGTACTTCATTCAAAACTGTATCGAATTTTAATTCTAAACCTTGTTGCTCTAATTGAGATAGTAAATTTGAAAGCATCCCACCGGGCACTTGATAAATTAGTGCACGTGGATCAGTATATAGCATTTTCATTTTTAATAATCCATTTTCACGATATTTTGAACGAATCGTTTTAAAGTACGCAGCAACTTCATTCAGTACTGCCATATTTAAATTCGTTTCAAAGCCTAGACCAGAAATACCCAAAGCCATTGATTCAGTTGCCGGCTGGCTTGTACCGCCAGAAAATGGCGATATCGCCGTATCAATGATATCTGCTCCCGCCTCCAAGGCTTTTAAATAAGTCATTTTTGAAATACCTGCTGTCGCATGTGTATGAACTTCAAGTGGTAAATTAACAGCTGATTTGATATTTGCTACCAATTCATAGGCAATATTTGGTGTCATAATACCAGCCATATCTTTAATACATAATGAATCTGCACCCATTTCAGCCATTTGAATTGCCAACTCAGTAAAATACTCTACTGTATGAACTGGACTTACTGTATAAGCAATCGCCAATTGTGCATGACCACCATACTTTTTACAAGCCCTTAAGCAAGCTTCAATATTTCTGACATCGTTCAATGCATCAAAAATGCGAATAACATCAATACCATTCAAAATAGACTGCTTTACAAATGCTTCAACAACATCATCAGCATAATGTCGATATCCTAGCAAGCTCTGGCCACGTAAAAGCATCAAGAGCTTTGTTTTTTTAAATTTAGAGCGGAAAATTCGCAAACGTTCCCAAGGATCTTCATTCAAATATCTTATGCAGCTATCAAAGGTTGCACCACCCCAACACTCAACCGCTTCATAGCCCGCCTCATCCATCACCTCCAGTATTGGAATCATATCTTCAATCGGCATTCTAGTTGCAATTAAGCTTTGCTGGGCATCACGTAAAACGGTTTCTGTTATTTTAATCATTTTAGTCTTCATTTTCACTCCCTCTTTTCAACAGGGAATAGCTTTATTAACAACCGACTAATTAGATAAATCAAAAAAAGAACAAGAAAAACGCCTCCCATACCAAATAACATTAATTGTCCAGATTGTAATAAATTTTCTTTCATTTTACACCTCACTAGCTCTTAGGACGCAAAGAAACTCAATAATAAGCCACCAGCAATTACACTAGCAATTTGCCCAGCGACATTCGCACCAACTGCATACATTAAAATAAAATTTTGTGGATCCGCCTCGGTCGCCATTTTTTGAATCACTCTACTACTCATTGGAAAAGCTGAAATACCTGCTGCACCAATCATTGGATTAATTTTTTCACGTCGAAACACATTCATCAATTTAGCAAATAGAACACCCCCGATTGAATCGACAATAAACGCAACTAAACCAAATAAAATGATTAATAATGTTTGAAGATTTAAAAATTTATCAGCCGTCATTTGAATCGAAATCGTCAAGCCAAGCAAAATTGAAATCAAATTGACAAGCTCATTCTGTGCTGATAAGCTCAACCGTTCTAAAACGCCACATTCTCTCAGAATATTACCAAACATTAAAAATCCAACCAAAGGTAAGCTGATTGGTGCAATCAAACCAGCAATAATAATAATAGTAATGGGAAACAATATTTTTGCAGTCTGAGAAACAGATGCTGCTTGATAATTCATTCGAATTTTCCGCTCTGCTTCAGTTGTTACCAATTTGATAGCAAAGGGCTGAATAATTGGAACAAGTGCCATATATGAATAAGCGGCAACTGAAATTGGACCCAAAAGATGCTTAGCCAAAACATTTGAAACAAAAATTGATGTTGGACCATCAGCCGCACCAATAATACCAATGCTTGCAGCCTCCTTGATATCAAATCCGGCAAGCACGGCGATAATAATTGTAAAAAAAATACCAAACTGAGCTGCTGCACCAAATAAAAGCATCAAGGGGTTTGAAAGCAAAGAACCAAAATCAATCATTGCACCTATTCCAATAAATAAAAGCAAGGGGAAAAGCTCCGTATCAATTCCAGCCTCAAATAAAACAGTCAAAGGACCATGCTCGCCAATCAATCCAGAATTAGGAAAATTGACTAAAATTGTCCCCAATCCCATCGGAACTAAAAGCGTTGGTTCATATTCTTTCTTTATCCCCAAATAGAGTAAAATTGCACCAACCAGCATCATAAAAATTTGTCCGATTGAGATTGATAATATACCATTAACTAATTCTGCCATTGCTTCCCCCTTAACTAATCTCTAAAAGTAAAGCCCCACTATCAACATTTTGGCCCTCTAAAGCATGAATTTTAATGATCTTTCCCGCCTTGTTTGCAACAATTTGATTTTCCATTTTCATCGCCTCCAAGATGAGCAATGGTTGATTCTCAATAACCCTATCACCAGTTTTAGCTAATAACTTTAATATTTTTCCAGGCATTGGTGCATAGATTGGGGTACCACCAGCTATCTCTTGGTTTGTTTGTTTTTCCTCAGAAAAAATCTTTTCTGGTTGACTATCTTCAGCTGATACTCTCGGCGAGATGGATTCAGATAATGTTTCCTGATTTTCAACCGTCAACTCCTCCATTTCAACTAGATAACTGACACCATCAATATTAATTTTAAACTTTCTTAGCATCCTTTTCCCCTTTCTTAAAAAACAAAATAGCCTGAATAAACAATACTAAATAAACAACAAATACTGTCTCAAAAAATTGACAACATAACATGTTCGAATAAATATATACTTATGTTTTTTAAAAATCACGAATATATCTACTCAGAACTTTAAAGGACAATCAGTAGGTAACTTTTTTTAATATTTAAGCTTCTGTTTTAAAATACAAGTTTTAAATTCTCGTTCTTTCATAAAAAAGCGATCTCATAAAGCGCTTAAATTCATTTTATGATGGATAATATCTACATTCTTGTAATTAATAATATCTAGATTTTCTTAATTCCTATTATCTTAATGACTGAATGCTTGGCGTTATCTGCTGCAATACTAGTAGCAATAATGCTCACTTTCCTATAAATTGGATTCTCCTTTTTAATGGATTTAATTTTAAATTTTGAGTTTCTCGCCTCTCTCGCAGCAATCGCTGTGACAATCAGTAAAACACATCTTTCTTCCCGAGCGTCCAAGTGTGTTTCAATATAAGGTTCAACAGCTTCATAGCCTGATTCTAATATCTTTTTTTCTGCCATTTCTATAGAATTATCACCTGATTTTAGAATGTTCAAAAACCATTTCAAAAGCATTCTAATCACCTCCTCATATTCTCATTATATCGTATCCAGCCACTTTATGAAAGCGCTTACTTTATTTGCTTGAAATCATTAAATTACATTAATCAATGATTCTTAAAAATCAACAAATCAATAACTCATTTTTATATGTGGATAATTTCAATTTTCTAAAATGCCTCAAATTTCATACCGAAATTCTCGGAGAGTAAGTGCTTGTTGAGCCTTTGAACTAAGCTTTTAAAGCGCCTCTTGGTTGCTTCTAAAAGCAAGTTCAAATGCATACCTTTGTCACTAACTGCCTCAAATTTCATACCAAAATTCTCGGAGAGTAAGTGCTTGTTGAGCCTTTGAACTAAGCTTTTAAAGCGCCCTTTGATTACTTTTAAAGACAAGTTCAAATGCATACCTTTGTCACTAACTGCCTCAAATTTCATACCGAAATTCTCGGTGAGTAAGTGACAATGGTAAAAAAGAGCCGAAATAAAATTTCGACTCTTTAATAATATTCACTAAGCAATCATTTACCACACTATTCAACACTAGCGAGTAGCTTATGCTTGTCCACCATTTTTCTTGATGATTTCTTCTTGAACAGATTTTGGAACATCTTCATAATGATCAAATACCATCATAAATGTACCACGACCTTGCGTTGCTGAACGTAATGTAGTTGCATAACCAAACATTTCAGCCAATGGCACAATCGCATTAACGATTTGTGAATTACCATGTGCCTCCATACCTTCGACACGACCACGACGACTTGTAACGTGCCCCATAATATCACCTAAGTAATCTTCAGGAACAGTAATTGTCACCTTCATCATTGGTTCTAAAATAACAGGGTTTGCTTTTTTAGCTGCTGCCTTAAGGGCCATTGAAGCTGCCACACGGAAGGCAGTTTCATTTGAATCGACATCATGGTATGAACCATCATAAAGCTTAGCTTTAATATCAACTAATGGATAGCCTGCTAAGACACCATTATTCATTGATTCTTCTAAACCTTTTTCAACTGCTGGAATGTATTCACGAGGTACAACACCACCAACAATTGCATTTTGGAATTCAAAGCCTTTACCTTCTTCATTTGGTGTAAATTCAACCCAAACGTGACCGTATTGACCTTTACCACCAGACTGACGTACAAATTTACCTTCAGCTTGAGTAACTGGCGCACGGAATGTTTCACGATAAGATACTTGAGGTGCACCAACATTAGCTTCAACCTTAAATTCATCTTTCATACGAGTTACTAACACGTCTAAGTGTAATTCACCCATACCAGAGATAACTGTTTCACCAGTTTCAACGTTTGTTTCAACACGGAATGAAGGATCTTCTTCAGCCAGCTTTTGCAACGCAACACCCATTTTATCTTGGTCAGCTTTTGATTTAGGCTCAACCGCAACTTGGATAACTGGTTCTGGGAATTCAATACTTTCAAGAATTACAGGCGCATCAATTGCACATAAAGTATCACCAGTTGTTGTATCTTTCAAACCAACAGCAGCTGCAATATCACCAGAGAAAACTGAATCAATTTCATTACGGTTATTTGCGTGCATTTGAAGGATACGACCAATACGTTCTTTTTTGTCCTTTGAAGCATTTAAAACATAAGAACCGCTTTCGAGAACACCAGAATATACACGGAAGAACGTTAAGCGACCTACAAATGGGTCAGTCATAACTTTAAAAGCTAGTGAAGCAAACGGTGCTGAATCATCAGCAGGACGAACTGTTTCTTCTTCAGTTTTTGGATCAATCCCTTTAATTGCTTCAACATCTAATGGTGAAGGTAAGTAATCAATTACTGCATCAAGCATTAATTGAACACCTTTATTTTTAAATGCAGATCCAGCTAAAACAGGATAAAATTCAACTTTAAGTGTTGCTTGACGAATACCATTTTTTAATTCTTCGTCAGTGATTTCTTCACCTTCAAGATATTTCATCATTAAATCTTCATCAGTTTCAGCAACAGCTTCGATTAATTTTTCGCGCCATTCCTGAGCTAACTCAAGATAGTCCTCAGGAATTTCAGTTTCTTGAATATCTGTACCTAAGTCATTAGTATAGATTTCAGCTTTCATTTTAACTAAGTCAATTAAACCAGTAAAATCATCTTCAGCACCAATTGGAATTTGAATTGGATGTGCATTAGCTTGTAAACGATCGTGTAAAGTACTTACAGAGTATAAGAAATCCGCACCGATTTTATCCATTTTATTACAGAATACGATACGTGGAACTCGGTACTCAGTTGCTTGACGCCAAACAGTCTCAGTTTGTGGCTCAACACCTGATTGTGAATCCAAAACAGTAACTGCACCATCTAGTACACGTAATGAACGTTGAACTTCGATTGTAAAGTCCACGTGTCCTGGTGTGTCGATGATATTAACGCGATTACCCTTCCATTGGGCTGTTGTCGCCGCTGAAGTAATTGTAATACCACGTTCTTGTTCTTGCTTCATCCAGTCCATTTGTGAAGCACCTTCATGTGTTTCACCAATTTTATGAATTTTACCAGTGTAATAAAGTACACGTTCTGTTGTTGTTGTTTTACCAGCATCAACGTGAGCCATGATACCGATGTTACGAGTGTTTTCTAATGAAAATTCGCGTGCCATTTAAAGATTTCTCCTCTCAAAAATGAGTTAATTTATGCGTATTTATTATAACATGATTTATCAAGTATAAGAAAATAAAAAGCTGAGATTTGACCTCAGCTTTGGGGCTATTCAGCCGAATTTGATACCTATTAATATTTATATTATTTGTGAAATATAAACTTCGCTTAACAGTACTTACTGTTATCATGATTGAGTTCTGACAGAGCCAAAAAAACACGCTGTGTTTTGTTTACTTCGTAAACCCTCAATATCATGTTACAAAAAAGCTTACTACGCTGGAAAGCAAGCTTTCCGACTGCGTTTCGCTTTTTACCAACGATAATGTGCAAATGCACGGTTTGCTTCTGCCATTTTATGTGTGTCTTCACGTTTCTTAACTGAAGCACCAGTATTATTAGCTGCATCCATGATTTCTTTAGCTAAACGTTCTTGCATTGTATGTTCCCCACGATTACGAGAAAAAGTTACTAACCAACGTAAACCTAAAGTTGTACGACGTTCTGGACGAACTTCGATTGGCACTTGATAGTTAGAACCACCGACACGGCGTGCTTTAACTTCAAGTACAGGCATAATGTTTTCCATTGCTTGTTCGAAAACTTCTAATGGATCATTACCTGTTGTTTCTTTAATTTGTTCAAATGATTTATAAACGATATTTGCAGCAATACCGCGTTTCCCATCTAACATAATACGGTTAATTAAACGAGTAACAATTTTTGAATTGTATAATGGATCTGGTAAAACTTCGCGTTTTGGCGCTTGCCCTTTACGTGACATCCAAATTCCCTCCTGTACATTTTTTAAAATTTAATCAATATATAAGTTTCAGTATTTTTTAAAATTTTGGTACTAAGCCCTATTATTTTTTAGGTTTCTTAGTTCCGTATTTAGAGCGACCTTGTTTACGGTCTGTCACTCCAGCAGTATCAAGTGCGCCACGCACGATGTGATAACGTACACCTGGTAGATCCTTAACACGACCACCACGTAATAAAACCACGCTATGCTCTTGTAAATTATGTCCAATACCTGGAATGTAGGCTGTCACTTCAATTAAGTTAGACAAACGCACACGTGCATATTTACGTAAGGCAGAGTTAGGTTTTTTAGGAGTCATTGTACCAACACGAGTAGCTACACCACGTTTTTGTGGAGAGTTCACGTTAGTCAATACTTTTTTATGACTGTTATAGCCTTTGTTTAAGGCAGGTGAGTTAGATTTTTCTACTTTTGATTTACGAGATTTACGTACTAATTGGTTGATAGTAGGCATTCTAAATATTCCTCCTGTGCTTTTTTTGTATGCTTATAATACTAGAATGTGATTGTGCATCCGCTATCCTGTCAGCACGTCCCCTTGTACATCGGAAGACCAAGCGCAAAATACACCTTTGCTATCATACCACCTTTACGCCCTACAAGTCAAGGATTAAACGAAATAAAAGTCATTTTTCCAATAAAAAAGTGGCACCGAAGTACCACCTTACTTTTTAAATTGAGTCACCATTAAATATTGAATTCTTAACAATCACATAATCAACCTTGGTAATTGATTTCAAATCACGCCCACCTGCATACGAAATTGAGCTTTGCAAGTCTTGTTCCATTTCTATTAAGGTATTCTTAAGTGGTCCTTTGGTTTCAACCTCTATCTTCTTACCTTCCACATTTTTATATTCACCTTTTTGAAATTGAGAAGCCGAGCCGTAGTATTCCTTCATCATCTTACCATCTTCATGAATAATTACGTCACCAGGAGACTCATCATGTCCAGCAAACAATGAGCCAATCATCACCATTGTCGCACCAAAGCGCACAGATTTAGCAATATCGCCATGCGTCCTGATACCACCATCTGCAATAATTGGTTTCCGCGCTGCTTTAGCACACCATCTCAATGCTGCTAATTGCCAACCTCCTGTACCAAAACCAGTCTTAACTTTAGTAATACAAACCTTACCAGGTCCAATTCCAACCTTAGTTGCATCTGCCCCCGCATTTTCGAGCTCACGGACCGCTTCCGGTGTACCAACATTCCCCGCAATGACAAATGTTTCTGGTAAATTCGCTTTAATATATTGAATCATTCTAATTACCGATTCTGAATGACCATGTGCAATATCAATGGTCATATAATCTGGTACTAATTTTTCGTTTACAAGCTGATCAATAAAATCATATTCATATTCCTTCACACCAACTGATATAGAAGCAATTAGACCTTTTCCTTGCATCGTTTTCACAAAATCAATTCGGCCTGCTTCATCAAAGCGATGCATGATATAAAAATAACCATTTGATGCTAAAAATTCGGCAATTTCTTCATCAATAATCGTTTGCATATTTGCAGGTACTACTGGAATTTTAAAAATATGTTTTCCAAACTGAACCGTTGTATCTGCTTCACTCCGTGAATTAATGATACATTTGTTTGGAATTAACTGGATATCCTCATAATCAAAAACCGGCATAAAATTGTTCACAAAAAAACACTCCTTATATGATTATTTGAGATACCCACCCCAAAGCACTTTAGCTCTGAACTACTTTACCATCTATTTGATTCTCCAGCAAAGCTTCCATAAGATAATATAAAGAGAGTTGATTAGTTTTTCAATAAAAGCAAATCGTTTTTAATAAAATTTCAAAAAAACATTCGGCTTTTAACGAAAAAGTCGAAAATTCATTAGCAATTTTCGACTTCAAATTCTCATTTATTTAGTTGTTTGTCTTTCTTCAATCGTATAAGGTAAGATTACCGTTTTTTCATCTAATGATTCCTTATTAATCAATTTTGTTAATAAACGTGTAGCAACAGCACCTAAATCATAGATTGGCATCGCAATACTAGTCAATTTTGGACGAGTATACTGAGTAATTAATGAATCATTACTAGTAATAATCTCGAAATCTTCTGGTACCTTCACACCTTCATCCAATAAGGTATTTAAAAGCCCTACAGCTAATTGATCATCCGTTACAAAAGCGGCGGTTACACCAGATTTATAGATTCGTTGACCTATTTTTAAACCTTCATTATAGTTATAGTCCGCTTCAAAAATTAAACTTTCTTGATACTCAACACCATTTTTGCGAAGCGCTTTTTTATAGCCAGCTAAACGATCTTTACCATTAATTGGATCTACTAACGGTCCTGATACGAAGGCAATTTTTTGATTGTTTTTTGCTAGAATATTAACCGCATCAGTTGTTGCACGGATATAATCAATATTAACTGAACCAACCTGTTTATCTGGATCAATCAACCCAGCCAATACAACAGGTGTCTTTGATCTTGAAATTTCAGCACGAAGCGCATCGGTAATACGATGACCTAGGAAGATAATACCATCAACCTGCTTCGCTAATAAATTATTAAAAACATGAACTTCTTTTTTAGGATCACCATCAGAGTTAGTTAAGATAATATCATATTTATACATCGTTGCAATATCATCAATACCTCGTGCCAAAGTAGAGAAATAAACATTGGCAATATCTGGTATAATCACACCAATTGTTGTCGTTTTCTTACTCGCTAAACCACGAGCAACTGCATTTGGACGATAATCTAATTTATCGATAACTTCTAAGACTCGTTCCCGAGTTTGCGGCTTAACATTTGGATTACCATTAACCACACGCGATACAGTTGCCATTGACACATTTGCCTCTCGCGCAACATCATAAATTGTTATTGATTCATTTGCCATTTTCATCATCCTTTATTTTTTTCTGAAACTTTCATTTTCATTTCATAGGTTATAATAACAATATTTTAAAGCGTTTTCAACTAATTTTCATATTTTTTTTAACAAATTTTAAGAATATTGAATAAACAAAAAATGCCTTAGAATGATTCAAACATCCTAAGACATATTAAGACATATTAATAAGCAATAATTCAAAAATCAGTGTTTAACTGGGTGCACGATCTGGCGTTGTTTTTCAATTACTTTCTTCAACGAAAAAATAATAACACCAGAAATTGTAGTTAGGATAATACCCTGTATTAAATTAAATGGCAAGACACCCGCAGTGATATAAGTTGCTGGTAAGTCAAAATTCATAACTTTACTATAAACAGGCATCGCATAGACAATATTCAGAACTGTTGTGACCGCCGTTAAAATGATTGTACCAATTGCGCCACCGATAAAATAATCTTTGACAACAATTTGATTCGCCTTCTTTGAAAAGTACCAAATACCTAGAATAAAAATTACCATTGCAACAATATTCATCGGTAAACCGATAAAAGTCGAAATATCTGGTGCAATAAATAAATGAATCAAGCTTCTAAGCATTAATATCGATATAGAACTCGATAGGCCCAAAGTATAAAGACCAACAATCACTGGAATAATGGATAAGTCTACCTTTAGAAACGGAAATGCTGGGATAATCGGAAATTGAAATATCTCCATAAACAATACCGAAAAGGCTGTTAACATCGCAATAATTGCCATTTGACGCGTTTTTTGATTTGACATAAAAAATCCTCCTAAATTTTTATCAAATTTAGGGAGTTTTGTTTCACTAAACGAAAAAACTGCTCACCAAAAAAGGAGAGCAGTGAAATCACTAGCTAAACTTACTTCTCCCATCCAGACTTTACTGTCGGTATCAGAATTTCACTGATTCAACCTATTAAGGTTCGCAGACTTTAACTGCCGGTCCCGAATTTCACGGTGCCCTGAAGACTATTAAATTTATATTACCCACATATAGTAGCACATTTTACGAAAACTGTAAAATGAAATCGTTTAATCTTTTATTTCCCAAGACAAAACTGACTAAAAAGCTGGGTAATTAACTCATCCTGCACGCTATCACCAACAACCTCACCTAAATAATCCCAACATCGTGTCATGTCCATTTGAACAATATCAACTGGCATTCCTACTGAAATACCCGCTTCAACTTCCGTCAGAGCAGCTTTTGCTTTTTCAATCAATGCGATATGACGCGTATTAGATAGATAAGTCGCATCTTGGCTATTTAAATCTCCCGCTTCAAAGAATAATCTACTAATTTCTAATTCCAATAAATCTAAATTATCCTTATTTAAAACCGAAATTGACAAAGGGTTTTCAACTTCTAGTTGTTCTAACTCCGCTAAGTCCAATTTAGTTTCTAAATCTGCTTTGTTCAATAAAATAATACGCTTGCGATTATCTGTCAGCT
Organism: Streptococcaceae bacterium; assembly: GCA_022484805.1. Lineage (GTDB taxonomy): Bacteria > Bacillota > Bacilli > Lactobacillales > Streptococcaceae > MMGLQ5-1. Next base: position 227,985 of record JAKVKP010000002.1, read on the forward strand.
TAATTAATAATTTATCTTGCTCAGCTAGATTTTCACTTGCATTCAAAACTAATAAGATTAATTCGGCATCGTCTAATGCTTTTTTAGAGCGCTCAACACCAATTTTTTCAACCAAATCATCGGTTTCTCGAATACCAGCCGTATCTATTAATTTTAAGGGCACACCGTTAATATTTACATATTCTTCAATCACATCACGTGTTGTACCAGCAATTTCTGTCACAATCGCTTTATCTTCTTGAAGTAGATGATTTAATAATGAAGACTTACCAACATTTGGACGCCCAATGATTGCTGTTTTTAAGCCCTCACGTAAAATTTTTCCTTGCTTCGCTGAACGCAAAAGACTATCTAGTTGCTGCCCAACCATTGCTGTTTTTTCCAGTAATAGTCGAGTTGTCAAGGTCTCAACATCATCGTATTCTGGATAATCAATATTTACCTCTACCTGCGCCAAGGTTTCCAAAATTTCTTGACGCAGATGACGAATCAACTTTGATAAATCACCATCTAACTGACTCACAGCCACCTGCATTGCTTGATCCGTCTTTGCTCTAATCACGTCCATTACAGCTTCAGCTTGTGATAAATCAATTCGACCATTTAGGAATGCCCGTTTTGTAAATTCACCGGGCTCCGCTAAACGGGCACCCTCCCGTAATAAAAGTTGTAACACTTGATTAACAACTACGGTTCCACCATGTGTATTAATTTCTACAACATCTTCGCGCGTAAAGGTTTTAGGCTCTCGCATGACTGATAGCATTACTTCATCTAAAATTTGCATACGCTTCGGATCAAAAATATGACCATAATGAATTGTATGGCTTGCCACACTATACAAATGACTTTTACCTTGATTAAATACCGAATCAGCAATTTTTAATGCTTCACTTCCAGACAGCCTGACAATACTAATTGCACCCTCCCCAGGCGGGGTTGAGATTGCAGCGATTGTATCAAATTCTTTAATTATATTACTCATAGCATTAATACTTCCTTTATTTGATAACTTACTTTACCCATTTTAACACAGAAACCTAATTACACCATTGATACAAACCAAATGTAAAATAAAAAGTATAGATGCTGAGCACCCATACTTTCACAATTTATATGATTGACGATTATTATGCTGCTAAAGACTTGCGTCCTTTTTGACGACGTTTGCGCAAGACGCGACGACCATTTTTAGTAGACATACGTTTTCTGAAGCCGTGTACTTTTTGACGTTTACGTTTACTTGGTTGATAAGTGCGTTTCATAATTTCAAATACCTCCGTTTAAGTTTTATGTTTATCTTAGAGTGTTCCATCAACTATTAAAACATACTATGATAGTATAGCTTCTTTTACAATTAATGTCAATCTAATTTCAGTTTTAAATTTGCTTTTTTGATTTTTGAATTACCAAATAGCGATAAGGCTCTTCACCCTCTGAATGTGTTGTCAGATAAGGATTTTTAGCAATTACACTATGAACCAATTTACGTTCATACGCAGGCATTGGTTCTAAAAATTCTGGATTACCAGTTCGTTGAACCTTTTCACCAACTCGAGTAGCTAGCTTAACCAAAATTTCTTTTCTTTTCTCACGGTATGAACCAATATTAACAAGCAAATTAATTCGTTCATCAGTATGTCGATGAACAAAAACCTGCGCTAAATACTGCAAAGCATTTAAAGTTTTACCATGCTTACCAATCAATGCACCCTGCTTAGAAGTTTCTAAGTCAAAGCTTAAATTTCTGCCGGATTCATTAACCTTAATTAGCGTCGGAATACCCATTTCTCGTGTTATCTCAGTTAAGTAGATTGATAATTTTTGAGCAATCGCATGGACTTCAGGAATATTTTCTTGGTTTTCAAATGTTTCACCGCTGCCTTCATTTAGATTTTCAACAGCTTCTGCTCCCACAGCTGAGCTAATATCTGGCTCACTTGAGATAATCGTCTCAGTATAAACTTCCTCTTGCGCAATCGGTACAATTTTATCCGACTTTTGTTCAAAAATTTTTTTCTTCTCTAATTTTGAAACCTTAATATTGTTTGCCTCAGCTTCTTTAACTGCAGCAATCACTTGGGATAACTCAACCGTTGACTCAGAAGCAGTCGGCACTTTGTCGGACTTGGCTTTTACGTCTTCAGGTACCCCTCTGACTGCATGTCGGTCTGCCTGCTGACGAATATGTGATGAAATTTCCTCAATATTAACCTTAGCCTCTTTTTTACCAAATCCCAAAAAACCATTTTTTTCTTTTTGCATTACATTAATATGCACACGTTCTCTCGGCAAATTAAGCTCCTTTAAGCCCTTGCCAATTGCGTCATGAACATCTTTTCCACTGAAAATTGCCATATCGTAACTCCTTTTTCAATAAGCTTGAAAATATCCTATTTCCTTTTTTGAATCTTTTTCCTTGCCTTACGGATTTTTTTCTCCTTATCACGCTCAACTTGAATTTTTGCTTCACGCTCTTTTTGAATCTTAAAAGGATTATTTAATAGTAAAGTTTGGAAAACTTGGTATGCATTCGAAACGACCCAATACAACGAAACCCCACTTGAAACCGAAAGTGCAAAAAAGAAAATCATAGCAGGCATTAAATAAGTCATTGATTTAGTCATACCATTTTGCTCAGGTGATGATTTCATTGATAACCATGAACTTAAGAAAGTAAAAATTGCAGCTAGCACTGGTAAAATAAAGTATGGATCTTTCTCAGCGATATTTAACCATAAAAAATTACCAATACGTAATTCAGGAATCCTAGTCAACGATTGATATAATGCCCATAAAATTGGCATTTGAACAAGCAATGGCAAGCAGCCAACATAAGGATTAACATTATTTTCACTATAAAGACGTTGCGTTTCCTCTCCAACTAACCGACGAGATTCTGTATCCTTACCAGGATATTTAGCTTGAATTGCTTTAATTTGTGGCTGTAATTCCTGCGTTTTTCGCGTTGACTTTGTTTGAAAATGCATTAATGGCAATAAAAGAGTCTTAATAATCAAAGTAAAAATAATAATACCGATACCAACATTACCACCGATTGAAAGAAATTTAATTGCTTCACCAAACAAATAAACAAATTTTTCCCACGCGCCAGGCGTATACTGAGTAATATCCGAACGCCCACAACCAGATAGGAAAACTAGTAGAAAACTAGCCAATAACAGTATTTTAGTCTTTTTTTTCATTTATATCATCCTCAAATAAATTAGCAATCCTTAGGACATGCTTTAAATTTTTTTTAAATTCGTTAAAGCTTAGATGATTAACATCAGGTCTAGCAATTACAATAAAATCAATATTACATTTTAAAGAATCAGAAAAATGATAAATAACCTGTCTAATTCTTCTTTTTATAAAATTACGATTAACCGCATTACCAATTTTTTTTCCAACAGATATCCCAACTCTAAAATGGACATTTTGTGAACGTTCTAATTGATAAATAATGAAATACTTATTCGCAATACTATTTTTGTTATCAAACACTCTCTGAAATTCAATCTCTGACTTTACACGATAGCTTTTCTTCACTAAGCACCGTCCTTCTAAATCCTCTAAATGTAATCATACCACAGAACCTGATGATTTTTAACTTTAAAAATAAAAGCCATCTATCTGTTATCTTTTTGTAATAATTCCTTTTCTTGATAACTAAAATAAACTAATTTATCAAAAATGAGAACGTTGACTAGCAACATCCTCACTCACAAAAATATCATAAAGGCGGTAACCGGATTTGAACCGGTGATCAAGGTTTTGCAGACCCGTGCCTTACCACTTGGCTATACCGCCATTTATTAATAAAAAAACGCCATATCTTACAGATGGCGTTCAGACTCCGGCAGTAGGACTCGAACCTACGACATCATGATTAACAGTCATGCGCTACTACCAACTGAGCTATGCCGGAATATTGATGGTGTTAACACCATCTCTCGCATG
>JAKVKP010000003.1 GCA_022484805.1 Streptococcaceae bacterium
GCAATATACTCAACTTTGGATTTCAAGGCTTCGTTCGGATAAGGGTCATACGCAACAATTTTTGAGCCAAAACCTTTAAGTTGTTCAATAACAGTTTGACCAATCCTGCCCGTGCCGACAATTCCAATGGTCATATTTCTCATTTCTCTTCCTTGATATTGAAGTAATGAATAATCTTTTACTTCACAGTGCTTAATTACATATTTAGCTTTTCTAAGCGACATCATCATAAGCATAATTGTAAAATCTGCCACACTATTTGATGAATATGTAATATTATTTACCTTAATATTAAGTTCTGCAGCCAGCTCTAGTGGAATATGTTCATACCCTATTGTTCTAGTGATAATTAATTCAACACCATTCTCAGCTAATTTTATAAGCGACTCTTTGGAAAGAGGGGTTGCAACCATTGAAATACATCTATATCCCTTCGAAAGATCAATATTTTCAATAACTGGTGGATCAGGACAAAAAGCAATTTCTATATTTTTTTCATGCTGCCAAAGATTAAAAAATTCTTTCTCATCATCTCGTGCTCCGTATACAAATAAATCCATTATTATTCTCCCTCACTCGTTTATGACCAACCACCAAATGCAGTCCATCCACCATCCACGGTGATTACCGTCCCAGTGATATAACTTGCCTCATCAGAAGCTAAAAATGCTGTAGCATTAGCCACTTCTTCAGCAGTCCCGTACCTTCTCATTGGAGTTCTTCTAATAATATCTTCATCTGAATATCCCCCGTCCGATTGATCTAATTCATCTAAATTCGTTTTAATATAACCTGGAGCTACTTGATTTACTCGAATATTATCTGGTGCCCATTCAACAGCTAAAACATTGGTTAAACCTTTTAAACCACTTTTAGTAGAGCTATATGCCGCCCTGCCACCAGTAAAAACTTGTCCAAATATTGAACCAATGTTAATAATTACACCACCATTATTATCTTTAAAATAATTACCAACAGCTTTAGATGTTATAAAGTAACCAGCCAAATTGGTATCTAATACCCTTTTATATTCATCCACTTTTAATTCATATGAAGGTGCAATCCGATTAATACCAGCATTATTAATTAAAATATTTACAGTTCCAAATGAGGAAACTGCTCCTTGAACTAGTTTTTCAGCACCAGATTCGGTTGAAACATCTGCACCAATTCCGATAACAGATTTAAATCCTTGATCAATAAATCTTTTTACTGTTTCGTCTACTCTTGATTGACTACGTGAATTTAAGACTACTTTTGCACCTTCTATAAGAAATTTTTCAGCAATTGCTTCCCCAATTCCCATACTTGATCCAGTAATTATTACTACTTTATCCAATAGTTTCATATTCAAAATCCCTTCTTTGATTTTATCCATAACAAGCGCTTAATTTGTATTGTTACTTAATCGCATTACTCGTGAAATGATGAATCATAAAATGACGTATCCTTTTCAATCCTTCTTTGGTAATTTCCGGATCAGAAACGTAACTCATTCTCACAAAACCTTCTCCTGCTTCACCAAATCCTGAACCCGGTACTAAAACAACGCCTGTCTCTTTTAGTAATTGAATTGCAAAATTTTCAGAAGACATTTCTGTTTTGCTAATATTAATAAATGCATAAAATGCTCCCTGAGGTATAATACAACTCAACAAAGGAATTGAATCAATTTCTTGAACAACCAATTCTCGATTAATTGCATATTGGGCAATCATCTCTTTTAGGGTAGACTCTTCCCCTTCTAGTGCAGAAATTGCTGCATATTGAGTTGGAGTATTAACACAAGAAACTACATTTTCCTGTATTTTTATCGCCTGCTTGACAATATGATTTGGACCTAATATAAATCCACAGCGCCATCCTGTCATTGCATAAGTTTTTGAAAAACTATCAATAATAATTGTTCGTTCCTTCATGTCTTGAACACTAGCGACTGAAAAATACGGAATAGAGCCATAAATAAAATCTTGATAGACTTCATCAGTAATTAAATATAGATCTTTTTCTATACATAAATTTGCAATTTCCCGTAATACCTTTTCTGGAGTAACGCTTCCAGTCGGATTAGATGGTGAATTAATTAAAATAATTTTAGTTTTACTAGTAACGGCTTTTCTCAGATTATCAACATCATATTGAAACTGATCTTTTTCTAGTAAATCAACAATTACTGGCACTGCACCACACATTTCAATTTGACCAATATAATTTGAAAAGTAGGGTGCACCTAAAATCACTTCATCACCAGGATCTAAAATAACTCGTAATGATAAAAATAATGCTTCTACGCCACCTGAAGTTATCATTATTTCTGACTCTGGGTCATATTCAACATTCTTTTTTATTTTCATTTTTTCTGACAAAATTTCACGAAGCGGTAAAATTCCTGAATTTAAAGTATAATGCGTTTTTCCAGTCTCAATTGCTTCAATTGCAGCAGATGTAATGTGCTCAGCTGCAGTATAAGCAGGCTCTCCTAAACCAAAATTGATTACATTATGCATTTTAGCTGCTAAATTAAACATTTCTCTAATTTTAGAGGACGGCATCTCCAAAATAGATGTAGAAATTTTTTTCAAATTATTTCCCTCCTTTAAACATCTAATCCGTAATCACGCATCGTATTAGATATATGTAACTCCATTGCTAGTCTGACCCCTTCAGCATTTCTAAGTTTTAAATATTCCATAATCATTAAATGATCCATATGTATTCCTTCAGTAATAAATTGCTTCATCTCACTTTGATTAAATAACTGATCTATTGCCTGATTCAACATTTTAACAATATCACCTGCAAAAGCATTATGACTTGCACTAGCTATTGCACTGTGAAATTTTCTGTTTTCAGTAATACATTCTTGACCCTTAATCAATTTCCCCTGTAAATCCTTACCAATATCTAAAATACGTTTTAATTCCTCATCAGTAGCACGTTTAGCAGCATAAGCTGCGATATTAGGTTCAAATATTAAACGTAATTCATATAATTCTGCCATTTGAATATGGTCATGTTTTTTTTCATCAAACACAAATATATTTTTATTGTTTTCATTATAGATAACAAATGTACCTCGACCACGCTGAATATTGACTAGATTTTGAGTAGATAAAACAAGTAAGGATTCCCGAATTGTGCCTCGGGAAACATTAAACATTTCAGCTAATGTACTCTCACTTGGTAATTTTTCACCATGTTTGTACTCTTTTTTCTTAACAATTGAATCTCGGATTATTTCAATAATCTCGTCTTTTGTTGTTTTTTTATATTTGCTATAATTAACCATGGTATTACTATTCCTCTCCGATTTGAATAACTATAAAACAATTACTCAAAGCCTAAAATTTTAGCTTGTATACCAGAATTTATAAAATCATTTTGAATTTTTAATAATTTCTCATCGGTTGGGGTCTCAAAACGTTTCTGCTTCACTCCCATTTCTTTAGATTTTGACAAGCCCATTGAATGATAGGGTAAAATCTCTATTTTTTTAAGCTGCAGTATATTAAGAAAATTAATTGCCTTTTGAATATCGACATCACAGTCATTTACTCCCGAAATTAATGGCATTCGAATTAAAATTTTTTCATAAATATCTTTTGCATTCGCTAATTTACGTAAATTCTCTAAAACACGTTGATTACTCACCCCTACATATTTTTTATGTTTTTCATCATCCATCATTTTTAGATCATATAAAATATTTTGTGAATCTTTTGCTAATATATATAAGTTTTCAAAATTGCCAAAACCACTCGTTTCCAAAGTCACTGCAATATTTTTTCTCACACATTCCAACAAAATTGCATAGGCAAATTCTGGATTAAATAAAATTTCTCCGCCACTTAAAGTAATTCCACCATCGGTATTTTCATAAAATGTTCTATCCCTCTCAAATAATGTCATAATTTCTGGCAAACTAATTTTTTTTCCTGATAATCTAATTGCACCAGAACAACAAATCTCTTCACATAGTCCACATCCGGTGCATTTAGATTGATCAATCCTCAGTTGACCTTTTTTCATGACTAGTGCACCACTTGGACAAACCTTGACACAATCTCCACAAAGAATACATTTTTTTTTGTTATATAATACAGAAAGATTTGGCGAAATTAATTCAGGATTATGACACCATGAACATTTCAAAGGACAGCCTTTTAAAAACAACGTAGTCCTTATTCCATTGCCATCTTCAGTTGAAAATCTTTGAAATCCTCCAATACAACCATTCGATTTTTCTTTCATATACATACCTACTATTCAATTTAAACGACATGTGCGGTACGTGAAATAATGTTATCCTGTACTTCTTTATCTAATTCAGTAAAGTAAGCAAGATAACCTGCCACACGAACAAGTAAATTTCGGTAATCCTCAGGTTTTTCTTGTGCTTTGCGCAAAGTTTTATCATCAACTACATTAATTTGGATATGTTCTCCAAAATGATCAAAATACGTTTTGATAACACCTGAAATCACTGACTTGCCTTTACTTCCTGATATACTTCTAGGATCAAATCTTAAATTAAATAAACAACCATCCTCAGCATTAATTTGATCTAACTTAGCCACAGACATAACAGTTGCAGTCGGACCATTGACATCTCTTCCCATAACTGGGGAACAATTATCATTTAGCGGAGAATAAGCATGACGACCATCTGCACTTGCACCAACACATTTACCTTGTGAAACGTTCATAGATTGTGATTCCACTGTTAAAGAGAATTGGCCTCCCCTAGAATCTTTATAATTCGAGAGTGTTTCTGTATAATGCTTAATAATTCGACTGCCAATTTTATCAACATAGTCAATATCATTACCGTATTTTGGAGCTTTATTTAATAAAGTTAATCGTAGTTTTTCATTATTTTGAAAATCGTTTGTCAAAGCATCTTTTAAATCTGTAAGAGTTATCAATTGATTCTTAAAAACTAAAGTATCTATTGCTGCAATTGCATCCGAAGTATTGCCAATACCACAAATAAAAGTACCACTTTCACTATATTTTGCACCACCATCCTGGATTGATTTTCCACTTTCAATTGAACCATCAAGCATAATTGATGCAAAAGGCAATTCATGATATTTTTGATGCAACTTGCCAATTTCATTATGTCCTAAAACCATCATTTCAATAAAATAATCCATCTGTTGTTCGACTGCTATTTCTAATTCTTTTAAAGAATGAAACTCACCTGTCTTTAAACCTATCTGTTGATTAGTCAACGGATCAAGGCCATTATTCAACGCAAATTCCAAACATTTTAAAGAATTAATATAACCAACTGTAGGCCGACCATCTGTATTACCTTGTGATACTGGTTCAACACAACCCATTAGTGCCCAATTTCTCGCTTCTGCCAAAGTTACCCCTTTTTTAAGCATAATTGGAATCACTAATTTATCATTAAAAAATGCAGGCGTTGATAAACCACGTTGAATCATATCCACAGAATAATCAAATAATTCAGGCGACAAGTTATCGTGATATCTCACAGAAACGGTTGGTTGAGAAGTTTGGACTAAATCATTCGCACGTAAGACAAGATGTGATAAAAGATTTGTGGCATCCTTGCCATCTTCGGTTTGACCACCAATAATTAAATTTTGCCAAACTGGATATCCTGCAAATGACTCACTATAAAAATCATCTCTAATTTTAATAATATCTGTCGCCTTAATGAAAAAGCATGCAATTAACTCAACAATTTCATCTTGAGTATTTGTTCCACTAGCGATATCTTTTTCAACTAAGGCATTAAGATATTGATCAAATCGTCCAAACGATATCCCATGCCCATTGCTTTCAATTGACATAATTAAATGTAAAAACCAAACCATTTGTAATCCTTCTTGAAAATTTTTAGCAGGATTTTCTGGAACATTTCTACATGTAGCAGCAATATTAATTAATTCATTTTTTCTTTGAATATCTGAGGATTGAGCCGCTTTTTTTTCCGCCAAATCTGCATAACGATTAGCAAATTTTATTGATGCATCAATAGAAATTAATGCACTCTCCCAAAAATTTAATTGTTGCCGTGTTGCATCATCACCATATTTTTCCATTGTTTCCTTTATTTCTTTTTTTAAACCCTTTAAACCAATTTTAATGATTTTTTGATAATTGGGAATGATATGACCAGTAGCACAATCCCGATTACCTATCGTCAAAACACCACTATTTTCAGCTTGTAAAGTTTCTTTAGGAAGAACTTTGTCAGAAAAATCTTGAAAACTTTTACCTTGCCATTTAGTTAATATTTTTTTAAGCTCCAATTTATCTTCTGGAGTAATTTGTAATGGATCCGTTTTTCGATTTTCAAAGTCATTTAAAGAATTTAAAATCCATTCCGCACTATATTCTGGAAATACAGGTGCACATCTTGGCCGATTCGTATGATTTCCTACTATTAATTCACCATCTTGAATAAAAATTGTCATATTCTTTAATATATGTTCAAGCATCTTAGCCTTTTGAATAATATTATCTTCACTTTCACAAGCTTCGTATGCTTCGGTGGAAAGTCTCGCCCGCTCAGCACTAAAACTTGGCATTGTTGCGTTTTGTTTCTCTTTTAATTTGAGTACCCTATTTGTCATTTTTACCTCCAAATTTATGAAATGGTATTCTTTTGCTTCATGAATTTACCAAAATCTACTTCAAGTTTTTTATAAATAACTTCTACCGTTAAATTAATTGCCCAATAAAATAATCCAGCAACTAAGTATGCTTCAAAATAATTTAAATTCTCACTTCCCAAACTTTTGGCTTTTCCTGTAATATCCATGACCATAACCATATAGCTTAAAGAGGAATCTTTAATTAATTGAGCAGTTGAATTTTGAAAATTAGGTAATGCAACAACAAAGGCCTGTGGTAATATTACTCGCTTCATTGTGAGAAATCTATTTTCCCCAATAGAATAACTTGCTTCGTATTGTCCATGATCAATAGAGAGAATTGCTGGTCTAATCACCTCAGAGAAAATAGCAATATAATTGATTGTTAGAGCAGAGATGGCAAAAACTAACGGATTAATGTTAATAACTTTTTCGCTATTGGTAATTTGCTGAATTAGTAATGGAATTGCAAAAAAAGAAATATAAAGTTGAACCATAATAGGGATGCCCCTAATAAATGTAACAAGTCCTGAAAATAATTTTGCTATAATCGGCACCTTAAGTATTCTTGTTATTGCTACAATAAAACCAATTACAATGGATAATAATAAAGAGATACCAACCATTAATAAGGTAACTGGAACAGCAGATAACAACTTTTCAGCACATTCACTCATAAAGGAAAAATCTAAATTACTCATAAGCTAAACTCTCTTTCTTCAATATTATTCAAATTTTTCAAGTTAAATGAGGTGTTTTTTCAGTAACAAATTCCTTATTCAACAATCTATTAATAATAAATAGAAGTTTTTCAACAATAAAACATAAAATAAAATAAATAAGTGCTACAGCACAAAATATTCCTAATTGGCCTACACCTAGCTCACTTGATGCAAACTGATTCCCTTTTCCCATAATATCTACCACACCTACTGCAAAAGCTAAGGAAGTTGCTTTAAGTGAATCAATAATTGTATTTGTCATACTTGCATACGCAATCTTAAATCCTTGTGGTAATATAACTCTACGGAATATCATTAATGGTTTCATATTAATCGAAATTGCCGCTTCTATTTGCCCCTTATCAATCCCTAAATATGCACTTCTGTATATTTCACTAAAAAAGACAGAAATATTAATCACATATGCAATAATTACAAAGTAAATTGGGTTCCATCTGCTTGCTGTGATACCCAACGGAAGCAATAATTTTGGTAAGCCAAAATAAACAATAAATAACTGAATCAAAAGTGGTGTCCCACGTATATAAGAAATTAAAAGAGCAAAAATACCGTTAATAACTTTTCCATATTTAATACGCAAATAGACAATTAATAATCCAACAAAAATACTAGTCATATTTATTACAATAAATAAGAAAATTGTTAATGGTAAAGCGGAAATTAATAATGGAATTGCATCAATAAATCGAGCAATATTTTGATTGTTCATATTAAACAGCTCCTATATCATTGTGATTATTTTTTTTGTTCACAAATACCATCCATAGATGCTTCAAATCCTTTTTCAATCTTGTTTAAAAAGAATTGAGTTCTAGGCTTTTGTGGATTATCTATTACCTGTTTTGCGGGTCCCGTTTCAAGAACATAACCATCTGCCATAAAAATAACATTATCGGCAACTTCCCTGGCAAAATCAATTTCATGAGTCACAACTATCATTGTTACACCGGATTGAGCAATTTCAACCATAGTCTGTAAAACTTCATTAACTAATTCCGGATCCAATGCCGAGGTAGGTTCATCAAATAAAATAACGTCTGGTTCTAAAACCATAGCTCGAGCAATACTAACACGTTGCTGCTGTCCACCAGATAATTGACAAGGGTAATAATCTAAACGTTCTCCAAGTCCTACCTTTTTTAAGGCAGCAATACTTTTTTCTCGTGCAACATCTTTTTTTATTTTTTTTACAAATACTAGTCCTTCCATAACGTTTTCTAGCGCTGTCATATTGTTAAATAAATTAAAACTTTGAAAAACAAATGCAGTTTTATTACGCAACTTATAAATTTCATTTTTTTCAACCTTTTCACAATTAACTTTCACATCACCGATTGAAATCATACCTTGATTAGCGTGCTCTAAAAAATTAATACAGCGCAATAATGTTGTTTTCCCCGATCCACTTGGGCCTAATATTGCTGTAACCTTACCCTTTTCAACATTTAATGTCACATCGCGCAGCACTTCTGTATTATGAAAAGATTTTTTTAAGTTTTCTATTTTAATCATTTATTCACTCCTTTTAAAACATCCAACAACATACCAACTTGTTTGACAAATATTTCTTGAATTCAATACTATAGTTAAAAATCTTTTCATGCACTACTGTTCTGAATATTCTGAATATTATTACAAAAAAATCGCTTTCTTCGTAATTAAAATAAGTTGAAAACGCTATTTATATTATTTAATTAGATATATACTCTTAGTAATAAATAAATTAATAAACTATTTAGACTTATATTGTTATTTAAATCAATCGGAAAAATATTAAAGAAAAGTAAATATTTTTATATTTTTTTAAATAATAGATTATTATGTTCAGCCTGCTATTAATTGAATAGATAACTACTATCTAAAGTGACATAAGCTAGATAGTGACGTCTTAGGGACTTATCTCACAGTCCCTTTTTTGTTCGTAAGTGCACCAATAAATTTCCTTAATATCTTGTTACGATTAATCGATAAAATTAATCGTTTCTTCTTTCTATATCTGTTAAATACTTTATATTTATCAATAGTAGTTTTATTAGCCGAGTGCAGTTACCTCTTGCTTCTTTATAGCTATTCTTTTAGATTATGACAATTTTTTTATAAAAATTGCAAGTTGAAAATTCAGAATGGATAACAACCTCTTTAAGTTTCTCAATGTCCCATAGAGCCTCTACTGATGTTAAAATTTTCGTTCTTTCAGTCACTTCACCAATTCTAACCGTATGTTTTAAAGCATCACCATTTCATTTCATATCCCTTATGGTATTATTGTTTAGAATGATAAACTATATAAAGTCTAGTCCAAATGAATAAAATTTTTCTAGATTTATCACCAATGCAGCATGCGTTCATTTACCAGTTTCAATACCACGATGGAATATGAGAACATCTTCTTGATAAATATTTGGATTGGTTGCTACTACTCAGTTGAAAAGCGCCACTATCTTGTTCTAGATACGGAGTCAGGTTGAAACACCTACAACATCTAACTCATTCGTAAACAACTTAACAGAGAGATTTCAAGTTCGAGTTTTAGAAACTCAAGGAGTGGATGTTCTAACCTCTCAATCCATTAAGTATACTTTTCTCAAATAAATGAATAATACGAATATAAATACAGCAATGGTTCATAGGATTATCCAATCAAAACCGAGAGATTAAAATCCTAAATATGATACACGAGGTGTTTCTAATGACTTTAACATTATATTCTGCTAAACAAAATGATTTACAAATTATTTTTAATATCCAAAAAAAAGCATTTGAAGCTTTATATTTTAGGTATAAAGACGATGCTACTTCTCCATACAAAGAAACATTTGAAGATTTAGAAAAAAAATTTAATCAAACAAATAATCACTATTTTTTAATTAAAAATAAAAATGTCTCAATTGGCTTCTTAAAAATTACAAAAAAAAACGAAGAGTCTGTAATAAGAATTTCTCCAATCGCAATAATACCTATGTTTGAAAAAAATGGTTACGGAAAGCAAGCTATACTTATGGCAGAAAAAATATTCAATGCACAAAAATCAATTTTAAGCACCATAAAACAGGAAAAGAAATTAATTAGGTTTTATCAATCTTGTGGCTACAATTTAAATGGATATAAACAATCAAAAACTAAAGGTTTAACATTTGCTTTTTTTGAAAAAAAAATAAGTATATAATATTCTCTTTATAAATCACTAATTGAGCTATTCTGAATCTCATGGTCTTCAATTACATATCTAGCTGCTTTTGACCCCTAACAATTACGTATTTTTCGTTAATTCACTCATTTGACACCTGTGTCTTTTCAATTTATGCTATATTTTTACTAAAAGAGTAATTTAATAATTTCTAGAACTTGGCACACATGATAATCAGGTTGCACATAATCACTTTTCATTTGTTCGATTTAAAAAATATAAATTTTAAAAAGAAATTTACTAGTGATAATCCCAAAATGCTGTTACCCAACAGTTTGAACTTATTTAATATTCCATGGTAATATTAAACAAAGTAAAAAATTCTTGAAATCCATTTGAGTAATCTTAAAATAGTCAGTACTTTTTTACATTTCATGATTAAAATTTCTTTCCAATATTGTTATTAATTTACGATATCTATTTACTCTAACTATTTTAGAGAGTAAAGGGATATTTGACTCTGGAAAAGAATACTGTAAACAACAAATGGAGTGTATGATTACTAACCCAGCTCAAAAATTATATAAAATAGTTCTAATATTAATTTATGTGAAAAATATTTAACTAGAAAATAAATTGGTTCATTTATAATCGTTCAAACCCTTGATAAATAAACAAAAAAAAGAGCACATGATAAAGTATCCTTAGTGCTGCTACCTTCCGGTCCTGACACGCTTCGGATATTTACCATTGCTCCTTAATTAATATAACGTAGATTGGAAAAAATGTCTATGCCTTTCGGCGTTCTTTAAAAAAACTTTGCATAATTGCCTGACATTCATCTGCCAAAATGCCTCGTTCGACATAAACTTGATGATTGAGTCGTTCATCTGCTAATGCTTGATAGAGACTGTCAACAGCTCCAAATTTTTGATTGGCTGCACCATAATAGAGCTCTGAAATTCGAGCAAGACCAATAGCTCCTGCACACATTACACAGGGCTCAATGGTTACAAAAAGTTGGCAATCAATTAATCGCCAGTTATTCAAAAACTGATTCGCCGCCTCAATCACATTTATTTCAGCATGTGCTGTTGAAATTTGTCTTAATTCTCTCTGATTAAAGCTTCGGGCAATTACCTTTTTATCCTTGACAATCACCGCGCCGATTGGTATCTCTTCAAGTTGATAAGCTTTTTCAGCCTCCAGAAGCGCCTCAAACATGAAGGCTGATTTTTCTGCCTCAGAAAAACTACTCATTATCATAAACCCCTAACTAATTGCTTTTTCAAACTATTATAGCATGATTCGTAAAATTCAAAAAAATGATAAATACATAATCGAAATTTAGTATTTATCATTGAAAATTTTACTGTTCGGTAACTTCAACTAAAATCACTTGATACGGATTTAGCTGAAGTAATTGCTCTTGATTTGTCGAATGCGCGTCGTTTGACAAAATGAGTTGATATTTTTCGTTTTGGCGATACTTTTGCAGTTCAATTGCTTGATTTTGAAAATTACAAATTACACGAACTGTCTTACCTGCTAAATGACGGTCATAGGCAACAATGTTATCTAAATCGAGATAGACCGGTCTAAAATCACCATAAATTAAAATTTCACGATAAGCTGATTTTTGTCTAATTTCAATCATTCTTCGATAAAAATTCAAAATTGAATTTGCATCATTACGTTCAGTCGCCACATTATATTCTCGATAATCATCATTGACTGGTAGCCAAGGTTGAGCCGACGAAAAGCCAGCATATATTTCATCCTGCCATTGCATTGGTGTTCGTGCATTATCACGGCTTCGATGTAGAACAGCCTTCAATGCCTCAGATGTTGAAAAATTAGCCGCTAAAGCAACTTGATATTGATCCTTTGTTTGAATATCATCAAAAACATTTGGATCTTTAATTGTCGCATTTTTCATGCCTAATTCTTGACCTTGATAGATAAATGGTGTGCCTCTTAGGAAGAAGTCTAGCGCACCAATCATTGTTGTACTTGCGAAATTAATCTGATCAGCCTCAAAGAAACGATTGACCACACGCGCCGAGTCATGATTTTCCATATGATTTGGTGACCAGACACCAAACTCTTTTAGGATTTTTTGTGATTGATAGACCTTTTGCTGCCATTCCTTGACAGTCCAAGGTTTTCTAACATACCAAGGCTCACCGTTGGTCCCGTCTGGCACGTCATAGCTGAAATCGAAAATCATTGAAAAATAGCCATTTTCACCAGAATATTCAGGTAGCTGTGCCAATGGAACACCAAAGGCTTCACCAACCGTCACGCAATCATAATTTTGAAAAGTCGCCGCTTTTAGCTCAGTCAAAAATTCACCAATACCAGCTTGGTTTTGACTCCCCAAATTAACGCTTGCTAAGCCATCTGGTCCATCACTCGGAAAATCTGGAAATGCTTGATTTTTCTTCAAATAAACAATCGCATCGACACGAAAACCGCCGATGCCCTTATCAAGCCAATAATTAATCATTTTATAAATTTCTTGGCGTAATTCAGGATTTTCCCAGTTTAGATCCGGCTGCTCCTTAGCAAAAACATGCATATAATATTCATCTTCACTACCCGGTAGCTTAGTCCAAACGCTACCACCAAAAATTGAGCGCCAATTTGTCAGGTGATCTGCTTTTCTAATCACAAAATAGTCACGTTCTTTGCTATTAGGGTCAGCAATCGCTTTTTGAAACCATTCATGCTGGTCTGAACAATGGTTCACAACTAAATCAAATAAAAGCTTGATGCCTCTTTGACTGGCAGCCTCAATCAATTCCTCCAAATCAGCATTACTACCAAAAATTGGATCAACGGCGTAATAGTCCGAAATATCATAACCATTGTCAACCATTGGCGACTTGAAAAAGGGTGAAATCCAAATAATATTTATCCCTAAATCAACTAAATAATCTAATTTTTCAATTATGCCACGCAAATCACCAATGCCATCACCATTTGAATCATAAAAGCTTTTGGGATAAATTTGATAAGCAACTGCTTCTTTCCACCACTTTTTTTCCACTTTTTTCACCTTCTTAAATTGTTAATTTCACACGATACTGAATGCACTTTAACACATCTTTCAACATGTTATCAATCAATAATATCTGGTTAGCTCTATCACTTTTCCAAACGATAATCCAGAGTTTTTACCCTCTTATTTTACCGCACCATCTGCCATACCTTTAATGATTTGTTTTTGTAAAAATAAAAATAAAATGATAACAGGAATTACGGTAATCATAACTGCTGGGAACATCAAGTCCCAAGGTACTGTATAAGGTCCCTCTTTTAGTCTAGCATAATATAAAGCAAGGGTGAGCGTTTTATTTTCTGAATCTCCCAATACTAAAAATGGCAATAAGTAGTCATTCCAAATCCACATAGAATTTAAAATAATGACGGTCACTGTTGTTGGTTTGACAAGTGGCATTACGATACCAAAATAAACTTGAAAAACATTTGCACCATCAATAATTGCTGCTTCCTCTAGCGAAGCTGGCACACTTTTCATAAAGCCATGATAAAGGAATGTAGACATCGCTAAACCAAAACCACCGTACATGAAAATCAAGCCAGTTACATTTTTAAGCCCGAGATCTTCAAAAATTGAAATGAGCGGATACATTAAAGCCTGAAAAGGAATCAGCATTGATGAAGTAAATAATAATAAAATAAACATTGAAATCTTACTTTTAAATCGTACCATCATCCAAGCTGCACTTGAAGATAAAATTACAATAAAGCCAACTGCTAAAACAGTTATCAACACCGTTAATAAGAATGATGGAATAATTTTAATTTCAACCATGGCATTAATGATATACTCAAATGTTAATTTTTGAGGTAAAGCAAGTGGTGAATCAATGATTTCAGCTTTTGATTTAAATGAATTAATAAACATAAAAGCAATTGGAAAAATAGTTAAAAATCCCATAATTAATAAAACAAGAAACATCAGTAGCTGACCAATTTTTTGACCTGTTGTTTTAACTGAACGATCCATCACATCTCCACCTCTTTTCTTTTCGTGATTACAACCTGCGTAATCGAGATTGCTGCAACAACTATAAAGAAGACTACAGCCTCTGCTTGTGCAATACCATAATTATTATTCGTATCCGTCGTAACACGCAAGATTTGTGCAGCTAACATCCGATAGCCTTGCGGTGCATTGTTTGTTAAAGCAATATTTTGATCCAATAGCATAAAGCATTTCGATAAAACTAGAAAAAAAACAATCGTAAAGCTTGGCATTAACATTGGAATGGTTATTTTAAAGAATTTTTGGATTGAATTTGCACCGTCAATTGAAGCTGCTTCATATAAGTCATCTGGAATGTTCGCAAGTCCTGTTGTATAAATAATCATCATGTAGCCAGACATTTGCCAAACAACCATAATTAAGATGGCAACTAATAGTTTTGTCTGCCCCTTATCTGTCATATATGTCAAAAATTCAAAAGGAAAAATACCATCTTTACCAAAAAGCACCTTGGTAAAAATATTGCTATAAATAAAGAGCCAAATAAAACCTAGTGATAGACCACCTAATAGATTAGGTAAGAAGAATGTTGCTCTAAAGAAGCCTACTGCTTTACCAATTGCATTTATTAATAAGGCCTGAGCCAATGCAACAATATTAACTGCAATTACCGCTATGACTGTAAATTTAACGGAGAATAAGAAAGCTGATCTGAAGGATTCTTGCTTAAAAGCAGCAATATAGTTCTGCAAGCCGATAATTGCTTCAAAGGGATTATCCGTTCGACCATTCGCACCAATAAAATATGAGCCGCGCCAGCCAGTAAAAGAATAAAAAATACCAATAATAAATGGAATTAAAACAACTGCTATAAAAACAAATAAGGCCGGTAATACAAATGGGAAAAACCATTTTTTATAGAAATTAGACATGTTGCCCCCTTAATAAATAAAACACCAACATAATTAATAATTTAATTATTTATCAACAAAGTAATTTACCATTAAAACGAAACCCGCACTGCTTGAAACAATACGGGTATTCATTTTTCTCATTTTATCAACTATTGACCACTTTCTGCTTTAAACTGTTTCCATGTCTTAACAACCGTATCAACATAATTATCATAATCTGTTTCTGACCATGTTTCTTTAGTCATATAATCGGACTTAAGAATATTACCGACAGTATCATTGAATGAGCCTGGCGTGCCATCAAATGGATTACCAAGTGTTGGACCTGCTGCAACATATTCAGCAACTGCATTATTTAGTTTATTCGGTGAAGAAGTATCCTCTAAATCGTTATACATAATGAAGCCAGCTTCTTCCTTCAAGAATTTTTTACCACGTTCAGAGGTATAAAGCCAAACAAGAAAGTCAGCTGCTGTTTCTTGCTGCGCCTTACTGGCTTGTTTATTAATAATAAAATAGTTTGGTACAAATGCAGGAATCGTTGTATTAATTAGGTCTGCAGTGCGACCTTCAATTTTAATATCACTATCCTCAACTGGCCATTTAACAGGAACTAATGCCATTGTCTCTACAATATCCTTATCAATCTCTACTAGATTCGGATAAATCCAGTTTCCCTGTTTTAAGAAAATGCCCTTATGTTCTGCAAAGTTTGATAATGAAACATCATAGTTACCCGTTGTATTATCAATAAAATCTGCACCACGTTTAGTCGCGCCATCCTTACCAGCAGTATACGAATACTCTAAGTCAAGAGCTTCAATTTCATGCTTCAAAGCCGATTTAGCATCCTTGATTCCCTCATCCCCAGTTGCTGAGAAGGCATCCGATTGATTTTGGAATACCGTATTTAGTGGGAAAGAAACCCAGTGATTCATATAAGTCCATGTTTCAGAAGGAGAGACACAAAAAACGCCATTTAATTGCTTGGTCAACTCGCCTTTACTAGCAGCAAAAGTATATTCATTACCATTAATTTTGAATGAAGAAACTGTATTCGATTTAATATAAGCATCCGCAGCCTTTACAAAATTTGCCCAAGCTTGATAATCTGTTTCAGCTTTCATGTCTTTAAGAAATGCTTCTGAATCACCAGCAATCAATTCTTTCAATAATTCAGTATCCACCTGATATCCATAGCCTTCAATATTATAAGGCAGTCCGAAATTTTCACCATTATCAGCAGTTAATCTTTGTGCCTCAGGTACTTCATCAGCTAATTTTTTTAACTCTTTATTATCTGAATCACTGATATCTAACATATAATCCCCAGATGCCGGTCCCCAATTATTCAGTGTTCCTGAAGAAAAAATAGTTGGTGGTGTATTGGAATTAAATTCTGTTGTTTGAATTTCTGTGCCGTTCTGTGCACCAACGGTCATGCTATAGGTTTTGACCTTTATTCCCTTTTCCTCACCGTACTCCTTAACCAATGCCTTTAACGAGTCTGCAATTTCACCTTTGCCATTAAAAACGTATAAAAATTCATCATCACTTCCCTTTGAGCTTCCAGCGTTGCCACAAGCGGTTAATGATGCAAACGTAGCAGCCGCAAGCAGTGCTACCCCCAATTTTTGCCATTTTTTCATAAATTCCTCCCAGTAGTAAAAAATAGTGAAATAAAGTAAGCGCTTCCATTTACATTTAAAATGATAACAATAAGCCAATTAATTGTCAATCGTTTTCATGAAAAAGTAAAAAAGAAAAGAATCACGATTTATAGTTCATCTTTTTCTTTAATTTATACATTATATTAGGTCGTTTCTCTAATAATCAGAGTAGTTCGTAAATCGGGTTCTTCCGGTAATGGCGTGTCATTCAGCTTAGCGATTAACAGTCTCGCTACGTATTCCCCCATTTGCTTGATTGGCTGACGAACCGTCGTCAAGCTTGGATAGGTTAAGGATGCAACTGGCTGATCATCAAAGCCAATAATAGCTAAATCGTCGGGTACTTTAACATTTAAAACGTGACATTGTTTTAAAATACCACTCGCAACCTCATCACTATTCGCAAAAATTGCATCCGGTCGATTCTTTCCTAGTCGTAGCATCTCAATTAATGTTTGCTTGCCATCTTCAATTCTCAGTTGCTTGAAATAATGATATTCAGGATTGAATTCTATTTCAAACTCACCTAATGCCTGCATAAACCCTTCAAATCGATAATCCTTATCAGCAGGTGCTCCACCAGTACAGTAAGCAATTTTTCGATAACCCTTTGAAAGCAAATAATAGACACCCTCATAGACCGCTTTATGTGAATCAATTGAAATCAAGCCAATATCTTTATCACCAAGATAACGATTGCAGACTACAATTTTCCCTGAATGAATTAATGCCACAATTTCATCACTATCATTTTCAATACTCGTCATGATTAATCCATCTAATTGATTTTTTTGAAGCATTTCAATAAATTTTTGCTCGCGTTCAGCTCTTTCTAATGTCTGTAGGACAACGATTTGATAGCCCTTACGGTAAGCATAACGCTCAATTGCATCAACCATATGTGTAAAAAATGGATTTGTGATATATGAGATAATGACGCCAATTAATTTAGTCTTTTGCCCTCTTAACTGCTGTGCAACACTATTTGGATAATATCCAAATTCCTTCATCGCCGCAAATATCTTTTCCTTTGTTTTTTGAGACACATTCGGATGATTATTAATTGCCCTTGAAATCGTCGTGATGGAAAATCCAGTCTCTCGAGCAATATCACTTATTTTTGTCATAATTTGATTCCCCTTTTTAGCTTTATATAATAACGCTCTCATTATCATGATATCCTAGCATACTCTGCTTTAATATGCTATTAATTTTCATTTTTAAATTGCTAAAAAGGCTCTAACCTGACTGTCAGATTAAAGCCTTATTTTATTGCATCGCAATTAGTCGTATTTTTGCAAATTGTACTCATTAATCACCTGAATCAATTTTTTAGCATAGTCTGGATCAGTCGCATAGCCAGCATTTTGAATTTCATTAGCCGCCTCTTTATAGTCTTTTGCCGCCAAAACCTTATGATAGAGCGCCTCGTTCCAAGTCACACCGTTAACAAAAAGCTTTGAATGCGCCAGCATTGAGTCCTCCCAAGAATCGTAAACAACAAAATCGCCTTGAATCGTAATCCACTCTTCATTGACAAACTCTTTAGTATCCAAGGTTACCTTATTTTGATCGCCGTATGCTTTCACACCAAAGAGGTTATTATACTTACTTGCCAGCTGACTCTGACCAAAATTTGATTCTAAAACGGCCTGACCAATAATAATTGAAGCATAAACGCCATAACTCTCCTGTAACTCCTGCGCGTATGGTGCAATTGTTTTAATAAAATTCTCCTGTTCCACATGCGTCTCACCATTCGCATCTACTGGAATATCTGTACTTGCAGTTTGACGATCAATGAAAAAGAATAGAACAGCCAAAACAAGAAATATTAAACTAAAAAATTGTAATTTTTTTGCCCTAATTTGTTTTTTTGCGTTCATCGACCTGCCTCTTGTAATTTTTTGATATATGCTTCTAAAGTGAGATTATTTTGTGTTATATACATTGCATGCTCAACACCAACATATCGATAGTGCCAAGGCTCAAAATTGATGCCTGTTTCAGCTTCCTTACCCTTTGGATAACGCAATATAAAACCGTATTTTGGTGCATTCTCTGCTAACCACTTTGCACTGTCCGTATCTGCGTACGCCTCGTTTAATAAATCATTAGGCGTATTTTGATAATAAGTCGTATCAACCAAATCAATTGCTAATCCAGTATGATGCTCCGAATATCCAGGTTCCGTCAAAACTGACATCGCAGCTGACTTCGCATCAGCCTCCGACATACCAGCTGAGATATTTTGATTAATCACTGAGCTCACTACCGCTTGTTGCTCTTCAACACTTCGATATGCAGATACAAATTTCAGCTCAATACCATCAGCCTGCGCAGCATTAATCAATGTTTCAACTGGTGTTTGAATCTGATCCAATACCTGAAACCCATTAGCTAAGGTAACTAGGCTAGGTGCGGTATTCTCAACTGAGTGAGTTTTGTTGACCAATACTAAATTCCAATCGGTAAGCTGTCCCTCAGGCAAGGCCTCTTTTTGAGCAGCACTTTCTGATGCTTCTTTTTGACTTTTTGAGGTGGTATCCGATTTTGCAGCGGATCCTGCTGACTGATCAACCTCATTTTGATTATTATCATATAATAAAACACCCAAACAAAAAATAATCATACTAAGTATTAAAAGTAAAAAAAGGATAGACCATTTTTTATTTTTCACGCTATCTCCCCCATCTAGTCTATTTTAACATAAGCCATTCTAATTATTAATCAATCCGCCTTCTTGATTTTTAAACTTTCTTAATAAAATTAATAGTCAAGAAATCTCAACAATATGTTTCAAATTGCCTATTCGACATTCTCAAATCACAGCTAAATTAGTAAATGCAGTTGCTTTATCTAATTCACTTTGCTAGATAAATGTTATTTTTATTGAACAAATGACGCTTTCACAACGACAATTGCGATGATATTGACAAATATTCCAATCTTTCAAAGAAACATCGGAATGCTGTTAAAAATCACACTGATATTGACGAATAATCCAATCTTTCAAAGAATCATCGGGAAATTCGCATGACACTTAGCGCAATTTAGAAGTATTGCTAAAACTGTAGTCTATTCAAGGCTGGTGTTTGGTGACTCAGCTACTATATAATAAACAATTTTCGTAAGGTAAGTGGCAATGGCAAAAAAGCAGTCGTCCGAAGACGGCTGCTAGACATCCTTATAAAGCTTTTTAGTCAAATCAATCCAATTTGATATTGAGCCTCTTATTTCAGATTAAACGGATTTCTCATCAATACTATTTTGATTCACATAATTAGCCAAGATACTCTTTTAAGATGTCAACCTTGTCTAAACGCTCCCATGGCAAATCAATATCTGTTCGACCAAAATGACCATAAGCCGCAGTTTGACGATAACGTGGTTTCCTCAAATCAAGCATTTCGATAATACCAGCAGGGCGCAAATCAAAATGAGCACGAATCGCTTCAATAATCCGATCATCACTAATCTTGCCAGTTGCAAACGTATTGACAGAAATTGAAACAGGCTTCGCGACGCCAATCGCATAAGCTAATTGAATTTCAATCTTATCAGCTAAGCCAGCAGCGACAATATTTTTAGCAATATAACGTGCCGCATAGCTTGCAGAACGGTCAACCTTGGTTGCATCCTTACCAGAAAAAGCACCGCCACCATGTCTTGCATAACCACCATACGTGTCAACAATAATCTTGCGACCAGTTAAGCCAGAATCGCCTTGTGGCCCACCGATTACAAAACGACCGGTTGGATTAATAAAATACTTTGTTTCATCATCTAATAATTCGGCTGGAATTACAGCATGAATTACCTTGGCAATGACATCCTTTTGAATTTGCTCTAGAGTCACATCTGGGTCATGCTGCGTTGAAATAACAACGGTATCTACCCGTTTTGGTCGGTCATCATTATCATATTCAACGGTAACCTGACTCTTGGCATCTGGTCGTAAATAGGATAATTCGCCAGACTTGCGCAATTCCGCTAGCTTATGCACTAATTTATGGCTTAAAGCAATCGGTAAAGGCATATATTCTTCAGTTTCATTGGTCGCAAAACCAAACATCAAGCCTTGATCGCCAGCTCCAATTAAATCCAAAGGGTCCTTTTCAAGCTGATCACGAACCTCAAGTGCCGTATCCACACCTTGAGCAATATCTGGGCTCTGCTCAACTAACGATGGATGGACACCAACTGTATCCGCGTCAAAGCCATATTTGGCACGATCATAGCCAATTTCACGAATGGTTTCACGTACGACGCGATTAATATCGACATAAGCGGTCGTTGAGATTTCACCAAATACATGAACTGTACCCGTGTAAACTGCTGTTTCGGCTGCCACACGTGCATAAGGATCCTCAGTTAAAATGGCATCCAAAATTGCGTCACTAATTTGATCGGCAATCTTATCTGGATGACCTTCTGAAACTGACTCAGAAGTAAATAATTTTTTTTCTACCATAATTCTTGTTCCCCCGTTTTCTTTTTTTTTCGGTTACAAGGCGTCCTCCAAGAAACAATTGTGTTGCTTTCATGAAGTCCTTTCGGAAACTGTAACACCTTATTTTATCATGATATAAAAAAATTTAAAACGGTTTCTTAATTAATATTTATATTTCCCCCGGTTTACCTAGACCAATTCTATATTAATAATTCTCTTTCGTTATAAAATAATTTTTCCATTTCGAAAACAATACAAGGCTTTTTAGGGCTAATGTGTTAGAATGGTAGAGTATGAAAATAAGCCGATAACATTCGTTAATGGCATTAAAGAGGTGAGTCTAATGATTCGTTATTTTTCATCTGTTGGCAAAGTAATCGACGAAATCAAAGAGCCAGAGCACGGTTCTTGGATTATGATGACAAGTCCAACTATTGAGGAATCGAAACTAATTGCTGAAAAATATGATCTTGAATATGATGATATTCGAGCCGCACTGGATGAGGAAGAACGATCGCGACTGCAGATTGAGGATCATTACTCGCTTGTCTTAGTAGATATCCCTGTTATCGAAACCAGAAATAATAAAGATTGGTATATCACCATTCCACTAGGTATTATTATTACAGAAGAAGTCATTATCACGATTTGTATCGAGGAAAATAGTATTTTAAATGATTTTGCCAATGGCATTGTGAAAAATTTCTATACTTATATGAAAACACGATTTATTTTCCAAATTCTTTATAAAAATGCCTCTCTCTATTTACGTTATTTACGAGTAATCAATCGTAAAACTGATAAGGTTGAAGCTGAATTACACCGCTCAACACGAAATGAAGAATTAATAGAGCTTTTGGAAATGGAAAAAACCTTGGTTTATTTCACAACTTCTTTAAAATCAAATGAAGTCGTTTTGGAAAAATTACTAAAAAGTCGCTCTATCAAAAAGTATCCAGAAGATACCGATCTGCTTGAAGATGCAATCGTTGAAAATAAACAGGCGATTGAAATGGCGAATATCTATACCAATATCCTGAATGGCATGCTTGATACCTTTGCTTCAATTATTTCAAACAACCAAAATGTTATCATGAAATTCCTCGCCATCGTAACGATTGTCATGAGTATTCCAACAATGATTTTTTCTGCCTACGGGATGAATTTGAAAGATAATAATCTACCGTTTGCGAATACTAATCATGCATTTTGGATAATCATTATCCTTTCAGTCTTTTTAAGTATTACCACTATTGTTTATTTTGTTAAAAAGAATTTCTTTTGAACTGCAGTTTTTAGTTATCTTTAATAATTTTTGATTATAATTAAAGATGAACAGTTCTAAGTAAAAAGTTGTGAGTGCCGCTCTGACATGCTCGAAAAAGCTGACTGACCTTGTTTTGACAGTCTCAAACGGTAAACATTGTATTTTAAAATAAATGAAGCTTAACGCTTTAGTGTTTTAGATAAATTATTAAAAAAATAAAATGTTTTGAGAGAGTATTGTCAAGCACTCGATACTAGATTAAGTTAAAATCAAAATAAGAGGATTAAAATGAATCAAACAACTCGAAAAGTCTACCTTTCTCTTTTAAATCAGCAAGGGCAAGCCGTTTCTGGCGAAAAAATCGCTGAATCACTTGGAATCAGCAGAACTGCGATTTGGAAATCAATTCAGGAGCTTAAAAATCTAGGCTATCAAATTGAATCGATTAAGGGTAGTGGCTATCTGCTCACACCAAGTGATATTTTAAATCCAGATGAAATCAAGCACTTATTTAATCAAAACAATTTGATTGACTCCGTTTTTTTAGTTGAAAAATCAGAATCAACTCAAGAGGATGCAAAGGCTGCACTACTTAAAAATACGCCAAATTATGCTCTTTTTGTTGCTCGTAATCAGACAGTCGCTCATGGTCGTTTTAAACGTGCATACTATACTGAAACAGACAATGGTATTTATATGAGCCTTGCCATTAAGCCTGAAAAAAGCTTTCAAGAAATGCCTCAATATACAATTTTAACTGCAGTCGCAATTGTCAGTGCAATTAAAAAATTAACTCAGATTCAAACAAAAATAAAATGGGTTAATGATATTTACCTCAACCAGAAAAAAATGGCAGGCATTTTATCAGAAGCGACCACCAATATGGAATCAGGTCAAATTAATCACGTCATTATTGGTATCGGTCTAAATTTTGCAATCCAACAGGAAAACTTCCCAGTAGAAATTCAGGACAAGGCAACTTCTCTATTTGCTAAGGACAACCCGACCATTACAAAAAACCAATTAATTGCTGAAATTTGGAATACTTTTTTTGAATTAATCGACAAACCATTTATCGATGCTTATAAAAGGGACTCTTTTATTTTAGGCAAAAGCATATCATTTATTAAAAATGGCGTAGAATATCACGGCATTGCAGATGATATTTCACCAACTGGAGAATTAGTCGTCACGCTTGATGAAAGCAAAAAACAAATCAGCCTTTCAAGTGGCGAAATTTCTCTAAGTCATTTTGAACAATAAGGCTAATTATCTATTGAAAGTGACGGGTATTTAAAAAGGGGAGGTTAATGTGGCCTATGTATTTTCACTATTTGCTGTCATTGCGAGCTTAATCAACTATTATTTCTGGACTAAAATTGGAACTAATCCATACTGGTCGATTGGTTTCGTACTTCAAGTTTTTTTATTTGTGTTAGCCTCAATGAGCATCACTTATTTTAGAGGCGTTAAATTAAAAATTCAAGACAAAAAATACCAACGCGCTTTTTTCAGTCGACTCGGTTTATTGAGTCTGAACTTATTCATCGTTGGTATAATATTTCTTTTAATGTTTATTGCTTATTTTTAAAATTACCCTGACCAGAAAGTTTTCGAGCAACTTTATCTAATAAATAGATTCTCCGTAATTTAAAGCCTAAAAGCGTACCCCAAAAAGCGGTGCCAAAAAGGCTTTGACTAAAAATACAGTCCATCAACCACCAAGTATATAAGCTTGAAATTGATGCTTGAATGATAAATTCATTTTTTCTCATTTAATTACCTCGCTTAATATAAGTATAACGAATGGTGACTTGAAAATCAAAAAGCTTAATTAAAAGAATAGCGCAAATTCATTTTGACCGTAATCACGATGAACTTGCGCTTTTTATTTTTAATAATTATCATCTAATTTATAAATGAATAATCATCGCCAATTATAAAGCAATTGATAGCTGCCAACCAAAGCTTCACTTTCAGGCTGAAGTAAAACGTACGCAAGTTCAAAGCGATTTTCGCCAACTTCAATCCATTCAACTCGGGTCAGCAAATCCATTGCCATCTCTGGAAAATTAAAATGGGCAGCTCCCTCTGAGGTGAAGTTTAGTGTTATTTTACTGCTATAAGCACCAAATCGGATGATTTCTATACAATCATCAGTAAGCTTAATGACAGTTTTTATTTGTCCCTCGTCCTCATACTGCAAATATCTTGCCCCTGAACGCTCGGTGTACTGGCCCAAAAATTTACCCTCAAGAATCTCAACCGTTTCCTTTTGTTTGACTTGATTTCTAAATTGGATTTCAACCATGGAGCAGCTCCTCAATCATTGAGTTAAGCTCTTTAGCATTAGGTACAAATGCTTTTTCTAAAGTAGCTGCTGCTGGTACTGGGCTGAATTTTGCTGTCAATTGCTTGACCTTCGCCTGACTATTTAAGGCAATCAAGGACACTAATTCGCTGGCAATACCCTGCTTCACGGAATCTGTCAAAATAATAACCTTGCCCGTTTTATGAGCGGATTGCAATAAACCTGTTTCATCCAAAGGTGATAAAGTAATCGGATCAATCACTTCAATTGAAAAAGGTGATTGCTGAGCAATGGCTAAGGCAAGATTGACCATCCTACCAACTGCAATAATTGTTAAATCAGTTCCTAAATGCTTCACCTCGGACTTACCAATGACCAAGGGCGTTAAATTTTCAAAATCAAAGACCTGCTTATACAATGCTTTAGGCTCCAAGATAAGCACAGGATTAAGATTGCCTGAGGCCGCCTTCAAAGCGCGATAAGCATCCTCGGCATTACTCGGCTCAATGACAATTAAGCCTGGCACTTGGGTAAACCAGCTCTCAAAGCTTTGCGAATGCTGCGCACTGGCACCAGTTCCACTACCAATTGCGGCGCGAATCGTCATTGGAACATTCACTTTGCCATTAGATAAATAATGAATTTTAGCTGCTTGGTTAACAATTTGGTCCATCGCAACCGTTAAAAAATCTGAAAACTGGATTTCTAGGATTGGATACATCCCTTCCATTGCTGAGCCAGTTGCAACACCAGTAATTGCTGCTTCCGAAATTGGCGTCTCAACAACTTGATTTGGATATTGCGCAATTAAATCCTTAGTTGCACCAAAGGCACCCCCATATTCACCAACATCTTCACCTAATACAAAGCTCCTGCTATTTTCAGCAAGAATTTCCTTTAAAGCAATATTAACCGCCTCAACATAAGTTATCTTAGGCATAGACACCCCTTAGAAGATTTTCAATTCCTGGTTCAGAATCATTTAAAGCTTGCTCAGCTTCTTGTTCTAGAGTCTGCCTCATCTGCTGCTTCATTTTTAACAGTTGATTTTGTGACATACCATAATCTTGAATTAAATGATCAGCTAAATGGTCAATCGGATCATAATAATCCTTCCAAAAAGTAACCTCATCTGCTGTTCGGTAAACCTCCTTATCGCTTCGTGAATGACCTTTAAAACGATAAGTTTGTGCTTCGATTAAAACTGGTGACATGACCTCTCGATGCATTAATTCTTGCATTGTCCGATTTACTTCAAAAATATCATTACCATTAATTCTAAGACCTGTCATACCATAATTCTTTGCCCGTAAGCTTAAATTTGGTACACTCATCATTTTTTCAATCGGGCTACTCATTGCATATTGATTATTTTCAATCACAAAAATAATTGGCAGCTGCCAAAGCGCGGCGATATTCATTGACTCATGGAAGGTACCTTCGTTTGTTGCACCATCTCCTGAAAAACAAACAACCAAACGATTTTCACCCTTCATCTTGATTGCCTGTGCGAGACCAATAGCGACAGGAAAATTACCACCGACAATACCATTACCACCAATGAAACCTTTTTGATGATCCGCAATGTGCATGCTACCACCACGACCACCATTCGTCCCTGTAATCTTACCAAATATCTCTGCAAACATCGGGTAGGTTGCTACCCCTTTAGCGATTGCATGACCGTGATTTCGATGAGTAGATAAGACCAAATCTGACTGATTAAGATTTCGACAAATACCAGTTGCAATTGCCTCTTGACCATTGTACAGATGTGTCGTTCCGTGCACCTTGCCCTGACGATTGTAAACATCTACAATATCTTCAAAGAAGCGCATTTTTAGCATATCCTGATAAAAATTGATTGCTTGTGATTTTTGTAAAATCGATTTCTCTACTAACATCTAATCCCTCCATTCATAATATATTCACTCCATTGTTAATAGTCTATCTTTTTTTTTCACAATCCTCAACTTTTATAAACGATTTATCTGTATTTTTACGTAAACTTAAGATTTTTCAAGTTTCAAAATTAACTTATCAATGCCAATACCCTAATATTTTTATTTAGTAATTTTTGCTATTTAACACAATTGATTTTAAAAATAACTATGAAAAGGTAAGCTCCGTAGATATAAAAAAGCAAGCAATCTAAAAGATTACTCACTTTATTATTTCTTATTACAAAAACATTATTTAATTTCTGCAGCTGACTCCATTACCTCATCAATTAAACCATATTCTTTAGCCTGTTGAGCGGTCATATAATTATCACGATCAGTGTCCTTTTCGATTACTTCAAGTGGTTGACCAGTGCGCTCTGCCAAAATACGATTAAGACGATCACGCGTATTTTTGATATGATCAGCAGCAATCAAGATTTCCGTTGCTTGACCCTGCGCGCCGCCAAGTGGTTGGTGAATCATAATTTCAGCATTTGGCAAAGCAAAACGTTTCCCTTTTTGACCAGCTGTTGCTAAAAATGACCCCATTGATGCAGCCATACCCAAAACGATTGTTTGAACATCCGCCTTGATAAAATTCATTGTATCAAAAATGGCTAATCCTGCTGATACGCTACCACCAGGTGAATTAACATAAAGATAAATATCCTTCTCAGAATCCTGAGCATCTAAAAATAATAGTTGGGCAATAACAGCATTCGCAACATTATCGTCAATTGCACCTGTCAGCATGATGATTCTATCCTTCAATAATCTTGAATAGATATCATATGCACGCTCACCTCGAGAACTTTGCTCGATGACTGTTGGGACTAAATTCATAGGAAAACCTCCACGATTTCTATATTATTATTTATTATGTTTTCATTTTACTGTTTTGGTCAATAAAGGTCAAATAAAAGGTACCAATAAAAATAAACAGCAACCTGATAAGTATTATACCAAGTTGCTAGTTTATTTTCACTTAAAATTTTTATTTATTCTGCAGTGATTTCGTATTTAAAGTAAGTTTAACGGTTACCGTTGATTTCTTTTCAGCTCGATAATAAGTAACCTTAATCTCATCGCCAACCTTATGCTTGTAAAGCGCACTTTGAAGGTCAGTAACTGAGGTAACCTCATCGTCATCAACTGCTACGATCACATCATATTGCTTCAAGCCTGCCTCTTCGGCTGGTGTTGCACTAGAAACTGAAGCCAATACCGCACCACTTGTGACAGAATCAGGTGTCTTCAAGTATTGTTCAATTTGTTGACTCGATAAATCACTAAAGTTAACTAATTGTACGCCAAGTGCTGGTCTTTCAACCTCACCGCTTTCTTCAAGCTGATTAATAATACTTACAACGTCATTAGATGGAATCGCAAATCCCATCCCTTCGACAGAAACACTACTAGAACTGCTACTAGAAGCTATTTTCGAAGAATTAATACCAATTACTTGACCGCTAATATTAACAAGCGGGCCACCTGAGTTCCCCGGATTAATTGCCGCATCCGTTTGAATGGCATTGATATTTACAGTTTCGTTAGAATCATTGGTGCTAACTACGTTACGGTTTAAGGATGAAACAATTCCTTCTGTCACAGAATTGGCATATTCACTACCTAATGGCGAGCCAATCGCAATGGCAGGTTCACCAACCGTTAATTTGTCTGAATCACCAAATTCGGCTACTGTCGTTACCTTATCGGCAGGAATTTCAATTACTGCTAAGTCCGTATAAGAATCCGTACCAACCAACGTACCAGTCACTTTAGTGCCATCAGCAAGCAAAATCTCAAGCCCTTCCTGTGACTCAACAACGTGATTATTGGTTACGACATATGCCTTGTTGTCATCCGTTTTTTTATAAATAACACCACTACCTTCGCTCGCTGCTTCTAAATCACCAGAGCTACTTGAGCTAGAATCATCACTACCCTGCTGCCCAAAAATAGAATTGGCACCACTCGATGATTGAGTAGATTGTAAGTTAATTACTGAAACAACGGCAGGCGAAACTTTTGCTACGGCTTCAGTAACAGAAGAGGAAACCTTATAGCTGACATTACTTACCTTAGTTGTTCCTGAATTAGAGCTTGAAGAACTGGTGCTTGAATTGCCATTAATTAAGTAATTGCCACCTAATAAAAGTGATGCACCGACGACACCACCTACCAAACCGGGTATGAATTTTTTAACTTGCTTCATAATTAACTTCCTCCAACAAATCTTTACATTTTTAATATAGTTTATATTAAGATTCTTAACTTAATTTTAGCTTAAAGTTAAGAAATTTCAAAATAATTCAAACCCCAATTTAATTAGTTTTTGTATTGTTATTGATATTGAAACATAACAAAATATAATTATCCAATATTATAAACCGTTTTAAAGTCTGAGCATTTCCCAAATTACTAAAGATGACAATTCGATAATAAAATATTATAATCGAAAAATAAAAGCGAGGTCATTATGAACATTAAAATTATCACAGTCGGCAAGTTAAAAGAAAAATATTTAAAGGACGGCATTTCCGAGTATCATAAACGCTTAACTAAATTCGCTAAAATCCAAATGATTGAGGTTGCTGATGAAAAAGCACCTGAAAGATTAAGCGATACTGAAATGCGAATTGTCAAAGAAAAAGAAGGCCAACGGATTCTGGAGAAAATTAAAGATAAAGAGTATATGTATGCTTTAGCAATTCAAGCCAAGGAACGAACAAGTGAAAACTTAGCTGAAGAGTTAAGACAACTAACAATCTCTGGGAAAAGTGATTTGACCTTTGTCATCGGTGGCTCACTCGGACTTTCAGATGACGTCCTATCACGTGCCAATGAAACGATCTCATTTGGTAAAATGACCTATCCACATCAGCTGATGCGCCTAATTCTGGTGGAACAAATCTATCGCAGTCAAACAATTATCGCTGGTATGCCTTATCATAAGTAGGAAGAGCAAGGAACCAAGGCAAGCAAAAAATGTCTTAGCTCTTAAAATTTGCAGCTTTGCAATAAATTGGACTGATAAATATTTTGTTGTGAGACCCATAAGTTAGACCAAAAATCTAACTTAAGGGGTTTTTCATATGGCAAAAGGCAGTCGTCCAAAAAGACAACTGCCAAATATCCATATTGAGCTTTTTAGTCAAATCAGTTCGATTTTTAAAAAGCTAAGACATTTTAAGTCACAAAATAATTGTTAATTGAGCTTTACCCATAAAGCGGGGCGAACGGGACGCTCAACGTTGACAACTGAGCTGGATATATGGTAATCATAGATAAAACCCGCACGAGAATAGTCAGAGCCTGCTGACCGAAGCCAATATTCTTTGTGATTGCTTACATTTTCGAAATTTATCAAAGTACAAGCACCATTCGTTGTTGTTTCTGGTAAGCTATTAATATCACCGTAGCTCAAGGCAAAGGCTTGTTGCTTAAATTCACTGGTATTAGTCGTATCATCCGTCAATAAGGTTACAAAACGAGTATCTTTATAATAATAACTAGTCCAGCTCCAACTTCCAATATTGGTATTATTAGTAATAGCACCAAATCCAGATGGCAAATTTGACGTAAATTTGGTAAAAGTTGGATTATCTAAATCAACTGGCAAAATCTTGCTTTCATAATCTTTTAAATAATCATCATAGTATCGGTCAATACAAGCTTTTAGATAATTACCTGTATCGCCTGCCTCATAGCCATTAGCGCCACTAGAATTGGTAAAGTAATAACTACCATCTCTAAATTTTGTGGTAAAAACCTCAGCTCCCGTGTCTGCTGTTGCCTCTTCCTTCGTCAATGCATTGACTTTAATAATTAATGCTTTATTTCCATCCTTAACCTTTAAAATTCGCCACTGTGCATTCGCTAAAGTGACTTCATCACCTGCGTCAATCACTTCCGGTGTAGTATTTTTATCTGTGATTGGTAACGAGGTTGAAGTCCACTTGGCATAAAGCTTAGTCGCTTTGGTAACCTTATCTGTCGTAAAGTTCCAAGCACTTGCTTTCAATTCATCAGCTTCTTTTTCATACCAACCTGCAAAGGCATTACCGTCTTTAATTGGATTAGAGGTTGGCTCTGTCGCATTTTGACCTGAGTAAATGACCTGTTCGTCTGGTGCAGGGCTACCATCGTCTGTATCAAAGCTGACTGTCCAAAAGTTTAAGTCTGTACCAGTTTCACCATGTTTGACTTCAACATTTTCTTCAAGCCTTGTCTCGCCATCGTAGAGGTCATAAGTGCCGTCAGCTACACCTGAAAAGTGGGCAATCCCATCAATATCTGTGGTTGCCGTGCCTTTAACGTCACTAGCTTGCTTTAAAGTCAAGGTCTTACCGCTATACGCTGCCCCATCTTTTTTAACCGCAACCTGCCATGGTGTACCAAGATCAATCCATAAAGCGGGGCGAACGAGTAAGAGATTTGAATCGCTAAAATAAGCATAGAGACGAAAATCACCACTTGATGAATTGACTTTACCAGCAGTACTATAAAAATAGCCTGCTGATCGAAGCCAAAAGGCAGTATTAGAATCACCATCATCAGGGAAAGCAAGAAATGACGTTCCTTTTGTCCAATCATCGATCCCCATCGTTAAATTAATATCACCAAAACTCAAGGCAAAGGCTTGTTTTTTAGCAGTTGCACTTGCTATTGCTTCAACTGTTGTCGCAAATCGAGTATCCTTAAAATATCTATTATCACTGTTCCATTGCCATGTTTGATAAGTTCCCACAGTACCTAAAAAACCAGTACCAGTAAATACATTATAGTTCGGATTATTCAGGTCAACGATTAACACACGATTAGCATCAGTTGCATGAGTCGCAATAGTATGGTTGTAATAGTAATCAATCGCACCTTTGAGATTACTTGTACTACTACTGCTAGTTTCATAACCATTTTTACTACCTGACGAACCACTAAAGTAATAACTGTCCGCTGTAAATCTGATTTTGTGTAAGCTGTCGCCAGTATTACCTGTCGCTTCATTTACTGTCAAGGCCTGTTTCTTAATAATTAACGCATTGCCATTTTCTTTTTTCAAAACCCGCCACCTACTGTCGGCAAAGTCAATTTCTTCAATTTCCCACTTCGGATAAAGCGTCAAATTATTATCATATTTCCAAGTACCATCTGTGTTCCAATAAGCTGTTGCATCAGTATTTGCAGTCATATCACCGTTTAAGACCTTAACACCACTAGAGCCAGTCCAGTAGCCTGTCAAGTTATAGCCTGTTCTGGTCGGTGCAGTTAAATCTGTTGGTAAAGTAGACCCCTTTGCAATCTCAAAGCTAGCTGTCCCTTGGGTTGTTGCTTCTGATTGATTTAAAGTAATGGTCTGCTTTTTTACCCACTTGGCATAAGCCGTTTTTTTACTTGTGATATTGGTAAAGTTAAATGCCTCACTACCACCTTTTTCCGTGACCCAACCTGCAAAGGCATTACCGTCTTTAATTGGATTAGAGGTTGGCTCTGTCGCATTTTGACCTGAGTAAATGACCTGTTCGTCTGGTGCAGTGCTACCATCATCTGTATCAAAGCTGACTGTCCAAAAGTTTAAGGCTGTTCCAGTTTCACCATGTGTAACGCTTACGTCAGATTCAAGCTTGGTCTCGCCATCGTAGAGGTCATAAGTGCCGTCAGCTACACCTGAAAAGTGGGCAATCCCATCAATATCTGTGGTTGCCGTGCCTTTAACGTCACTAGCTTGCTTTAAAGTCAAGGTCTTGCCACTATATGGAGCACCATCTTTTTTCACCGCAACCTGCCACGGCGTACAAAGGTCAATCCATAAAGCAGGGCGAACGAGATGTAAATTATTAAAAGTACTATTGTTATTAATAAAACTACCATTTGCATAGACTATAGGGGCAGTGTCTGCTCCAGCGCTCGCAGATCGAAGCCAAAATTTATTATCAGTTCCGTCATCAGAAAAAGCAAGGAATGACGAAGATGTTGCTTCACCATTTAGCCCCATTGTGTGATTAATATCACCGTAGCTCAAGGCAAAGGCTTGTTTTTTTACAGTTGTACTTTCCATTACTTCAACTGTAGTCACAAACTGAGTATCTTTATAATAATTACTATACCCAGACCACTTTGTTATACCTTTATCCTTACTACCATTATAGTTACTGCTGCTCATAAGTTCAGTATAGTTCGGATTATTCAAGTCAACGATTAACACACGATTAGCATCAGTTGCATGAGTCGCAATAGTATGGTTGTAATAGTAATCAATCGCACCTTTAAGGTATGTTATACTACTACCGCCAGCTTCATAGCCATTCTCACCACTAGTATTGGTAAAGTAATAACTGCCATCTCTAAACTGAGATTTATATAAGTCGTTAGCACTACCACTACCTGTCGCTTCACTTACTGTCAAGGCCTGTTTCTTAATAATTAACGCATTGCCATTTTCTTTTTTCAAAACCCGCCACCTACTGTCGGCAAAGTCAATTTCTTCAATTTCCCACTTCGGATAAAGCGTCAAATTATTATCATATTTCCAAGTACCATCTGTGTTCCAATAAGCTGTTGCTTCGGTATTGGCAGTCATATCGCCGTTTAAGACCTTAATACCACTAGAGCCAGTCCAGTAGCCTGTCAAGTTATAGCCTGTTCTGGTCGGTGCAGTTAAATCTGTTGGTAAAATAGACCCCTTTGCAATCTCAAAGCTAGCTGTCCCTTGGGTTGTTGCTTCTGATTGATTTAAAGTAATTTTCTGCTTCTCCGCCCACTTTGCATAGAGCGTGGTGTCAGTTGTTATTGTATCAGTATCAAATTTAAACTCAGTTTGATAATTCTCGTCCTTATACCAACCAACAATAATATAATCATCTTTCGTAGGGTCACTAGGCTTAGCAATTTTACCTGTACTTCCTAGATTATCTTTAGGAACATATACTGGGTCAATCGTACTACCTCCCTGACTATTAAAGGTCACCGTCCAAGATGGCAAGGTTACCCACATAGATGGACGGACAGACAAAGCATTTAGGACATAATTATGGTCCGCCAAATAACCATTAGAAACACAAGCAGCACCAGAAAAATCATAACCTGCCGAACGAAGCCAATACCCTGAGGAATTATATTCAGAATCATTGAAATCTAGCAAAGTTGTATAAAGCCCTTCATCCGATTGCTCGATACTTATGATGTGATTACTATCCATTTTCCCAGAAAATGTACTCTTGTCCAAACTACGAACATCTCCCATACTCAACGCAAAGGCTTGTTGTTTATAAGAATTAACATTATTTGCTGATGAAATAAAGTCATTACTTTCAATATCTTCCAAAGAAGTCGCAAATCTTGAATCATTATAGTATAATGGCCATTCAGCGCTGCGCCAACTCCAACTGTTATAAGTAAAAGATTTATGTTCATTGTCATCGTCTGAACCACCAGAAATATATTGTGATAAAATAAGATTAATATCCTCTCTATGTCTCTCCCAGTTTGGTAAGTCCAAATCAACCGATAAAACAAAGGCAGCAAAATCTGGTTCAATGTAATTAGCATAGTAAGTATCAATAATTGATTTTAAATTACTTTCACCATATCCTGTACTATTAATCTCATCTACAAAATAGGTATTTACTTCTGACTTTTGAAATGGAACAATAGCAACATCTTGATTTTCACTAATGCCTACTTCTTCATTTGTTAATGCTTGTTCTTTAATAACTAAGTAATCAGGACCTTTTCTAGCGATGATACGCCAATTACCAGTATTACCAAAGGCAATTTTATCTCCAGCGTTAACAACATCGTCGTCACCATCATCAAGTATAGGGAGTTTTTCCCACTTCGCATAAAGTGTCACCTTGGTCTTGTTATTATATTGCCATTTACCATTCTCATCAACATAAGTTGTGTTTGGTTGATAATGCCCATCTTCATCAATTACTAAATTCGTACAAGCTGATTCAGCATAATATCCTCTAAATTCATGCGCTTCTCGCTCTGGCGTTTGATAGCCGTAGAGCTTGCTCAAGCCGAAGTAGGCGATAAAGCTAGTATCAGTACTGCCATCATAGTTTTGATTTAAAGTTACCTTCGTCACTTTAATATCTCCCGATTCACTGGCAGACATAGTAGTCGAAAATCGTGTGCTAGTCAGTGGCACAATGATCCAAAGCAACGAAACAGCCAGTAAACCAAATAATAAATATAACCGTTTTTTCGTTAGCCTAAGCTTAGCTTTCATTTGCCCACCTCCTCGTTATCTTTATCATTTTAATTAAGTATTTTGTTGAGCTGCTACCGCCTTAAAGCTAATCGCAATCGCTGGCTTACTTGACTCTGTTGTCGTCGCCCCTGCTTTTCCTAAAGCTAAGTCGCTTGTATCATCTGCTGTAAAATCCCATTTCCATGCGATTTTAATCACAACCTTGCCACCAGTAGCTGTGAAATCAGGGGTAAATTTCTTACCATTTAATTTTGACGCTAAGTCTGCACCACTGACATTTTGCGCATAAGCAAGCTTGGTAAATTCACTCGCATCATCGAGTTTATAGGAAGCGGAGTATTTCAAAGCACTCGCAAGCTTGTCTGTTGCTACTTCATTAGTAACTGTCGCCGCAAAATCACTAATCGTTACCGCATATTTAACCTGTGTTTTAGCCTTACCGCTATCCGCTTGACCACTTAGTGTATAAATCTTTTCACCTGATGTCCCTGGTGCAATCAGCTCGGTTGCTGTTCCTGCCTGAGTTCCTGTTGCCACAAAATTGTGTGTGTCAAATAGCTTCGTCTGAGTAGCTGTCTCGCCAACATTCCATGAAGCAACAACGGCTTTATCGCCATCAGTCCCAGTTGCTACGGAAAAGGTCTCCGTATACTTACTGTAGGTACCATAGGCACCTGCACTAACCACTGCAAGTAAGGCTAATGCTAGTGTTAATTTACGTTTGTTCTCCTTTTTCTTTTGCTTTACCATAATCATTCTCCTTTATTTAATCTATTTTCTAATATGTTGGATTAGTTTGCTCTGCAACTGCGTCAAATGCGATTGAAATAGCGGGTGCTGTTGCTTGTTTCGCAATTTCAACACCCCATTTCGTATCAATTTCATCAGTGTTACTACTGCCCGTATCCCACTTCCATGAAAGCTTGATTTCAACCTTATGACTAGCCGCATCAGCTGCCGAAACTGAGATTGGGTTTGAGCTGATAAGCTTAGTTAAAGCAGTGTTCAATTCGGCAATCGTGCCATCAGTTACAGTATAGGTACTATCCGCGGATAAACTATCAGTGCCTTTTTTCACTTCTAGGCTAAATTTCAACGGTCCATCGCTACTATATAAATCTTTGTCATCTACCTTAACTGTGTTTGCAGGTGTTGCCGTTACTGTAAGACTGGCTAGCTTCACCGTATAAGCTACCTCAGTACCACGGCTTTCCGTAATTTTTTTACCGTCAATCGTCCAAGTTTTAGTGCCTGAGGTGCCCGGTGCGATTTTTAAGGCAACATTGGCTGGTTGGCTAAATAAGTCCGTAGTGGTCGCCTCGTTACCGACATTCCAGCCAGCAACAGCACCAGTATCGCCATCAGATCCTGTAGCTAGGTTAAAGGTTGATATATACTTACTTAAAGTGCTATTGTATACAACTGCCGTTCCGACAGCCACCAAGGCCAGTAAACCTAGCACCTTTAAATTATTTTTGCTTTTTTTCTTCATCTCGATTCCCCTTATCATTTCTACTGATTAAAATTAATAAAACAACAATTATCGCAAGTGTGCCCAAACCAGCGGGTGATTTAATTAAGCCAAAGAAAAAACCAAATTTCTGGATTTTAAAGGCATATTCACCAATTAATTGCTTTGGCGTGACATAACCCACATCTTGACTTGGATTGATGTCCCCTTGCGTATAAATTTTTTCGATTTTACCATTAACTGAATTTTTGTCGATTTTAATAATACGATGAGTGACTGTTTGATCAGCTTTTTCAGCAAAGGTTACCACCTGACCGACTTTTAAAGCTTGATTGGCAAACTTTTTGACGACTACTAAATCGCCTTTATTCAAGCTGTCTGACCTTGTGCCAGTCATCGAGTCCGTTTTGACAATAAATGGCGTGTAGCCCAAAAAATTTGGATACGACTCGTGTAAGACATTGCGTTGAAAAATCATCGTAAAATTAATCAAACAAATTATCACAAGCAATAACACAACTAATCGACCCATCAATTGTGTGAAGATTTTTAAAACCTTATATTGTCGCTTGAAGGTCTTAACCATTTTTCGAGCAACCTTTTCTGACATCAGCAGCCTCTCCTTTTTCTAATTAAGTCCGTTCGATTGCATTGATTTTAAAATGAACGCTAATTTCAGCTGGATTCACTTGCTTACCAACGAGTAAATCAGTCGCATCATTATCCACCCACTGCCATGCCAGCGTGATTTTAGCCTGACCACCATTTTTTTGATAATTCGGATTCAGGGTTAAGCTTGCCAATGCCGTCGCCAATTCATTTACTGATAAATCATTGCCAACAGTTTGTTCAGCAGAATCATCTAGCTGAGTTTTCAAGCTAAATCTAAGCTGATTCACTAAATTTTCACCCTGTGTCAAGCTAATATCAATCTCAGAAAAGCTTAATTGGTAAGCCACATCAGTCTGCCCCTTTTCAGTCGACTCCTTACCAGTGATTAAATAAGTTTTTGCGCCAAAGCTGCCCGGTGCAATATAGTTTATGCCATTATTTGCCACCGCAACGTTTAACTGCTGTGGAAATAAGATAACATCACTAGAAGTTTGGTCATTAATCTGCCAAACATTTGCCTCAGCCTTTTCGGTAGCACCCTCGTTCGTTATCGTATATTCAAAATCAGCTTCTGCCGATAAGCCAAAGGCATAATCCTTTCCAGCTAAATTGGCAATAATCCTTGTGCTATCACAATGCCGATAAACAGCTCCTTCAGCCTGAACAATCAAGCTGGTAAAAATGCCTGTCAAAAAAATTGTCAATCCGAATAAGTATTTAAAATATTGACGTCTATATCGTAAAAAACAAACTAATATGAGTAATATCAGACCAATGAAAACTAAAGATAGCGTTTTGAGCTCGTTAGTTTGAGGTAATATCGACAAATTTTTTGGTGTTTCAAAACGTCTCACTTGTCCCGAAAAACTTTCACCAGCCTTTAATTCAGCAATTTCAAATGTAACTGTTTTGCCATGATTCTCGACAAAAATATCCGGCAGTTCAGCCTTGAAAACGACATTTTTAGCTGTTTTACCACTGATATTTTCAATTGAAACCTCTGCGACCTCCTCGCCTTTTTTATTTTTCGGACCTTCAGTGACCGCAAAGGCGAAATGCGATGTTTCTTCCTGCTGCGCTGTGTCTGCGTTTGCCACAAACGACATAAGGCTGACGAAGCACATAATCATCATGCTGAAGAGAATAAATTTATTCCGTCTAAAATTCATTTTCGACTCATTTCTATGTTCACTTCTTTTTTATAATAATAAGTATTTGAATTATGCTTTAAAATCCTTGGCATTTTTGAAACAACTACCTCCAATCTCAGAAAAGCTAAATTAACAAAAATGGCTTCTAAGCAATTGCAATTTCACCTCCGACACACATCGACGAAATTAATATTAGCTTTATATTTTCTTATAAAATGTCAAAAAACAGATCAACACGACAAAAAACCAACCATTCTAGGAATTTTCCTAAATGCTCAGTTAACCAATCTAATTAGCCATCGTTATAATAATTACGTGTCGTGTCGTGTCGTGTCGTGTCGTGTCGTGTCGTGTCGTGTCGTGTCGTGTCGTGTCGTGTCGTGTCGTGTCGTGTCGTGTCGTGTCGTGTCGTGTCGTGTCGTGTCGTCCAAGCCTAATCATCACGTCACCCCCTGTCAAGTCATTTTTTGATTAAAATTAAAATAATTATCAATTAATCTAATTAAATTTTAATCTAAAACTCATTTAATTGCAAGATATTATGAAAATAAAAAAGGAGGAGCAATTATTAGGAGTGAGTATCCCAATCTTTCCAAGAAAGATTGGAGTATTCGCAAGATTTCAACCATAACAAAAAAGGCCTGAATCATTCCCAAAAATTGAGAATGATTCAGAACACATATCTTAATTATATTTTATCTAACGTTTTCTTTGTTCTCTTGGATCTGGCACTGGTAAGGATGCTAATAATTTTTTCGTGTAATCATTTTGTGGATTGGTTAAAATTTGCTCACCAGTACCTTTTTCAACAATTTGCCCATGATACAATACTGAAATATAATCAGAAACCATATCAATGACAGCTAAATCGTGTGAAATAAATAAGCAAGAAAACTGGAGCTGATCTTGCAAGTCTAAGAATAGCTTCAATACCTCAGCCTGAACCGAGACATCCAAAGCAGAGGTTGGCTCATCAGCTATAATAAATTCTGGCTCTAACGCCAAAGCGCGTGCAATTCCGACACGCTGACGTTGCCCACCTGATAGCTCATGTGGAAAGCGATTCGCAAAGGCCTTAGGTAGCTTCACCATCTCTAGCAAAGCCTCTACTCTTGGCATTGCCGCCTTCAAATTCTTCACACCAAATCCTGAAATATGATTTGGACCTGCAACAATCATTGGTTCAGCAATCGCTTCACCTAAGGTCAATAAAGGATTAAACGAGCCATATGGATCTTGAAAAACATAACCAATCCGTTGGCGAAGTGTTCGGCGCTCTTTTGAATTTAATTCAGAAAGTACTTTACCATAAACCTTTAAATCGCCTTCAAATGGAGATAGCCCCATGATTGAACGACCAATCGTCGATTTACCAGAGCCAGACTCACCAACAAGTCCCATCACTTCGCCTTTACGAATTTCAAAAGAAACATTGTCTACCGCAATAAATTCTTTGCTTGCACCTTGTCCGGGATAAACGACACTAATGTTTTTAGCTTCAATAACCACTTCTTCTGGTTTAGCATCAATGGCTGGATCAACCATTAATGGTACTTTTCGAGTATTCGAACGACGAGTTAAATTATCAATTTTGGGTACAGCAGCTAATAATTTCTTGGTATAGTCATCCTTCGGATTTTCAAATAGCTCATAAACATCAGCCGACTCAACAATTCGCCCCTGATTCATTACAATGACTCGATCAGCCATGTCTGCAACCACACCCATATTGTGCGTGATTAATAAAATTGAGGTATTAAATTCATCCCGAATTGATTTGAGTAATTCCAAAATTTCCGCTTGTACCGTCACATCAAGTGCCGTTGTTGGTTCATCAGCAATAATGAGCTTAGCACCCAAGACCAAAGCCTGCGCAATCACAATCCGCTGTTTTTGACCGCCTGAAAACTGATGAGGATAATAATCAACACGTGTTTCAGGATCAGGAATACCAACCTTTCTCAAAATATCAATCGCCCGTTTCCGAGCCTCACCCTTATCTAAGCTTTTACCTTCAAAGAGCTGTGAATGGGCGCGGATTCCTTCTGCAATTTGCCAACCAATTTTATAAACTGGATTTAAAGCCGTTGCTGGCTCCTGAAAAACCATCGCTGCCGAGGTGCCTCTAATTTCACGTAGCTCATTAGGCGAGAGTGAATGCACATCCTCTAAGCCTTT
The DNA here is from genome assembly GCA_022484805.1 of Streptococcaceae bacterium. Lineage (GTDB taxonomy): Bacteria > Bacillota > Bacilli > Lactobacillales > Streptococcaceae > MMGLQ5-1. Next base: position 40,706 of record JAKVKP010000003.1, read on the forward strand.
TTCTGAGGTTTTAAGTAAAACCGTACCAGCTTCGATGGATGAATCTGGTAGCATTTGAAGTAAGGTCTTAGAAGTCACCGACTTACCTGAACCAGATTCACCAACCAATGCTAATATTTCACCTTCTGCAATTGTCAACGAGGTATCTTGAACGGCATCGAAATCACCATTATCTGTGCTAAAGCGCACACGTAGATTTTCAATACGTGCCACATCATTTTGCTTTTCTGTGCCAATCGTCATTTTTCTACCTCCTCATTAAATGGTGTCGGTTTTCTTCTAATCCGCAGTCTTGGATCAGATAAATCATTTAACCCTTCACCAAGTAAGGTAATACCAATTACAACAATAACGATTGCTAGACCAGGAAAGATTGAAGTCCACCAAATGCCTGCCGTAACATCTGAAATTGAGCGATTTAAGTCATAGCCCCATTCAGCCGCCGCCGATGGTTCAATTCCTAAGCCAAGAAAGCCTAATCCTGCCAAGGTTAAAATTGCTTCTGCTGCATTCATCGTAATGATAACCGGCAAGGTGCGCGTTGAATTTTTCAAAACATGGCGAAATAAAATTCGAGTCGTTGAGGCACCAATTGCTTTAGCTGAGTCGATATAGGCCTCGTTTTTTATTTTCATGACCTCTGAACGCACAACACGGAGGTATTGTGGGACAAAAACAACCGTAATTGAAATACCCGCTGACATAATACCACCAGTGACACTGCCACCATTCGCATTAAGCATAATTGCCAAAACAATAGCTAATAGGAGCGATGGGAATGAATAAATCGCATCGGCTATTGCAACTAAGATTTTATCTAACCAGCCACCGAAATAGCCAGAAATTAAGCCTAAAATTGTACCTAAAAATAACGAGGCAACAACCGAAACAATAATGGCAAACAATGCCGTTTGTGAACCCCAAATAACACGTGATAAGACGTCCAAGCCACCTACAGTAGTCCCTAATAAATGGATACTATCTGGTGCAGACTGTGGTGTAAATGAAACACCGTCAGCTTTGGTCTGAGCATAGCCAAATGGTGCTAAGACTGGTGCAAATAAGGCACATAGTAGAAAAATTATAATGATAATTAAGCCAGTTAATAGCATAAAGCGCTGTAAACCAACCGATTGTCTAATTTGTTTAATAAGTGGTAGGTTTTTAAATTTTTTCATTATCGCGTTTCCTCCCCACTTTGACGAATACGTGGATCAATCGCTGCTGCTGCAACGTCCACAATAAAGTTAGTTAACGAGACAATGATGGCAATTAATATAACAATACCCTGAACTGCATCAAAGTCACGTGCCTTGATTAATTGAGACAGCTGATAGCCCAGTCCCTTCCATTCAAATGTTGTCTCAGTCAATATTGCCCCCGCAAGCATCATCGCAATATTCATGCCCATTACTGTAATAATTGGCATCAAAGCTGGTTTCCAAGCATGCTTATTAACGATTCGTTGATCATCAATCCCTCTTGAACGAGCGGCAAAAACATAATCCGTAGAAAGCGTTGAAATTAAATTCGTACGAATTAAACGAATAAAGGTTGCTGCCGTTAGTAAGCCAAGTGCAAGTGCTGGTAAAATCGAATGTGAAAGCACATCACCAACAATTGCCATATCTCCAGTTTGGATGGAATCAATAATATTAAAACCAGTTGGAAAGGCAACCGATTGCAGCTGACCCTCATAAATCGCTGAGACACGGCCATTCGACGGTAAAATCGGAATATAAACAGAAAAAATGAGTTTTAGGACAAGTCCTAAAAAGAAAACTGGTGTTGCATAGCAAGTAATTGAGAATAAACGAATGACAGCATCAGGAATTTTATCACGATATCTTGCTGATAGCTTACCTAAGGGGATACCAACTACTAAGGCTACTATTGTCGCTAGAATCGCCAGTTCAAACGTAGCTGCACCATATTTTTGTAGAATTTCGGTCACAGGCATTGACATTGAAGTCGAATTACCTAAATTACCTTGTAATAAATTGCCTAAATATTCAACGTATTGTACGATTATTGGTCTATCATAACCAGCCTGATGGACACGAGCTGCAATTTCTGCAGGTGGTAATTTACCAGACAAGGCAATTGTAATTGGATCACCAGTTAGCCTTGTCAAGAAAAATACCACTGTCACTAAAACAAATATAGTTGGAATGATAAACAAAAAGCGCACAAAACAATATCTAAGAAAATTATTCTTTAGAAATTTTGTTTTAATGGGCTTTTCATTTTTTTTCATGAGATTTATTACCCCTTCGTAGTGTTAATGTCGTGATTAGTTGATAACTTAAACTACATTAACGCTTTTGTCTTTTTTTATCGGCTCTATGCCTAATTAAAGCAATTTGCTGATGCAATTTAGATTTGAACGCTTTGCACCAGCAAATTCTTTTATTTGATTAGCTTATTTAGAAATGGCACCATATCTAAATTTAAAGGAAGCATCTAATGTATCAGAAACACCTTTGACATCAGTACCTGCAACTGCAATTTGTTTACCTTCAAGCAATGGAATAGTTGGTAAATCTCCGGCAAGTGTTGTTTGAATTGTTTCTAGCTTAGCAATTCTTGAATCATGGTTAGTATCTGAAATTTCAGAATTGATTTGATCAATCACTGTTTGAGAACTATAGCCATTGTGAACGAAGCTTTCTTCACCGAAGAATGGACTTAGGTAGTTATCTGCATCTGAGAAGTCTGGGAACCAGCCTAATTGGTAAACAGGATAAGAACCATTTGAGCTGTCTGTGATTACACGATCTTTTGCATAGACAGACCATTCAGTTTGGGCAAGTGAAACTTTAAATAGGCCAGAATCTTCCAATTGTTGTTTAATTGCTGCATATTCATCTGGAGATGAAGAACCATAGTGATCACCATTGTACTGAATATTAATTTCAACCGGTGTTTTAACACCAGCCGCCTCTAAAGCAGCTTTTGCCTTATCAACATCAGGACCACCTTCACCATCGCCATAAGCTTCTTTCAAAGCTGGAGTGAAGCCGTCAAATGAAGAAGGCACAAACGAATAGGCAGGCGTATAAGTATTTTTATAAACATTTTTAGCAATTTCTTCACGGTCAACTACATTGGCAACTGCTTTTCTAACTGCTAATGCTTTAGCTGGATCTGCATCTTCTGTCGCTGTACCATAAGGCTGGATTGCAAAGTTAAATACCATGTATCTTAATTCGCCACCAGGACCTTCATAAACCTTAACCTTATCATTCTTTTCAAGGTCAGCAACGTCTGTTGCAGTCAATGAACGGAACGCCACATCAATTGTATTATTTTGAATATCAAGTTTCATATTAGAAGCATCTGCATAATACTTAACTTGGTAGCTATCAGATTTTGCAGCGCCATAAATACCATCATAATCTTCATTCTTAGAATAAGAAATTGAATCATTAATTGAGTAGCTATCAATAACTAACGGACCTGCAAATGCTTTTTCCTTAACAATGTCAGCATCAGGTGTTAATTTATCGGCAGCGAAAACTTCTTCATCGACAATTGGGCCAGCCGGTGTACACATAATTTGTTCCCAAAGCACATTATTCGCTGTTTTTAATTTAAAGACAACCGTATGATCATCCGTCGCTTTAACGGATTCCATATCTGATAGTAATGATGATGGACCATTACCTAAATCACTACCATTTTCACCAATTGTCACAACACGTTGATAAGAAAAAGCAACGTCCGAAGCGGTTAAATCATGACCATTAGCAAATTTCAATCCTTTTTTAATTTTAACGGTATACTCTGTCCCATCGGCTGAAAATTCACCGGCACCATCAGCTACATCTGGTTCTGGTGTAGTTGAGCCGTACGCAAAATTATACAGGAACGGATAGACATTATTTTCTACCATAAATGAACCATTGTCATAAGAGCCTGCAGGGTCAATTGTCACAATTTTATCCGTTGTTCCAATTACAACTGTGTCACTAGAGCTACTGCTCTTTGAACCAGAATTATTTGAACCACACCCTGATAAAGCTAATGCTGATGCCAATACCACACCTGTTAAGGCTGTGATATAAGCTAGTTTTTTAAACTGCTTTTTGTTAATACCCATAATCTTCCTCCATTTTTTCATAAACTCATTCCAAATACTATCAACACATAAACATCTAACTCTCATTTATGAGTGATTACCCTAATTCTAAAAAAAAAATTTCAGAATCAAAGTGATAACAAAAACTTTTTAACCATTATAGTACATTTTCCAGATTATTAAAAATATATTACTCTAGACCATTGGAAAAGGGCTGAAAGAAAATTTTGCTTTATTCAATAATTTCCAATTCTTTTGAATAACCGCTATTCAGATTAATTGAACCATTATCAGTCACCAATAATAAATCCTCAATCCGAACGCCAACGTCCTCCGGTAAATAAATGCCCGGCTCAATAGAAAAAATCATCCAGGACTCAGTTAATGCTGTATTACTACTCGACACATCACCATATTCATGTACATCTAAGCCAATGAAATGACCCAAGCGATGTGTAAAATATTGACCAAATCCCGCTTCAGTAATCAATTGACGTGCCGTTTGATCTATGACATTTAAAGCAACACCTGCTTTAATCACATCAATTGCCGCTTGATTGGCAGCTTTGACCGTCTCGTAAACCCTTCGATGTGCATCACTCACAAATTTATAAAAGAAGGTACGAGTCATATCAGAACAATACATTTCCTTTTGACAACCGACATCAAACAAAACGCAATCACCTGGTTTTAGGACTGTATCATCTGGAAAATGATGAGGATCAGCAGCATTTTTACCAAAAGCAACAATTGGTGTAAAGGAAATATCGTCTGCACCTAGCTCAAGATAAATCGATAATATTTGATTAGCAACTGATTTTTCAGTCACACCCGGCACAATTAATTTTTTAAAGGCTACCATCGCTTGATCATTTATCGCAGAAACCGCTCGCATTTTTTCCTGCTCATCAACATCCTTAATCGCTCGGACATTATCTACCAGACTAGAACCATTCACAAAACCACTCGCAAGATGCTTATCTAGCATTGGCAGTAAAAATCTTGCTGGTAAATTTTTATCAACCCCAATTTTTTGCTCCGAATTTAAGACTTTTGCCAAAAATTCAGAAATGTCACTCGTGTCATTCAAGCGAACTTGGCGAATATTTTCAAATTCAAAATCTGGAAAGAGTTCGTTTAAAAAAATAGTAAACTCCTTGGATTCATTTAAATACAGTGCAAAAAATCTTTCTCCCGGCTCGTTGTAATACCCTGTCAAATAATAGATTGACATTGGGTCACTAATTAAAAGCTGACTGAGTTCGGCATCTTTCATCGCCTTTAGCACTCTTTCGATTCGTGCTTTACTCATTATTAATCTTCCTTTCTAAAAAGCTAAAATGGCTACTCTAACAACTAAATGACTGGTAATAATTTTTGAGATAAAGAAAGCCTTACCCTCGTACATAATTACTATAAATCAGAATCGTGTTATCCAGCCGTTAAAGCTATCAATAAATTATTTATAAACTGTAAACACTATCATTATGCCATAAAAATTAATTAAAGCGTATACAAAACTAACATTTAATGTTAAGAAAAACGTTTACATTTTGAAATAAAAGTATTTTTTCCTGAAATATTTTTCCTGAATACTTACTTTATTCAATTATTAATTAAAATATTAAAACATCAAAACTAGATTAATTTTGTTATTTTGTTATGATATAAATAACAAAAATTTGTTTGAATTGAGGGTAAAAATGAAAAAGGAAGCCGTTTTATTAATCAACCTAGGAAGTCCAAAAAGCAGTAATCCCAAACATGTCAAGAAATATTTAGCACAATTTTTAAGTGACCCACGCGTGATTAAGACATCACGATTGATCTGGCTACCAATCCTATATGGCATGATTTTGAACGTTCGACCTAAAAAATCAGCTAGGCTCTATCAACAAATTGAGCACAATCAAAAATTCCCGCTAATTGCTTTTGCAGAAGCTCAGCAAACTAATTTACAAAAATTGTTCCCGCAAAAAAGAATCGAGATCGCAATGTCCTATGGTCATCCAGCAATCCCTGAAAAAATCGAGGCACTAATAGCAGAAGGCATAACAGCCTTAACGGTCATTCCAATGTATCCACAATATTCCGGTACGACAGTTGGCGCAATTTTTGATGAAGTCATGCACACATTTATTCGTACAGATCGTATCATTGATTTACGTTTTATTCGCTCATTTTATAATCATCCAGCATATATTGCCTATTATGTTCACAAATTAAAAATGAGACTGTCAGTTGAAAGGCCCGATTTAATCTTATTCTCCTATCATGGTATACCACAATCATATGTTGAAGACGGCGATACTTATCCTGATGAATGCACAGCTACGACTGAATTAATCATGGCAGAATTGCCAGATATACCTTATCTTCAAACGTATCAATCAAAATTTGGACCTGCAAAATGGCTCACTCCCGCAACCGATGCGACACTAAAATCATTACCCCAAAAAGGCGTGAAAAATATCCTTTTATTGGCACCGGGTTTTATTGCTGATTGTCTCGAAACAATTATTGAACTTGAAGTGGAAAATAAAGCTTATTTTCTAGAAAATGGTGGTGAAAAATTTACCTACATTCGACCGTTCAACGGCGATAATGAGCTTGCTGAACTATTTCAAAAAATTATCGATCCCTCCTAATCGGACATGATGTTTAAATTGGTAAAAATCAAAGTATTTAAATAGAATAAACATTAATAAATTTGTATAATAAAAAAGCAAAGACTTTAATTATACAAGGAGTGATTTAATGACAGAAGCTTCTACTAGCCCACCTTTCATGCATTGGCGACGCAATCTCAATTTATTCTTTTTCGGTCAATTTTTATCCGGTATCACAAGTATGGTTGTCCAATATTCTATTGTTTGGTACTTAACAGAGACTACGGGATCTGCAACTGTGCTAAGCCTCGCCACTTTATTGGCAATGTTGCCAATGGCGCTACTAAGCCCGTTAGTTGGACCAATTGTTGATCGATTTAATAAAAAAGCACTGCTCATTATCACAGATACAGTGGTTGCACTTTTTGCAGTCATTCTATCAATTACTGGTACAATTGCTGGGCAGTTTCCAATTTGGCTAATCTTAATTTCTTTATTGATGCGCTCGATTGCACAAACATTTCAAATGCCGATTATTCAATCCATCATTCCAACGATGGTTCCTAAAAATGAGATTACCAGAGTTAATGGTCAGTTAGGAATGGTCCAATCAGGTAATATGATTATTGCACCTGCTCTAGGCGCATTTTTATTTGCAATTATTCCAATGAACCTTTTAATTTTACTAGATGTGCTTGGAGCAATCATTGGTATTGGCCTACTACTTTTTGTCATTATTCCTAAAAATGAAAAAATGCCCGAGAGACTTCATCTGCTTTCAGATACTCAATTCGGTTTTCAACAATTAATTAATAATAAAGGGCTCTGGTACATCACAATTATTGTCGCCTTTTTCACATTATTCTTAATGCCCGCTGCAAGTATGTATCCTTTAATGACCCTTGATTATTTCGGTGGTACCGTTGCTCAAGCTGGATTAATTGAAGTTGCCTTCTCTGGTGGCATGCTCCTTGGCGGGATGTATATTGGCATTTTTGGCAAGTGGCAAAATCGCATGAAGCCAATATTTTGGGGCTATTTCTTTACTGGGATAACAGTTGGTATCAGCGGATTTTTACCTAACAATCAAAACGGCTTTATCTGGTTTGCTATATTAAACGCAATCGCAGGCTTAGCAACACCGTTTCTGCAAACTCTATTAATGGCTATGATTCAGGAAAGCTATCCACCCGAGCAGCTCGGTCGAATAATGGGCGTCCTTAATTCTCTAATGACAATTACAGGTCCAATCGGCTTAATATTTGCTGGTCCTTTAGCTGATTTAATTGGTGTTGAAAAATTATTTGTCATTGCTGGGATTGGTATTTTAATCTGCGGCGCGACCAATTACATCATACCAACAGCACGAAATTATGACCGAGAATTATCTAAAAGAATCAATAATTAATATGTAAAAACCTCATTCAAAAAGTTGCATCCATCAATTATCAAAGTAATTGGTGGAGCTTCAAAATAAATGAGGTTTTTTACTAATCGCGGTTAAAAAATATTAAATACTTACTAAAAATATAATTCGCCAAGATTACAATAATTTGGGCGGCTATCTTAACACCAGCCTCGTTGAGCTGTAGTTTTTTAAAGAAAATAAATAAGATTATCATTTCCATCAGCAAGGAAATGATTCGATAGAGATAAAATAAATAAATCTCTTTAAGCAATGCCTTTCCCTTGATATCCCGACGATTAAAAACAAATAGCTTATTCGTTAAATAGGCAAAAAGTACCGAAATAAACCAGGCAATCACTGTACTTAGCTGATAATTAAAATCAAACAAAGCGCGACAGGCTGAATAGCTTATTAGATTTACCAAGGTTGTTAAGCCACCGAAAACGAGATATAAAATAACCTCCTGATGACGCTTAATTAATGCTTTCACGCAAAAATCTCCTTTATTTTTTCTTTTAATAATATACCACAGTTACTAAAAATTGTATTGATATCAGGATATCTCTATCCAAATTTTTATTCAATTGATACAATTTTCTTAGTGCACTTATGTACAAATGTTAAATATTAAGAAGAACTTAAGAACTTAGCCAAGTTTTTAGTAATATTTTTACTTTAAAATAGAAAATGTGACAGGAGGCAATTAGATGAAAATTAACCTATTAGTAGTTGATGATGATGCAACAATCCGTAAGGGTATTCGAATTTATTTAGAACAGGAGGGCTATGAGGTCACAGAAGCTGGCGATGGTGAAGAGGCGCTGGAAAAACTAAAAGTAAAAGAATTTCACTTGATTATTTTAGATGTGATGATGCCAAAATTAGATGGTAACCTGACAAGTATTAATATTCGAGCGTCTGGCAATAATATCCCAATACTAATGCTCTCTGCTAAATCTGAAGCAGTGGACAGAATTCAAGGGCTCACCGTTGGCGCGGACGATTATTTAACCAAACCATTCAGTCCAATGGAATTAATTGCCCGAGTTAAAAGCTTATTGCGCCGATTTATTGACTTAGGTGAATATGAAAAGAAAAAACAAAATGACCTTCTAGTCGTTGATGGCTTAGTGCTTGATCAAAATGGCAAGACGGTGGCCATTGATGAGCGTCCAATTAAAATGACACCGAAGGAATTCGCAATTACCGAGCTTTTAATGAAAAATGCTGGAAAAGTCTTTTCAATTGATGAAATTTATGAGCACGTTTGGCAGGAACCAAGCTTTAATGCCGATAATACGGTTTCAGTTCATATTCGTAAAATTCGGGAAAAAATTGAGATTAATCCCAAAAAGCCAAAGTATCTAAAGGTTGTCTGGGGCGTTGGTTATAAGATAGAAAAAATTTGAAATAAGATTGAGGGTAGTAATGAAAAAAAATTTTAAAGCGTTCTGGCAAGATCAACGAGAAACGATTTTATGGTTATTGGGTGCAACATTATTGTCAGTAGGTTTAATTTTATTTTCAGTTGGGAGAAATAAACTGAATATAATCCAAGGCGAGCTTGGAAATAGTAATATTCAAAGTAATATCATTAATCGTAATCTGTACTATTTAGAGAATATGTACGCTAATAATTATCTTAAAAGTTTCACTGATCAAACAATTCAACCAGAAGACATTACAAGTGAACAATTGAATCGTTATAAAGAGGCCAAACAAGCTAATGAAACACTTGGTGCTGAAATTCAAAGCAAGGTAAATGCTTTAGATGCACAAAAGCTGACTGGTGAAGCTCTTGAGCAAGCTCAAGAAACACTAAATGACGAAATTACAAAATTAACGGCCAATTATAATGATCAAAATTTAAAGCTCGAAATGATTGACAAAATAAATCAGTTCATTGAAACAAATAAAAAAGCTTGGTTAAAACAAATTGAGTTGTCATCATATATTGAAAATAAATCCTTCGACTACTACATGACACTGCCAAATAATCAAATCGTAACTAACAATAGTCAATTAAAAAAAATCGACTATAATAAGACAAAAGCATGGCTAGAATCACAAAAGAACTACGACACAGTAGTCGCCACCACAGAGACTTTCAGTTTAAATGACTTATTTTACTTTGATGGGCAAAATACAAATTCTGAAGCTGAAGCTATCGCTATCAACGCTTGGAACGAACAAACAACGATTAATCAAAAAATATTAATTGGATTAAAGGTCAACTCACCTTTTTTCAAATCGATTCAAAAAAATGAAAAATTAGCTCCAAAATATCAATTCATAAAATATAGTGGACTCTTCATCGCCTTGCTCGGCTTAATCATAATCGTTTACCAATATTTTAAATCAACCAGTCAGTTTAATTGGCTACAAAAACGTAGTGTTGAAATACGCGTATTAATGTTATTGATTGTACCATTTCTGATATTAATCACGCTTAAAAGTGATTTGACCTCAAGAACGATATTTCTACTACTTTGCTTACTAACGGCAAGTATCTATCTTTTTAATGCTGTATTAAAAAATTTAATCACATTACTCGCTAAAAGTGATTCAAAATTGTCAAGCCTGCATCAGGAAATAGTCAATCATTCTTGGACAAAACAGATTCTAAATCAGATTCTAAACAAAGTAGGCTATTTTTCAATTCTCAGTCGATTAGTAATTTATGCAGCTAGTTATACAATCTTGACTATCATACTCATCGCTGGGCTGATTATTATTAATAGCATCTTCCAGATTGGTATTCTGATACTGATTAGCGTTTTGATTGTTATTGGCTATTTCATTGGCAGTATCATTGTCGCCTTCAGGCTGATTCGACAAACAAATCGATTATTACTTAAACCAGCAGAATTACTGAATGAACATGGCAATTCAGTTCCGTTGAAAAAGGATGTTTATTCAGCCAATCAATACCTTAATGAACTCGGTAATTTAATCGATACTACAAAGGCAACTAGTCAAAAATCAGAAGCCTTTAAGAATGATTTAATCACAAATGTTTCTCATGATTTAAGAACACCATTAACTTCAATTATCACTTATGGCGACTTATTAACACAGGATGGCCTAACCGAAGCCAATAGACAGGAATACCTTGGTGTTATTAATCAGAAATCAGCGAGAATGAAAGAAATGATTGAGGATTTATTCGAGGTTATCAAAATGGATCATGGTGACATTGTCTTAAATAAATCAGAAATCAATTTAGCAGAGCTTTTGGAACAAATTATTGCGGAAAATAGTGAGCTTTTTGAAAAAAATCAATTGAGCTTTATTACTAAGCTGCCAAATCAGCCTGTTTTCATCGCAATTGATGGTAATCAAATTTGGCGTGTCATTGAAAATCTACTCATTAATGCTGGAAAATACTCACTAGAGGGCAGTCGAATTCATATTCGCTTAGATGATGCGCCTAACCAAGTTCATTTGACAATCAAAAATACCTCTAAGTTTTTACTTGATGAGGATGCTGAAAAATTAATTGAGCGCTTTGGACGTGGCGACCGTAGTCGACACTCCGATGGTAATGGGCTTGGTCTAGCAATTGTCGATTCAATTATCAAGCTTCATGGTGGTAGCTTTCAAGTGATTATTGATGGCGATATGTTTAAAGCGGTCGTTCAGTTACCTAAAGGCATTTAAAAAACAACTCTATAATAAATTGGAGTGATAAATATTTCAGTCCAATTTGACATTAAGCCACAAAAAACTTTTAAAAGACTTTAAGTCTTTTAAAAGTTTTTTGTGGCTTAATTCTCAAATTACTTTTGTCGTACCACCCTCGGCAAATTTAATTGGCAAAACAGTTCTTTTTTCAACTGTTTTTCCCGCAATCACATCAATCAGCAAAGTGACAGCCATCTCAGCCATTTCTCGAATCGGTTGTGCAATGGTTGATACTTGATAGGGTGCACCCTCACGTGTTCGCTCACCATCAAATCCGATAATTTGCAGCTCACTGGGTATTTTTCTACCTAATGCTTCTGCCACTCCAATTACATCGTAGGCCATTGAATCATTAATTGTAAATATGCCATCAATTTCTGGGTTATCGAGCAAAAACTGCTTGATATGCTTTGAAACATCCGTTAAAGGCTCAAGCATATTTAAGGACTTTACAGAAATACCAAGCCTTTGACATTCCAATTCAAAATATTTCAAACGATTTTTTGTTTCATTTGGTGTTTCCTGATAACCGCCAATATAGGCCAGCTGTTGACAGCCCCTTTTTTCGAGCTCTCTTGCTGCTAATCTACCACCTGCTTCACTATCAGCAGCAACGTAGACCACATCCTCTGTAAAATAACGATCAATACTCACAAATGGCAAATTACTAGAAATATATTTATCAATATTGGAATAGGTGATGCCAATAATGCCATCCACTTTATTTTGTTTGACCATCTGAATATATTCATGCTCTTTTTCCGCATTACCCGATGAGTTACATAAATACAATTTGTAGTTACGACTTTCCAAGCTATTTTCAACATAAAAGGCAAATTCAGAAAAAAATGGATGCCAAACACTTGGTAAAATGAGTGCAACTGAAAAGGTTTGATTGGTCTTTAAACCACGAGCATAAAAATCGGGCTGGTAATCTAATTCTTCGATTACTTTCTCAACTTTTTGACGCGTACTGGCTTTTACCGAGCCATTGTTCAAAACACGGGATACAGTCCCAACGCCAACGCCTGCCTTCTTTGCGACCTCTTTCATTGTAACTTTCATATATCCCCCCTTAAATCAAATGTCTTTTACCACAGTATAATTGAGAAAATCAGAAAAGACTAGTCATAAATAAAAATACAAATCGGTCACTGCCTAAACAATGACCGACAATTATCAATTACATTTTTATTAATTAATATTTCCACTTATTAACTCAAGAATATTTGCTTCGCCTTCTACAGAAAAAATTAAATCTTTACCTTTTTCGTGCTCATAAAAGGTATTGCTCATCGTTACTTGACCATTGATAAATAATTCAATTGAGCTTGTATCCCGAAATAGCTCAATTTCGAGTATCTGATTTTTTAATAAAACTTCTGCACTTCTTTCCACCAATAACTCTGGTTCATTACCAGAAATGAGATGACCAAAATTAGCTCGACTAAAGGTGAAGCATTGACTATCTACATTATATTGAAGTATTAATGCACTTTCTAGATGCTGTGCATATCGAATTTCAAGCTGCTGCGCTGAACGCAAATCAACCACAATTTTTAGATAGGTTGCATCATCAATCAAATCAGAAAAAACAACTGGCTCTGCTTTTAGCGGAATATTTTGGTATTGCGCTTGAATTTTAATATTATCATAAATAAAGTGAGAAGGTGACTGTACTAGAAAATTATCTCTAATCGCTAATTCTCTCGGCAATGTCATAGCACCAGACCATTGATGACCCAAATCATGAGTTGGTCTGGTTCGGTCCCACATCTGCATCCAGGCAATCATAATGCGACGGCCTTGCTCATCCTCTAAGGTTTGTGGCGCATAGAAATCCATACCAAAATCAATTTCATGATAATTTTCAACCAATAATTTACCAGTTTGCCAGTCCATTTGACCAATGAAGGCAACCGTTGAGCTGATATTATGATATTCAAAGCCTTGCTTTTGAATTTGAATTGGTGACATAATCAATACATCTTTACCGTCCAAATGAAATAAATCTGGACATTCCCACATTATACCTTGGCTTTCATCACCTTCAAGTAAAATCGAAACAAATTGCCAGCTTATCAAATCAATTGATGAAAACAAAAGGATTCTACCACGGTTTTCTGAGCTTTTTGTCGCAATAACTGAATAATATAAATCATCGTGTTGAAAGATTTTAGGATCTCTGAAATCATGAATGGAGCCATAACTTTCAACCTGCTTGGCACTAATCACTGGATTATTTTCAAATTTTTCAAAATGAATGCCATCTTCAGAAACAGCCATACATTGTGTTTGAAATACCACGTCGTCATTAATTACATGACCTGTATACATCAGGTATAGCTTACCATCCTTTTCAATCGCACTTCCTGAAAAGCAGCCATCCTTGTCATAAGCTTGATCAGGCATTAATGCGACTGGTAAATCCTCCCAATGCACTAAGTCCTTAGACTTGCTATGCCCCCAGTGCATTGGCCCCCAATCACTACTATATGGATGATATTGATAAAACAGATGATATTCACCTTGATAAAACACAAATCCGTTCGGATCATTAATCCAACCAATTGGTGCCATCACATGATAGTGATGGCGATATTTTGAGTCAACATTCTTTTGGTTTTCAGCAATGTACTGGTTGACCTTTTCAATTTCACTTTGTTTAATCGTCATTAAGTATTCTCAGTCCCTTTAATATAGTCATCATAGCCTTCTTGTTTGATTTGGATCCATTCATCAATACCAACCCGTTTCAATTCAGCAAGATATTCGTCCCATTCCTTATCAATATTGCCATTCGTAATCCATTCCGCACGTTTAAGATAAATATAATCCCACATATCTGTTTCAATTTTTGCCAAGCGATCAGTCTTTTCCTTCGTTAAAAAGACTTTTGGATAAATATTATCATTGGTAATGTATTCTGAATAATATTTCTTCATTAAATCTAAGCGCCATTTCGCATCATCAGGCATTGTTGTTACTGTGTCATAATAGCTATCTAAAACGGCCAATGGACCAGCGGCTTCTGTTTTTTGACGTAGCTCACCTGGTGCCGCACCATCTAAAGATAAATGTTGAAGCATACCATCTTTTAATTCGAATATATTTGCCTGTTCAGTATCACCATAGGTACCCCAGTTATTTTGAACAGATTGAAGCGGTTCATACATCTTATCAACCCATTTTGCAGTCAATTCTAAATTTTTATTAGCACTTGTAATAACAAAACGGTCTCTAGAAAAACCAATACCATTTGTCCTAGTAACGTGTTTTTGACCACTTGGACCAGCCAAAACAGGAAGCACATCGTATTGATCATTATCACCCGTGATATTCATTTTATCCCAAGTAAAATAAACACCATATTTCTGTTCCTTACCTTTGGCAACATAAGTATTCCAATCTTGCTCGAATGCTTCTGAGTCAATCAAACCCTTTTGTTGTAATTGATTAAAAAATTTAATTGCTGCCTTATAGCCATCCGTATTAGCTGTAAATTGAACTTTACCATCATTATTAACGATTAAATGATCATCATTATCACCTTCACCAAATGCAGAAAATAAAAATTTCAAATCTTCATTCCCACCATCATTGATAAAGCTGAATGGAATTTCATCAGCTTCTCCATTTCCATTTGGATCTTGTGTCTTAAAGGCTTCTAAAACCTTTACCAATTCATCAGTTGTTGTTGGCATTTCTAAACCAAGTTTTTCTAGCCATTCTGTATTAATCCAAGCCATATCATTTACTGTATGAATTGAATCTTTGTCAGTTCCCAACTCCTCAATCCAAGGGAATGAGTAGATATGTCCATCTGGTGCTGTCAATAATTGACGATACTGTGGATTTTCATCTAGTATTTTACTCAAATTCGGCATATACTTCTCGATCAGCTCTTCAACCGGCACAATCACGCCACTATCCGACCAATTTAGCAAATCATAATCACTCGCTCCAGCATTAAAAATGGCGTCTGGCAAATCACCACTTGCAATATCCAAATTTCTTTTTTCAGTAAAGTCTGAGTTATAATTTGTCCAGTCAATATGAACATTCGTATCTTCTTCTAAACGTTGAAAAATGAGCTTGTCATTCGGATCCTTAGGTGCTAAAGCCGCACTTTGAGAAATCATTTTTAAGGTCACCTTTTCTTTTAATGGAAAAGAAACTGACTCTAATTCATAATCAGGACTCGATGTTGACTTTGAACTACTGCTTTTCCCGCACCCAGATAAAACTAGCGTACTAACCGCCAATGCTGTCACCAATAATTTAACTTTTTTCATTCTTTTCTTCCTCTCCTTTTATCCTTTAACTGATCCCACTAATACGCCCTTATCAAAATATTTTTGGAAGAACGGATACATGATAATCAGAGGTAAACTTGAAATTACGATTGTTGCATATTTAATTAATTCAGCAATTTGCTTCATTTCAGCCATTGCTGTATTTGAGCCGACCATATCCTGTGAAGGCTGATTTTGAATCAAAATATTTCTAAGTACAAGCTGTAAAGGCTGTAAATCTGGATTTTTCAAATAAATCATCGCATCAAAATAAGCATTCCACTGACCAACAAATGCATATAAGAACAAGACAAACATAATTGGTTTTGCTAATGGCAGCATAATCTTAAAGAGAATTTGCATTTCATTTGCACCATCAATCGTTGCCGCTTCAGATAGCTCCTTTGGTAAGGCACTGAAATAAGTTCTTGCAAGAATGATATTCCAAACATTAATTGCACCTGGCAGGATAATTGCCCAAACCGTATCTAGCATGCCCAAATCCTTAATCAACAAATAGGTAGGAATTAAACCGCCGCCAACAAACATTGTGATTACAAAAAACATCATGATAATGTTTCGACCAACTAAATCTGGCTTAGATAACGGATAAGCTGTCAACATGGTAATAAAAACTGTTAATGCACTAAAGGTAAAAGAGTAAAATAAAGAATTTAAGAAACCACGAATAATTGAATCGTCCGCAAATACTCTCTTATAGCCTTCAACTGTCCAATCAGATGGATTGAAGCTGATGCCCTTATTAATTAAAGTCGCAGGATCCATAAATGATGCAATCACAACATAAATTAAAGGAATCAAGGTAATTAGGACCAAAAAAATCAAAATAATACGATTCATCCATAATATTCGTTTATCAAATTTTGTATACATATTCATATTCATTAATTGAAATCCTCCTAAATCCCTTGCCCATCATTTAATTTTTTTGTAATGTTATTAACAATTAGTAATAGCACAACATTGATTGCCATATTGAATAAACCAACCGCGGCTGAATAGGCATAATTACCTGATTGTAGACCAACCTTATAAACATAAGTTGAAATAATTTCAGAGGTTGGAATATTCATTGAAGTTTGCATAAGATAAGCTTTTTCATAACCAACATTCATGATATTACCCGCAGATAAGATAAAATTAATAATCATAATTGGCTTCAAGGCAGGTAAATCAATATGCCAAATTTTTTGCAGAATATTAGCACCATCAATATTAGCTGCTTCATACAAATCAGTGCTGACTCCTGCTAAGGTCGCTGTATACAATATTGAGGCCCAGCCCATACCTTGCCAAATACCTGAAAGAATATAGATTGTCCTAAAATAACTAGGCTTTGACATAAATAAAATCGGTTGACCTGTGAATTTTTCAACTAAGCCATTAATTGGACCATTAGCAGATAAAAATAAGAAAAGCATCCCGACAATGATTACAACTGAAATAAAATTTGGTGCATATAAGACTAACTGCATTTTTTGACGAATTTTCTTACTGACAACTAAATTCAAACAAATTGCCAAAATAATCGGTGGGAAAAAGCCCAACAACAAACCATAAACACTAATTTTTAATGTGTTCACTAACAACGTCGTAAAATTTGGAGAAAAAATAAATTCTCGAAAATGCTCCAAGCCAACCCAAGGACTATCCATAATACCAAGCATCGGATTATAATCTTTGAAAGCAATAATTGCACCATACATCGGCAAATATTTAAAAATAAAGGTCATTAAAACCCCAGGAATTAACAAAAAATAAAGCCATTTATTCTTTTTGATACGCGCTTTTATATTGCGATTCTTGAACCTCTTGCTTCGCTTCTTAACCTTCTTTGGTTCCACCTCTTCTATAATTTTTGTAATTGAACTTGATGATTCCACCATTTGCACCTCCGTTTTAGAATCGTTTCCAAAAATCTCCAAAAAAAATAATCTTCCGATAATGGAAACGTTTTCAAATGACATCCATAGAATAGCACTTGCGCAAATCTATGTCAATAAAAAAATTAACAAAAATTTTTTCCATTCGAAAATGATAAAAAAATATTGTATGGACAGTATCATCTAATAATTAATAGAAAAATCAGTTATACAACAGAAAAAAGGCGTCAGTAAAGTCTTTTTGACTTTACTAACACCTTCGTTCTAATCACACGATATCGTGTAATTATTTAGTAGCAATTACCTATCTGTTAATTTTATTTTTTACATCATACCCATCATGGATGGATCCATGCCACCAGGCATTCCTGCTGGTGCAGCTGGTGCAGCAGGTTCTGGCTTATCAGCAACCACTGCTTCAGTTGTTAAAATTAAAGAGGCTACAGAAGCTGCATTTTGTAAGGCAGAGCGTGAAACTTTGGCAGGATCAACAATACCTTCGGCAACCATATCGCCCCATTCACCTGTCGCCGCATTGAAGCCAATACCCACTTTTTCCTTCTTCAAGCGATCGACAATAACTGAGCCTTCATAGCCAGCATTTTCAGCAATTTGACGGATTGGTTCTTCTAAAGCACGTAAAACAATGTTAATACCAGTCGCTTCATCGCCTTCAGCTTCAATTTCAGAAACCTTGGCAGCTGCATTAACTAATGCAGTACCACCACCTGCCACAATACCTTCTTCAACAGCGGCGCGGGTCGCATTCAAAGCATCTTCAATGCGTAATTTTAATTGTTTCAATTCTGTTTCAGTCGCAGCACCAACTTTAATAACAGCAACGCCACCAGAAAGTTTCGCTAAGCGTTCTTGTAATTTTTCACGATCAAAATCAGAAGTTGTTTCAGCAATTTGAGCCTTAATCACTGCGACACGATTTGCAATTGCGTCTTTTTCACCAGAACCTTCAACAATTGTTGTATTTTCCTTATCTACCACAATTTTAGCAGCAGTACCAAGTGCTTCAATTGTAGTTTCTTTAAGGTCTAAGCCCAAATCTTCAGTGATAACAGTCGCACCTGTTAAAATAGCAATGTCTTCTAGCATCGCTTTACGACGATCACCAAAGCCTGGTGCTTTAACGGCAACCACATTGAAGGTACCACGAATTTTGTTTAATACTAATGTTGGTAACGCATCACCATCTACATCATCAGCAATGATTAATAATGCGCGACCTTGTTGTAAAACTTGTTCTAAGACTGGCATGATATCTTGAATGTTTGAAATTTTCTTATCTGTCACTAAAACATATGGATTTTCAAGCTCTGCAACCATTTTTTCAGAATCAGTCACCATATATTGTGACAAATAGCCGC
Organism: Streptococcaceae bacterium; assembly: GCA_022484805.1. Lineage (GTDB taxonomy): Bacteria > Bacillota > Bacilli > Lactobacillales > Streptococcaceae > MMGLQ5-1. Next base: position 60,066 of record JAKVKP010000003.1, read on the forward strand.
GATCAAACTGCATACCTTCAACTACATCGAGCTCTGTTGCCATACCTTTAGATTCTTCAATTGTAATTACACCGTCATTGCCAACTTTTTCCATTGCTTCTGAAATATATTGACCTACTTTTTCAGAACGTGAAGAAACAGCTGCAACCTGAGCAATCGCTTCCTTACCTGAAACGGGTGTTGCAATTTCCTTCAAAGCTGCCACAGCAGTTTCTGTCGCAATCTCAATGCCGCGACGGATACCAATTGGATTAGCACCTGCTGTTACATTCTTTAAGCCTTCACGAACAATCGCTTGCGTTAAAACAGTTGCAGTTGTTGTACCATCACCAGCGATATCATTAGTCTTTGAAGCCACTTCTGAAACTAATTTAGCCCCCATGTTTTCAAAATGATCTTCCAATTCAATTTCCTTGGCAATCGTTACACCATCATTAGTAATTAGCGGTGAGCCAAAACTTTTTTCTAAAACAACATTACGACCTCTTGGTCCTAAGGTCACTTTAACTGTATCTGCTAAAATATCAACGCCACGGACCATTTTACTACGTGCATCTTCTGCAAATTTAATTTCCTTTGCCACAATAAATTCCTCCTAAAATAAGTTTCTATTAATTCATATTAGCTAAAAGAAAGCTACTCAACTGTTGCAATTAAATCGCCGGCCTTGACTACTAAATAAGTTTCACCGTTATCCTTCACTTCTACGCCAGCATATTTTTCAAAAACAACCCAATCACCAACCTTAACGTCAGGCTCAAATATTTTACCATGCTGTCTAGCACCAGGGCCAACAGCAATTACTTCTGCTACTTGTGGTTTTTCTTGAGCAGATGAAGCTAAAACTAAGCCACCTACTGTCTTTTCTTCTTCTTCTTTAACCTTTAAAACTACACGATCTGATAATGGTTTTAACACATTAATCCCTCCGTTTAATTAATTGATTATTTTTAGCACTCTAGTATATTGAGTGCTAACCTAATACTTATTTTATGCTATAGTCAGAAAAAGTCAAGATAATTGTTTAAAAAATAAAGAATTTATAGAAATGTTTTTTTAGACCTTTGAAATCCTTTACAATTCCAAATTAAAAAGGAAATACGATTTAACCGTATTTCCTTTTTAATCGCTTGCTCTACCTATTGGCATGGACATATTAATCAAATTATTCAAGCTCATTTTTTCTTAAAAAATAAATAAGTGTTTGTAATTCGTTGGTCAAATCCACAGACTGAATAATGATCCCCTCAGGTGCCGACAAACGTTCCGTCGTAAAATTCAAAATACCCTTAACACCAGCATCAATCAGCTGGATTAAAATGCCTTCTGCCGCTTGAGCAGGCACTGATAAAATTGCAACTTCAATCCGTTGCGCTTGAATATGTTCTTTTAACTCATCAATATCATAAACTGGCACACCATCTAAAATTTTACCAACGTAAGGATTATCTTTTAGATCGAAGGCTGCAGAAATTCTTAAATTATTTTTACGGTGAAATTTATATTTAATTAAAGCGGTCCCCAAATTACCGACACCAATTAAAGCGACATTAGTCTGCTCATCTTCTTTCAATATCTTAGCAAAATAGCGGGTTAAATCGTCGACATTATAGCCATAACCACGTTTTCCCAATTCACCAAAATAAGAAAAATCACGACGAATTGTAGCACTATCAATTGCTAATGCATCTGCCAATTCTTTGGAATTTGTGCGACAAATATCTTGTTCTTTTAAACGTTGTAAGTGTCTATAATATAGCGGTAACCTTTTAGCGGTTGCTTTTGGAATCACCTGTTCACTTTTTTCTCTCACTAACTTATCTCCTTTCGTTTAGTATTTCACAAATTAGTTTATCAATCATTTCACAAATTTTCAAGTTATCTACCCAATTTATCAAAATAAATTTGCACTAGCTTCACTTCAAACTATTCTTTTTATACATAATCTCAGAAATCAGTTAAAACCATCGTTAATTTTTGTTATACTTATTTTTAAATGAAAGGTGGCAGAAATGTTATTACTTCAAGTACAGGATATTAGTAAATTATTTGGTTCAGACATTCTGTTTGAACACCTTGATATGCAAATTGAGTCAAACGCCAAAATCGGACTTGTCGGTAAAAATGGTGCTGGTAAAAGTACGTTTTTAAAAATTATCGCAGGTATTGAAACGGCTACCTCCGGTGAAATAATTACCAAAAAAAATCTTACTATGAGCTATCTGGATCAAAATAGTGGTTTACAATCCTCACTTACAATTTTCGAAGAATTATTGACCGTTTTTCAAGATTTGATTGACGAAGCAAAGGCACTTAAAAGGCTTGAGCAAAAAATGGGAGAAGCAACTGGCTCAACATTAGAAGAAATTATGCTTGAATACGATAATCGTAGCGTTGCCTTTACAAATAACGGCGGCTACAGCTATGAAACTGATGTTAAGGCAGTCTTGAATGGTTTTAATTTTCCAGAATCAAGCTATCATAAAAAAATCAGCGAATTATCGGGTGGCCAAAGAACAAGATTAGCCTTGGCAAAAACATTATTATCAAAGCCAGAATTATTGATTCTTGATGAACCAACTAACCATTTAGACATTCAAACACTTAACTGGCTCGAAAATTACTTAAAAAATTATAAGCAAGCATTGTTAATTGTCAGCCACGACCGTTATTTTTTGGATAAAACAACCAATCTGACCTATGAAATTTCTAAGCGAACGATGAAGCGTTACGTTGGCAATTACTCAAGCTTTTTAAAGCAAAAAGCGCAGGATTACCAAAGTGAAATCAAAAATTTTAATAAGCAGCAAAAAGAAATTGCCAAGTTAGAACAATTTGTCGAAAAAAATATTACACGCGCCTCAACGACCAAGCGCGCGCAAAGTAAACGTAAGCAGCTCGAAAAAATATCGGTCCTGGATGCTCCGATGCTGGATAATAAAAGTATTCATTTTACATTTCAGATTGATAAACCTTCTGGCAATCTAGTTTTATCAACTGAGCAGCTGGCAATTGGCTATGGCAATCAAAATATCGCAAAAAATATTACTTTTGAACAGCGACGACAAGAACGATTTGTCATTGTTGGACCAAACGGAATTGGCAAGTCAACATTACTTAAAACAATTATCGGCGCAATACCACCTCAAGCTGGTAGCTTTAAATTAGGCGCAAATGTCTCGGTTGGGTACTATGATCAAATCCAAGAGCGATTAACCAAAAACAAAACTGTCCTCAACGAGCTTTGGGACGATTTTTCAACAACACCTGAAAAAGACATTAGATCTCGTTTAGGGGCATTTCTTTTTAGTGGAGATGACGTTAAAAAAACTGTAGGTGATTTAAGTGGTGGTGAGCGCGCTAGACTTTTGTTAGCAAAGCTATCCATGGAAAATCATAATTTTTTAATCCTAGATGAGCCGACTAACCATTTAGATATTGATAGTAAGGAAGTATTAGAGCAGAGCCTTGCAAATTTTGAAGGTACGATTCTATTTGTATCACATGATCGCTACTTCATCAATCAAATTGCCACACAGGTAATCGAGCTAAATCCTGATAGCTCTAAACAGTTTCTAGGTAACTATGATTACTATCTTGAAAAAAAGGCAGAATTTGAAAATAATTTAGCAACCGTAAAACCAACTGTTAAATCAAATAGTCAGGCTGTCAGCAAAGAGAAGCAACGTGAACAACGTAAGCTAAAACGCTCAATTGAAGCCTTGGAAATGGAAATGGAAAAACTTGATGCAGAAATCGAAAGCATCCACCAAGCCTTACTCAAACCCGAACTAGCTCAGGATTACGAAAAGCTACATCAGCTTAATGACGAGCTTGAAGCAAAAGAAAGCGCGCAAATCAGAGTGATGTCCGATTGGGAAAAACAATCTTTGGAATTGGAAGCATTTGAATAATTATGCATATTAAATAACCAGAAAGCGCAATCGTTTATCCATTACAATTACGCTTTCTGATTTTTATATTAATCTAAATAAGGAGAAAAGTGAATTAATTGTTCGGCTAGCTCGTCAAAATCGAGCTGATTAACTGTCTCCAATGTTTGAATAATTTGAACATCATTAATCGGTTCAATACCGCCGCAAATAGCTGTTGAAATTGCACCAATTGTATCAGTATCACCACCCAAGCTTGCTGAAAGCTGAGCCGCCTTCAAAGGATTACCTTGCGCTAAATAAACAATAGCAAAAACACTAGGGATTGTTTCGATTGTTTCCACACCAGTACCCAAAACCTCGTAAAGTGTTGTCATAACCTCTTCTTCTGATTTGTTGTCCACGAGTTCACGAACGATAGCTAAACGACGAATTAAAGAAGCAGTCGCCACATCATAGCCTTTTTTCAAACCAAGTCGAATTGCTGTCTCTGCCAATTCAAAAATTTGATTCAAATCTTTGCCCCCTGCTGATGTATAACTAATCGCAGCTGCAACTGAGCTGGCACCAGCAATTGCAATGGATGTATTATGAGTTGGAATACAAATTTGATAAACGCGGTTGACTAATTCTTCTAAATTTTGATAATCTGAAATAATGCCAATCGGAGCAATTTTCATTGCCGCACCATTCGTTGTTCCAAAACGTCCAGTTTGAGTGATTGGGACACCTTTTTTCAATAAATCTAATGCTTTTCGTGTACTCGGCCCAGAGACAAGCTCAGCTAATTCAGAATCAGCACTCCACTCTTGAAGCTGCTCAATATAGTCTTCAACTGAAACTTCACCGTGATATTTATTCAGCATTTTAATCAAAAAAATAGTGTTGATTGTATCATCGGTAATCTGTCCTGCTTTCATATCTCGTATGATTGCACCTTTATTAATTGATTTTGAGAATTTCTTAACACCTGCTGGAAATTCTTCTTTAATCATTTGTCGAGTCCATAATTCAGTTGGCATTCCCATTGCATCACCAAGCGCAACACCAACTAAAATTCCTTTAATTCTCTGGATAAGTGTGTCTGCCATTCCTTTTTTCCTCTTTCCTCTAGCATTAATATTGGTTGTAAATAATTCACTTCACTTTTAGTTGATTGCAAAATATTATGTAAATCATTCTCTATTACAATTATCATGCAACGCAAGTCAACACCTTGTTTTTTTAAAGCAACTAAATCAAAGGTAATTAAAGTCTGTCCTTCCGATATTGTTGCATTTTGTCCAAAATGGATACAAAAATCTTTCTGCAAAACTTTTTTACTGTTAACCCCAAGATGAATTAATAATTTTTCCTTAAATTGATTCTCTAATATCAGAGTATGATGATTCGAAAAAAGTTTAATTATTCTACCATCAAAAGGCGCAATTAAACGACCTTCGTATGGTAAAATCGCGATCCCGTCTCCAATGACCCCTTGAGCCAATGGATGTTGTTCTATTTCAGAAAGTAAAAAAAGCTTTCCCTTCAAGGGCGACCTTAAATAATTGACTTTTTTTCTGTTTGAATATCCAGCCTTTCCTCCTTGAGATTTGGCGTTTCTGAGTAAGTAAGGTAGCCGAGAATAAAGCCAACAATTAAAGTGGCAATAGTTGCCATTACTGCAATTAAGAAGTTTGAGTAATCTCCATTTTTCGGATTAATAAAACCACCAATTCCAAATAAACCAATCGTGCTTGCATAATTTCGTACTGAAAATAAGGCAATAATTAAACCACCAAAAGCACTTGATAAGCAACTAATGTAAAAACGCTTTTTAACAGGTAAAGTAACCCCATACATCGCTGGTTCAATGATACAGAAAATAGTTGAAACAATTGAGGAAACACAAACAGATTTCTCTTTTTTATTCTTTGTTCTGATATAAACGGCAAATGTTACTGCCATTTGTGCAAATGGTACTGTATAAATCATTGGCAACAAATTATCAAAGCCTTGAGTTGCTAAATTATTAATACCAATCGCAACAACAGGCCAATGTAATCCGAGTAACACTAGTGGTTGATAGAATAAGCCAATTACAAAACCTGCAATCGAAGGTGAAAAGCCATAGACCAAATTAATAGCAGCCGTAATTAATGCGCTCGCAAAATTGGCAATTGGACCAAAGAGAAGAATTGTTGCTGGAATACCTATAATCAAGGTAATCATTGGTACGAGTGTGAAACGTAAGGTTTTTGGAATAATTTCATTTAATTTTCGTTCAATTTTAGAAATAAAGAACATTGCCAAAATAATTGGAATAACCGTTGAAGTGTAACCATTCGTTGGAAAAATAATTGGCAGGCCAAAAAAAGTTTTATAAACTGGTGTCGCTAAAAATGTATGATTAAATAAAGTATACAGTGCATCTCCAGAAGTTAAATCTGTTAATAAAGAAGGAAAAACTAAGGTCGCTCCAATAATCATTCCAATGTACCCATCAGTTTTAAATGCTTTCGCACTTGTATAGCCTAAAACAATTGGAAAGAAAGTGAATAAGGCATTACCTAAAGCGCTTAAAATGATATACTCGCCCTTACTTGAATCAGTTAAATTAAATGTTGTTAATAGTGATAAGATTCCCAAAACAAGAGAAGTTCCAATTAATACGCCAAGTGTTGGTGTAATAACTTTAGTAATAATTGCAATAAAGCGATTAATCAAACCCTTATCAGTCTCTTCATTAAACGCAGTTGCATTCTTTTTCTCCAGACCCAATGGCACAATTAATTCATCAAAAACCTCACTGACATGCGTCCCGATTACAATTTGATATTGTCCACCGGAAAATTGTGCTGTAATAACTTGAGGATGCGCCAAAATTACCTTCTCATTGACTAAATTATCGTCCTTTAAACTAAACCTTAAACGAGTCATGCAATGATTAACATCCTGAATGTTATTTTTAGTCCCAACATTTTCAATAATAAATGCAACTAAATCGTCATACTTTTTCATAAAAACCTCCTATTTTTATTGCTTTTCACTGTCATTGGCAACAATTCTTTGAATATGTAGCGTTAAATACATTTTTTCTTCAGGCGATAACGGAAATTGATACTTTTTATTAATATGATTTTCCAATAACATGACACATTTATATATATTGCGATATTTTTCTTGGATTAGTTCAAGTAGATCCTCATTTCCAAGCTGCTCTTCGCTTGCAAGTCCTGCTACAACACGTTGTGCAAAAAAGCGAACGTGAGTAATAAAACGCTGATATTGCATTGACGAAGTATCGAAATCAATTCCAAAATAATAATGAACACTATCTGTTACTTCCTGTATAATCTGAATCACTCGCTGAATATCACCAACCTCTGTATAACCAATATCAGCATTTAGTAAATGTAAAGTAATAAATCCAGCCTCTTCAATCGGTAACTCTAAATCAAAAAGTTGATTCATACGTTCCAGACCATAGACACCAACTTCGTATTCTGTAGGATAAAAATTTTTGATATCCCAAAGCAATACATTTTTATAATAATAATCTTCCTTAGAACGGTTTAACGAAAAATGTAAGTGATCTGACAAGGTGAGATAAACAGCATCACTAACCGTTTTCTCAGTTTTTTCCATGTAATAATTAATAATCTCGGTAACTACTTGAAAAATTTCTTCCGGCACATTATGAATCAGATAAGCAAGCTTTTTCCCAAAATCAGAATTAGTTAAAATAAAAGTTTTCTGAATTCGATTTTGTTCTACTTTTTGTCCTGCTTTTTTATTAAAAGCAATTCCGCGTCCCATAACAATTTTTTCAACACCATCTTGCTCTACTATTAAAAAATTATTATTTAAAATATTTTTAATAATCATTGTAACTCCCTTTAAAACAAAAATGACCTATCTCCCCATAATAGGAAGATAGGTCTAGCTTGCAACTGAATACAATTACTACCCTAAAACTCAAAATAATTATAAAAATTAAGAAGAGGCACCAAAACAGATGCTATATAATTGGCTTAATTATATTATGTACTTTAATTATTGTCAAATTATCTCAAGATTATGTATCCAATAAATCCAATTCACTATTTTATACAAATTCAATCATTCAAATAATCTATTCGTCCAAGAAAAAATAGGCATCCAATATATAACTACTTTTTTTCACTATTAAAAACTAAAAAAATGTATATGCTCAAGTATTTTCTATCTGGACATTGGTTTCTTTTTAAACAAATAACCAAAAATTACAATGCCAACCACTACAAGCACTAGAGAGAGCACTTGTGATACTCGAATTGTATTACCAATCATCAGACTGTCTGTCCGTAAGCCCTCGATGAAAAATCGGCCAATACCGTACCAAACGAGATAAAAAGCAAATAATTGTCCGGATTTTATCCATTTTTGATGCCGAATTAGCATTAAGATTGCAAAACCTACCAAATTCCAAACGGATTCATACAAGAAAGTAGGTTGGTGATAAACGCCATCCACCTTCATTTGGTTCACAATAAAGTCTGGCAAATGCAATGTTTCTTTTAGAAAGTGATATGATGTGGGCTCACCATAAGCTTCTTGATTGACGAAATTCCCCCATCTACCAACCGCTTGACCTAAAATCACACTTGGTGTCGCAATATCTAAAAATTTCAATCTAGGTATCACACGATAATAAGTAAAAACGAGCAAACAAATAAAACCAGCAATTAAGCCGCCGTAAATAGCAAGACCCCCCTGCCAAATCGCAAAAACAGAAAGTGGATTATCACGATAAGCCTGCAAATCAAATAGCACATAATAGATTCGAGCACCAATAATAGCAATCGGAAAGGTAATCAGTATGAAATCTAAAATATCATCTGACTTTAATCCTTGTCTAACAGCCTCTTTTTGAGCAAGATAAACCCCAGCAATTGCACCAGCTAAAATAATTACCGCATACCAGTGAATTTCTAAGCCAAAAATACGAAGTGCAATTGGATCAATATTAAATAACATTAGACTTCACCCTCTGATGAATTTTGATTAATCAATCGATCTAATCGCTTCCCAAATTCTGCAGTCGCATCAAAGCCCATTGTTTTCGCTCTAAAGTTCATCGCCGCTGCCTCAATGATAATTGAAAGATTTCGACCTGTCTTAACTGGAATTTTTAATTGAGGAATATCAACACCTGCAATTGAAATATTTTGTGTGCCATTTCCTAAGCGGTCGTATGCTTTATCAGTTGAAAAATTTTCAAGATAAATTGCAAGCTGAACTTGCATTGAATTCCTAACAGCAGAAGCACCAAATAGATTCATCACATCAATTATACCAACACCACGGATTTCAAGCATGTGTTCTAAAATTTTAGGTGGTTCACCGATAGCAGTTAACTCATCTTTTTGATAAACATCAACACGATCATCAGCAACTAAGCGATGTCCACGCTTTAATAATTCTAGCCCCGTTTCACTTTTACCAATGCCACTATCACCTTGAATTAAAACACCTAAGCCATAGATATCCATTAAAACGCCATGAATGCTTGTGCGACTCGCTAGGCGATCATCTAAAAAACTAGAAACCTCACCAACTAAACGACTAGTTGCAACAGGTGAACGCAGAATTGGAATATCTTTCTCCTCAGCCGCAATCTTCATTTCTTCAGCAACCTCCAAACCTCGCGCCACAATAATTGCTGGCGTGTCTTGGCAGCTCAATTTACGCATAATCATCAGACGCTCACTAGGCACCATTTGCTCAGAAAATGAAACTTCTTTTTTTCCAAACATTTGAATTCGCTCATGTGTATAATAGCTAAAATAGCCGGTTAATTCTAAGCCCGGACGTGAAATATCTGCTGTCGTAATTTTACGCTCTAAAGACTGCTGATCACCAGAGACGACTTCAAGGTTTATTTTGCTAACCAATTGACTAACTTTCACAAACTCGCTCATCTATTTACTCTCCTATCACTAAATAATTGACTTCCTAATCAAGACGCTAACTCCCTGAGGCACCCATGCAGCGATAACCGCCTTTTCACGCACCTTAAGCCAGCCTAGTCCAGAAAAAACAATATCTGTCGGTTCTTTAATACTAAATTCATGTCGGACAAGCTTCGGAAAATCAGCCACTTCATCCTGATGTGGTGGTTGAATCAGCTCGCCTAGGTGCTTTTGATAAAAATCCGTTGCCTTTTCTAGCTTTGTTCGATGAATCTCTAAATCATTTGAAAAATAACCAGTAAAGCTTTGACGTTCCCCTTGAATAAAATCAAATCTTGCTAAGCCTGCTAAAAATAAAGTTTGCTCTGGATTTAATTGATATGTTTTCGGCTTAATTTCTTTTTGCGGTGAAACAATTTTCAAATCTCGTTCACCAATATAATGCGCCATTTGATGACGGTGAATAATCCCCGGTGTGTCAAATAACACCTGACCATCTGCTAGCGGAATTTCAATTTTATCTAGCGTCGTTCCCGGAAAACGGCTTGTCGTGATAATATCCTGTTCCCCAGTCGAAAAATTAATAATTTGATTAATTAATGTAGATTTTCCTACATTTGTTACACCAACTACATATACATCTTTGCCAGCTCGATATTTCTCAATTGCCGCCACTACAGGCTCAACTGCTTGTTTTTTATGAGCCGAGGTTAAAATAACATCAATCGGTTTAATACCTGCCTGATGCGCCTGTTCAATCAGCCACTGACGAATTCGACTATCCTTAATTGATTTCGGTAAAATATCACGTTTATTCGCGACAATTAAAATCGGGTTATGACCTACAAAACGTGTCAAACTAGGAATTAATGAACCATTGAAGTCAAAGATATCAATAACATTGACAATTAAGCTATCTGATTGACCAACTTCATTCAATAATTTTAAAAATTCATCATCTGCAATATTAACGTCTTGAATTTCATTGTAATTTCGTAATCGAAAGCAACGTTTACAATAAAGCTGACCTGTTTCAAGCCCTTTTTTTAATACTGAACTTGGTGTGTAGCCCGGCTTTGATTCATCATCTGTTTGAATTTGAGCACCGCAGCCAATACAAAATAAAACTTCCTCTACCATCTACCATTCCTATTCTCTCGTTTAAACCAAGTAATATCTGATTTCATCATATCAATTTATTTTGAAAGCGCATATCATAATTACTTGCTAATTTTCGCCAAACACGCTTTTCTCGTGCTCGATTAATCTTAGTACTCCAAGCATCACTCTCAACCAATGGGCGAACTAAAATGCTCTTGACACCAACGCGATTGGCAGCTCGGATATCCGTCATTAATTGATCACCGATAAATACAACCTCTCTTTTATCTAGAGATAATTGCTTTAATGCTCTTTTGATACCTAAGCTAAAGGGCTTCATCGCACGACTAACGGATAAAATACCAAAGGGCTCGACTGCTTTTTTTACTCGCTTCGAATTGTTATTTGAGACCACAAGTACAGGAATGCCAGCCTCAGACATCTCTTTCAGCCAATCACGGAGTTCCTTAGTACCATTCGGATTATCCCAAGCAATCAGTGTATTATCCAAATCAACTAAGACTGCTTTGAACCCTTTACTCCGAAAATCACTTGGCTTAATATGATAAACACGTTCAATTAACCAGGTTGGTTTATAATTTTCAATCATTATATTTTCCTTTAAATGTATTTAATAACTGTTTTGTCTCATCGACAGACAGCTGACCTGGAGCCGAGCTCGCTTCTACACTGGCAAAGGTCCATGCAGAACCAGTCAGGTTCCCCGAAACACGAGTAAACTTGCCTAATTCCCCCATTGACATTGTCACTAACTTTGTTTTATTAATTGCTGCATAGCGTGCGGTTAAAGATAAAACCTGTGTCACATCTAAAAAATTCGTAGGCATCACGGCAATTTTAACAATCGCTGGCTTTAGGACTAACATTTTAGATAATCGATATTCTAAGTCTGTTGGTGTTTCATCAAAATTATGATAGCTAGCAACCACCTTGATAGCATTTTCTTGACAAAGCTGATTAAATTCAGCGTAAACCTCTGAATAAGAAAAAAATTCAAAATCAAGATAGGCAGGTTTCTGAGCAATTAGCTTTTTTTGCAATTCAAGATAAGCATCAACTTCTAGGTCAAGATTTCCACCCTCTGACTTGGTTCTAACGGTAAAAAGTAAGGGTTGACTAAATTGAGCCTTCAAGGCCTGAGCAACCTCAATAATTGCCTCAAAATCTGTATAATCGACACGCCACTCGATAATATCAACAGCTTGATATTGTGCCACCTGAATCGGTTCACTCAGATTTTTTATTAGAATTGGTGCTACGATTTTAGTCATTTCTTCACCTCTATTACAAAAACTTTCAAATAATTGGAATCAATCTGTTTAGGATTACTTCTATAATCACTCGGCAATCTAAAAACTTCTTTAAATTCATACTGATGATTGACCAGACTATTTTTTAACATTTTTTTAAAATCAGCAATTGGATAATTCTGTGCATTAGTCGATGCGATAATCACACCATTTGGATTGAGCAAGGACAGCGCACCCTCAATTAAATCCCGATAATTTTTTTGTACTGAGAAAACTTTACGCTTATTCCGTGCAAAACTTGGCGGATCAATAATAATTAAATCATATTTTAAGCCCTTACGACTTGCATATTTATAATACTCAAAGGTGTCCATTACCACAAAACGATGATGACTCAAATCAATTTGGTTTAATTCAAAATGAGCGCGACTTAATTCAACACTTCGTTTGGCTAAATCAACACTGGTGGTTTCAAGCGCTCCTCCCATCGCAGCAGCAACACTAAAGGCTGCAGTATAGCTAAAAAGATTGAGTACACGCCTATCTCTTGCGTAATGCTCTAATAATCGCCCTCTAACCTCACGCTGATCTAAGAAAATACCAGTCATCAAGCCGTCATTTAAATGTGTCGCATACTGAATGCCATTTTCAAGAATAATATTAACATTTGGATGCATCTCACCAAAAATATGCTCGGATTCAAGATTTGCTCCTTTAAATCGATTTTTAGCGTATCCACCCTTAATTTCTGGAAATACCGCTTGGAATGCTGCAACAATTAAATCTTGTTGTTGTGCAATGAAAGCGTTATACCAAGAAAAAATGACAAATTCATGGTATAATTCTACTCTAAGACCACCTAAACAATCACCTTCATCGTTAAAAAGACAAAATGCATTGGTCAATGATTGTTTAAAATAGTGAGCGCGTAGCTCTTTAGCACGCTCAAAGCGTTCCACTAATAATTGATAGCTAAATGAATCCTTTTTATTACTATAAACCCAACCGATGCCTTTATTTTGGGCTGATAAGTATGCACTAGCGACAAAAGTATCCTTAGTATCAAGCAGTTCAACCACTTGATTGTCTGGCAGCGTATCTAATTGCTTAGCGATGTTGGAAAAATCTTGAGTTAAGAGCAGTTGTTTACCTGCTATAATTTGTTTTTTTAGTTTTTCTGTAATTCTAATTTTAGTCATAACCCCAGTATATCAAATTTATCAAGAGATGTTTAAATTTTCCCTAAGATTTTTAATTCTAATTGACTTGTATTTTATTTGAGAGTAAAATTTTGAGAGATTGATTTTCATATCTGCTATAATGACGATTATTTATTAATATAGATTAATTATTTTTATTTTCTGATAAAACTACTAATAATTGTCTTTCGGAAAGGACATTACTCGTGCTGATTACTAAACTTAAAAATTTTTTCAAGACACGTCTTGGTTTAATTATTATTTTATTAATAATCTATTGGTTTAAAACGATTTTCGCCTATTTTATTGATTTTCATCTCGAAATTGATAGTATTTTCCAATATATTATTTTATTCATCAATCCATTTGCAACGGGCTTATTTTTCTTGAGTATTGCGCTTTATTTTAAAAATACCAAGGTTTTTTATACTGTCCTGTTCATACTTTACTTTCTATTAAACATTGTGCTATTTGCCAATGCCGTTTATTATCGTGAATTTTCAGACTTTATTACCATTAATACAGTCTTAGGCTCAAGCAAAGTCGCTTCTGGGTTAGGTGAAAGTGCTATTCAATTATTTAGATTCTGGGATTTAATTTATATCTTCGATTTCTTTATTTTAATTGGACTCAAAATAACCAAGCGTTTCAAAACAGACCAAAAACCTTTTAACAAAAGAGCTGCCTTTGCAGTTTCATGGATTGCGATTTTAACTTTCTCAGCGAACCTATTTTTAGCCGAAACTGACCGCTCAGAATTATTAACCAGAACATTTTCAAGAGACTATTTAGTTAAATATTTAGGATTAAACGCCTTCACAATTTATGATGGTATTCAGACCTATAACACCAATCAGATTCGGGCTAAGGCGACGCCTCAAGACTTATCAAGTGTTACCGAATACGTGAGTGAGCATTATGCTGCTCCTAATTCACAATATTACGGCAAGGCAAAGGGCAAAAATGTTATCTACATCCATTTAGAAAGCTTCCAGCAATTCTTAATAGACTATAAGCTGACTGATGAAAATGGGGTTCAACATGAAGTTACGCCGTTTCTAAACTCACTATTTCATAGTCAAGAAACTTATGCCTTCGATAACTTTTTCAATCAGGTCAAAGCTGGAAAAACAAGCGATGCTGAAACAATGTTTGAAAATAGCTTATTTGGTCTCAATCAAGGTTCACTTTTCACACAACTTGGCGGGAAAAATACCTTTGAAGCAGCACCAAATATTTTAGCACAAAATGGAGATTACACCTCTGCAGTTTTCCATGGCAATGCCGGTACTTTTTGGAATCGAAATGAAACTTACAAACAGTTTGGCTATAATTATTTCTTTGACTCAAGCTATTACGACGTCACCTCGGATAATTCGTTCCAATATGGTTTGCATGATAAGCCGTTTTTTGAACAATCCATTCGTTATCTAGAGCATTTGCAACAACCGTTTTATGCTAAGTTCATTACCGTAAGTAATCATTATCCTTATGAGCAATTTACCAATAGTGAATCAGGCTTCCCATTAGCTACTACTGATGACGATACAATTAATGGCTACTTTGCAACCGCAAACTATCTTGATACAGCTGTCAAAGAGTTTTTTGATTATCTAAAAGCTTCTGGCCTATATGATAATTCAATTATTGTCCTCTATGGTGATCATTACGGTATTTCAAATTCAAGAAATACATCACTAGCCCCATTACTTGGTATGGATGCTGAAACTTGGAATGATTATAACAACGCCATGATGCAACGTGTGCCTTATATGATTGTAAATCCTGGAGATACTGAAGGTCACATTGACCATACATATGGTGGTGAGATTGATGCCTTACCTACACTACTTCATTTCTTAGGTGTCGATACTTCAAAATATTTACAATTAGGTCAAGATTTATTGTCCACCGAGCATGATCAAATTGTAGCGTTTAGAAATAACAACTTTGTTTCAAAAGATATCACAGTCATAGGCGATCGTGTCTATAATACTGAAACAGGCGTTGAAATTACTAATCCTGATGAAAACACAACCGCATTAATTAAAAGTGATAAAGAGGCGGTACAAAAACAACTGGCGATTTCCGATCAAATTAATAATGGCGATTTACTGCGCTTCTACAAAGACAGTGGTCTAGAAAATGTTGATCCAAGTAAAATTAATTATAAAGACCAACTAGGACAGCTCAAGACAATTGAAAAAGATAAGGGCGATGATTCAACCAGCCTATTTTCTAAAAATGGCGATAAAACGACCCAGTCCTTATTTAAAACTGAAACCTATCAAGAGCTCAATCCAACTCAGTCATCTGCTACAGAAAGCAGTTCAAGCACAAGCGAAGCTGAATAATATGTAGCCTTCTAACATTAGATTAATTATTTAAATCTAATGTTAGAAGGCTTTTTTAGTATTCAAATTCAAGTTAATTTTAAAACTTTTTTCATTTTATGCGCACAAGTCCTTATGTTATAATTAATCTAATCTGGTTTTTAAAGGGAGTCCAAATGGCTAATTACAAAGGCGTTGTCTTCTTTGATTTAGACGGTACGCTATTAAACCAAAATGCTGAAGTTACACCTGAAATTCAAAAGACAATTGAACAGCTAAAGAAAAATCAAATCTTACCAGTCATCGCAACTGGACGAACCAAACGTGAAGTCAAAAAAATTATGGAAGATGCTAAAATAAGCGCTCTAATTGCAATGAATGGCATGTATATTGAAATTGAAAATCAAGAAATATATCGCGCAGAAATACCTGCTAAAGCCATCCACGAGCTCATTAAATTTGCGAGAGCACTAGATGACGAAATTGCTTATTATACTCCTGACCATATTTACTGTTCAGGAAACAATCAAAATCTTGTTAATCATTATCGACATTTTAAAGTTCAATCACCTGAAGTTAATACTCAGATTATTGACCAAACAATTTTTTCAATGCTTTTAGTTGGCAATCAACAAAAAGAAGCAAGTGAAATTTATCAAAAAGCTTTTCCAAGCTTGACATTTTATCGTAATTCTCCTTATTCAATTGATGTTACTAATCATGGTACTAATAAAGGAACTGGTGTTAAGCAGCTAAAACAGATATTAAAAATTGAAAATCAGCCGAGTTTTGCATTCGGAGATGGTAATAATGACTTTGCCTTATTAGAAGCCTGTGACTTTAAAATCGCAATGGGTAATGCCGTAGAACCATTAAAAAGAATCGCTAGTTACATTACTGCCAGTAATACACAGGGTGGTATTGAACAAGCACTCAACTATTTTAAACTGATTTAAATTGATACAAAATACAAGGAGATCCTAATGAAACCCAAAGCAATTTGCTTTTTTGACTTAGATGGCACTTTACTTAACGCACATTCTAAGGTTGATGCTCAAGTCGCCCAGACGATTCATCAGCTCAAAAATAATAATATTTTACCAGTAATTGCATCTGGTCGTTCCCCCTTTGAAGTACGTGATATCATGACTGCCTCAGGCATTGACTCGATGATTGCAATGAATGGACAATTAATTGAAATTGAAAATCGTGTTTTATTTGATGATACAATTCCTGCATCAATTGCTAAATCTTTCATTTCAATCGCCGAAAAAAGGCAACAAGAAATCGTGTTTTATAATCAGGCTGAATTTTGGACCAAACAGCATAGTGCAACAATGGCTAAAGCTTATCGTTCAATTAATCAAAATTTACCCGCAATCGAAACAAGCCCAGCCAAGCTAAATCACATTAATTTATTATTAATTATTTTAAAAGATGAAGATTCTTATGCAGACTACCAAGAAGCCTTTCCTGAATTAACATTTTTTAGAAACAATCCCAATATTGTGGACGTTGTTTTAGGTGAAAATAATAAAGGTACAGGTGTCAAGCAAACCTTGAAGCTAATGAATCTTGACGTCCCAACCTTCGCCTTTGGAGACGGACCAAATGATTTTGATCTATTTAAAGCTTGCGACTATAAAATTGCGATGGGTAATGCAGTTGATGGTTTGAAAGAAATTGCTGATTTTGTCACCAAGACTAATTTGGATGGCGGAATTAAATACGCACTAGAGCATTATCAGCTGATCTAACAAAACTACTTTTTACACTAAACACTTAATCGTAAGGGAACTTCAATTACCTGAATACTTACTTTTAAGTCAATATTCATAAACAATTAGTCAATGATAGCCTCTTACGTGAATCTATTTAAGTAAGAAATTTTTTAGCCTATAAGCCTTTGTCTACCAACCACAGTTATCAAACTAGTTATTTCAGCTTTTCAATATAATAAGGAGAAAAAAATGCCAACTTTAAAAACAAATTTTTATAATTATACTTTTGAAAACCCCTTTATGAATGCCTCTGGTGTGCATTGTATGACCATTGAAGACATAGATGGACTTGCGCATTCTAATGCTGGTAGCTTTGTAACAAAATCAGCAACAAAAGCAGCGCGGACAGGTAATCCTGAACCACGTTATATTAATCTCGAATTTGGCTCCATTAACTCAATGGGCTTGCCCAATAATGGACTTGATTATTATCTTGACGATGCGATTCGTCGTCAAAAGGAAACCCCTAATCAAGCATTTATTTTATCCGTGGCTAGCTACGAGGGCTTTCATGAATATGTTGAAAATATGCGGACGATTCAAAATTCTGATTATGATGGACTAGTTGAACTCAACCTTTCTTGCCCAAATGTACCTGGAAAGCCCCAAATGGCCTACGACTTTGATGATACTGAACGTCTCTTAACTGAAATTACAGCATTTTATACTAAACCATTTGGTGTCAAGCTACCACCATACTTTGATTTATTGCATTTTGACCAAATGGCTAAAATTTTAAATCAATTTCCGATTCAATTTATCAACTCGATTAATTCAATTGGTAATGGGCTTTACATTGACGCTGAAACAGATACTGTTGTTATTAAACCTAAAGCTGGCTTTGGCGGTATCGGAGGCGAATATGTCAAACCGACTGCCCTAGCTAACGTTCGCGCCTTTTATACGCGCTTACGAGATGATATTCAGATTATTGGCACTGGCGGTATTTTGACTGGTCAGGACGCTTACGAACACTTACTTTGTGGTGCAACAATGCTTCAAATCGGTACACAGCTTGAAAAAGAAGGGCTAACTGTTTTTGATCGTGTCCAAAAGGAATTACTAGAAATTATGACCAAAAAAGGTTATGACACAATTGATGACTTTAGAGGAAAACTGAAAGCAATTGATTAACTGAAAAGCTAATCAGGTATCTTCTCTAAGGTGCTGAATGTACTCGCTCGTGATTTTGTAAAAAATTAATCTAGCCTTATGGATTAACTCTAAGCGATAAAATCGCTAAGCACTTAACCAATCACATCCACGACCTGTAAATGCTAAAGCATTAACACGTCTGGACTTCAACGGTCTGTGTTTAGGAAAATAGATGGTTTATACGCCACAAAACGTCCGTTTCAGCATTTTTAACTAAACATCAATGCATTTAGTCAACGCCTAAGCGGCATTTACTTACTTGCGTTACAAGTCCTTCGCAAAAATGGTATTTTACACTTTGTGTAAAATACCATTTTTACGAATTTTTCATAAAAAATTTGTTTTATCCACTGGCGAAAATTACCATAAATCCAATTCCAATTGCTCTGTTTCTAAAGAGTATAAACCTGTCACCGTCACACCCAATAAGCGAATCCCCTCATCCAAACCACCAACCTCTTGAAAAAGATTTTCAGCAAAGTATATAATATCCCTCGCTTGAAAAATTTTTAAATCAGTGCTAATTCGTTTGGTTTTCGTTGCAAAGCTTTTTGTTCTAACTTTAATCACCACTGTCTGTCCATATTGATCCTTCTCTGACAGAATGCTGGCGATTTTATCAGCAAACTTCTGCAATTCTGAATTCACCTGCTCCTCAGTCACTAAAGGAGTGCCATAGGTGTTCTCCTTACCAATTGATTTACGCACTCTGACCACCTTAACCGGTGCATTATGGATTCCCCTCACCTTTCGATAAAGCGAATAGCCCATTTTTCCAAAATTATTAATTAAGTCCATTTCAGAAACTGCAAGTAATTCTTCTCCTGTGTAAATACCTAATTGATGGAAGTGTTCAACACTTTTCTTACCAATTCCGTAAAATTTTTCAATTGGCAGCTGTCTTAAAAAATCTTGAGCATGCTCTGGAGTGATTACTGTTAAACCGTGTGGCTTTTCATAATCTGAACCAAGTTTTGCCAAAAATTTATTATAAGAAACACCTGCCGAACAAGTTAATCTTAGTTCATTCCAAATATCATGCTGAATCATTTTAGCAATTTTAATCGCAGAATGTGAATTCATTTTGTTTTCTGTCACATCTAAATAGGCTTCATCAATCGACAATGGTTCAATAATGTCCGTATATCGTTGAAAAATTTGACGTACCTGTTGAGAAACTTGACTATATTTTTGATAATTACCAGCAATAAAGATGGCCTTTGGGCATAGCTCATATGCCTCTGAGGCACTCATAGCAGAATGAATGCCGTATTCTCTTGCCTTATAATTCGCTGTTGAAACAACACCACGACCACCAGTCTCCTTCGGATGACGTGCAATCACAACCGCTTTATCCTTTAAATCTGGATTATCTCTCATCTCAACAGAAGCAAAAAAAGCATCCATATCAATATGTAGTATTTTTCTTGAAACATCATTATGTAAAGGAAAAATCAGCATCGCCTACTCCTTAATCAATTATTCACTAATTATAGTATAATCCTATTTCAATTTTTTTGAAATAGAAATAATTCAAATCATGGCAACTAAATTTCTTAAGAAATAATAAGCATTTTAAAATTGCTACTGTTTCAATATATTATCAGACTCGGCTTTGTGATTGCTCAATAAATTTCGCATAATGTAAGCCTTTTCCGACTTTTTTCACATCACAAAGATATTTAGTCGTCAAAAAATAAAACAGTTTACTATTTTATTCAATCTGTTATATAAGAGAAAAGGCTATAAAACGCTATTTTCAGTTGTGGAAGCGATTTCTATATGGTATAGTTATCTTGTAAATGAAACAGTAAACCTTTTTTAAAAGCGTAAAGGAGACTAATCAATGAAAACTGAAGTATTAAAAGATGTTTATGAAAAAGCTTGGCATGGTTTCAAGGGTACTGATTGGAAGAACTCAGCATCAATCAGTGATTTTGTGCAAGATAACTATAATCCTTACGATGGTGATGAAAGCTTCCTTGCTGGACCAACCGAACGTTCATTAAAAATTAAAAAGATTGTCGAAGAAACTAAAGCACATTATGAAGACACTCGTTTCCCAATGGATAATGATCGTGCAGCTTCAATTGACAAAATTCCAGCTGGCTATATCGACAAAGACAACGAATTAATCTTCGGGATTCAAAACTCTGAATTATTCCGTTTAAGCTTTATGCCTAAGGGTGGCGTGCGTGTTGCAGAAACAATTCTTAAGGAAAATGGCTACGAAGCTGATCCAGTAATGCATGATATTTACACTAATCATGTAACAACAGTTAATGACGGTATTTTCCGTGCCTACACAAGCAATATTCGTCGTGCACGTCACGCACATACAGTGACTGGTTTACCAGATGCTTATTCTCGTGGTCGTATCGTTGGTGTTTATGCACGTTTAGCATTATATGGTGCCGACTACCTAATTAAAGAAAAAATTGCAGATGGTGAAAAATATCTTTCTTCATCAATTGACGAAGAAACAATTCGCTTACGTGAAGAAGTTTCAATGCAAATTCAAGCCTTACAACAAGTCATCAATTTAGGTGATGCCTACGGTGTAGATGTGCGTCGCCCTGCCTTTGATACAAAAGAAGCAATTCAATGGACAAACATTGCTTTTATGGCAGTCTGTCGTGTCATTAATGGTGCTGCGACTTCTCTTGGTCGTGTACCAATCGTCTTAGATATCTTTGCAGAGCGTGACTTAGCTGAAGGTGTTTACACTGAATCAGAAATTCAAGAATTCATTGACGATTTTGTCTTGAAATTACGTACCGTAAAATTTGCTCGTGCTAAAGCATATGACGCATTATACTCTGGAGACCCAACCTTCATCACTACTTCTATGGGTGGTTTAGGTAATGATGGTCGTCACCGTGTTACTAAGATGGACTATCGCTTCTTAAACACATTAGATAATATCGGTAATGCACCTGAACCAAACTTAACTGTTTTATGGGATGAAAAATTACCATACTCATTTAAACGCTACTGTATGGATATGAGTCATAAACACTCATCTATTCAATACGAAGGTGTTGAAACAATGGCTAAAGATGGTTACGGCGAAATGAGCTGTATCTCTTGTTGTGTATCACCGCTTGACCCAGAAAATAAAAATCAACGTCATAACATCCAGTACTTTGGCGCTCGTGTTAATGTATTAAAAGCTTTATTAACAGGACTTAACGGTGGCTTTGATGATGTACACCGTGATTACAAGGTGTTCGATATTGAAGCAGTTCAAGATGACGTTTTATCTTATGAAAATGTTTTAGCAAACTTCGATAAATCATTAACATGGTTAACTGATACTTATGTAGATGCATTAAATATTATTCATTACATGACTGATAAATACAACTATGAAGCAGTTCAAATGGCATTCTTGCCAACATTACAACGTGCTAACATGGGATTCGGTATCTGTGGTTTTGCCAATACGGTTGATTCTTTATCAGCTATCAAGTATGCAAAAGTAACACCAATTCGTGATGAAAATGGCTATATCTACGATTATAAGACTGAGGGCGAATATCCTCGCTTTGGTGAAGATGATGACCGTGTAGATGCAATTGCTCAAATGGTTATGGAAATGTTCCACAATAAACTTTCTAGCCATAAGCTTTATAAAAATGCTGAAGCAACCGTTTCATTATTAACAATTACTTCAAACGTAGCTTATTCTAAACAAACAGGTAATTCTCCAGTTCACCGTGGTGTGTTCTTAAATGAAGATGGCTCAACTAACACTTCTGAATTAGAATACTTCGCACCAGGAGCAAACCCATCTAACAAAGCTAAGGGTGGTTGGTTACAAAACTTACGCTCATTATCTAAATTAGAATTCAAACATGCAAATGATGGTATTTCATTAACAACTCAGGTTTCACCACGCGCTCTAGGTAAAACTCGTGATGAACAGGTTGCTAACTTGGTTGATATTTTAGATGGATACTTCAGAGACGGTGGACAACACGTTAACCTTAACGTAATGGACCTTAAAGATGTTTATGAAAAAATCATGGCTGGTGAAGACGTTATCGTTCGTATCTCAGGCTACTGTGTAAATACTAAATATCTTACTAAAGAACAAAAGACTGAATTAACACAACGTGTCTTCCACGAAGTGTTATCTCAAGACTAATTTATTAATATTAAAAAGCGTATCTCAGCAATTGAGATACGCTTTTTTAGACATCAACAATTAAAGTTAATTACTACTTTTATCGAAAATCGTGCCAACAATACCACATAAAATACCACCTATCGGAAAAACAATCCAAGCAGTTGCCCATTTATCAAATAGAAAACCTGCAAGTAAAAATAAGGCAGTTGCAGAAAGCATGATCACGCCTGATATTTTCCCAATTAATTCATCACTTTTTGTACGAGTAGCTTCTCTATTATAGGCATCAATGTCAAATTTAGCCTTTTGAATACCCGCATAAACAATCATCGGAGCGCCAATAGTCACAAGTACTAACAAAACACCAACAGGAATCGTACTATTTTCGTTAACAATTTCCAAGCCATACAATGTAACTAAAATCGTCACACCAACTAAAATTAAAGCAATACCTGAGCATAATAAAATGACAAAAACCTTGTTATAATTCCTAACCTCATCATCCGAATATATATTTGCGATTTGCTTATTGGCTTTTTTAAAGTTTTCCATTTCTAAGCTAAAATAGATAAATAATGGAACCGCTAAAAGTACGCTGACCAATAAAACAATCACACCAAAAATTGCAAAACGCTCACCATAATTTGAAAGAAAAACTAAGCTTGTCACCCCAGCTAAGATCATACCAATAGCTCCTGCGATTGCCGTACTAAAACGATCATATAATTGGTTATAGCTCTGCTTTTCTTCCATTGTATCCACTACGATTTTATCATTAATCAAACGATCAAGACTACAGCCAAAAATTTCAGCCAGTAATACTAGCTTATTCATTTCAGGATACCCACTACCCGATTCCCACTTTGAAACGGCTTGACGAGAAACCTCTAATTTTTCTGCTAATTCCTCCTGCGTAATATTTTTCATTTTTCGTAGATTCTGTAAATTTTCACTAAACATTTTAATCTACCTCCTTTACTTATATTATACAGAGCGATTAAAAAAATACTGCCAACTTTCGTTTGCAACTTAAATTTTCTTGTCAACTTGTGGTTGCAGCCTTGATATGAAAGCTTTTTCTATATTAGATTAAAATTTTTCTCAAGCTTAACAGCTATCAATAGCACTTTTAAAAATACTAAATTATCATCAAATTAAAGCTACTTACTTAAATTAAGTTTCATATTATTGATGATTTTAGTTTGTAATAGCATTTCACGCTCTAACAAATTCTAACTAAATAATACAAAAACCACCTAGCAAAATAAATTGCTAGATGGCAAAATTATTCATTTATGATGTAAAATTAAACTTCAAATAATAGATCGCCGTATGAAGGCATTGGCCAAGCTTCCTTGTCAACAACTACTTCAAGCGCATCAATTGGTGCGCGAAGCTCATTCATTGCATTGAAAACAACTTCATGGAAGTAAAGTGCTTGTTCTTTACCTTCTTCTTTTTCTGCTGCTTTCGCCACAATTGTTTCAAGATTAGCAAGAGCATCTTTCGCTGTACGTAAGTGCGAAGTTACTTCAGCCAAAAGCTCTGCCTGAACGCTTGCATCTGCACCCGCCGCTTTGACAGCCACAATCGTATCAGCTAACGTTTTAGTATATTTAACAATCGCTGGCAGGATTTGCTTAGATGCCATGTCAATCATCGTTAATGCTTCGATATTAATTACTTTAGAATAGTTTTCATAACGAACTTCTTCACGCGCTTGCAATTCAGTTGGTGATAGAACACCATATTTGCTATAAAGATTAACAACCTCTGGTGAAGACATTACTTCTGTCGCTTCAACCATATTTTTAAGGTTTGGTAAACCGCGTTTTTCAGCTTCTACAACCCATTCATCTGAGTAGCCATCGCCATTAAAGATGATTCTTTGATGTTCCTTAGCAAGCTCAGCAATCAATGTGTCCACTTCTTTATCAAAATCCTTAGCATTTTCAAGACGTTCTGCAGCTTCATCAAAAGCTTCAGCAACAATCGTATTTAACACAATATTTGGACCAGCAATTGAATCGCGTGAACCTACCATACGGAACTCGAATTTATTACCTGTAAAGGCAAATGGAGAAGTTCGGTTACGGTCAGTCGCATCCTTTGAAATATCACTCAATGCTGTCGAACCAGTTGTCAAAACACCACCTTCGATAGAAGTTGAGGCAACACCCTTTTCAATATATTGAGAAATAACATCATCTAACTGAGAGCCTAAGAAAACAGAGATAATTGCTGGAGGCGCTTCGTTCGCACCTAAACGATGATCATTACCTGGATCAGCCGCTGAGGCACGTAGTAAACCTGCATATTTATCAACAGCCTTCAGAATAGAAACCAATACAACTAAGAATTGTTTATTGGCATGTGGTGTATCACCTGGGTCAAGTAAATTTTCACCAGTATTCGTAACGAGTGACCAGTTATTATGCTTACCAGAACCATTAACACCTGCAAAAGGTTTTTCATGTAATAATGCTTTCATACCATGTTGACAAGCAACACGTTTTAAGGTTTGCATCACAATTTGATTATGATCAACTGCAACATTAGCATCTGCATAAATAGGTGCAATTTCATGTTGAGCTGGGGCAACTTCATTATGCTGTGTTTTAGCAGTTACGCCGACTTTCCATAATTCTTCGTTGACATTTTTCATATAGCCTGCAACACGTTGACGGATTGTACCAAAATAATGGTCATCTAATTCTTGACCTTTAGGTGCAGGTGCGCCAAATAAAGTACGGCCAGCATAAATTAAATCTTTACGTTGTGCAAATTTTTCAGTGTCCACAAGGAAATATTCTTGCTCTGGTCCTACAGACGGTGTTACGCGTTTAGCATCTTTACCAAATGCCTTTAATAGACGAACTGAAGAATCACTAATTACTTGCATCGAACGTAGTAATGGTGCCTTTTGGTCTAATGCTTCGCCTGTGTATGAATAAAATGCAGTCGGGATTAATAAAGTCGTACCTGCCGCATCATGACGCACAAATACAGGTGAGGTAATGTCCCAAACTGTATAACCACGCGCTTCGAAAGTTGCACGCAAACCACCAGAAGGGAATGATGAACCATCAGGTTCTCCTTTAACCAACTCTTTACCAGAAAAAGCAGTTAAAACTCGACCGTCAGCAGTCGGAGCTGTAATAAAAGCATCTTGCTTTTCAGCCGTTACGCCAGTTAGAGGTTGGAATAAATGCGCAAAGTGTGTTGCACCCTTTTCAACTGCCCACTCTTTAATTTCATTCGCAATAATATCTGCAGTTGCTAAGTCTAAATCACTACCCTCTTGAATTGTTTTCTTGTACTGCTTGTAAGCACTCTTAGGTAGTCGTTGCTGCATCACTGCATCCGTAAACACGTCCTCTGCAAAGATTGACGGTACATCAATTTTTTCTGTCATAATACTCTCCCATTATCTAAAATTAGGTTTTTAACGCTACAAATAATACTATTACCCTCAATCAAATACAATCGAAATAAGACCGAATTTTCTGATTATTTGGGCAACGTTCGTGTTTAAAAAACACTGGTTTTGCTTTATAAATTCCAATCATTATTAATTGGAATATTAAATTATTTTCAGGCTAAAACTGCTTATTCAGCATTTCTAGCCATCCAATAATTTTAAACATAAGTTAATATAAATTTAAATAGTTTTCAACTTCCCAAACTGAGACAGATTGCGCATAAGATGCCCATTCTAGTGTTTTAGCCTCTAAGAAGCTTGGGTAGATATGTGAACCAAGCGCATCTCGAATCACATCATCACGACGCAATTCCTTAACAGCATTGTGTAATGTTGATGGTAAATCATCAATACCAACTGCATGGCGCTCTTTCTCAGACATCGCATAAATATTACGTTCAACTGCTGCTGGCGCCTCTAGGTTATTAAGCACACCATCTAAGCCTGCTGCTAACAATGCCGACAAGGCTAAGTAAGGATTAGCTGCTGGATCTACTGAGCGTAACTCTAAACGAGTAGATAGACCACGTGATTCAGGTACTCTAATCAACGGTGAACGATTACGTCCCGCCCATGCAACATATACAGGCGCCTCATAACCAGGAACTAAACGCTTATACGAATTAATCGTTGGATTAGTTATTGCTGTAAAGCCACGTGCATGTTTAATCAATCCTGCTAAAAATTGATAGGCTGTCTCAGAAAGCTGCATAGGTCCCTCTTCATCAAAGAAAACATTTTCCCCATCCTTGAATAAGGACATATTACAATGCATACCATTACCATTAATACCCTGTAACGGTTTTGGCATAAAGGTAGCGTGCAGACCATATTTTCGTGCAATCGTCTTAACAACTAGCTTAAAGGTTTGAATATTGTCACAAGCATGTATCACATCTGTATACTTGAAATCAATTTCATGCTGGCCAATTGCTACTTCATGGTGTGAAGCTTCAATTTCAAAGCCAAGATTTTCTAATTCAAGCACAATTTCACGACGACAATTTTCACCTGAATCAGTAGGCGCTAAATCAAAATAACCGCCATTATCGTTAACTTCTAACGTTGGATTACCAGCATCATCAAGCTTAAACAAGAAAAACTCTGGCTCTGGTCCTAAATTAAAGGCATCAAAACCAGCTTCTTTCATCTTGTCTAATTGACGCTTTAAGTTACCACGCGGATCACCTGCAAATGGGGTACCATCTGGATTGTAAATATCACATATCAAGCGAGCCACTTTCCCATGCTCAGCCTCCCATGGAAAAATCATCCAAGTTGATAAATCTGGATAGAGGTACATATCAGATTCTTCAATTCTAACAAAACCTTCGATTGATGAACCGTCAAACATCATTTGGTTATCCAATACTTTACCAAGCTGTGAAATTGGTACTTCGACATTTTTTACGATACCTAAAATATCAGTAAACATTAATCGTAAATAACGAACATTTTCATCATCGACAATCTGTTTGATGTCTTGTGATGTATAATTATGTTTCGTCGCCATTAACTTACTACCACCTTTGTCTCTATTTTTTTAGTTTAACGCCGTCTCATTGAAGAGAATCTGTCTTTCGGTGCCAGACCACCTTGACTGAGTAATTCCTCACGTAAAATACGTCGAACTTCCTCATCGGTCATTGGATGATTAGCACTTGAATTTTCCTTGGCTTCAATCTCACGCATTTCATACAATCGTTTGATACCAGCCATATTTAAGCCGTCTGCCACATAATCTTTAATCTCAAGCAAGACATCAATATCCCTAAGCGAATAAAGTCTTCGATTACCTTCACTTCTCTCGGGATGAATCAAATCTTGTTCTTCATAATAGCGGATTTGCCTTGCAGATAAATCAGTTAGCTTCATCACCGTTCCGATTGGAAACACAGACATCGAGCGTCGAAGTTCTTTCTCCTTCATCCAACCTCCTCCTTGCTTGTAACTTATTTTATCTGAAATTTTTAAGAGGGTCAAGGGTAAATGTCACTTTTTCTCACATATTTTTGTATATGTGTTAGTTTTTCTCACATATAAGTGTACAAAAAAACTAGAACGCCTGAAAAGACGGTTCTAGTTGATTCATATTAGTCACGCGATGTTAAACGTAAAATTGAAATAAATAAGTTAATAAAGTCTAAGTATAGACTTAAGGCCATTGCAATTGCCCAGCCTTCACGAACATCACCATTGTTTTGTTGATAAACTCTAATAATTAGTTGGTTTTCATAAGCGATTAAACCAGAGAAAATCAGAACTGAGATAACACTTAATCCAAGGTTAATCATTGAGCTTCCCAAGAAAATATTGACAACGATAGCGATGATTAAGCCAATCAACGCAGCTCTAAGTGCTTTCCCCATTGCTGAAAGGTCTCGTTTAGTTCTTACACCGAAGGCCGCCATTGCAAAGAACATGATTGCTGCAACAAGAAAGGCTTGGGCAATTGAACCAACATCATAATAGGCAAGCGTAAAGCTTAAGGTAAAGCCGTTCAGTGCTGAATAGGCAAAGAAGCCTGGTAAAGCAAGACCACTTTCACGAATTGAGGCACGTGATAGCCAAACGACTAACGCAATTTCAGCAACCCAAGCAATTAAGAGTGGTACAGTGGAGCCTGAAACCATATTTTGCATATTTTCTTGAAAAACGGTCAGCATCAAGAAAGAAACAATTGCAGAAACACCTACACCCATTCCGACTAATGCATATATACGACCGAAAAATTCGGTCAATGTAAACTTTTTAACTGTTGTGCCATTCATTTTAATAATCCTCCTTAGATTGTAACAACAAATAATCAATTATTAATCTAAACCTTAGTAGTTAATATAACATAATATTATCAAAAATACTTCATTCTAAAGTCTGAAATCATAAACTAGTCTCTAAAAAAACGTTGAAGAAAAGGCTTTGAATCCTCTTCAACAAGATTTACACCTAATTGAGCACTGTAAATACCGCTTTTTCCTGAGAAAAGAAAGCTAATTATAATGACAAAAAAGAGTGGCACTGCTAAATTACCTCCAAATAATTCTACGCCCATTAATAAACAAGCAATCGGGGTATTGGTTGCTGCTGCAAAAACACTAACGTAGCCCAGTGCTACAATAAAGGTTAGTGGTAATTGTAATAATGTAGAGAGATTTGCACCAAGGCTAGCACCAATTTCAAATAGTGGCGTGACCTCACCACCTTGAAAACCGATACCTAGGCTGAATACTGTTAAGAAAAACTTACCAATAAAATCATACCAGTGACTATGACCCGAAAAGGCATCTTCGATAATAGGCAAGCTTAATCCTAGGTATCTTGTCGTAATCAATTGCGCAAAAGCAATAATCAAAATACTACCCAAAAAAATCACTAAATAGGGTTGATTTATTTTTTCCCTAAAGGTTCTTTTTAACAAAGCAATCATTTTAGCAAAAAAACCGCCTACTAAGCCAAAACACGCGCCAGCAATGAATAATTTCAATAACATTAAAACTGAAAGTGCGGGTACCTGAGACACAATAAAGCTTGAATGGTGAATCGGAAAAAGTCTGGCGATTTGATCAGCAATCACACTAGATAAGAAAACAGGATACAAACTCTTGGTTTCCAAGCGTCCTACCACTAGAACCTCCAAAGCAAAGATGCTACCAGCAATCGGTGTACCGAAAATAGCACTAAAACCTGCACCCATGCCTGCTGTAATTAATATTTTGCGATTGTCTGCTTGTAATTTAAGTATCCGTTGTAACCAATCAGCAAGTGCGCCACCCATTTGAACCGCAGTCCCTTCTCGACCAACAGAGGCACCAGTTAAATGAGCCATAACTGTCCCAATAAAAACGAGTGGAATCAGACGAATTGGGATATTTTCCGTACCGCCTTGACCTTGGGCAATTACTAAATTATTCCCTTTGCCTGCATTTTGACCATAATGCTGATAAGCAAAAATTGAGCCGATACCAACGATTGGCAATAATATAATAATCCAACTATGCGACAGCCTAAACTCTGTCACTAGAGCTAGAGCCAATAAAAAAAGTGCCGACAACACACCCGCAGAAATGCCAATTAAAGCACCAATCAATGTCCATTTAATAAAATAATTAATAAAATAAACAATTTTTCTCATTTTACGTTACGCTCCTAAAAATAAGCAAATTAAGATGCTTAAATCATAGGACTCAAGCATCTTGATTTGCTATATGAATGTTCAGCTATTTTTCAAGCATAATTGCTTAAATCAGCAAATTATAACCCTGTTTCTGCTTTTAGCTGAGCATCTTTCATTTCCATTTTACGAATATTCCGTGGTAAAAACGTTCGAATTTCATCCTCATTAAAACCAATTTGCAAACGCTTTTCATCCATAATTAAAGGACGACGCAGTATGCTTGGATTTTTCTCAACAATTTCAAGTAATTGTGTGATTGTTAAATCATCAAAATCAACATCAATATTTTGAAATACTTTAGAACGCGTTGAAATCAAGTCCTCAGTACCATTTTCAGTCATCGACAATAATTGCTTTAATTCATCAATCGTTAATGGATTAGAAAACATATTTCGCTCTTTATAAGGAATGCCAAACTGTTCAAACCAACGCTTTGCTTTCCGACAGGAAGTACAGCTCGGAGAAATAAATAATGTAATCATAATTTCCCTCAATTCTTGCAAGTTACTTATATCATAACAAAACAAACGCTAACATAAAAGATAAATTTCAATTTTCAAAAATAAATATTAGCCGAAAATTAGCTCGTTCCTTCTTCAATATCTGCAATTATCCAGGCCTTAGCTTGACTTACAAAACCATTTAAAATAATTTGCTGATGTGTTTCATCATAGGTTTCGGCTACCACAATCAACTCTTTTTTTAGTGCATAAACTCGATAATTTTCCGAAATAGGTAACTGAATTGAAAATGGTGAAAAATTTTGACTGATTACCTCTAAGATTTTTTGCTGGATTTTAGCTATGTCAGATGACGATTTGCCAGAGACAATCAATGAATTAAAGGTGTTTGCATTAAAAGCAGGATTTAGATCTTTTTTATTATAAATTGTAATCATTTGAATATCCGACATCTTTAATTCTTTGAGTATCGTCAAAACGGTTTCCTCATGCAATTGATAATCTGGATCACTAATATCCACGATGTGAAGTAATAAATCAGAATACTTACTTTCTTCTAAGGTAGACTTAAAAGCATCAATCAGCTCTGTCGGCAAATCTTGTATAAAGCCGACAGTATCTGTAAGGACAGCCTCAAAGCCATTTTCAAATTTCATTTTTTTAGATAATGGATCTAAAGTGGCAAACAATTGATCCTGTACCAAGGTTGCTGTATCGGTTAATTGCTCGAAAATCGTTGATTTCCCAGCATTAGTATAACCAACCAAACCAATTTTATAGACACCGCTATCTATACGTTCCGCTCGATTTAACTCGCGTTTTCTTTCGACAATTTTCAGTTCATTATTAATTTGTAGCATTCGTGTTTGCAAATTACGCCGATCGGTTTCTAATTTTTTCTCACCAGGTCCTCGACCACCAATACCACCTGCCTGACGTGATAAGCCAATATTGCTACCGACCAAACGGGGCATTAGATATTTTAATTGCGCCAATTCCACTTGTAATTGACCCTCCCTGCTTTTCGCGCGTAGGGAAAAAATATCTAAAATTAATTGCATCCGATCAAGCACTTTTACCTGAAGCGTATTTTCTAAAATAATCAATTGACGTGGTGTCAGTCGTTCATTAAAAATAACGGTCGTGGCATCATTCATTTCAATCAGCTGTTGTAGCTCTTTAATTTTGCCCTTACCTAAGATTGTTTTAGAATCAATTTTTTCACGGTTTTGAACAATTGTGTCAACAACCATCCCGCCCGCCACTTCTGCCAAATGACCAAGCTCTTTAAACGATGCTTTGAAAGTCCGATAGTTTTCTGGCGACTCAACACCTGCCAAAATAATTTTCTCTTGTTTTTCTTCGTTACTGATTAAAGCCATTTCATAACTTCGCTTTCTAAATTTTCTTGAAACTCAGGTGTTTTGACCAAATCCCAAAATTGGACATCCATTCGATTTCGAAACCAAGTAAGCTGCCTTTTAGCATAACGTCTTGAATTTCTTTTTATCAATTCAACCGAATCGGTTAGGCTTGTCTGACCTTCAAAATATGGAAATAATTCCTTATAGCCAATCGCCTGGCAAGCTTGACTTGTTGGAAAATTAGCTTTAAGCCAAAGCGCTTCTTCTAACAGCCCCATTTCTAGCATTATATCAACTCTTTGGTTAATACGTTGGTATAATAATTCACGCTCTGTATTCAAGCCAATAACTTTGAAATCATAATCAAGCGTTTGATTGGAAAATTCTGTTTGAAACTTTGCCAAGGTTAACTTTCTAACCAATCGCCTGCGATTTGCTATCGGAATTTGTTTAGCAGACGATGGGGCAACCAGAAATAGCTTTTGCCACAATGCCTCGTTGGTCAAAGGACCAGACTCCAACTCATGCTGATATTGATTCATTTTCTCGTGGTTACCCTCACCACCAAGATGATAGCCATCAATTAGAGATTGAATATATAGACCAGTACCTCCAACAATAATTGGCAATTTACCAAGATTGATAATTTCTGTTATTTTTTGATTGGCTAACGTCACAAACTCGAAAACTGAAAAACCTTCTTCTGGTGATTTAATATCGATTAAGTGATGCCTTGCTTGTGCTTGCTCCGCCGGCGTTGCCTTTGCTGTTCCAATATCTAAATGACGATAAACTTGCATCGAATCGCCGCTGATAACTTCTCCATTAAATTTACAAGCCAAATCAATACCTAACTTTGTTTTGCCAACGGCAGTTGGTCCGACAATCACTATCACTTTATGATTCAATTTCTAAATCCATATCTTTCCTAATTTTTAATGCTTCCTTTGGATAATCAGTAATGATTCCCTCTAATTGATGCTGAAAAGCAATTTTCATTTGTTTGGGGTCATTAATTGTCCAAGGTCTAATTTTTAAAGGGAAGGTTTGATTAATCAATGGTAGATTAGCCAAAACCCAATCGATCTTTGGATGGATTGCTTCGAGACTTGGTGCGGCTAAGGCAGTTTTAACCTTCTTTTCACTTGTGCTAAAAATGTAAGCTTTTTTTGCCATCGCATCAAATTTTTCAAGTCGTTCTAGTGTCTTAAAATTAAAACTAGAATACATATATTGAAATGACATCTTTGTCGTTTGCAAAAGCTCTGCAATAATTGGCTCAATTGCAAAGTATTCAATATGATCAGTTTTTACTTCGATATTTAACATTCCGTGATAATCATAATCATTGAGCAATTGAATGACTTCTCTCAAGGTTGGCACTTTAGTTTTTTTAAAACGTGATTCATACCAGCCACCCGCATCGAATTCCTTCAGCTCTTCTAAGGTATAATTTTGAATTAATCCCTTTCCATCTGTGGTTCGATCAATTTTTTCATCATGCATAACGATTAATTGGTCGTCTTTAGATAAATGAACATCCAGTTCAATACCATCTGCACCCAATTTCACAGCGCTCTCAAATGCAGGCAATGTATTTTCTGGAAAATAGCCTCGATCACCGCGATGTGCAAATACTTTTGTCGTAGTAAGCCTCCGACTTTGGTTTGATTTTTCACTTTTTCAACCTTTTCTGTGGAAAAATTATTGGAAAAAGTCCATAATTAATATATACAAAAGATGTATCAACCACTGATATTCTTTTGAATATCTTAAAGGTACATCATTTTATTAATGAGAACAAGTCTATCAGTTGATTTTTATTGATTGATTCATCATTTACTTGTCTGATTAATCTTTAATTAAGGAGGAATTTCATTATGGGTAAATTTGCTAAGGGTGTATTTACAGGCGTAGCGGTTACAGTTGGTGCAGTAGCTGCGGTTGCAACTGCAGTTAAAAAGACAGTTGTCGATCCAATCGACGAAAAAGAAAAATTTGTTGAAGAAAATCGGAAAAAAGCTGCCCGAAAACGTGTTTCTCGCTAAGCTACATTGAATAGAAAACTTAAATCATCCTAATGAATTAGGGTGATTTTTTGATTGTTTATCTCAAATCAAATACGCTTTTGAAATAAAGAAACAGCGAAATTCGACTAAAAATATTTTTAGTATGATTTCGCTGTAAATTCTTATCCAAAAATCAAGATCAAGAAATCTTGAATTGATTATTTTATTAATAAAGCTATGCTTTTACAGTCCAATTGCGCGCTTTTTCTTGCTCCCGGTACATTTGTGCGTACCAATCGTTATTTGCAAGAAGTGTTTGGTGATTGCCTCGTTCTCTAATCTTTCCTTCGTCTAGCACAACGATTTGATCTGCATTTATAATTGTATTAAGACGATGTGCAATTACAACTACTGTCTTGTCACGCATTAAATAATCCATTGCCTCATTAATTTCCTCCTCATTGTCAACATCAAGGCTAGAGGTTGTTTCATCCAATAAAACAATCGGAGCATCCTTGAGTAAGGCTCTCGCAATTGAAATACGTTGCTTTTCACCACCAGATAGCGTTGAACCACCTTCCCCAACTATTGTTTCATAGCCCTTTTCCAATTGTGAGATAAAATCATGACAGCGGGCAATTTGACAGACTGCTTCTACTTCTGCCATTGTGGCCTCTGGCTTAGCTAAACGAATATTATTAATAATAGTATCATTAAATAAATAAACATCTTGAAAAACACAACTAATTTGTTGAGTCAATGTATCTGGTTTTAAATCGTTGATTGCCTGATTACCGATGGTAATTTGACCTTCAGTTACATCCCAAAAACGTGAAATCAACGCAATTAAGGTTGACTTCCCTGAACCCGACGGTCCAATTAAGGCACAGGTCTCTCCATTAGCAATCGTCAGACTCAAATCTTTAATGACTGGTACGTCAGCTTCATAAGCAAAGGAAACACGCTCAAATTGAATTTGATGAGATTCACCAATAAATTGTTGTGCTGTATATGGCAATGGTTTTTCGCTTAACACATTTTTAATATTATTCACTGATTTTGCAAAGAATTTCATTTCAGCATAGATGCCGCCGACGGCAACGAGCTGTGAGCTAATCGAAATACTCAACATCAAAACAGCGATAAAACGCTCCATTGTGACCTGACCCTCAATTAATAAATATGTACCCCAAACAATTGCCAAAGGTAAAATCATGGAAACAATAGATTGAAAGATGACCACATATGGTCCAATTGATAATTCCACTTTGATAGAAGATTTTCGCAAATCATTAAAGGATTGGTTCAGACGTGTAAACTTAGTACCTGTCAATTTATACAATCGAAAAGTTCTAATGCCATTGATATACTCAACAACTCTTGAGACAACATCATTAATCTTGACCTGATGCTGCTTAGACATATTAGAACTCGTATGACCACCTTTAGTTAAAACTGGTATCGCCAAACCAATCATGATGAGGATTAAAATTGAGAAACGAAAATCGATAATAATTGCTGAGATGACACCTAAAGCAATCATAAAAAGACCTTTAATAAAATCATTAAAATAATGGGTTAGCAATTGCTCAAAGTCTGAAATATCTGTTGTAAAATGACTCGCTAGCTTACCAATACTGTTTTTATTAAAATAACCCAAATTCAATTCACGTACGTGCTCAGCAAGATGAATTCTTAATTTAGTAATGATTTCTGAGCCACGGTATTGCATAGAATTATAGGTAATACCTGATATTAAAACTCTTAAAACAAAAACGATTAATAATACAATGCTCGCTATAATAAAAAAGCGTGTCGTAAACTCATTTTTTACTAGCTGGACGATTGCAATAATCATAACAGCATAGTAAAACATCGTTAAAATGCCATCCAAGATTGATAAAAGAAGTGGCTGAATTAAACGCTTCTTCTGATCTAATAATACTACATTAATATTGCCAATTAATTCTTTCATGATGCCTCCCCGCCGCTTGTATTGACGTATGTTTGCCAAAGCTTTGCATAAAATCCATTATGCTGAATTAAGTTTTGATGTGTGTCGGCCTCAACTATCCTACCATCGTCAAAAACACAAATTTGATCTGCATTAACAATTGTATGCAAACGATGTGCAATCATGATTGTTGTTTTATTTTTTAACAATTCATTTAATGCTAATTGAATTTTACGTTCATTCTCAATATCTGTATAACTTGTTGCTTCATCAAAGATAATAATTGGAGAATTTTTTAGAATTGCTCTGGCAATGCAAATCCTTTGTTTTTCTCCACCAGACATTTTAATACCTGCCTCACCAATATGTGTATCGTAGCCCTTTGGCAAGCTCATAATAAAATCATGAATTTGCGCCGCTTGGCATGCTTCAATTATGGCTGATTCGTCTGCATCGGGACTGCCAACTGCCACATTCATTCGAATTGTATCATGAAGCATAAAAGCCTCTTGAAATACGAAGCTCACTGCATCCATTAATGCTGCTTCTGAGAAGTCATTGATTGGCCGACCATTAATTGCAAGCTGACCCTTTACCACATCCCAAAACCGGGGTACTAATTGTGCCGCAGTTGATTTTCCTGATCCTGAGCTACCGACAAATGCGGTTAAGCTCCCTTTTTTTACTTCTAAATTAATGCCATGTAAGACCTCTTTAGTCTGATACGAAAATGAAACATCTTCAAATTGCAAATTTAAATCAGTACCATTAATTGGCATATCTCCAAATTTTTGCTCTGGTACATTCATAATCTCCTTTACTCGGCCGACA
Source organism: Streptococcaceae bacterium (assembly GCA_022484805.1). Taxonomy (GTDB): domain Bacteria; phylum Bacillota; class Bacilli; order Lactobacillales; family Streptococcaceae; genus MMGLQ5-1. The sequence goes on from JAKVKP010000003.1 coordinate 97,138, forward strand.
CCACTTACAATTTGTGTAATGGACATTGAAAAGCCGATTAAAGCCTTCAACGAACTTAAAAAGATAATCCCCATAATCAAAAAGAATAAAAAGGTTACGACTGATAGATTATTATTCAAATACAAGTAACCACCTAGTGGAAACGTAAAAAGAATTGCCGAATCAATTAAAACTAAAAAGATGGCGTAGGGCGGTCCCTGTGACTTGGTACACTCCACCCACATCGTATGATACTCCTCAACAGTGTCAGAATATTGTCGAAAGCCCTTTGCAGTCACGTTGAAGGTTTTCATTACATTCATCCCGTTGACATATTGCATAATTGCAGCATTTAGTTTTTCAATAAGCTGGTGATAAAGCGTCATGTAATTACCACTTAGTTTCATACCAATAATCATGACAAAGGCTCCTAAAATAATTGGAACTAAAAGATTTAAGGCTAATAAATGATTTAATGAAAACAAGTAGGCAAATACAATAATTGGAGCAGCGATTGCTTTCGTTAAATCGGGAATTTGGTGAGCCAATAAAAGCTCCATGCGCTCGGTATCCTCAATGATGGTTTTCTTAATTTTTCCCGAAGCAGTTGAACTAAAAAAGCCAAGATGAACTTTGGCAATATGAGCGCTTAATAAACATCTAACATTATATAGCGTATTAAATGCACCAATATGAGAAAAGGTTAGACTTAAAATCATCATTAAAAATTTCAAAATAATGGCAATTGCTGCATAGATACCAAATCTTTTAGCCTGCTCCAAATCTGGAGTTGTGCCAAATAAATAAAGCATCACTCGATATAGCATTATAAATGGGAAAAAATCTAACAATCCCGAAAGTACACTAAAAAAAGCAGATAAAGCAAGTAACCATTTAGATTTACCCGCAATTTTTAGCAGATAAGAAATATTATTTTCCTGACTCATTAATCCCTCCATCGTGATTTGATATGAAAAAGCTTTTCGTTTTTTCAAGATTTTCTTTCGTCAATGAATAAAATTCAACATTTCCACCTTGATTGAGTTTTAAAACATGACTAGAACAATTACTGATTAATTCTAAATCGTGCGTAATTAGAAAAATAGTTTTACCAAGCTCAGAGAGCTGTTGGATACACTCAGCAACCTCCTGCATATGCTTTAAGTCCAAACCGCTTGTTGGTTCATCAAAGAATAAATAGTCACAATCGCTAGCCAGGGCGCTAGCAATAGCTACCCTCTGCTTTTGACCGCCAGATAAAGCCAGTGGATGTAAATCAGCAAAATCAGCAATCCCTAATTTTTCAAGTAACTGAAGCGCCTGTGATTCATCTGGTTGATTCATACTTAACAAAACTTCATCCAAGACAGATTCAGTGAATAATTGGTGATTGACATCCTGCATTACTAAATAGCTTTTTTTTAGTCGTTGCTTCGCATTAATTTGCAATTTTTCATCAAAAATTTCAGAATTACTATGTTTTTCTAAACCGCAAAAGCATCTGGCAAAGGTAGTTTTACCTGCACCATTATGACCAATAATCGCTGTTACAGAGGCTTTAGGAATCAATAAATCATGAATATTCAAGGCATTTTTTTTAGATTTTGGATAAGAAAAATTAAGCGCTTTAATTGAAATAAAATCTTGCTTTACCTTGCTTGCTTTAATTGTCATTTGAATATTTTTCAATGAAAGCGGGCGTAATCCTAACGTCTGCAGCTTTCTAGCGGGTAGATTTTTAAAGGCTTCCGCCGTATACTCTTGTTCAATTTGACCATCCTTAAGATAAATCACTCGATCAATCAAATCCTTTAAATAATATAAACGATGCTCAGCAATGACGATCGTTCGCCCCTGTGCTTTCCAGAATTTTAACTGCAATCGCAAATCGTTAATTGCCGTCACGTCTAAATTTGATGATGGCTCATCTAAGACATAAATTGGATTTTCAGTAACCGATACTGTACCACAGGCAATTTTTTGCTTTTCACCACCAGAAAGCTTAAATATATCGCGATTCATCAAAGGCGCTAGCTTTAAATCAATAACTGCTTGCTGTACTCTAGCCTCTATTTCAATAGGATCAATACCCTGATTTTCACAGCCAAAAACCAATTCACTTGTCGTATTTGTGCTAAAAAATTGAGAACGTGGATTCTGAAAAACAGTACCAACTATTTTGGAAGTTTGCTGTAAGCTCCGCTCAAAATGTGAGTCTTGATTAATCAATATTTGACCTGAAAGCTCTCCTGGATAGAAATTGGGCACTAAACCATTAATTAGGCGTACAATCGTTGTTTTACCACATCCTGAAGCTCCACAAAGCAAAACAAGCTCCCCTTCATTAATTGATAAATCGACCTTTTTTAAATTTTGCTTAGTTGCTTCACCCTGATAGGCAAAATTAACATTATTAAATTGAATCATATTGTCCCCTTTTTTAGCTAGCCAATTGGTATAACGCAACCAAAATCAAGACAAGTAAGAGCCAAAGATAATCTGTCAGCTGAAGCTTTACTTGATAATAATTTGTACGTTTACTATGCGCATCTAGGCCTCTTGTTAGTGATGCTGCTGACAATTCGTCTCCAATTTTGACAATTGATGACATTAATGGCACAAATCGAAATTCTAAAAAACGAATTGGATTTTTCAGTGCAATACTCGCACTAATACCTCTCAAACGCATTGCATCCTTAATAGCGGATGACTCCTGACGAATGGTTGGAAAAAATCGAAACATAACTGCGATTGGGATAGTAAAAACATTTGGAATATGGGCTCTTTGCATCGCTGCAATTAATTCCTCAACACCAGTTGATCTTAAAAAATAATAACCCATAATTAAAGCTGGTAAAAATCTTGATATGAAGCCTGAAAAAATTGTAAAAATCAAATTCCAAGTACCGTGAATTTGATGATTTAAATAGCCCTCCATCAAGCCACTTAAAAATAATAATGTACTGAAAATAATAGCCATTCTAAAATTTTTACTCAATAAAATTAAGATAATTGGTAAAAAACTAATTGCCAATCTTGGCCAAAATTTCAGCCCGTCATAAGAACCAGAAACGGAAATGATACCAACGAAAATTAACGTGATTAATTTTGTACGCGGATCTAATTGTAGTCCTGTTTTAATACGTTGCATTGCAATCATTGTGCAATCCCTGCCCTTTTAAAGTGCTTCTTTAGTACTGCTCTTCCCAAATAGGCGCCCAAGATTGAACCTAAAATACCACCAATAACAATGAAAGGAACAACTGCTCCGCTGAACAAATTATCTAAAGCATTAGTATACTCTGTACCGTAGCCTCCTTCGAGTGATTTTAAATAGGTCTCTTTCATAAAAATAAGTGGATACATCGCACCGATTGGCCATAAAGAAAATATTGTATAACCAGCAACCAATAAATGCCATTGCTTATAATTACCTCGACTTGCAATCCAATCACCAAACAAAACAACAGGTATCCCGAATGCCAAAATCATCCAAGGGTGTCCCATAAAAAACATTAACAATAAAACAATAATTCCCATGATACTGAGTGCGCCGAATTTTGGTACCTTTGTCAAAAATAACATGATTGGGATGCCGCCAACTAATCCAATTAAAAATGGTAATAATAGCATCATGACAGGAATAAATCCAGTCATTCCTGCAGTAAAATAGCAAATAAAATAGAGCGCTGTAAATAATCCAATATTAATTAGATCCTTAACATTTAACTTCTGTTGTCCCATTTAACTCTCTCACTTTCTTTTTTAGTTATTGAGAATGATTCTCATTATCAATGATAGCTGATTTAATAACACTTGTAAACTATTTTTGCTAATTTAAACATTCTTATCTTTTATTCAGTTATTTAATAAATAAAATATAAACATATTAATTAATCAATCATATTTACATCTGCTATCTTCAACTTGTTATATTTTTATGTAAAACGTAACTATTACGTTTTACATAAAAAGTATTCTAAGCCTTTTGCATCCTTTTGTCAATAAAAATTAAAATATTGACAAAACATTTATCCATTCAAATATAGAAAAAAATCTATCGTCCTACAATGAAATCACCTTTTTATTTGCGAATAATCCAATCTTTCCAAGAAACATTGGGCATTATGTCAAAAATCATCCTTATAATTGCAAATAATCCAATCTTTTCGAGAAACATCGGGCATTCTGGCGAAAATTGCCCTTTTAATTGCAAATAGTCCAATCTTTCCGAGAAACATCGGGCAATTTACATGATATGAAGCATAATTTTGAAGTATTTCTAAAGCTGCAGCATTCAAAGCAAGTCTTTTGATGGCAAAAAAAGGCAGTCGTCTGAAGACAACTGCCAAATATCCATATTAATTTAGTCAAATCAATCTGATTTGATATTGAGTCTTATTACCTTAATTAACCCAAAACTTCAATTACTCTTTATCATGATTATGAATTAACTCGTCGGCATCAATCACAATTTCATGATTGTTAGCCTGATCCATAGCCTCAGAAATCGCACTTGTTTCTTTTTCAAATGCTTCGATTAAACCAACCTGCTCATTTTTCAGCTCTTGCTTTTTAATTTTTAAATCCGTCACAACATCTTGAGCACTGATTTTTATTTCTTTCCCAATGTCTTTAATATATCTAACTACTGGACTCACTTCTTTTTCTGAGTCATTCTCAACTAAATCATTTAATTTTTCTGTTATTTTCCGTCTAGCATCAGAAGTTTTTGGAGCAAGCAAATAAGCACCTACACCACCAATGATACTACCCACAATAATTCCTGATAATAAACCACTTTTTTTCTTAGCCATTATTAGCCCTCGCTTTTTCTCAAAAATAAAATATCACTGATTTACTTATATGACTTTGAACTTGTATCTTTTTTCTTAAACAGCTTCATCCCTGTTCTACCAAGCGCCATTGCAACACCTGCTTTTTTAGTGGCACCTTTGGCACTACTTACCTTGGTTACGAAATTGCGACTTGAATCATTTAAATCCGTTACAGTAACCGAAAGATCAGCAATCGCGTCAAATAAAGGATCAATCGTTGCAACTTTTCCATTAACATCATTTAAGAGCACATTAGTTTTCGTCATCAGTTCATCTGCTTGATGCATCAGAACATGTGCATCACTACTTAAAACATCAACCGTTTGATTGGCCTTAGCAACAGTTTCTTTTATTTCTCTTAAAACTTGAACAATAAAGAATACCAACACTACAAAAGCGACTGCAAAAATAATCGCTGCAATTTCTACACCATTCATAATCTTTCTCCTTGATTAATTTATTATTTCTAGCTTTACTTGCTGAAAAGCAAATAATTAGTGAAACTTAGTATAATGAATCAATAACAATTACTATAATTCTAACAGAAATCATTTAATTTCACAAAACATAGGTAAATAGCAATTCAAACATTAAATTAGAGCTGCTAAAAATTAAACATAAAATAAGCAGCAAGCTAGAGACTCAATATCGAGCTCAAGGCTTACTGCCATTAATTTTTATTGATTAATCAGTAAATTCAATTCTTCCTGTTCTAAATGTTCATCAAAAATAGTATCACCAATAACTGCTGTCGGTACAAAAACGACATTAGCCGATTCAGCTTCTCGAAAAATTTTTGTAATGTAACGGTCATTCATTTGCTCTTTTAAACCTAATTTTTCTTGAGCAAATCTGGCAACTTCGGAAAGTGAAAGTGATGACCAATCATCCTGTGTATCAAAAATTTGCTGTATTTCCTTTACAGCCAACTCCGGATTGTCTAGGCTGACATGATGATGCATGATATTACCGCGCTGTAAGCTTGGTTTAACCTTATCTAATAGCTTAATCACTAGTTTTAATTGACCATTTTTAACCGAGTCAGTTAACAGTGTATTATTTTGATTCCAAAATTGTTTACAATAAGGACAACGCAAATTAATGTATTCAATCATTGTCTTAGGTGCCGTCTCTGAGCCAAGCACAATTCCAAAATCTGTTATATCATCTAATTTAATATTCGTTGTATCCACAAAAATCGCTCCATTCTAACTGTTAATTCGATTTGTGATGTTGTTGCGTTTGACTTTTTACTGAACAGCCGCAATCACAATCATTACAAGCTTGACCTCTTTTTTTAAAAAGGTGATATACTTGGTAGCCTGTAAAAGCTAAAATAATCGCAGCAATCATAAATGTTGAAAAATTCATCCTCTGCCTCCATTTTTGATGACTTATCCAATGCTAACTTTAGTCTAGCATTTCCTATTTGACTGTCAAATATTCGATATTATAAATAATTGAAAATTATTATAATTTTGAATATGAAAGATTAACTATTGGTTTTTCTGTTTGTTTTGGTTTACGAATAACAAAATAAATGGCAAATCCTAAAAGAATCGTTGCAATAATTGTGGCGAAAGACAAGTGGTTTGTTGTAATCGCTAAACCGAATTGATAAATGATAAAACTGACAACATAAGCTAAACCACATTGGTAGCCTACTGCAATGAAAGTCCATTTCAAATCACCCATTTCACGATGAATTGCCCCAATTGCAGCAAAACAAGGCGCACATAATAGATTGAAAACGAGTAATGAATAGGCTGCTAATGGTGTAAAATGTGCTGCCATTTGTCGCCAAACCTCTGAACCATTTTCTGAAACTTCACTATAATTAGAAAACAGAACGCCAAAGGTACCAACGACTGTTTCCTTGGCAAGTAAGCCTGTAATCGAGGCAACTGTACCTTGCCAGCTTCCCCAGCCTAAAGGTGCAAAAATTGGTGCCAAGGTCTTACCAAAACCAGCTAACATTGATTGCTCCGTTTCAACTGCCTGAAGCGAAAAATTATAACTAGAAGTAAACCAAATAAAGACATTCATAACAAAAATAATGGTACCAGCGCGTTTAATAAAGGACATACTTTTATCAAAAGAATAACGTAATACGGTTGACCATTTTGGCATATGGTAGCTTGGTAATTCCATAATAAATGGTGAAACTTCCCCAGCGAGTAAGCGGAATTTTTTAAGGGCGATACCTGAAAAAATAATTGCAGCAACACCAATAAAATAGGCACTCGGTGCGACCCATGTCGTATGCGGGAAGAAGGCACCAGCAATTAAAGCGATAATCGGCAATTTAGCCGAACAAGGAATAAAAGTAGTTACCATAATTGTAATCCGGCGATCCTTTTCACTTTCAATCGTCCGACTTGCCATCACACCCGGTACACCACAACCTGTCGCAATTAAAATGGGAATAAATGATTTACCTGAAAGACCAAAACGTCTAAATAGTCGATCCATAACAAAAGCAACTCGACTCATATAGCCGGTGTCCTCCAAGATACCAAGACAGATAAACAAAACAGCAATTTGTGGTACAAAGCCTAAAACAGCACCACAGCCGGCGATAATCCCATTGATGACTAAATCATTGAGCCAAGGGGCAACATTCAAGGTAGTCAAGGCGCCATTCGCCCAGCCTGGCACTAATTCACCAAATAAAACGTCATTAACCCAATCTGTACCTAGTGCACCGACAGTTTGAATAGAAACAAAATAAACAAGCCACATTATTAAAGCGAAAATCGGCAGTGCAAGCACTCGATTCGTTACAATACGGTCAATTTTATCGCTAAAATTAAAACGTAGCTCCTTACTATCGCTACTTGCAAGCTGAACAATCTCACTAATAAAGTTATAACGTTCATTAATTACAATGCTCTCTGCATCATCTTTAAAAATATTTTCTGTAATCGTGATAATATCTTCGATTTCTTTTTTCTGAAGGCTTGATAAATTCAAGGATTTAAGTGCGGCTTGGTCTCTTTCGAATAATTTAATGGCGTACCATCTTGCTGTTTTAGTTGGTACTGTATTACCTAAAATATCAATAATTTCAGCAAGAGCCGTCTCCAAACGCGCATCATAATTGATAAGTTCTTCATTTTTTTGATGCTTCGTAGCCGTTTGCATCGCTTTATCGACGCCTTTATTTTTGATTGCACTCATTGAAACAACAGGTACACCAGTGGCATAGGATAATTTCTCTGTATTAATCGTTTTACCTGTTTTTTCAAGAATATCAGACATATTCAAAGCAATCACTACGGGTAATCCAGTCTCAAGCAATTGAATTGTTAAATATAAATTACGCTCCAAGTTAGTTGCATCAACAACGTCTAAAATGACATCGGGTTGATCATTAATTAGGTAATCTCGCGAAACAATTTCCTCTGGTGTATAGGGTGATAGCGAGTATATCCCCGGTAAATCCTGAATCAATAGTTTGCGATCTTTTTTATATTCGCCTGTTTTTCTTTCAACAGTCACACCTGGCCAGTTACCCACTCTTTGCTTTGAACCAGTTAGCAGATTAAATAGCGTCGTTTTACCTGAATTTGGATTCCCCGCTAATGCTATATGTTTTACCAAAATATAAACTTCCTTTCACTTGATGAAATGACAATGCGATAACTTCAGTTTCTACTATAAGAAGTTAAAGAGGCTATCAGTTAATTTCAAAGCTAAAATTGAGATATTAATTTTTTTCAACATTTGCAATATGAATCAAAGCCGCTTCTTCTCTTCTAAGCGTCAATTCATAGCCTCTTAAATGGATTTCAACTGGATCACCAAGCGGTGCAACCTTGCGAATAAAAAGTTTGGTGCCTCTGGTGATACCCATATCCATTAATCGTCTTTTAACAGCACCAGCACCTTCAATTGCAGTCACAATACCCGATGAACCCACTGGCACGTGATTTAAAAGTACCTCGGTTTGATTTTTTAAAGCTTCTTCGCTAATTTCAATCATTTCTAATAATTTTGAATCAACAGCAATTCGAGCATTGCCAATTAAAATAATTGTATTGCCTTTATCATGAGAAATTAAAGTAACACGTTCTCCCTTTTTTGCTCCTAAATTTCCCAAATGTTTGGCAATTTCTTTTTCGCCTTTTAAGCTTTTAATAAAATAAGTTTGATTTAATTTTACTTCTGATAAATTCATAAGTCCCCATCAGCCTTCCGATTATGATAATCATTCTCAACCAGCTACATTTTAGCACACTTGAACACTTTTGCAAGACTTCTTACGAATTAGCTGAATTTTTTTTTAGAAATATAACAAAATGTCAAATTATATGCTCATTTAAAATAACTATTGTTACAAATATATCTCAAAAAAGAATTTAATATAGAAGATAGGGTGAAAACATAAATTAACACCAAATAAAAAAGTCTTGAAAGTCTTATAAATCGCGATTTACCACAACATTTAGTTCCAATTAAAAATTTTAACACAATATATAGTGTTTTCTTATTGACATCAGACACTAGAAACATTAGACTAAGTACAGTTAATAAATTTTAGAGGTGATATAAAATGAACGATATTAAAGTATTCTCAAAAGTAAACTGCATGCAATGTAAGATGGTAAAAAGATTTTTAGATGACAAGCATGTTAACTATACAGAAATTAATGTGGAAGAGCAGCCTGAAATGATTGATTATGTCAAAGGCCTTGGTTTCCAAGCTTTGCCCGTTATTGAAGCTGGTAACAAGACTTTTTCAGGTTTCCGTCCAAATGAGTTAAAAGAATTACTTGCATAATGGAAATTATTTTTTTTTCTTTAACAGGTCAAACAAGACGATTCGTCAATAAATTAGGATTTGCTAGCTTAGATATTTCTAGCAATCCTTTTTTAACTGTTAACCACAATTTCATTTTGATTGTACCAACCTATGATTCAGACATGACCGAGATTGCTAACCAGTTTTTAGAGTTTGAATCTAATCTAGCCTATTGTAAAGGAATTATTGGTACTGGCAATAAAAATTTTGCTGATTTATTCATTTATACGGCAAAAGATTTGGCAAGCGAGTACGATTTACCCCTTCTTTATGGTCTTGAATTTAGTGGTACCCCAACTGATGTAGCAAATGTCCAGACAATTATTAATAATATGGAAAGTGAATGCTTATGAGTTTAAAAAAACTAGAAAATGTAACCTATTTCAGATTAAATAATGAAATCAACCGACCAATTAATGGTCAAATACCATTACACAAAGACAAAGAAGCCTTGACAGCCTTCTTAAATGAGAATGTTAAGCCAAATTTACTTGTTTTTGATACCTTGGCAGAGAAATTGGACTACCTAGTTGAACAAGACTATATTGAAACTGAATTTTTAAAGCAATATACGGCTGAATTTATCAAAAAAATTTTTCAAACTGTTTATCAAAGTCAGTTCCAGTTTAAATCATTCATGGCTGCTTATAAATTCTATTCACAGTATGCCTTAAAGACTAATGATAATGAACAATATTTGGAAACACTTGAAGATCGGGTGATTTTCAATGCGCTCTACTTTGCGAATGGTGATGAAGCCTTGGCTTTAGATTTAGCAGATGAAATGATTCATCAGCGCTACCAGCCTGCAACACCATCATTTCTAAATGCCGGTCGTAAACGTCGTGGCGAATTGGTTTCTTGCTTTTTAATCCAAGTGACTGATGATATGAATTCAATTGGTAGGAGTATTAATTCTGCTCTTCAGCTCTCTCGTATTGGCGGTGGCGTTGGCATTTCATTGTCTAATCTCCGCGAGGCTGGTAGCCCAATTAAAGGTATTGAAGAAGCTGCAAGTGGTGTTGTACCAGTCATGAAATTATTTGAGGATAGCTTCTCTTATTCCAATCAACTCGGTCAACGTCAAGGAGCTGGTGTCGTTTATTTAAGCGTCTTCCATCCAGATATTTTAGCATTTCTCTCTACAAAAAAAGAAAATGCTGATGAAAAGGTTCGGGTAAAAACCTTATCACTTGGCGTGACAATTCCAGATAAGTTTTATGAGCTTGTACGTGAAAACAAGGAAATGTATTTATTTTCACCATATTCTGTTGAACGTGTCTACGGTGTGCCTTTTAACTACATTGATATCACCAAGGAATACGACAATTTAGTTGCCAATCCAGATATTCGTAAGAAGAAAATTTCTGCTCGCGAGCTTGAACAGGAAATTTCTAAACTGCAACAGGAATCTGGTTATCCTTATGTCATCAATATTGATACTGCTAACAAGGCTAACGCTATTGATGGCAAAATTGTCATGAGTAATCTTTGCTCAGAAATCATGCAGGTTCAAAAAACAAGCCTTATTTCTGATAGTCAAGAATACCTGACAATGGGTACAGATATTTCTTGTAACCTTGGTTCAACAAATATTGTTAACTTAATGGACTCACCTAATTTTGGTAAATCAATTGATACAATGGTTCGCGCTTTAACCTACGTTACTGATCATTCTAATATTGATGCAGTACCTAGTATCCAAAAGGGTAATCATGAGGCACATACAATTGGTTTAGGTGCGATGGGCTTACACACTTTCCTTGCCAAAAATCAAATTGAATATGGCTCTGCTGAATCTGTTGAATTTACAAGCATCTACTTTATGCTTTTAAACTACTGGAGCTTAGTTGCTTCCAATCAAATTGCCAAGGAACGCCATGAAAGCTTTGTTGGCTTCGAAAAATCAAAATATGCCGACGGTAGTTATTTTGAAAAGTATCTTAACGGTGATTATGTACCAAAATCAGAAATTGTCCAATCATTATTCGAAGGACATCACATTCCTACCGTAGAGGATTGGGAAGCTTTGAGAGACGCAATTCAAAAAGACGGCTTATATCATCAAAATCGACTTGCAGTGGCACCAAATGGCTCTATTTCGTATATTAATGATACTTCTGCTTCGATTCACCCGATTACACAACGAATTGAAGAAAGACAAGAGAAAAAAATTGGTAAAATTTACTATCCTGCACCATTTCTAAATAATGACACGATGAGCTACTATACTTCTGCTTATGATATGGATATGCGTAAAGTAATCGATGTTTATGCAGCGGCTACAGAGCATGTTGACCAAGGTTTATCACTAACCTTATTTATCCGTAGCGAAATTCCTAAGGGTATTTATGAATGGAAAACAGGTACAAAGCAAACAACACGTGATCTCAATATTTTGAGAAATTATGCCTACTATAAGGGTATCAAATCAATATACTATATCCGTACCTTTACAGATGATGGCGGTGAAATTGGCGCAAACCAATGTGAAAGCTGTACCATTTAGCAATTAACAATCAGTAGTTTTAGGAGATATTATGAGCGAAGTTAATTTAAAAGAAACTTACTATACAGCAATTAACTGGAATGAAATTGAAGATAATATTGATAAGTCCACTTGGGAAAAGTTGACCGAGCAATTCTGGTTAGATACTCGAATTCCATTATCTAACGACTTGGATGATTGGCGTAAATTATCGCAGCAAGAAAAAGATTTAGTTGCCCATGTCTTTGGCGGATTAACCTTACTAGACACTGTTCAATCTGAATCAGGAATTGAAGCGTTGAGACGTGACATCCGTACACCTCATGAGGAAGCCGTTTTCAATAATATCCAATTTATGGAAAGTGTGCATGCAAAGAGCTATTCTTCAATCTTCTCAACCTTGAATACCAAAAAAGAAATTGATGAAATTTTTGAATGGACACATACTAATCCTTATCTTCAAAAAAAGGCTAAGATCGTTAATGAAATTTACAAAACTGGCTCTGCCTTAGAAAAGAAAGTCGCTAGCGTTTTTCTGGAGACCTTCCTCTTCTATTCCGGCTTTTATACGCCACTTTACTACTTGGGAAATAATAAGCTAGCAAACGTTGCTGAAATCATTAAATTGATTATTCGTGACGAATCAGTTCACGGTACTTATATTGGCTATAAATTTCAGCTTGGCTTCTTCGATTTAGCTGAGGATGAGCAAGAAAAACTGAAGGATTGGATGTATAATTTACTTTATGAGCTTTATGAAAATGAAGAGGCTTATACAGAAGAGCTTTATGGTGAAATTGGCTGGGCCGAAGAGGTTAAGACCTTCTTACGTTATAATGCCAATAAAGCCTTGATGAATCTCGGCCAAGATCCATTATTCCCAGATACTGATCAAGACGTTAATCCAATCGTCATGAACGGTATCTCTACAGGAACTAGCAACCACGACTTCTTCTCTCAAGTTGGTAATGGCTACTTACTTGGTGAGGTTGAAGCAATGAATGATGATGATTACCTAATTGGCTTTTCGTCTTAATATACTTAAAAAACGAACTGATGCCGTATTTAACGATGTCAGTTCGTTTTTTAAATCGTATTAAATTATTTATTTTACTAAAAATCAGAAACAAACGGTTAGTCACAATAAGATTAATTCGAGTGCCAATGTGCTTCAGCATCAAATGGAATGCCGACTTCAACCTCGTTTGGTAACACCAGAATACCACGCTTTTGCGGTGCATTTGGTAAAGATAATTCACGTGCTGCCGCTAACATACCCTCACTGTTTACGCCTCGCAGCTCACCTGAAAAAATTAAGGTACCATTCGGTAGCATTGCACCATCACGGCAGACCACTACCTTTTGTCCTTGCTCAATATTTGGCGCACCCGCAACAATTTGTAAAACTTCTTGTCCAATTGAAACTTTAGCAATATTTAAATGATCACTATCTGGATGTGATTCAAGCGACTCAACATAGCCAATAACAATTTTCGGTTGATAATCCTCCGTTAATTGCTCTGAAAAACCACTATTTTTTAATAATTGATTGATTTGTGAAAACTGTGCTTCATTCAAGCTAATTTGACCGTTTCCTGACAAATCAGCTAAATATTCACTCGCATTAAATAGATTCCAACCAACTGTCTGATTGGATGCTTGAATGAAAATACGTGCAACATCACCTTTTCTTTCAAAATCAACGGCCTCTTTTTGATCATTAGCCACAATCACCATTAAAACATCCCCAACATGATCAGGATTATAAGTTACAATCACGGTTTATTCGACTCCCAATTCTTCAATAAATTTTGTTATTTCTGCTTTCGTCTTACGCGCCTTATTAACTAAACGACCAATCTCTTTGCCGTCTTTAATCACAACAAAGCTTGGAATACCAAATATATCCCATTTAACAGCTAAATCCATAAATTGATCACGATCAATTTCAATAAAGTTAAATTTTGGATGCTCTGCTTCAATTTCTGGCATTAATGGCTTAATAAAGCGACAATCACCACACCAATCTGCAGTAAAAAATAAAATATTTTGTCCTTTTTCAATATACTGTGCAATTTCTTCATATGATTTTGGTTTAATCATCCTTAACTGCCTCAATTCCAATAATTTCTAGTGTATTTGCATTAATGGTAAATTCGAAGGTTTGCGGCTCATGATCTACTTCAACAATAATTCCACCTTTAAAGATTGGTGTATTTTCATCTAGTGCAACTTCTTCATAAATCCATGAAGTTACAATTACACCTTGATCATCAAAGTAACGATTCATTTTTTCAAGTGCCTTTGCACGTTGTCGCTTTGCCCTCTGCTTTACTTGATAAACGGCAATTCCCGTTATCAAAGCAGATGTGCCAACAACCAAACCAAATTTCGTTCTTTTTTTCATCTATTCACTCCAATCTAATCTACGGATTATTTTTCAACAAAGCAGCTAGCAATCATTTTTACTTATAATATTATTCTAGCATGAATAAGTCAATTCTCAAACCAATCTAAATGATAAGAAACCGTTATAAATTAATATGTAAATAAATTAATCAAAAATAGCTAGTTCTTTTCCCTCATAATACCTAAAACAATTAAAATGAGAATTATAATATTGAGACTCAATAATAATGGAAAATACTGAAAGCCAATTGACTGAATTATGAAGCCAAAAAGAACTGGCATGATTAAAATACCAATATTTGCAAAGGTCATCTGTAAATTTACAATGCGATTAGCGATCGCTTCCTCGTAATATTGATGTGGCATGCTCATCATCATTGGAAAGAGTACGGAGAAGCCATAGCCAATTAAAAATGCTGCTAAAGCTGGTTGTATAGACAATAATAGAATCCCTGCAAACGCACAGAGAAATTGAAATTGTAAAATACGTGCCTCAGTTAAACGATTGGTTATCAAGCCATTAGTAAACCGCCCTAAAGTCAATGACAATAGAAATAATGCTGTCATCGCAGCTGATTCTGACGTTGAAAAATGATGCACTTCCTTCATGTAAGTCGATAAGAAGCTGCCCACGACTAATTCGATACCATAGAACAGATAGAATAACGGACCTAGATAATGACGGAAATTAAGCACAATTTTAGCCATTTTTTGAGTCGCATCAGCCACTTGTCTGTCCTCAGCAAAGAGCTTGCCATTTAACATAACCAGCAATAGAATAGCTAGCTGACAGATTAAAATAGCTAAGGTAGCTCCACGCCAACCAAAAGTCGTTTTCAAAAAAATTGCTACGAACATACTTGATAAACTCGCACCCACACCATAAAAGCCATGCAAAAAGCTCATTAGACGCTTAGAAAAATTTTTTGCTGCAAAAATATTAACTGCAACATCAATTGCACCCTGCCCCATCCCTAAAAAGGGAAATGCCAAGAATAATAATAAGGCATTAGGAACAATACTGATAATCCCAAGTCCAACTACTACTGAACCAATACTCAAGGTAATAATTTGCTTTAAACTTAAATATTTAGTCAAAAACGGATAGAAATAACTTGTAATAATTGAAAAAACCAAGCCGACAGAGGTATAAATACTAATATCTCTTGCTTGTAAATTAAAATCCGTACGAATACTCGGCCAACCACTTCCCATAATTGAGTCTGGTAGACCAAGTGAAATAAATATTAAAAAAATCAACAATGTTAACCGTAATTTATGCTGTTTTGCCATTTTCTAATGCTCCTAATCCATCAAGTAACCCTTTTCATCACTATTCTTCCACTATAGCCAACGTTTCAATGAACTGTCAAGCGCAAAAAAAACCGCTTAGACAATAAAGCCTAAACGGTTTGAAAAGCAAAATTTAAAATTAAGCTTCGATTTCAGTAACAATACCAGAACCAACAGTACGTCCACCTTCACGAATTGAGAAAGTAGTACCTTGTTCTACGGCGATTGGGTGAATTAATTCAACGTCGATTGTAACGTTGTCACCAGGCATTACCATTTCAACATCAGCTGGTAATTGAATATTACCAGTTACGTCAGTTGTACGGAAGTAGAACTGAGGACGGTAGTTAGTAAAGAATGGTGTATGACGTCCACCTTCTTCTTTAGATAATACGTAGATTTCACCTTTAAATTTAGTATGAGGTGTAATTGAACCCGGTTTCGCAATAACTTGACCACGTTGAACCTGATCACGTTGGATACCACGTAAAAGAATACCTACGTTATCGCCAGCTTCACCGTAATCCAATGTTTTACGGAACATTTCAATACCAGTAACAACTGCTTTAAGTGTTTTTTCAGCAATTCCAACGATTTCGATTTCATCATTAGTTTTAACTTGACCACGGTCAATACGGCCTGAAGCAACTGTACCACGACCAGTAATTGAGAATACATCTTCGACTGGCATTAATAATGGTTTATCAGTATCGCGTTCTGGAGTTGGAATATATTCATCAACAGTGTCCATTAATTCCATAACTTTATCAACCCATTGTTGTTCACCATTAAGTGCACCAAGAGCTGAACCAGCGATAACTGGAGTATCGTCGCCTGGGAAATCGTATTCAGATAATAAGTCACGAACTTCCATTTCAACTAATTCTAATAATTCTTCGTCGTCTACTAAGTCAACTTTGTTTAAGAAAACAATAAGGTATTTAACACCTACTTGACGAGATAAAAGGATATGTTCACGTGTTTGTGGCATAGGACCATCTGTAGCAGATACTACTAAGATTGCACCGTCCATTTGAGCCGCACCAGTGATCATGTTTTTAACGTAGTCCGCGTGACCTGGAGCATCGATATGCGCATAGTGACGTTTAGCTGTTTCATATTCAACGTGAGCAGTGTTGATTGTAATACCGCGTTCACGTTCTTCTGGTGCAGCATCGATAGAAGCAAAGTCAGTTGCTTGTTTACCTTGTGCATCAGCTAATACTTTAGAGATTGCAGCTGTTAACGTAGTTTTACCATGGTCAACGTGTCCGATAGTACCAATATTAACGTGTGGTTTACTGCGATCATATTTTTCTTTTGCCATTTTGTAAAAAACCTCCTGTGGTTAAAAAAATAGTAGTTGAGATTAGTTTTACCGCATAAAAGGTCATTATCTCTAATCTTCACTTTTTCTATTATAACTTAATTTTCCAAATGTTCAACCTTAAACCCTTAAAAACTTTGATAATTTTAGCTATTTTCTGCATTTTTACATTATCAGTCTAAAGCAATCAAACTTTTTACTTCTAATTGGTCACCATGATGCATATCACTCAAATAAATATCAAGGCTAATAGCCGTATCTTGCCTTCTGCTATGCTCCAGAGATATAAAAAGTAAATATAAGCATCAAAAATCGTCAATATAGCCGAGTTCCAGTATCTTAATTAATAAAAAATAAAAACATAAAAAAGGTAGTGTCATTTAAACAGTATAAAAATGAGATAAAAAATGTAGTGACTCCAAAAGTTAGACCAAAATCTAACTTTTAGAAATCCATACAAAATTATCTCAAAGATTTTTTGTTCTAATCAATTCAATAATTTAGAATAACGTTTATAGCTCGTTCAGTTCAATCAACAAATCACCAGCACGTCGAGAGAAATTTCGCTTAACCTGATTAGAAGAAGAAGCTTTCTAATCGGGTTTTGCTACATTCTCTCTCCTTTTCACGCAAAAATGGTATTTTGTTCTTTTTTGATTTATCAATTTCTATAAAAATTGATAAATTTCATTTTAACCAAAATCTTTCATTTTTGCGTGTAAAAACTATCAATTCTACTTACAAATCTATCGAAATTAACGGTCAATAAACTAGAATAACGCTTATAGCTCGTTCAGTTCAATCAACAAATCACCGGCGGTAATTGCTTCGCCTTCTTCTACATAGATAGCTACGATTTCAGCATCGAAATGGGCTTCAATTGTTGTTTCCATTTTCATCGCTTCTGTGACCATCAAGGCTTGTCCTTTACGAACTTTATCACCTTTTTTGATATTAATTTGAAGCACTGAACCTGGCATTGTCGCACCGATTTGTTCTCGATTTGTTGGCTCAGCTTTGCGCTTAGCAACAACACTTGATTTGACATTATTATCCTTAACTACGATTTCTCGACGTTGACCGTTTAAATTAAAGAATAGTACACGATTGCCTTCTAAATCAGGCTCACCAATTTCATCAAGACGGATAATTAAGTTTTTACCTGATTCAATCTCAACTTCAACTGTTTCACCAAGGCGAATACCCTTAAAGAATGTTGGTGTATCCAACAAGGTAACAGTACCGTATTGTTCCTGCATTTTTGTATAATCCAAGAATACTTGTGGATACATCAAGTAGCTTAGTACTTCTGCTTGACTTGGTGTATAACCAATTTTTTCTTTTAATAATTCAGAAACTTCATCAAAATTAACAGGTGTCGCAAATTTACCTGGACGATCATCTAATGGCGCCTTACCTTTAAGAATAATCTCTTGTAATTTTTTAGGGAAGCCACCAACAGGCTGTCCTAAATCACCTCTAAAGAAGCTAACAACAGATTCTGGGAAGCTCAAGCTAGCACCATTATCGTAAATATCTTGTTCAGTCAAATTATTTTGTACCATAAAGAGCGCCATGTCGCCGACTACCTTAGAAGAAGGGGTTACTTTGATAATATCTCCAAACATCATATTAACTGTATGATACATTTCTTTAATTTCATCAAATTGATGACCTAGGCCAACTGCTTTAGCTTGCTGCTGCAAGTTAGAATATTGTCCACCCGGCATTTCATGCAGATAAACCTCAGTCGAAGGACTAGTCAAACCATTATCAAATGGACGATAATACTGACGCACATCTTCCCAATAATGATTGATTTTTTGCACATTCTTCATATCAATTTCTGGTGCACGACCACCATTTAATAGAGCATAGTATAAACTGCCTAGGCTTGGTTGACTTGTACCACTACTCATTGCACCCATCGCCACATCAACGATGTCAACACCTGCTTTGACCGCCGCAGAATAAGTAATGATACCATTACCAGCAGTATCATGCGTATGTAAATGAATTGGTACATCAACGGCCTCTTTTAATTCACTAATCAAGCGATAAGCAGCCTGAGGTTTCAATAAACCAGCCATATCCTTGATTGCAATAATGTGTGCACCTGTTTTTTCTAATTCTCTAGCTAAGTCCTTATAGTAAGAAATTGAATACTTAGGACGACTTGGGTCTAGAATATCACCTGTATAACAAATTGTTGCTTCGGCAATCTTGCCTGTATCCCGAACAGCTTGGATTGATTTTTCCATCTGAGGTACCCAGTTTAAGCTATCAAAGATACGGAAAACATCAATTCCTTGTTTTGCAGACTCTTTAATGAAGGCTTCAAGCACATTATCAGGATAGTTTTGATAACCAACAGCATTAGAGCCTCTAAATAACATTTGGAACAGCGTATTTGGCATTAATTTTCTTAGGACACGCAATCTTTCCCATGGATCTTCACTTAAGAAACGATAGGCAACATCAAAGGTAGCGCCACCCCACATTTCAGATGAGAACAATTCTGGAATTCCTTCTCCTGTTACTTTAGCAATTCTCTTAAATTCATTTGTACGAACACGAGTCGCAAGCAAGCTTTGATGTGCATCGCGGAAAGTTGTATCAGTTAGGAGCACATTTTTTTGATCCTTAACAAAATCAACAACTGCATCTGCTCCAGCTTCATCTAGAACATTTTTTGCTGTTTCAATTTTTTTAATATTTAAATCGTTTGGAATTCTCGGTTCTGCATAATGCTTCTTCGTTCTGTTTTCAATTCCTGGGAAGCCATTAACAGTAATATTACCAATGTACTTCATGGTTTTATTACCACGGTCACGTACTCGAGAAAACTTAAATAGACTTGGTGTTTGGTCAATAAAGGTCGTCTTAGCATCACCCGAAACAAATTCTGGTGACTGAATCACATTTTGCAAGAATGGAATATTCGTTTTAACGCCACGAATACGGAACTCACGTAAGCAACGTTCCATAATTTTAATTGCTTCTTTAAATGTTTTGGCATGAGTAATCACCTTAACAAGTAATGAATCAAAGAAAGGTGTTACTTCATAACCAGAATAGGCATTTCCGACATCTAGACGTACACCAAAGCCACCTGGTGAGCGATAAGTATCAATTTTACCTGTATCTGGCAAAAAGTTATTCTGTGGGTCTTCTGTTGTAATCCGGCATTGGATTGAAGCACCAAGTAATGGAATTTTACTTTGTTCAGGAATTTCAATATCTCGATGCAAATCCTTACCTTCAGCAATTAAGATTTGGGCTGTGACGATATCAACACCCGTAATCATTTCAGTAATGGTATGCTCAACTTGAACACGTGGATTAACTTCAATAAAATAGAAGTTTTCACCCTCAACCAGAAATTCAACTGTACCAGCATTGATATAGCCAACGTGTGTCATTAATTGAACAGCTGCATCGCAAATTTGGTGACGTAGCTTTTCACCTAAAGAAATACTAGGTGCAACCTCGACTACTTTTTGATGGCGACGTTGTACAGAACAATCACGTTCATATAAATGTACAACATTACCATGCTTATCACCTAAAATTTGAACTTCAATATGTTTTGGATTGCTGATGTATTTTTCAGCATAAACCTCATCATTACCAAAGGCTGACTTTGCCTCACTTTTAGCACGCGCATAGCCATCACGCGCTTCGTCTTCATTATGCGCAACACGCATACCGCGACCACCGCCACCGAGTGCTGCTTTAATCATAATTGGATAGCCAAACGTACTACCAAATTCTAAAACTTCCTCAACGCTCTCAACAGGACCGTCAGTACCAGGAATAGATTGCACACCAGCCTCTACTGAAGCTTCCTTTGCCTTAATTTTATCACCAAAAATATCTAAGTGATGTAGACTAGGTCCGATAAAAGTCAAGCCTTCTTCTTCTACCCGTCTTGCAAAATCAATATTTTCTGAAAGGAGGCCATAGCCTGGATGGATTGCTTCGGCACCAGAATCCTTGGCAACTTGAATAATAGACTCAATATCCAAATACGCATCAATCGGCTTCTTACCTTCACCAATCAAGTAAGCTTCATCGGCTTTAAAACGATGAACTGAATACTCATCTTCTTGAGCGTAAACAGCGACTGTCTTAATACCTAGTTCACTACATGCTCTAAATACTCGAATTGCGATTTCGCCACGATTGGCGACTAAAACTTTTTTCATCAAGTGTACTCCTCCACAGCATTTAATATTTAAAGATAATCGTAATAGTAAATATAAAACTAAATTAAAATTAATACAAACAATAAACTCTGCTTTATCAATTATTAATTAACGAATTTTATTTTATTAGTTTTTTTAATAAAATAAAAAAATATAGAAACCATTATCAATCAATTATAACAATCCGATTTTGAATGTCGTCAATTCAGGCTGATATAATCATTAATTTCATTGCTTTTTCTATTTTATCAAACTTATTATGAAAATGTTTAAATTTTCCGAAAATTTAGCAAAAAAATAATAAGCTGTTCGCTTTTGACAGAGAATAGTTAACAAGGAACAAGGCGAGTATGAGTGACACTACCGTCATAAATAACTAGGTCGCGATTAGCCATTAACGAAAGAATGATTGGATTATTGGTAGCACTTCAATCATTTTTGGGTAAATATCCCAATCTTGCCAAGAATGAATCGGCGATTCAAAAAAAAACAGCACATGTAATCATCACATGAGCTGTCTTTTATAATTAATATTCACTATTAAGATAACCACTATTATAGAGAATTCTCTCTTTCTTCTCGCTAGCCGATATATTTAAAACAAAAGCGACTGCGACGCCTAAAACCAGTAAGTTATTTCCGCCCTGTGAAAGAAACGGGAAGGTAACACCTGTACTTGGAATCAAGCCTGAAATACCACCCAAATTAATAAAGAGTTGAATTAAAAACATACCGCCAATCCCGATAGCCATCATTGAATTAAAAGGATCATAGCTTCTGATACCAACTTGAATAATCCTCAAAATTAGGAAAATCAGGATGACTAAGATTAAAATACCACCTAGCAAACCAAGCTCTTCAATTACAATTGAAAAAATAAAATCGGTATGTGCTTCTGGTAAATAGCCCTTTTTTTCAATACTATTACCTAAACCTCTACCAAACCAGCCACCATTATTAATCGCATAATATGAATTTGCGAGCTGTAAACCATCACCTTGCAAATCCTTAAATGGATTCGTAAAAGCATTAAAACGTGCATAAATATATCTCGGAATAAATTTACCATTAGTAATTTCAACAAACTTAATAAATACAACACTAAAGATAACTGCAAATCCAGTCGTGAAATATGCCCAACGATAATTGATACCACTGGCGAAAACCATTACTAGGGTAATCAGAATTAAAATAACTGCATTTCCCATATCCGGTTGAATCGCAACTAGCAAAATCATGATTGCAGTCAATACACGCCAATCCGTTAGCTTTAATTTACCATTAGTCAGCGCAAACATTCCGTCATAAGCAATATTCTCCTGACGACGAGAAAACACAAAAGCGAGAAACCAAATTAAGATAATTTTTAAGTACTCGGCGGGCTGAATACTAAAGTTGCCAATGTATAACCAACCTGCCGCACCATTAGTAACCTGTGCAAACAATCGAGTCAGAACCAGAAGTACTCCTTCAACCAGCATCACAATTAACATAACCAATTCATTTTTTAAAAAGGTCAATTTTAGCCGATAGACAATAAAAATTAAAAAGAGGCTCACAATCCAAAAAAGTGATTGCTTAATCACTGAGGTCATCGAATTTGCCCCAGCATCAATTAAATTTGAGCCTGTTGACGAATAAACCATAACTAAACCAATCAAAGAAAGCACAAAATAGGGTACTAAAATAGAATAGTCTAACAAATGTATTTTTTTGATTTTTGAGCTAGGCATTAATCTTCATACTCCTCATAAATATCATTATACATTTGATTAAGCTGTCTTTCTAATTCAGCCATCAGCTGTTGACCTTCAGCACGTGATAACAAATTTAAACGTACTGCGAAATCAACCTCTTTTGAAAAACCATACATATGCGTATCTAAAACTTCTTCGAACGCTTTACATTGCGCAATACAGTTAACATTATTCTTATTTTCAATAATTTGTTTAATCTTCTCTGCATCCTGAAAAAGCACTTCTCGAGCTTCAGCCTGATTTAATATTGCCATTATCGTAATCCTCCCACTTGATAAAATTACCATATCAAAGGATATTTTTATCAGTTAATTAATAATTATAGACACCTTAAATGACTTCAATTATAGCACATTTTCGACAGCTAAGACGCTTTTTTAAAAAATTAAAAATTAATTTAAGATAATTTTTTATACTTCTCGATGAATTGTCACCTTGCGCTCATTGGGACAGTATTTCTTAGTGACTATTTTTTCTTGATTGTTCACTTTATTTTTTGAGCTAATATAGTTAACCCGACCACAGCTTGTACACTTTAAATTAATTTTTATTCGCATTAGTTAATAATTTCCCTCTGTTTTAATCGTTTTCCAAAATTAATCGTAATTAAAATAACATTGAACAATAAAATAATTGAAGTAACAATGAAGACACTTGCATAGCCAAAATAGCCTGAAACAATTGAACCGACAAGTGGTCCCATCACTTGACCAAAATTCGTAAACATTTGATTATAGCTAAAAATACGACTAATCCCACTTTCTGGTACAATTTTAGTCAAAATCGCATTGACACTCGGCATGAGCGCACCTGTGCCAAAGCCCAATAGGAAACGTAAAAAGCCAAGCTGAAATGGTGTTTTAACAAAGGCCATTGGTAAAAAGACTAAAAGACAGAATATCAGTCCTACAACTAATAAACGGTGATTGCCATATTTATCGCCAAGTCTACCAAGGAAAGGAGATGAAATCATCGCCGAAACACCAACTAATGAAACGATTAAGCCACTTACAAATAGGATATTCGCGGGATTGCCTGATAGTTCTCGAATATAAAGCGTTAAAATCGGTGCAATGCTTTGAACAGCGACTTGAATAATCAGACTTGTTATAAATAAAGAAAAAAGTATGTTTTTATATTTAATTTGTTGGAAGATTGCTTTCGTGGATTGTAGTTCACTCCGTTTTATTGGCTCAAAGTCTTCTCTAACCTTAAAAATTGTAAGTAAAAGAACTAGTAATAGCATAAAACCAGTAATTAAAAAGACATTTTCTATCCCAAAGGCCTGTGCCAAAACACCACCAAGTAATGGCCCTAATAAAGTACCACCGACCAGACCGGTTGACAAGGTACCGAGTGCATAGCCAGATCTTTCTTTTGGTGTTTGAGAAGCAATCAAAGCAGTTGCGTTGGGAATATAGCCTGCAAATAAACCATTTAATAAGCGTAAAATTAAAAGCCAAGTAACATTTGGCACAAATGCTAGCCCACCCATCGTAAAGGTCATGACAAAGCTAGCTCGAATCATCATCAATTTTCGACCCTTTTGATCGGCAAGTCTCCCCCAGATTGGAGCAACTAATCCTGAAGCTAACGCTGAAATACTAATTGCTAACCCAGAATATAGCTCAACTTTATTTTTGGGAACGCCTAATTTTTCAATATAAATCGGCATAAACGGCATTACTAAACTAAAGCTAGCACCTGTAAAGAATGTACCAATCCAAGCAATCCATAAGTTTTGTTTCCAATTTACTTCAATCGGTTCACCTCCAATCTCTTAAGTTCAGCCATTACAGCCAATTCTGTTTTAACAATTGATTGCGAATTATCAATCAATACATCTGCTAATTTTGCTTTTTTTTCAATCGAAAGCTGAGTAGCGATTCGTTCTTTTGCCGCCACTTCAGACAAATGATTGCGTTTCATTAAGCGATCCAGCTGAATTGATTCGGGTAAATAAACCACCCAAATTTCATCTAGCAAAGCTTGATAATTTTTTTCATATAAAAGTGGAATGTCAACAAAAATCAAGGCATCCGCTTGATGTTTTGCAATTTGGCGTTCAATTTCAAGTCGAATTAAGGGGCCAAGTAATTCGTCTAGTTTATGGCGCTCATTAGCATCGCTAAAAATAATCTTAGCCAATTTCGCACGATCCAACGCGCCATCATCAGTCAAAATATTTACGCCCCACTGAGCCACAATTAATTCCAGTGCAGTCCCACCTTTTTGCTGCATCTCAAAAACAATCTGATCAGCATCAATGACTGGATAATATTTCGATATGAACTGAGCAACCGTTGACTTGCCTGTGGCAATACCCCCAGTTAAACCAACACAATAAACCATAGCTCCTCCTAGAATCGCTGACACCATCGGCTAGCTTTAAAAAGAATGATTTTGAAAATACTAACTATCAAGAAAATCATTGTTTAATGACTGACAGCGTGGGCAAAAATGTGTCCCCCGACCATTAAGTTTAATTTTTTCTATCGGCTGACCACAGCGATCACAGGGTAAGCCTGTTCGACCATAAACATGTAAATGTTGCTGAAATTGTCCAGCTTCTCCAAGCGCATTTTTATAGGTTCTAATGGTTGAGCCGCCCATTTCAACAGCAAGCGATAAAACTGAGATGATTGCTTGGTGCAGGCGTTGGTATTCCTTATTAGTTAATTGATTCGCTGCACGCTTCGGATGTAGCTGAGCCTGCCATAGGCTTTCATCAACATAGATATTACCCAATCCAACGACAATATTTTGCGCTAACAAGACAGGCTTTAAAAGACCTCGCGATTTTTTGAGGGCGTGAATAAAGTAATTCAAGGTAAAGGCGTCGCCTAGAGGTTCAGGTCCCAGTTTCCTAAGATTTGGTTGTTCAAGTGCCATACCTTTATTGACCAATTGCAATCGACCAAATTTACGGACATCGTTATACACTAGGCTAGTACCATCGATAAAATGAAAGAAAACATGATTGTGCTTACTGCTTGGTATCTCCGTGCGATAATAATCATATTTACCTTCCATTCTCAGATGGCTGATTAACTGAAAATCAGTCAGATTGATAATTAAAAACTTGCCTCTTCGACCAATCGTTTCGATTTGCTGATTGACTAGCATTTGTTTAAAGCGAGTTGAATCGCCAAGGATTAGGTTATCCCATAAAACATCAACTGATTGAATAGTCTTATGACGAATCAATTGGTTGAGTCCTTCTTTTACCGCCTCAACCTCTGGTAATTCTGGCATTGATAACCATCTCCTTTCTCTATTATTTAATCAATTGATGAACGATTGCCATTAACTCTGCAGAAGCGTGAGGATGACCCTCTGCCAAGCAGGCTTCCGACATTTTTTGATATTCATCTTCATTAATTAAAACTTGATTCATCATATCAACTAAGCTTCGACCCGTTAATTCATTATCTTTAATCATTTTAACAGCGCCGACCTTAACCAAGCTTTCTGCATTTTTGGTTTGGTGATCAGCTGTTACATACGGACTTGGAATTAAAATTGCAGGTAGACCTAGACTGGTAAACTCAGCAATCGTAGTCGCGCCAGCACGGCCGACTAAAAGACTAGCACTTGCTAAAACATCTAGCATATTATCAATATATGGTACAATTTTAACGTTAGCCAACTGATTGGCACGTTCAAAATCAGCTTTAAATTCATCAAAATAACGCTCACCTGAAGCATACAGCAGTTGATAATCAAAACGATCAAGTTCTGGAATCGCTGAAACAATTGCTTGGTTAATTTTTAGAGCACCTCTTGAACCACCAAATACTACAACGGTTTTGCGGTTGGAGTCTAAGCCATAGCTTTCTAATGCCTTTGTTTTTTGAGTTTCAGCCACGTCCTGCGCTCGTGGATTACCAGTTAAAATAACCTTATCCTTTGGAAATGCTGAAGCCGCCTCCTTAAAACTAATCGCAATTTTGCTGACATATCGGCTCAAAAATTTATTAGTGACCCCAACGACACTATTTTGCTCATGAATAATGGTGGGAATTTTTAATTTAGCCGCCGAATAAACAACTGGACCGGAAACATAGCCGCCAGTCCCAATCACAATATCAGGTTTAAAATCTTGAATCATTTTTTTAGCATGCCTAAGGCTATTTAGAAATAGATAGACCGTTTTTAAATTTTGCGGGCTGAGTGAACGCCTAAAGCCTTGAATTTCAATCGTTTTAAAAGGAATTCCCGCTTTTGGCACTATCTTTTGTTCCAGCCCTTTATCCGTACCAACATATAAAAATACCGTATCAGGATAAGTTTTTTTGACATAATTAATGAATGCAAGTGCTGGATAGATATGACCACCTGTTCCACCGCCTGTTACTAAAATTCTCATATTAATCGTTTCCTTTTCTAAAAAGCTTTGAGGACCATTTGTGCTCAGAAAAACTATATGAACGCCAAATGAAAGGACAATGCTAATGCACTGCAGAAAGCTAAAGCATCTATTAAATTAAATAGCACTCAAAGCTAGCGCGATTGCTAAAATTTTTTTGTTCTACTTGGCTTCTTCTTGTTTAAAATGTTCAAAAAGGCTGATAAATTCGTCGCCTCGAATTTCAAACGTCTTATACTGATCCCAGCTCGCATTAGCTGGAGATAAAAGAATCGTATCTTCCGGCTGTGCTAAGTGATATGCATAATTGGTCGCCTCAGTTAAACTGTTAAACTGCTTAATTTGTGTGATGCCTGCTTTTTCGCCAGCCGTCACCAATTTTTCTTTTGTTTCACCGAAAACGAATAAACCTTTTAAACCACGGATAGCACCTACTAATTCATCAAACGAATTACCTCGGTCTAGACCACCTGCTAATAAAAACACTTTTTGATTATTAAAGCCGCTCAAGGCGCGTTCAGTTGCTAAGATATTTGTGGCTTTAGAATCATTATAGAAACGAATACCATTAATCTGCCCTAGATATTGAGTTCGATGCTTAACACCACTAAATGCGGACAAGCTCTGTTTAATTACTTCATTATCAATACCAATTAATTTGGCAACTGCAATCGCAGCAAGTGCATTTTCAATATTATGCTGGCCAGGTACGCCCAGTTCAGTGGTCTCCATAATTTTTTCAGCTTTATAAAATAGATGGTCCTCCTCTAAGTAAGCACCCTCTACCTTTCCTTCAGTCGAAAATGGAACCACGGTAGCTTGAGTTTTTTCTGCCAATTGACGTAACTCTGCTTGATTGAAATTAATCACCAGAAAGTCAGACGCCGTTTGATTTTTCTGAATTTGCCATTTTGCAGCAACATAAGCTTCTCGAGTGCCATGATAATCCAAATGAGCGGAAAAAATGTTGGTAATCACCGCAATATTCGGTCTAAACTTTTGAATGCCCATTAATTGAAAGCTTGATAATTCAGTCACCATGTATTCATCATGTTTCACTTTTTCTGCGACGATACTCGCAGGAAAACCAATATTACCAGCAAGATGACCAATTCGACCACTATGATTAATAATATCAGCAATCATCGTTGTTGTCGTTGTTTTACCATTCGTCCCTGTTATACCAACAATATTTCCTTCGCAGACACGGTAAGCAAGCTCAACTTCAGTAATGATTGGAATTTCTTTTTCAATTGCCCGAATAATTAACGGATTGCTGTATGGAATCCCCGGATTTTTAACCATTAAATCAAAGGATTCATCTAATAACTCTAAAGGATGTGAGCCTGTGATGACTCGAATGCCAAGTGTCATTAAATCCTGAGCCTGTGGATTATCTGCTAATGGCTTACCGTCGTTTACGGTTACCAAAGCGCCTAAATCATTTAATAATTTTGCCGCACCAAACCCACTTTTTGCGAGACCTAAAACTAATATTTTTTTATTTTTATAATCCATGATTTGCTTCACGATGAGCGCCTCTTTCTTATTCGTTGATTTGACTTGATTAATTAATAATTATATCACTAAAAACAATAA
Organism: Streptococcaceae bacterium; assembly: GCA_022484805.1. Lineage (GTDB taxonomy): Bacteria > Bacillota > Bacilli > Lactobacillales > Streptococcaceae > MMGLQ5-1. Next base: position 126,209 of record JAKVKP010000003.1, read on the forward strand.
TCCAGAGCACCTAATTCAAAGTATAACCGAATTGAGTGCTGGATTATTGAAAAAATTATTGAACATCTGCAATCCTAAAATATGTATCTGACTCAGGAATCAAAGATAGCGTCATTCGCTGTGAATTATTTCGATTTCGATAAACGAGCTGTTCAGAATCCATCAATTCACTTTCCATCAAATTTGTACCACCATAGCTTGATTTTTTAGTAATGAAACCTAGAGCAACAAGCTCGTCATCCAATGTTTTAAGTGTAAAGGAATGATGAAAAAACTTTTTAAAAACTTTTTCAGCCTCGAGACTTTTAAAAGTCTTTTCTTCAGTATGTCCTACTTCACTTACTTCTGCTGCTTGTTTTTCAGGTAATTCTATTTCACCTTGTAGCTGACCAACTAAGGTTTCATACTGAGATTGGCTAATCATCACGCCAGCCACTTTCTCCCGATTGAAGATATAGACACCTGTTTGAGTTTGCTCAGCTATCTTAAAAACTTCAGTCGGTGATTTTTTGACATCCGTAATGGATGCAGTTGGTACTTCGAGTTTTTTAAAAGTCATTTGGCATACCCCCATTTCATTCTATCACAAACGCTTACTTTGGAAAATTAAAATTAACATCTGTGTAATTTTTTTTCGTTCAAACGGACAATCTAATTGATCCACAAAAATCTGTTTATCAAACTTAAATTGATTTAAATTTAACGCATCCTTGGTTATCAATAAATCTACTTTATCATCAAATGGTAGATAAAAAAATTCAAAATTAAAAATTCTCCCATAAATTTGATCAAATTTATCCATTTCTGACTTTGAGATACGTTCTGTAAAACCAATATGGATGTTTGGATTCACCTTTTCTTGTTCTAAAAGTCGGCAATAATGCGTTTTTATTTCAGAAAATGATAATTTCAAACATAATAATTGCTTACTGCTTTCAATCCATTGATCCATACCCTTGATAATCATATTAGTACAAGTCGTTTGATGACCATATATAAACAAATCAATATGCAAATCAAAGAGCGCCTCTTTAAATTGTGGTAACTGATTGGCAACGATCAAGGTCAACTTTTCGATTTGGCGCGAATGATGTTTAAACTGAAAAAACTGATAATAGTCACGAAAACTTTCATGCTTTAATAATAATAAAAATAAATACTTCATTTCTTCCATTGATAACTCAAAACAAATCTGAATTGGTTGCACTTGCTGAAGAAACTGGTTAAAGCTTGAATTTTTCTTAAAATAGTCAACTGTATGACGTAAATGTTTAATCCGGTGCATGCATTCCCTTCTTAAAAAAAAATTGCCATTGCCTGTTGATTAACACTTGAAAAATGTTTAATATGCGTTTTTATTTTAATATAATCATAAATTGACTGGCTATAGCTATGTCGATACTCCATTAAATGAACCTCCATGAAATCATAAATAAACTTTTGAATGCACTCCTCACGCCCGAGTAATCGACCACGATTACAGGTTAAATGATAACGCTTCAATTCCTTATCTAAACCCATTAAAAAATCAAAGCTGACCACAAGATTACTTGAGTCTTGTAAAATCATCTGTTTCATATATTGAAAAACTTTTGAATCATGAATTAACCTTTTTTTTAAGAAGATTAATGCAAACTGATGATGCACAATGAAATAGACTCTTAAATTTTTGATTTCCAATGAGAATGATTGCATTAAGCCTAAAATAATAATTTGTTGCTCGAGTGATTTGACCTGAGCTCTGACCGTTTTAATACTGCATGTCAGATGATTGGATAATTTTTCTAAACTACTACTCGAACGGTTTGCGAAATATTCCAAAATGGATAGTAATTTTAAATTCTCTTTACTACTTGCAAATAACTTCAAAGAAATCCCCCCCAAAAAATAACTAAAATATTTTCTTGAATCAGCATCTTTCAATCAATGCCGATTTCGCAATTCATAATCGATTTCTCCCCTAACCGATTAGCAAATATCATACCATATTAAAAATGAAAAAAGACTAGCCGAATTAACTCAGCCAGTCATTCATATGATCAATGAATTTCTTACTTTTTAAATTTAAACCAACATATTCCGTATAAATTAAATCAATCAAAATCCTAATTTTCCGCTTCATATCTGGTTTTATTTTTATTTCATTAAGAAGTACCAAATCAACCTTAGAAAAAAGTCCCAAAAAATAAAGCACATTTGGATCCTCCTTAGCCAAATTGAGGTTTTGCTCTTGATGATTCTGACAAACAACACCTTGTAGAGCCCACGAAAAATCAAAGGGCTGCGCTATCTTACCACAAATTTGACATTGCTCAAAATCAAGGTAAACACCAAAGCGTGACAAAATTTGAATTTCAAATATAAAAGTTACCACCTCGGCATCCATTCCTCTTTCAACCAAATTAATCGACTCGAGTAAAAATGAAAATAATGGCTGATCGTGTATTCGGTCTTCAATTGCCATATCAACCAAATTAAGCATATAGGTTACATAGGCCGTTAAAAAAATATCCGACTGAATTTGTCTAAAAATTTTAGTATCTGAATGTGTCCTAATAAATGACAAGCCCTGATCATTTAAATTAAGCACAAACTGAGATACTGACATCGGCTGAATCATATCTTTTGATTGAAAACGCTGCCCATTACCACCTTTAATAAAAATCATCTGTTTACCCGCCTTAGCCGTAAACAATTTAACTAGCTTATCTTTTTCTTTATAATCTCGATTGTATAAGACAATCCCTAATGTTTCTACTTCCTTCACATTTCACCTAAATCAGCTTTTTCTTATGTAGCTGCTCATATTTTTGTTCGCCATCATTTAATTTATGCCAAATTACAACTTGATGCTCTTTTAATGAACGTTTTACATCAATAATTCTCTGATTACTTGAACCCCTGAATTGTAGCATCAAATTCATTTTATCCTTTTCAAAGCGACCGTCAACTAAAATATCAATTAGTGATAGTAATTCTTTTTTATCAGCAGTTTCTAATTGTAATTCTTCCCAGGTATAGCCAGACCAAGACCAAATATCCTTTTCAGGTAACTCTTTTCTGATGCGTTTAACTAATGGCAAAACAACCCCCGTATTCAAAAAGGGTTCTCCGCCTAATAGAGTTAAACCTTGAACATAAGGCTCAGCCATATCTTTCATAATTTGAGCTTCAAGCTTTTCATCATAGGGTTTACCATACCTAAAGCTTTGCGCTGCAACATTATAACAGCCCTCACAGGCAAAAGGACAACCTGAAACATAAAGTGAATTTCGAACACCTTCACCATCAACAAAATTAAATGCCTTGTAGTCAGCAATATAATTTTGGGATAAATTTTGACTTTGCCATTCCTGTGGCTTTGGATTGCGCATTTTATTCACCTCTTTTACAAATCAACGACACATTTTTCAGTTGAAAAAGGACCGCCAAATCCAAATAATAGCTTGGAAAGGCCATCCATTTTTCAAAATCATATGTTTTATAGTATGTTAAACATAAATTATATATTACCTGTTTTACCAGCCATATGTTTAACACGACTAGAAATTTCCTTATGACGTCCATGAACCATTGGACGTGCTTGAGGATTGCCTAAATAGCCACAAGTTCGTTTAACCACGTCAACCGTTTTTGGATCATTATTACCACAGTTTGGACATTCAAAGCCACGTTCTGTTGGTGTAAAATCGCCTTCAAAACCACAAGCATAACATTTATCAATCGGTGTATTTGTACCTAGATAGCCAACACGATCGTAGGCATAATCCCAAACTGCTTCTAAAGCCTTGGGATTTTGCTGTAAGACTGGATATTCACAATAATGAATAAAGCCACCTGAACAATATTTTGGATAATCCTTTTCAAAGTCTAATTTTTCAAAAGGTGTTGGGTTTTTACGCACATCATAATGGAAAGAATTAGTATAGTATTCTTTATCAGTAATGTCTTTTACCAAACCAAACTTTTCAGTATCTAAACGACAGAAACGATCGGTTAATGATTCTGATGGTGTTGAATAAACAGAGAAATGATAACCATATTCATCGCCCCATTGATCTGCCATTGCCTTCATTAAGCTCAAAATTTCAACTGTAAATTGCTTAGCTTCAGGATTCTTTTCCCAGTCGCCGCCATAAAAAGCAGTTGCCACTTCATACAAACCAATATACCCCATTGAAACCGTTGCACGTTTATTTTTAAATAGTTCGTTTACTGATTCCGATTTATTTAAACGTCTACCAAAGGCACCATATTGATATAAAATTGGCGCATTGGCAGGTGTTGCTTCTTTACAACGTTCAACTCGATACACCAAAGCATCCTTTAAGACTTCCAAGCGTTCATCTAATAACTTCCAGAATTTTTGTGTGTCACCATGTGATTCTAGTGCAATCCGCGGCAAATTAAGTGTGACAACTCCTAAATTCATTCGCCCTGAATTAACTTCATTACCATTACTATCTTTCCAGCCTTGTAAGAAGGAACGACAGCCCATTGGCACTTTAAACGATCCTGTCAATTCTACAATTTTATCGTAGCTTAAAATATCAGGATACATCCGTTTCGTTGCACACTCTAAGGCTAGTGTTTTAATGTCATAGTTTTGATCCGAAGGTGCCATGTTTAAGCCACGCTTCAAAGTAAAAATCAATTTAGGAAAAATGGCCGTCCGATGCTCACTACCAAGACCTTTTATCCGAATTTCTAAGATTGCACGTTGAATTTCACGCTCAAACCAAGAAGTACCTAAGCCAAAGCCTAACGAAGTAAATGGCGTCTGACCATTTGAGGTGAAAAGTGTATTAATTTCATATTCCAAACTTTGCATCGCATCATAAATATCTTTTTTCGTTTTAGTGCGTGCATAGTCTTCTTGTTTTTCTGGCAAAATCCACTCTTTAGCATCTTGCAAATGCTTGTGATAATTCTTTTCTGCAAATGGCGCTAACAATTCATCTACACGATCAGCTGAACAACCACCGTATTGACTTGAAGCCACGTTGGCAATAATTTGTGAGATTTGAGCCGTCGCTGTTTGAATTGATTTTGGTGGCTCAACATCTGCATTACCAATTTTAAAACCATTATTTAACATCCCTTTAAAGTCAATTAAGCAGCAATTTGTCATTGGTGTATACGGATGGTAATCTAAATCATGATAATGAATTTCACCCTTTTGATGCGCATTTGCCACATGTGGAGGTAACATTTTTAAACCAATTGATTTGCCCACAATTCCTGCTGTTAAATCACGTTGAGTATTAAAAACATCACTATCCTTATTGGCATTTTCGTTGACCACCGCTTGATCTTTAGAAATTAATTTACCAATTGTAAAATTAATATCTGTTGCCTTTGAACGCGAAAAATCACGTTTTGTCCGATAATTAATATATTCTTCAGCCAAATCATAGTGATTATATTCAAGTAATACATGCTCAACTATATTTTGAATTTCATAAATTTTAACATTTTTTTCAAAACGTTCATAAATCTCCGCAACAACCGAATCAGTAATATTTTGAAGTTGCTGATGACGAATTGAATCTACCGAACCAATCGCTGTCTCCAACGCCTTGTATAAGGCATCATAAATTTTAGAGGCATCAAAATCCACTAAACGACCATCACGTTTAATGACTTTAATACTCTTGTCTGGATTTGTTGTTGTTGTTTTCTCTAATATCATCATTTTAAAACACTTCTCCCTCTGTAGTTCTCTTATATTTTATAAGAATTACAAAGAATTTACAATAGTAAATACACTATATCTTGTGTTTTAATTTAGAAATTTTAATTATGACACACTATATATTGATATAGCTACCTTTACAAGCTCAATAATGATAACGACTTCATAGAAATTTAATTACAAGTATAATTTAACTAATCACTTATTCATTTATCGTAATTTAGCTTCAGTTTGCTTCTCATTATCACATTTTTTTTAATTTTGCTATAATTGACATTAGAGGTGAAATTGATGTTAAATGAAAAATTACTCGAGGATTTAGTCAATTCGGATGCTATCGCAGGCAACGAACAAGAAGTTCGAAATATTTTTAAAAAAGAGGTTCTTCCCTATGCTGAAAATATCAGCTATGATGGTCTTGGTTCAATCATTGCGCAAAAAGGAACTGAAGGACGAAAAATTTTATTCGCATCTCACATGGATGAGGTTGGCTTTATGGTCACCAAAATTACCGAAAAGGGCTTTATTGAATTTCAAACAATTGGGGGCTGGTGGGCACAGGTCATGCTAGCACAGCCTGTTCGAATTACAACGCGTAGCGGTCAAAAAATTAAAGGTGTAACTGGTAGTAAGCCACCACACGTCTTAAGCGCTGAAGTCAGAAACAAGGTCTATGACATAAAAGATATGTTCATCGATGTTGGCGCAAGCTCAAAAGAGGAAGCTGAGAATTGGGGTATCAGACCTGGAGATATGATTACGCCAGATACAAAATTCGAGCGCTTAAATCAAGGTAAGCTCCTACTTGCCAAGGCTTGGGACAATCGAATTGGTACAGCTGCTGTCATTGAAGCTTTTAAACAGCTGAGTCAAGAAAAGCTAGAAACACAAATATTTGTTGGCGGTAATGTTCAAGAGGAAGTTGGCTTACGTGGCGCAACCACGGCAACCCATTTAATTAATCCGGATATTGCCTTTGCCGTTGATACAGGAACCGCTGGTGATACACCCGGTATGACAAGCAAAGAAGCTGATAGTATTTTAGGAGCTGGTCCACAAATATTCATTTATGATGCTTCAATGCTACCACAACGTGAATTACTCAATTTTGTAACCGACTTAGCTGATCATGAGGAAATTCCGTATCAGCTAACCGTTATTGCTGGTGGCGGTACCGATGCTGGTAAAATGCATTTAACAAAAAGTGGCATTCCATCACTCGCACTTGCAGTACCAGTACGCTACTTGCACTCTGCAAATTCAATTATTCATGAAGATGATTATCTTAATCTAGTTAAACTAATCGTAGCAATCGGCAAGCATTTAAATCAAAACGCCATTCAATCGATTCTAAACTATGATTAATTTAATTTTGAATTCAAAGCAATTATCAATTAAGATTTCTCAAAAATAATATAATTTTATATAGTAAAAAAGTGTATGAAAGGGGAAAAATGGCCCTGCATACACTCTTTTATGACCTTAATTAATTACTAAAAATTTAAAACATAATATAGCAATCAATTATTTCAAATTTTGAGAGATATCGTTTAGTCGAGCGATATCTTTTCTTGAAAGCTCAAAATTTAATGTACCAACATTTTCCTGTGCCTGTTGCAGCTTAGAAGCACCTGGAATCGCTAAAACAGTATCACCTTGAGCATTTATTAGCCAATTTAAAGCAATTTGAGAAATACTCTTGTCATAATTTAAGGCAATTCTTTTTAATTCCTTATAAAGTGGTTCTGTTTTTTTCAACGTTCTAGATGTTAAGCTCGATTGTAGCTTTCTAAAACGACTAATTTTAGCTAATGCTTCTGGATGCTCATGGAATCGACCAGTTAAGAGCCCTTGCTGTAATGGTGAATAGGCAATAATCGTAATACCAAGTTCTTTAGCTGCATCTAACGTGCCATTTTTCTCTGGATTACGATGTAATAAATTGTATTTAACTTGATTAGAAGCTAATGTCATTCCGTATTCCTTCAATAGCTGGTGTGCTTTTATCATTTGCTTAGCAGAAAAATTACTAACACCAATTTGTTTTATTTTATTTTTTTCAGCAATTGATACCATTGCCTCAATTTGTTTTCTCAATGGCGATCTAGAGGTTGGCTGATGGATTTGGTATAAATCAATTGTTGGTACTTGTAAATAAGTTAATCGTTCATCAATTGTATTTTTAATTGATGAAGCAGAGCGTGCCAATGGGAACCATTTACTCGCAATCAAAGGCTGAGTAGCTAGCATTCGTTCATGTTTTAGACGCTGCGTAACCTCACCAATAAATGCTTCAGAGGTGCCATTACCATAAATCTCTGCTGTATCTATCCAATTCATGCCATGCTGCAAGGAATACTTAATTATTTCATAAACAGTTTCTGTTTCAGTACTACCCCACATCGAATTTTTATTGGTATCTTTTGTACTATATTGCCATGTACCTAATCCAAGTGGTGAAAGATATAGATCGGTCTGGCCTAATCGTCTAAGCTGATTCATAATAAATGACTCCTTCTTTAAGAATTATTATGGTCTGATGTTTGTATAATGTGCTATTATAATTAAAAATACTTTAAAATTAGGATGAGTGAAATGAACGATGCTGATTTACTGCGCTATTTAATCAATTCTGTCCAAAAGGAAGGACAGAAAAAATATACCGAATTATTAGCACCTCTTGGTATTACGCCTAATCAAAGTGAGGTCCTGCAGGTACTCGGAAAACAGGAACCCTTATCATTGAAAGAACTGGGCAGCCTATTAATTTGTGAAAGTAAAAGTCCAAGTCGCTTGGTTCAAAGATTAGTTATAAATGGCTTTATTTATAAAAGTCAGGCAATTGATGACAATCGAAAATCAGTTTTACACCTAACCGCCAAGGGTCGCGAGCTACTACCTTACATTAAAGAAAAAGAAAATTTATTTAATGAACATAATATTGCTTCGTTATCAGATATTATCGACCTCAAAACGTTTATTTCAGTATTAAAATTTCAAATTAAAGGTACCGAAAGCGAACAGAAAATAAAAAAGAGATTGAACATAGATTAATCAGAAGTTTGATTAATCTATGTTATTTTTCTAGCTCAGCCATTAATACCCCCGGATATCGACTACCATATGTATTACTTTCATCAAACGCATGATTTAAAAGAGTCATTACCTCAGAATCAAGAATAATTTCACTTGCTGCAATATTTTCGTTGATATGTTGAATTGATTTACTTCCGGGAATTGCAACTAAATTACTATTTTTCTGCAACAGCCATGCTAGAACTAATTGTGAAGAAGTAATTCCTAATTTTTGAGAAAGCTGTTTAACATTTTCAAAAACCTTTTGATTGGCGATTAGATTTTCATCTTGAAATCTAGGCATATATTGACGAACATCTTGATTAGCTAAATTTGAATTAAAATTATCGGTAAAAAAGCCTCTCCCTAGTGGACTATAGGCAACAAAGCCAATACCATTTTCTTGCAAATAAGGTAATATATTTTTTTCAACATCACGGCTCCATAAAGAATATTCACTCTGAACTGCTGTTAATGGATGTGTCTGATGTGCTTTTTGAATAGTTGTTAATGAAGCTTCTGATAGACCGATATATCTTACTTTACCTTCTTCAACTAATCGTGCCATTTCACCAATACTTTCTTCAATTGGCACATCAGGATCTACACGATGCAAATAATAGAGATCAACATAATCTCTATCTAAACGCTTTAATGATTTTTCAATTTCTGTTCGAATGTAATCTGGATGACCATTCACTCTTTTTTGATTCAATTGCATTTCCTGAATGCCGACCTTAGTCGCAACTGTAAGCTCCTGCTGAAGCCCTTTGATTGCCTTTCCAAGCAATTTTTCATTATGCCCGTTTCCATAGACATTAGCAGTATCAAATAATGAAATACCATTATTGACTGCTTGCCTAATTGCTTCAATTGAAGCTGTATCATCGGCAGCCCCATAAGTACTACTCATCCCCATACAGCCTAAGCCAATCGTTGAAACCTTTAATCCTTGTGTACCTAAATTTCTTGTTAACATCTAATTTTCCCTTTCTAAACAACAATAATTCAATAGTTAAGTTCCATTTAGATGATACATCATCTAAATTTATATTTCAATAGTTAAAACAGATATATTTAAATATATATGACTAGTCATTTATTTAAAGAGTGAATAGAATAATTAAAGATTATTTGGCAATATTTTTATTATTCAAAATGCTTAAAATTTTTTTGGATTAATAGTAAAAAGGACACTTTTAATACAAATCTCGACTTGACCAGACATGCCAATCTCCTTATTTTTAAGCACTCAAAAAGCCCTAAAATCAAATGATTTAGGACTTTTTTAATTTAATAAATGAATGACCCCCAATCTCAAATCACTTTTGATAATTCAGAGGCATCTCTGTCATTTATCACTCCTCCAAAACCTCGATGTTTTTAACACGACTCTAAAACCTCAAATAAAAAATTAGGGTCTTAATTTGGTCATTTAAGGGATAAATCCTTTCAGAACTGAATCGTTCATCTAGTTAAAATTTGATAATCTTAACAAAATTATAATCAATTATCAAACAAATCAACAACTGCCTATTAATTATTTTCTTCTTCCTGAATATCAACTAATAGCTGCACCATTTCATCCGTCAAGGAGTAACTTTCAAGTAAATCAGGACGCCTCTGTTTAGTTTTTCTGAGGCTTTCCTTCAATCGCCATTGACGAATTTTTTCATGATTACCAGAGGTCAAAACCTCAGGCACACTCATTCCTCTGAAATCGGCTGGCCTTGTATATTGAGGGTACTCTAATAAGCCATTTGAAAAGGAATCATTCTCGTGTGAAGCGGCTTGCCCTAAAACTTCCGGTATTAAACGGACGGTCGCATCAATTATCGATATTGCTGCCATTTCGCCACCAGTTAAAACAAAATCACCAAGTGAAACCTCATCCGTAACTAGGTTTTTAATGCGTTCATCATAGCCTTCATAATGTCCACAGATAAAGACAAGCTGTTCTTCCTGAGCAAAATCTTCCGCCATTTTTTGGGTAAACTTTTTACCTGCTGGGTCTAATAAAATCACCCGAGATTTGGGTCCTTCGATACTTTCAAAAGCATCAAAAATCGGTTGCGGCAACAATAACATGCCCTCTCCACCACCATACGGATAATCATCAACATGCTTTTGATTATTAGTTGCAAATTGACGAAAATCAACTGTTTGAATCTCTACAAGCTCTTTTTCCTGCGCCTTACCAATCATAGAATGATTCAAAACATCAAACATCTCAGGAAAAATGGTCAAGATATCAATCTTCATCAATAAGTCCTTCCATTAATTCAATGGTAACCTGACCTTTATTTAAATCAATTAACTTGACTACCGATTCAATATAGGGAATCAAGACATCTTTTTTGCCAGAACGTGCAATCACCCAAACATCATTAGCCCCTGGTGATAAAATTTCTTTAATTTTACCAATCGTTTCTCCAGTAGCTGTAACTACTGTCAAACCAATAATTTGATGATAATAATATTCATTTTCTGGTAGCTCATTGCCATCAGTTTTTTCAACTTTCAAAATACCATCACGATATTTCTCCACATCATTAATCGAAAAATGCCCCTCAAAACTCAATAAATCAAAATTTTTATGCTTTCTATGACTCTTAACAATCAATTCTATTGGCTGTTTATCGGCTTGAAACAACGTTAAGCGATTACCCTTCTTATAACGTAACTCAGGAAAATCAGTTTGAGAAATCACTCGAACTTCACCTTTTATACCTTGCGTATTCACAATTTTACCTACATTCAAATATTCGGTCATATGCCATCCTCTATATTATTAATTATATTATCTCCATTATACCAAAAAACACACTGATGATTGCAAACAAAAAAGAGACCTAGGCCTCTTCTTTTTTGTCTAGAATATTTAAACGTATTTTTTTATCGCCTTCAATACGAACACTATAAACAATTGTACGAATTGCCTTAACAATCCGACCTTGCTTACCAATCACACGTCCGATATCCTCTGGATTAACCGAAAGATTATATTCCAAAAAATCATCAGACTCACCGATTTCTAGTTGAATTTCTTCAGGAAAATCAACCAATGGCTTAACGATTGTTAAAACTAAATCCTTAACGTCATGCTTCATAAGACACCTTCTTTTAAAATGGCTAAATTACTTAGAAAATTGATACTTAATGACTTTTTCATATCCAAGATAGGCATTGATAAAGTTCAAGTAAATCTTAATCTCTATGTAAAATTAATGAATGACCTTATTTTTTAGCGTATTTAGCTTCGTGGAATTTCTTCATTACGCCTTCTTTAGATAAGATATTGCGAACAGTATCAGAAGGTTGCGCACCTTTACCTAACCAGTCAATAATTAAGTCTTCCTTGATGTTCACTTCGGCTGGATCTAATAATGGATTGTAAGTTCCCACTGTTTCAATAAAACGACCATCACGAGGTGAACGTGAATCTGCTACAACGATACGATAAAAAGGTTTTTTTCTAGAACCCATACGTTTTAAACGAATTTTAACTGCCAATTTGGCACCTCCATAAATTATTTACTTTATTAGTATATCAAAAATAATACAGGTGTCAAGTTTTTTTCTTTACACCTCAATAAAAAATTGAAATATTAGATTCTGATAAGCGCAAACCTCATGCAATGGCTGCTAAATCGGAAAATCTGTCAATAATCACTCGGATATCTACAAATAATCCAAGCTTTCTGCGAAACATCGGGAAATACGCACAACATGAAAAGTAATTTGAAAGCATTTTCAAAACTGTAGCATACAAAGCAAGCTTGAGCAGCACTAAAAAATAATCGTTTGGAGACGATTGTTAAAGAGCCATATTAATCATTTTAGTCAAATCAGTCCAATTTGACATCAAGCCACAAAAAAGACGGGCTTTCACCCATCTCTTTCAATTATTCAGATAAATAACTTTTAATTTTTTCAATTAAATCGTCAACTGAAACCTCTTCTTTTTCACCATCAAGCTTCAATTCAACGATACCCTCTGCAGCTCGCTTGCCAATTGTTACTTTGACAGGAATACCAATTAAATCTGCATCATTAAATTTAACACCAGCACGTTCGTTACGGTCATCAACCAAAACTTCTAAACCTTCTAATTCTAATGCGGACTCTAGCTTTTCGGTCAATTCAGCCTGATCAGACTGCTTCAAATTGACAGGGATTAAGTGAACAGCAAAAGGTGCGATTGCTTTAGGTAAAATCAGACTGTTCTCAGTAGCAAATTGCTGCGCCAACGCTGAAAGTAAACGGCTAACACCAATACCGTAGCTACCCATGATTACTGGAATTTCACGACCGTTTTCATCTAATACATTAGCACCTAAGCTTTCCGAATAGCGTGTTCCGAGCTTAAAGATATGACCAATCTCAATACCACGAGCAAACTTCAACTCACCATCTCCATTTGGTGCGAGGTCACCTTCAGTAACGTTACGCAAATCAACATATTCAGCAACCTTAAAATCACGTTCAGGATTAACATTAACAAAATGGTAATCATTTTCATTTGCACCAGCTGCAACGTTTTTAACCTCTGCAACGTAAAAATCACCAACAACCAAAACAGTTTCATCAATACCGACTGGTCCTAATGAACCAAAGTTAGCGCCTAAGTATCGTTCAGCATCAGCCTCTGTTGCAGGCTCTAAGAAATCCGCATCTAAATAGTTTTTTAGCTTAACCTCGTTTAATTCATGGTCGCCACGAAGTAAGGCAACAACTGGTTTACCATCAGCAATAAACAGTAGCGTTTTGATTGTTTGCTTTTTATCCAGATTTAACAGCTCGGAAATACCCTCAATCGTCTTAACACCAGGTGTTGGAACCTTTTCAATCGCTAATAATTCAGTAGCATCAGCTGCACTAACGAATTGTGCAGTTGCTTTCTCCAAATTTGCAGCATAGGTACCGTGCTCAGAATAAACAACTGTATCTTCACCAATTTCAGAAATTGCCATAAATTCTGTTGAAGCAGAACCACCCATTGAGCCACTATCTGCCTGAATTGCTCGGAAATTTAGCTGTAGACGTTTAAAAATCGCACTGTATGCTGCTTCGTATTGATCAAAAACCTCATCTAAGCTGGCTTCATTTGCATGGAAGCTATAACCGTCTTTCATAATAAATTCTCGGCAGCGTAATAAACCATTACGTGGACGCTTTTCATCACGATATTTAGGCTGAATTTGATAGATATTTAGTGGTAATTTCTTATAAGAGCTAATTTCATCACGAATCAGAGCAGTAAAAGTTTCCTCATGCGTTGGTCCTAAAATAAAATCTGTCGCATCACGGTTTTTAAGCTTATACAAGTCTTCACCATATGTCCCATAACGACCTGACGCTTTCCACAAATCAGCATTTAATAAGGCAGGCATTAACATTTCAACTGCATCAATTTTGTCCAATTCTTCTCGAATAATATTCTTAATTTTTTCAAGCACACGATTGGCAAGCGGTAGATAAGCATAGATACCGGCAGAAACTTGTCGGATATAACCTGCACGTAATAAAATCTGGTGACTCAATACCTGCGCGTCATTTGGTACCTCACGCAAAGTAGGAATCAATAATCTGGATTGCTTCATTTTTCAAAACTCCTAATCATATACTTTTTATCTATATTCCTCTTAATTAATAACAACTAGTCAATATTGATTGCTACTATTGATTGATAGAGCACATTATCAATTCATCAAAAAGAGGTCATCTAATTCATTATAAATAATAAACTCTTAAAATTAAACTAAATCTCAATCATTTATCGATTAAACAACCTAGAAATATCATTCCAGGTCACAAGTACCATTAATACCACCATGAAAACCATACCAACCACAGTAATAATTCCCTCTTTTTCCTGTGATAATGGCTTCCCACGAACAGCCTCAATTAGGTTCATCAAAATTTTACCACCATCCAATGCTGGAATCGGCAATAAATTAAAAATACCTAAATTCATTGAAAGTGCCGCCATCAATGCCAACACGGACTGCCAGCCTTGTTTTGAGACCGTCGAGCTAAGTTCAAAGATCATAACTGGTCCACCAAGCTTGTCCAAATCTGGTTTAGCAATTAAATTTCCCAAGGCCTTGAAAATATTCATAGAAACCTGCCAAGCTCGTGTAAAACCGCCTGTAATCTTAGCTAGGAATGAACGATCTAAGGGCTGAGTAATTCCTATTAAATAGCTCTTTTCTCCATTATTTTCTTGTAATTTCGGCTTCACCGTAGTCTCAAAACTCTTATTGTCTCGCTCAACCTGCCAGGTCATTGCTTGACCTTCAGAATCATTTATTTCTGAAACTAAATCATTCCAATTAGAAATTGAATGGCCATCAATTGATATGATTTGATCATCTTCCTTTAAACCTGCAGCAGCTGCCGCTCCGTCTTCTGTTACTTGTCCGATACGATTCGTTGAAGCTGTCTCAACTCCACCTTGTGCAAAAATAAGGATAATAAAAATGACGATGCCGAGGATAAAATTATTCATTGGTCCGGCAAAATTAGTCATCATTCGCTGAGATAGCTTCGCTGATTGAAACTGTACGTCAATTGGAGCAATTCGCAAGATCGTACCATCTTTTTCAATAATCGTTGCATCATGGTTAACTGAAAAGCTTTGACTTTCGCCATTCACCAAGCCAGTAATCGTCAAATCATAAACTAAGTCATAATCTGTCACCTGAATTGGCAAGCCTTCAGAAAGTTGCTTTTCAAAAAGATTAATCTGAATTACCTCACCATTTGGCGCAATTTCTAAGCTTGCTGGTGTACCTGTCTTAATTTCTTGATCATCTTCACCCCAGCCTGCCATTCGAACATAACCACCTAATGGCAAGATGCGAACGGTATAAGTTGTTCCGTCCTTGCCTTGATGACTAAAAATTTTCGGCCCCATACCAATTGCAAATTCACGCACCAAAATGCCTGATTTTTTGGCAAAATAAAAATGCCCAAATTCATGAATAACGACAATAACGCCAAAAATAATAATAAAAGTTAAAATTGTTTGCATATTTTCTACCTAATCTTTCGAGAGACACGCACTCTAGTCTCTTCGTCTATCCTAATAATTTTATCTATATCTAAATCTGTAACTTCTTGATGTGTTTCAACCGCTTCAGTAATTAACTGTTCAATTTCCAAAAATGTAATTTTACCTTGTAAAAAAGCAGAGACTGCAATTTCATTAGCCGCATTATATACAGTTGGATAACTACCACCCTGCTCGCCAACCTGATAGGCTAGTGCCAACATTGGAAAACGTTGAAAATCCATTGCTTCAAAATGCAGCTGACCAATTTCAGCCAGATCAAAGCTCTTTTTATTATAAATCTTTAAATGGTTTGGATAAGTCAGCGCATATTGAATTGGCTGGCGCATATCATTTGCACCTAATTCTGCAAAGCTTGCACCATCCTTCATCGTAATCATAGAATGGACAACACTTTCACGATGTAAAATTGTCTTGATTTGATTATAAGGTAAATCAAATAAAAAATGTGCTTCAATTACTTCAAGCCCTTTATTAACCATCGTTGCTGAATCAATAGTGATTTTTTGCCCCATTGACCAATTTGGATGATTTAATGCATCCTCAACTGTAACGCCTTCAAGCTCTGCTCTTGTACGATCACGAAAGCTACCACCACTTGCGGTTATTGTTACCGAAGCAACATCCTCACGTCGAACCCCCTGCAAGCATTGCAAAATAGCTGAATGCTCGCTATCAACCGTCAAAAGAGGCACTTTGTTTTGCTTAGCCAATGCAGTAATGAAATCCCCTGCCATCACCAGTGTCTCTTTATTAGCAATCGCAATTTGACGTTTTAATTCAATTGCGCGAATTGTTGCATGAAGACCAACCGAGCCCATCACAGCCGTTAAAATTAAATCGTAATCCGTTGAGGCAAGCTCAACTAATCCTTCAAGCCCACTGAAAACGGTTATTTCTGGAAAATCATGCTTCAAATCTTGTGCAAATTGGGGATTACCAGCAGTAACAAATTTTGGCTTAAAGTCGCGAATAATTTCACGCGCACGTACAATATTTTGATTAAATGAAAAGCCGACTAGTGAGAACTGCTCTGAATGATTTTGAATCACATCTAAAGTATTACCACCAACTGATCCAGTTGCCCCAAGTAAACAAATTTTTTTCAAGTTAAGCTCCTAAAAAATATTAAATAAATGCATAATTGGAAATACAAAGATTAAGCTATCAAAACGGTCCAAAATACCACCATGACCCGGTAAAATATTACCTGAATCTTTAACACCAAAATGACGCTTGATTGCACTTTCAACCAAATCACCAAATTGGGCAAAGGCACTAAATAAAACAGTTAAAATCAACATAATCCAAAGTGAGTATGGGAAAATGGCTGGTTTCAAGAACGCGAAAATCAAAGTGATGACAACCGCTGATAAAATACCACCAAGTGAGCCTTCAATTGTCTTATTTGGTGAAATGGCTGGATAAAGCTTATGACGACCAAATTTCATGCCAAACATATAAGCGCCAATATCTGTCGCCCAAACAATGCAAAGTACAAAAAGCAAAATTACAAAACTACTTTGACGTGCGGTCACTAAATTTTGAAATCCGACACCACAATATAGGCTGACGATTAGAGGAAATCCTGCCTCATCAATCGTATAAACATTCTTTGAAAATACGGCGCCACCCAGTAAAATGAAAGCAACTAAAGTAAATAAGAGCCATGATGCATCCGTTGGCATGAATGTCAAATAATGCTGCACTGGAAAAGCGAGTACAACAGCACCTATCAGTGACAAAATACCTTCAAAAGATAATAAATCTAAATTTCTCATTTTAAATAGTTCATAAACAGCAATACCTGCTAGAATGGCTGCTAAAACTTGTAAAAGGATACCACCAAAATAAATTACTGGTAGAAAAACAGCCAAAGCAACCACTGCCGTAATAACTCGTGTTCTCATTTAATTACAATCCCCCTGTTAAATTTTTATTTATTTAAACCACCAAATCGACGATCCCTATTTTGAAAATCATTAATTGCCAAATCTAAAGATTTTTCATCAAAATCTGGCCAATACTCCTGCGTGAAATAAAATTCAGTGTAAGCTACTTGCCAGAGCAAGAAATTAGATAAACGATGCTCACCACTTGTCCGAATCAGAAAGTCTGGATCACGATACTCAATTGGTAATCGATTTGTCATCAAAGAGGTAGAAACCAATGCTTCATTAATATCACCAGGATTAATTTCTCCCAGTACGACACGCTCAGTAATATCCTGTACCGCCTTAACAATCTCTACACGACCACCATAATTTAGAGCGAAATTTAAAATTAATCCAGTATTAAAACGAGTTGCTTCTTCAGCCTTGAGCGCATACTCCTTTGTTTTTGCAGGCAAGCCATCCAAATCACCCATCATTTGTACCTTAACATTGTTTGCCTTTAACTCGGGTACAAAATTCTCATAAAAATCGATTGGCAATCGCATCAAAAATTCAACTTCATTTTCAGGTCTTGACCAGTTTTCAGTCGAAAAGGCATAGACAGTCAAAACCTTGACGCCAATCTCATTGGCGCGTATTGTTACTTTTTTTAAGGCATCCATTCCAGCCTTATGACCAAATACTCTTGGTTTACGTTTATTTTTAGCCCAACGACCATTTCCATCCATCACAATCGCTATATGATTGGGGATTTTCCCAGTTGGTTGTTGAGGCATCGTTTTCGTGAAAAAATTTAGCACTTTTCAGCCCTCCCATGCCTTTAATCATATCATAAATTAAGAAAATTATTAGCTAGTTTTCACAAATTAAAGAAAAATCAAAAAATTAACTGCTTAGCTTTTCAACAGCTTGTTTTCACGTTGTTAGAATTTAGTTCAAATTAAAATTTATAATTTATTAATAAAAAAAGCCTCGATAATCGAGGCTTAATAATAATTTGAATTACTGATAAGGAAATATTACTTCTTTTTTAGTTGCTTTTGTAAATCTGAAATCTCTTTTTGTGTTTCAGACTGCATATCTGAAACAATTTTTTTGACATCATTTCTTTTAATTGACCAGCCGGTAAAGACTCCCAAGACATAGACACCTAAAATCAAAAAAAGTAATGGTAATTTTACTGAAAAGAAAATAATTGTTAAATCAACTGCGTTCATATTTTGAAAAGCAAAAATAACAATTAAGATTAAAATAATCAATGCAATGACTCTTTTAGGTGTTGCAAGCTTTTTCAAAGTATCCATTTCGAGACCTCCTCTAAATTAAATTCACAAGAATTATAACATTTAGTTTTTCTTAGATACATTATAATGCTTGAAAATATCGTTATAAAATAACGTTTTCCTTCCGGAATAGGTCTATTATTAATAGCTATTATATTCGTAATTATTAATTTGATCCAAATTATTAATTACAGCTGACATAAAAATAATTGAAATGACAATCGTCAATACAATCACCACAAGTTGAATGATGAACATGATTAAGCCTGCTCGATTCCATGTTTCTTGAACCTTTTTGAATGTTTCAAACTCATCATCTGTGTAGCCGCCATCGCGCCAAGCCCATTCGTTCCCTTTTGCACCACAGACGAAAATCCAGACAATATTGAAAAATGGAATTAGACATAATAAAGGCAAATATGTTTTATTACCTATTCCCCAATAAATATTGAGTGCAAATGCACCCCAGTTCCATTTTTTTAACCCAGTTGGTACCTCGTTCATAACTACAGCTCCTTTTTAAAATATAAATAATAATAACTTGAAACAATATAAATATACACTATTCTTGCCTTTTTATAAACCAAAAAGAAGCGGCAACAGCTCTTTGCGAATTTTCCGCTTGGGCATTGACTAATCGCTGCCCCATTGCCGCCGATAAAAAAATGCTAAAATGGCTTGTTTTTCACTTTTTAGCCATTAATGTGCGTCAATAATCCAGCTTTGATGAGCCACCGGAAAATTTTTGTCTCAACATCAAATAATTTATTCGGTCTTTTTGAACCCTTTATCTAAAAGTAAAGCCTCACTTTTTTTCAAGCTGACGCCATTCTTTTTAGCTGAACTATCCGTTATCATCCCTGGAACTTGGGAAACTTCATCTAAATCAACTTTCGAATAATCAATTTTAACATTTTCAATTGCAGCTGTGTCCGTATATTTAATTGTATCAGAATAGCCTTCTATACCTTGAGTTGCCTCTAAAGCTTCATCAAGTAAGACTTTGGCTTCCTCCTTTGTAGTTACCCCCAAAGAGGTATAAGGAATTTTATTAACTGAGGTTTGCTCAATTACCTTATCACCCTTGGCTTTATAGGTTACAGTCATCTCCACACCGTTTTGAGACAGGCTGTACTCCGAAGTGGTCTCCTTAGTACCACAAGCTGTCAATAGCAAAAAAAATAATCCCAAAACAAGACTTATCCCAAATAATCTTTTTCTTTTCATAAAATTGTCCTCCTTTTTATTAATAAAATAATTATATCAAACAAATAAACGTTATAAATAACAAAGTGCCTCAATACACTCAATGATTAATGCAAAATAAAACCAAATCACAAAAAAGAGTGACGTCTAAAAAAGGATTAGCTTCTCTAGGAAGCATTCAACAGATGTGAACCAATACGCAATCTCTGAAAAAATAAAAAAAGGCAGATATCGAACAGCTTTAAAAAGCTACCCTTTGTATCCACCTTTTTTTAAAATTATTAAGTATAGAATAGCTTCTATCCCTTATCTTTAAGCTTTCTCAAGCCTGAATAAGCATATTCAACCTTGATGCAACGATTCATCACAATGTCATTGCGGTGATTGGCCTTTAATATATCCGCTGCTTCATCACTTTCCAAATCTAATTGTGCCCAAAAAACATCTGCATCTGTTTCAACGAAATCTTTAGCAATTTCAGGTAAAAATTCACTTCGACGGAAGATATCGACAATATCAATATGCTCTGGAATATCTTTGAGATTGGCATATACTTGTTCGCCTAAAACAGTTTCTCCCGCTAAAACCGGGTTCACAGGGAAAATGCGATAACCATCCTTTTGCAAGCCTTCAGCGATTAAATAGCTCGTTCGATCTGGACGATTGCTCAAACCAACCACTGCAATATTTTTAGCTTTTTTTAAATAGCCAAATATCGTTTCTTGACTTGGATTTTCAAAACTCATTTCAAACACCTTCTTTTCACTAACTAATTAACTAATCACTGTTCATTGTTCACTGCTCACCGTTAATTGTTAACTAACCTACTTCGTGCCAAACAATCTATCGCCTGCATCGCGTTGGAAGAAATTTCGCCTATTGACTTGCGTAGCAAGTCAGAGCGCTTCATTCTTCCGCCTTTTCCTACGAAAATGGTAGCCCTTGAGGCGCTCTTTCATTTTCGTAGGGCTCCTCGGAGATGCTTGTAATACTCGTTAATCTACTAGAATGTACTTTCAAATTAGATTTGACTACTTCGTACCAAACAATCTATCGCCTGCATCTCCGAGGCCTGGCACAATATAGCCATGCTCATTCAAGCGTTCATCTAAGCTTGCAGTATAGATATCTACATCAGGGTGTGCCTTTTGTAGTGCCTTAACCCCTTCTGGTGCTGAAACTAAACAGACAAACTTAATATTGCCTGCACCACGTTTTTTCAAGGAATCAATCGCTAAAATAGCAGAGCCACCTGTCGCCAACATTGGATCAACAACGAAAATTTGACGTTGGTCAATATCTTCAGGAAGCTTCACTAAATATTCAACAGGTTGTAAAGTTTCTTCATCACGATACATACCGATATGACCAACCTTAGCAGCTGGAATTAAAGAAACAATGCCGTCAACCATCCCAATACCAGCACGTAAAATTGGTACAACCGCTAATTTTTTACCTGATAAAGTTTTTTGAACTGTTTTGGTAATTGGTGTTTCAATTTCAACATCCTCTAAAGGTAAATCACGACTGACTTCATAAGCCATTAACATCGCAATTTCATTGACCACCTCACGAAAAACCTTAGTCCCTACATCTTTTTGACGAATGATTGTTAATTTATGCTGAATTAATGGATGCTCAATTACTTGAAATTTTCCCATTTGCAAGCTCCTTTTCTATTGTAAAAACATTACTCAGATAATATTAAAACATTGCCTACGCACTTTTTCAATGATAACGTTATAAAATTAAAAGTTTAAAGCCTTTTATTTATTAAAAAATTCAGTTAGAATGGATAATGACTATTATTCTAGGAGGTTTATAATGCAATCATTTTTTGAAGAATTACAAGCACGTGGCTTAATTTATCAAACCACTGATGACGAAGCACTAAAAGATAAGCTAGACAATGAGAAAATTAAGCTTTATATTGGTTTTGATCCGACTGCAGACAGCTTGCATATCGGTTCGCTTGTCCCTATTTTAATGCTAAGACGTTTTCAATTAAATGGTCATACGCCCTACGCCTTAGTCGGTGGCGGTACTGGTATGATTGGCGATCCATCATTCAAGGATACTGAACGTAGCTTAAATACGACTGAAACCGTTCAAAATTGGTCAAATGCAATTCGTGACCAATTAGCGCAATTTATCGATTTCAATGCCAAAGAAAATCCAGCAACCATTGTTAATAACTATGATTGGCTAGGTTCACTTTCATTAATTGACTTCCTACGTGACACAGGCAAAAACTTCACAATCAACTATATGATGAGTAAAGAGTCCGTTAAACGCAGAATTGAAACAGGTATTTCTTACACTGAATTTGCTTATCAATTATTACAAGGCTATGATTTCCAGAAGCTATTTGAAGATTACGGTATTGAGCTTCAGGTTGGTGGTAGCGATCAATGGGGCAATATCACAACAGGTACCGAGCTAATTCGCAAGGAAACTGGCAAACAAGGTTTTGGTTTAACTTTGCCGCTAATTACAACTGCAGATGGAAAAAAATTCGGTAAATCAGAAGGTAACGCTATTTGGTTAGATGCGAAAAAGACAACACCTTATGAATTTTACCAATTTTGGTTAAATACAACCGATGACGATGCCATTCGCTTCTTAAAATACTTCACTTTCCTTTCACTGGAAGAAATTGCAAAGATTGAAAGTGAATTTAACGAAAATCGTGGCTTGCGTTCCGCTCAAAAAATCTTGGCGCGCGAGGTAACAGCCCTTGTTCATGGTCAAGAAGCCTATGAACAGGCAGTTCATATCTCAGAGATTCTTTTTGGTGGTGGCGATTTAAAAACCTTGAAAGTAAAAGATATCAAGGTTGGTTTAAAGGATGTTGCAACTTATAATGTAACAGCAGAGACACCACTTAATCTTGTCGATTTTTTAGTTGAAGCAAAAATCTCGCCTTCTAAGCGTCAAGCACGTGAGGATATCACTAATGGCGCTATTTACATTAATGGCGAACGCCAACAGGTGTTAGATTACACGCTTTCTGATACTGATAAAATCGAAAATGAACTTACCGTCATCCGACGTGGTAAAAAGAAAAACTTTTTAGTTCAATACTAAGACCAATTAAAAAAGCACATGAAATTCGTTGAATTAAAACGTTAATTTCATGTGCTTTTATGCTTCTTAAGCGTTCAATGCTCTAGTAGCAACTACTTATGTTTTTCAAAATTTACTTTTTTATGTACAGTCACAGCTACCAGCACCAAAATTAAAACTGTACCTACAACAACCAACTGCCAGCTATTCTTTTCATTCGTAGCAGGCAAACCATCACTTGAAATTGCTCCTCCATTACCTCCTGTACTAAGCGCAGCACCAGTCGTAGGATCAATCAGCACATCATTCACTCCTGCTGTTAATTGATTTAATAAATCACCAGTGCTTTCATCGGTTTGATTATTAACTGGAATACCCGAGCCAACAATAACATTCGTATTATTACCTGTATTGCCCTGAGTACCCGAGTTATTCGATGCATTGGTAACAGAGCTATTATTACTGTTATTATTGCTATTATTTGTAGTATTGTTCGTATTATTATTCGTTGAAGAGCCGGTACCACCAGATGAATTTGTATTATTAGATGAACCGTTATCATCATTATTTGAACCATTATCGTCATTATTGTTGTGATTATTTAAAATATTTTCAAAAATTTTGCCTAATTCTTCAAACATACTACCTAAATCAAGTGAAACATTGACTTCATTGTTATTAGTATTCTCACTATGATTATCTGATGAATTATCGTTACTGTTATTGTTTTCGCTATGATTATCCGACGAATTATCATTGCTATTGTTGTTTTCACTATGATTATCTGATGAATCATCATTGCTATTATTACTACTGCTGTCTGACGAGCTGCCATCATCAGAATTATTACCACCAGTATTGCCATTTTCAAGCATTTCACGAATTAAATCGATTAGTTCATTAATGGTGTCAAAGGCTTGCGAGTTATTATTATCATTGCTTGCCTGATTATTTTCAATCAAATCCTTAATAATATCAGCTAATTCAGTCATTGAATCCTTAAAGGCGTTTGAAATAGCCTCAAGAGCATCCGCAAGAGAGTCAAGGTCAATATCAATATCAACGTCTACATCACTATCGCCGCCATTGGCAGTATTGGTATTGTTATTATTATTGTTGTTGTTATTATCATTATTGTTATTGGTAGTACCACCGCCACCACCATTATCACCATTACCGTTACCGTCACCATTGTCATCGCCATTGCCATTGCCATTATTATCGTCATCATTGCCATCATCCGTAACCCAAACTCGGACTGTTTTGCTAGCGCCTGGGATGCTGTAGGTCACTAGATATGGCGAGGTCGTAACCTCAGCAGTGCTTACCAAATCAGCACCTGTTACGGTTACTTGATTGTATGGTACATTATTTCCTGCCTTATCCTTAGCTGATAAAAAATAATATTCTGCGTTATAGGTCGCCCCAACTTTAAGTGTAATATCCTGACCGTCAACATGAGTTAAATTAATTTCAGCTTGATTTTCTAAGACATTGACATAAACTGTTTTACTCGCTCCATCTACTTTATAGGTTACTGCAAAAGGTGTCTCGGTAACTGCTTCTGTTGAAACTAAGTTGGCGCCTTCAACAATAACCTCGGCAAAGGGCACATCAGTACCCTTTTTATCCTTGGCAGAAACAAAATAATTTTCGGGATCATAATCATCACCAACGTATAAATTAACATTATTACCATCAACGTTTGCCAGATTAATTTCGGCTTGATTGTCTAGCACATGAACATTAACCGTTTTACTCGCTCCAGGAATACTATAGGTTACTTGATATGGAAAGCCTGGAATCGTCGGAGAAATAGTGCTTACGTAGTCGGCACCAGTTACAGTTACTTGGCTATAGGGCACATTGAGACCTGCTTTACTGACCGCTGCCAAGAAATAATCTTGCGCATTGTAGGTTTCGCCCACATAGAGATAGGCATCATTACCATCAACCTTTTGCAAATGAATATCAGCTTGATTTTCTAAGACATGAACATTAACTGTCGTACTCGCACCATCAACAGCATAAGTTACTTGATACGGGTTATCAACTGGTGTCACATCAGCCGTACTTACCAAATCAGCACCTGTCACAGTAACGTCTTCATAGGTTAGATCTGCCCCTGTCTTATCCTTCGCCGAAACAAAATAATCTTCCGGATCATAATCATCGCCAACAAATAAAACAACATTATTTCCACTAACTGTGGCAAGATTAATTTCTGCTTCATTTTCCAAGACATGAACAGTTGCATATCTCGTAATACCGTCATATGTGTAAGAAACTTGATAATCACCGACTTGATTCATATTGACAGCAGCGCTATTGACCGTCATTTGACTGGCAGTTAAGCTGGCGCCCGCCGCACTCGTTGCCGAAACAAAGTTTTTAGTCGCATCCCAGCTATCGCCAACATAGAGTGTGCAATCCTTTAAATTGATTGCCGCAACATTTTTAACAGTAATATTGGCAACTCGAATAATTTGCTCACCCTCAACGGTATAGGTATAGGTTACCGGATAAACTGCTGGTACCGCAGTATTAACAGTGCCAGAGGTTGTAATTAAACCAGATGACCAGTTCACAGTGCCTCCATCTTTATCATAAGCGGCAACGAAGTTATCAACTGGCGACCATGTAGAACCCTTATCAATCGTTGAATCCTTCACGGTCAAATCTGCTGAGCGTACGAGCAAATCAAGCACTAGGGCATCTGATGCCGTAATATTACCTAGTGTTTTTGAAGCTTGTGTTTCTTGCACCCAGATATATAAATCATAATTACCCTTGGCTTGAGCGCCGTAGCCATTGGCAGCACCAGTTGAAATTGTTAAATCCTTTGATCCAGCAACACCCTCACCATACTTCACCAAATTACCAGCAGAATCGACAATTTTATAGGCCAATTGACTCGTACTTGGCACATTAGTTGTCGTTGTGTAGGTTCGATTTGTATTCGTCCGCATAAAGGTATCATCATTATCACTATAAGTAAACCCTTCTAGACCCTTGATTACTGGATGCGCCACAGTCGAATTAACAATTGTTAAACGATAATTTTTCTTTGTACTATCTGAATGAACATCATAGTAATAATTTACCGGACTGGTTGTATATTGTAAACGTTGCGTTTGCCCTGCATACTGCTTGCTACTGACAATCGGTGAAGCAAAAATAATTTTATTGGTGCTAATATTGGTTCCTGGACGATAACCAAACATACTATTAGATGAATATGCAGGAATTGTCGTTCCATAACCCGGTGACCAATTTGCAGCGGAAGGTGTTCCGCCACAAAAATACCCAAGCAAATGTTGAGAGCCACCTGAAAGTTTAGTGACGTTTCTGGTAATCGCAATCATTCCAAGACCAGACTCAGAAGCTACAATATTAGGTGTTGTTGTGCCAAGCTTATATGTGTTTTTCCCTTCCGTTTCATTGGTTCCATATGGCAAATATATATATGAATTATTCACATACCTAGTTGTCGATACATCATACCAAGCTAAAGAACTTGCAACCGATATTTGTCTATCAATTGCTTCAAAACCACCATATGTATCCGTGCCCTCACGAACTTTATTACCCCACTTAAAGGGCTCTGATATATCATATGCTCCCGGATGGTGCCCATCATTATAATAATTTAGCTCCCAAGCTCCTGTTGCTAGAACATGTTCTGAATAGAAAGTCAGGGCTGTGTTGTCCGAAGCACCTGTTTTTGTTGACTTTGCCTTCCAAAGAATAGGAGTTTGAGCAGCTTCACGCGTACCAACCGTACCTGGAAAATGGGCAGAATAACTTGAACTTGCTAGGGGATGTCGATATTTCCCAATATAAACATTATCTCCTGCATTAATAACTACCCCTCTTGACAATGAGGGTGTATCTTCAGCCGCCGCAGCCTGCTTGACCTCAGTATTTAAAAGCAAGGCAAAGGTACCAACAGCCGATACTGTTAAAATACCATATTTGATTATTTTATTTTTCATCTTACGCATCTCCTTACTACCAAACCTTGAATTGATTAAACTTAATTACTTACTGCCACAATAAATGCCAGCAAGAAAAAAATAGCTAAGATTAATAATGAAAAGAGCATGATGGACCAAATGGCATTAACAATGCCTAAAACATTCCACAATTTTTCGCCCTGCTTCATTTCTTCAATCGTCTGATAACTCCCTTTTTCCCATAACCACTGATAACTGTATAGACCGCCGATAACTGAAATCACCAGATTAATCCCCGGTATTGCTCCCAATAGCATTAACGGTACATTATTTTTCATACCCCAAATCCATGTTAAGCCAAATGCACCCCAATTCCATTTTGGTAATGCCACCTGCTTATTATTTTTTTCTTCTGTCAAAATCGGTTCTCCCCCTTTAAGAGGTTGGGACAAAAGCCTGCACCTCTTTTTTAATATTTATAATTTACAGGACCTATGCGAAAACAACTAAGTGGCATTTACTCTCTTGTTCTACGAGTCCTTCGCAAAAATGAAAGATTTTACACAAAATGTAAAATACCATTAAATTGCTAACACGTCTGAATTTTACTTTCCAGCGTAGCGATAAGCTTTGTTTGAAATGATTTATCATACAAGCAAATACCAGCATGGTAAACTTGAGCGTCAGCTCACAGTGTTATCTGACGAGCTAAATCGAGCTGTACTTGTTTGAACTTTCCTGCTCAATTTAACACCATTTTCTAGGTCACTGAACATCTTTTGTTCCACCTTCATTTCTACAGCATTACCCAAACAACGCAAATAGCCCAACCATTTGAATTGTTTTCAATCAAATGCTCGGTTTATTTTATCTTTCAAGTATCGTTATAAAAAAAGGCTTTATATACTGTGACTCTTGAGTGCTCTGCTCTGCTCTGCTCTGCTCTGCTCTGCGATTATAATCATGGCTTTCTCCTTGTCAACACTTATTAAAATTATTTAAGAATAAATTAATTTTATCTATTTATATTTTAATTTAATTTTAATTTAATTGCAATCTTTTATTGGACAAAGCTTGATAATTATCTGTCTTATTCTTTATATAAAAAAAGGCAGGACTTTATGTCCTACCTCATTACCATAAATTTACTTTTTTCCAAAAATTTGGCACACACCTTAAGACGCTACTCAGCATTATGACCAAGTATAGAGTGAAATTTCTCACTCAAATTCTTAATTCATTTGTAGTTTGTAATTTAAAAACCAGTTTGGTCTGGATTTTGTGCCAAGCCTGCCGCACCGTGCAAGCTGTCAATCAAATCAATATCCTCTGTTGATAATTTAAAATCAAAGATTTCTGTATTCTCAATAATTCTAGCCTTATGAACTGATTTTGGTAAAGGTAAGTAACCTTTGGCTAAATGCCAATTTAATACGAGCTGAGCCACAGTCTTATCATATTTTTCAGCTAAAGTTACTAACTCTGGTACTTCAAAAATCTTACCTGTACCAAGTGGTGAATAGGCTTCAGTTAAAATTGATTTAGACTGGTTATACTTAACAATTTCTGTTTGCTGATCACTTGGATTAACAAAAATTTGATTGACCTGAGGCGTAATGTTCGCTGTTTTTAAAAGACTTTCAATATGATGCTCATGGAAATTAGAGACACCAATTGCTCGAATTTTCCCAGCCTTAACTCCTTCTTCCATTGCACGCCAAGCCTCAGCATTTGCTTCCTGCCAATGGTCACGAACCGCAATCGGATTCGGCCAATGAATTAAATACAAATCAACATAGTCTAATCCTAAGCGAGATAAAGAATCATCTAGTGCTTGTTTCCCGCCTTGATAACTGTGCGCATCATTCCACAACTTAGTGGTTACAAATAATTCATCACGAGGTAAACCATATTTTTGAATGGCACGACCAACTGAAGATTCATTACCATAAATTGCTGCTGTATCAATATGACGATAACCAGCTTCTAGGGCATCCAAAACAGACTGCTCGGCAACATCACCGTCAGGCGTTTGCCAAGTTCCAAAGCCGACTACTGGAATCTTTACACCGTTACTTAATTCAAAAGTATCCGTTAAACTCATCTTAAAACCACCTTTCTTATTTATCTACATTATATTTTGAAAAATAAGATTTTACCAATAATTCGTTTGAAGCAGCTAAAATTACAGCCTATTCAGCTAAAAATGCTTCTGTTGATAAAACTTTGGCAAAAGTTTCAAATGAAGCTAGAAAAGCATTTTGCACCTCTGCTGCACCAACACTCTGTGAATCAAAGGTCAATTGCTTGGTCGCGACTGCATTTGAAATTACAATTGGCTGGTAGCCCAACTCAAAGCTGGCTCTCGTTGTTGAATCTACACACATATGTGTCATCATACCAGTAATAACTAACTGCTCAATCTTCAATTCATCTAGAGTTTGCTTCAAATCTGTTTCATAAAATGAATTTGGAAATTGTTTTTTCACAATAATACTTTCTGAATTTGTCATTAGTCCTTGATGTAGTTTAACACCGCAAGTACCAGCCATAAAAAATGGTGCAATTTTATGACGACTGATGTGCTGAATGTAAATAACTGGTTGTTTATTTCTAATAAAAAACTTTTCTAATTGATTAATTTGTTTTAAAGCCTGTTCAGGATTCTCTAAAGCCATCCTTCCATTTTTAAAATAATCATTTTGAACATCAACAACCAATAGTGCACGTTTTTTTTTCATTAAATCACTCCTCTAACTTTGATATACTTATCATAAAGAAAAAAGAAACTAACGCACAGTACTTGATGAAAAACAAAAAAACAAATTAGTTTCATAATGAAAGTAGGAAAAATGGACAATATTGATAAAAAAATTATTCAGCTTCTAAAGCAAAATAGTAAAATGACAAACAAAGCAATTGGCGCGCAAATTCATATGACTGGCCAAGCTGTCGGCAATCGAATTCTCAAACTCCAAGAATTGGGTATTATCGAACATTTTAGTATCTCTGTCCAGTATCCTCAAACACAATTAATTCGTATTTTTATGAATTCTAATCGCTTTATACAATTTGAAAACCAAATCAATGCATTCGAAGCGATTTCAGAATTTTATAAAATTTCGGGCGGTGCGTGCTACTTTATCATTGCCCATTTTGATGCCCAAGAACTCGTAGAATTTCTTGAAATTATTGCTAAATGGTGTCGCTATAACGTTGAAAATGTTATTGAGAATAAAAAAGAAGCTAAATCGCCATCAGGGCGTTAGCTTCAATTTATCTATTTTAATTATTAATTTACACGATGAACAGCAATACCAATTGCACCCGGACCAGTATGCACACCTAAAGCTGGAGAGACCTCGGAGCTTAATAGTTGACGGATTTTTAAGCCACTTGACTGCAATGTTTCACGCATTTTTTCTGCAAGCTCTTTCGTATCCGCATTAACAATAATAATATCTACTTCGTGATTTTCAGCAAAATCATGAACAAGCTGATTTATTTTTTTCAATGCCTTTGTCTTGCCACGTTCTTTAGCAACAGGATAATAAATACCCGCTTCATCACATGAAATAACTGGCTTAATATTTAAAAGCTGACCAACCATCCCTGAAACACGCCCAATTCTACCACCTTTAATCAAGTACATCAGAGTATCGACATAAAAGAAAATTTTATTATTAATTAGCTGAGCTTCTGTTTTTGCAACAACTGTTTGAAAATCATCACCTGCTTCAATTAAACTAGCAGCATACATCACGGATAAACCACTTGCAACTGAAATATTTTTAGTATCAATAAAGGCAAAATCTAAATTATCAAATTCCTCTGCCTGCATGCGAATCGCATTTAAGGTACCACTCAAACCGCTAGAAATTGTAATGACAACGACTTTTTGATAGCCTTCAGACTCAATTTTCTTTAATATTTGATGAATTTGTTCACCACTAGGTGTAGAAGTCGTTGGAATTTTATCAGGCATCTGCTGATAAACTGCCTCTGGTGTAATATTCACTGAATCCTGATAGGTTGCTTCGGGGTAATGAATATTTAATGGTGCAATAAAAATCGGTCCTTTTTCAATCACCGCTTTTGGAACGTCCGTACCTGAATCAACTAATAGTGCAATTTTTTCCATTTTATTTCCTCTCCATCATGACAGTATTTTCTTGTAAAACTAATTGATTGGTTAACCATTTAGAAGCAAAGCTCAGTGTTGCTAATGAAACTGCTGCTGCCGAATTTGAATAATTCGAACAATGCGTCTTAATTGTCTCATTTTCAGCTAAAATTAACCTAAACGCCATTTCTTGGCACTCACAAAAATAATCATAAGCCGCCTCAGCATCCATTTTCTTAAGCTGCCAGTCCATCACCTGCCTGATTTCTGGCAAAGTAAAACTGGACTTCATTATAGTAATCACGATAAAGCTCGCTAAATGTTTACGATTATAACGTTTCTTCTCTGGCTTCGGCGCGACGTCTTTTTTGGTATAATTATTAATCATTGTTGCCGTAAGAATGCTCTGATCATTTAAATATAAGGGTTCCAAATGATGATTGATTAGTTGAATCACTTGATCAATATATAAATCAATTTCTGGCAATTCCGCCCATCTCGGCAACTTAAAATCAAGGATTGCCTCATATGGTAGTGACTTTTCCATTTCATTGCCTCCTATGGAAAGTTTTTCTTATATTATATCACGGTTATCAAAACTGTCAATTACGGTTATCGAAACCTTATCAATAAAAAAAGGCCAAGCTTTCCAAGAAGCATCGGGAATTACGCACGAAATCACTCTTATATCTGCAAATAATCCAATCTTTCTCAGAAACTTCGGGAATTATGCATAAAGAAAAGCTAGGAGCTATCGCATTCAAATCAGTCCAATTTGAGATTAAATCAAAAAACTAGAGTAGTCATTTAAAGCAACTACTCTAGCCTCCTGTTATTTAATTAATTAGGCATCAGCCTCTAAAAATTCAACCTGATTATTAACAAATCCTTTAATTCTAGCTAATGATTTCACTGGAACGTCCAAGGATTCTAATAATTCACGGCCACTTTGGAAGCTCTTTTCGATTACAATACCGATACCGACGACCTGACTACCTGCTTGCTTGCAGAGCTCTATCAAGCCTTTTGCGGCTTGTCCATTTGCTAAGAAGTCATCAATAATCAGCACTCTATCTGCTTCTCCTAAAAACTTTCTAGAAATTGAAATCGTACTCGTTACTTGTTTGGTAAATGAATAAACTTCAGTCGTTAATAATTCTTCATTCATCGTCAAACTCTTCGATTTACGAGCAAAGACCATCGGCACATTTAACAACTGTGCTGTGTAAACTGCAGGTGCAATACCGCTCGCTTCAATTGTCACAACCTTGGTAATTCCTAAATCAGCATAGGCATTCGCAAAGGCTTGTCCAATCTCAAACATCAATTGTGGATCAATTTGATGGGTTAAGAAACGGTCAACCTTCAAAACCTCACTACCTAAAACAATACCTTCGTCTTTAATCTTTTGCTCTAATAATTTCAAAACAATCTCCAATCAATGTGATACAATAGCTCATTTTCATCATTTTTAATTATCTAAAATTCATAATATTTGATGATAATATCTCAAAATCTATCACTAAATCATTTAATAATTCAATTTAATAACTATTTTACCAAATTATCACAAAAAATTCAGTATAATTTAAAATTAATCTAGTATCGAGTCCTTGACAAGGCTCTCAGCTTTTTAAATTAAGTAAAGCTAAAGGTTTTAAAAATTAGTTCAATTTCAAATTACATAATCAACAAAAAAACAGCATCAATGACTACAAAAAACGTATAGCAAAATTCTGCTATACGTCAAATTGTTATTATTCTTTAGAATCATTTGAATCTTGATTAGAATCCTGTGCTTCATGGCTATCTTTCTTTGCCCAATCCGCGATTGAATTGTCTGAAGAATTTGCTTGGCTTTCCTCAGTTTTATCCTTGTCTTTTTCCTCAACCGCACGCTTAGCTTCATCAAAAGTCATTGCCTTTGCTTCATAAGTTTTAGAGCCTTCAGGCATTTGACCAGTTTCAAACAATGATTTAATTTGTGCTGCATCAAGTGTTTCGTACTCAAGTAACATTTCAGCAATCAATTTATGCTTATCGCGATTTGATTCAATAATTTCATGCGCTTTAGCATGTGCTTCATTTAAAATACGACGCACTTCTTGGTCAATCTCATAAGCAACTTGTTCAGAGTAGCCCTTGCCTTGACCATAATCACGACCTAAGAAGACTGAATGATTGCCTTCATATTGAACAGGTCCAAGCTTTTCACTCATACCATACTCAGTAACCATCGAACGTGCCAATTGAGTTGCTTGTTCGA
The DNA here is from genome assembly GCA_022484805.1 of Streptococcaceae bacterium. GTDB lineage: Bacteria > Bacillota > Bacilli > Lactobacillales > Streptococcaceae > MMGLQ5-1. Next base: position 159,849 of record JAKVKP010000003.1, read on the forward strand.
AGTCATTACTTGCACCAGTCGTTTGTTGACCAAAGACAATCTCTTCAGCTGTACGACCACCTAGCAAGCCGACTAATTGTTCAAACATATCTTCCTTACTCATTAAGAATTGATCTTCTTTTGGCAAAGCAATCATGTAACCACCAGCACGACCACGTGGCACAATTGTTACCTTATGCACAACACGTGCATTAGATAAAATTAAGCCGACGATTGTGTGTCCAGCTTCATGGTAAGCCACCATTTCACGTTCTCTCTTAGAAATCGCACGATCTGTCTTAGCAGGACCAGCAATTACGCGATCCTCTGCTTCGTCAATATCACTTGCATCAATTTTCTTTTTATTACGGCGAGCAGCTACTAAAGCCGCTTCATTTAATACATTTTCAAGCTCGGCACCTGCAAAGCCAGGTGTTTGCTGTGCAACAACCTTTAGGTCGACATCATCTGCTAAAGGCTTATTCTTAGCATGAACCTTAAGAATTGCTTCACGACCCTTGACATCTGGACGACCAACTAAAATCTGACGGTCAAAACGTCCTGGACGAAGTAAGGCTGGATCAAGCACATCTGAACGGTTAGTTGCAGCAATTACGATAACACCTTCGTTACCACTAAAACCATCCATTTCAACTAGTAATTGATTAAGCGTTTGTTCACGCTCATCATGTCCACCACCCATGCCAGCACCACGCTGACGGCCGACTGCATCAATTTCATCAATAAAGATAATCGCTGGCGCAGTTTTCTTCGCATTTTCAAATAAATCACGTACACGACTTGCACCAACACCGACAAACATTTCAACAAACTCAGAACCTGAGATTGAATAGAATGGGACGCCGGCTTCACCCGCAACGGCTTTCGCAAGCAAGGTTTTACCAGTCCCTGGAGGGCCCTCAAGTAAAACACCTGAAGGAATTCGAGCACCAAGTGCACTAAAGCGACGTGGGTCTTTTAAGAACTCAACTACTTCAACTAGCTCTTGTTTTTCCTCTTCTGCACCAGCAACGTCAGAAAAGCGAACCTTATTGGCTTTCTTATCAGCTTCTTTTGCACGCGATTTACCAAAGCTCATCGCGCCACGTCCACCGCCACCTTGTTGACCTTGATTCATCATCATGTAGAAGAATAAGAACAAAAGAATGATTGGCAATATTGAAATCGCTAACGATAACCATAAGCTATTATTGCTTTCCGGTTGAATATCAACGGTCACACTTTTTTCTTTGGCGACAGCTGATAAATCTGAGATTGTTGAATCACTTGGTAAAATAATTGTTGAAAAGTTTTTCGTTTTGGCGCTTGTATTACCCCAAATTTTAAAACCGCTAGAATTTTTTACCGTTTGTTCATCTTTATATTCACCGGTTACTTCAATCACACTGCCAGAAGGCTGGTAATTAATTTTGCTAATCTTACCATCTTCAAGTTGTTCTGAAAACTGTGAATATGTTATTTCATTTACAGTTGTACTGCTGCCTTTAAAAAAGAATTGCACAACAACAACTAAAGATAGTATTAATAAAATATAAAGAAATGAATTCTTTAAAAAGCCGTTCTTATTTTCCATCAACTTCCTCCGATTCACCTAATGTTTGATAAATTTCTTCTTTTAGAACACCGACATAAGGCAAATTTCTATATTTTTCATCAAAATCCAAGCCATAACCTACTAAAAATTCATTAGGTGTATTAAAGCAAACATAATCAGCAGAGATATCAACAACTCTACCCTCTGGCTTATCCAGTAATGTCGCAATTTTAACTGAATTTGCTTTACGATATTTAAACAAATTAACTAAATAGCTTAATGTACGGCCAGTATCAATGATATCTTCAACAATTAAGATATCTCTTCCTTCAACGCTTGTGTCTAAATCCTTTAAAATCTTAACCTCTCCACTCGAAGTTGTGCCTCCGTGGTAACTCGATACAACCATAAAGTCCATTTCTAAATGGTCATCAACTGCTCTCGTTAAATCCGCCAAAAACGGCACTGCGCCTTTTAAAACACCGATTACTAAAGGATTTTTCCCAGCGTAATCTTCTGAGAGCTGCTTTCCAAGCTCGTGCGTTTTAGCATCAATTTCTGCTTTGGTGAATAACACCTTTTTAATGTCTTTGTCTAACATATTAGCCTTTCCATTTAAAATATAGATTATTCTTAATTGTATCAGTTTCTGAACTTATACTCAAATAAGTTTTATTTTTTGTTAATACAGCAATTATTTTATCATTTTGTTCCAAAATAATCGATTTTTCTCGCTCATCTATCGGAATTTTATCATCAATCAACAATCTTCTCAGCTTTTTGCTTAAATTTGCCGAAAGTTGAAGCCTATCACCCGCTTTTCTTGAACGAATCGTAATTGGTTCCATCGAATATAAAGGTAAACAATTATAGTCTAACCCTGATACCCATGAAATTGCAATCCATTCATTCTCAAAACCTTCTGAATTCAATACACATGTCGAAATTAATGGCAGCTGATTATTCAAATCACCTACCCAAAACGCATCGTAGGTCTTGATTAAAAGCTTCTCATGAGTCAGTTTAAATTGATATTGCTTCTCATTTTCTAATATATCCAATAGCTGCTTGACAAGACCATTTGATAGATTGAAAATAGCATTCTGCTCGAGATACTGTAAAACAAAAAAATAACGCTCACTGGCTGTTAACCTTTGAAATTCTAATAAATCCACACGCCCATCATTTTGAATTTTCTGTTGATACTCAAAAAGGTGACCTTGAATAAAATCCATCGCAAGGGTCAGCTCCTCACTTAACTCCATGATATCTTTGGCAAATTGGGGATTTTCTTTTTCGAGCAATGGTAGATATTGATTTCGAATTCGATTTCTAAAATATGCTGCTGATTGATTGGATTCATCTTCAACAAAAGGATAAGCCAATTGGGAAAGCTCTAGTTTAGTAAATGGTAATAATGGTCGAATTAACTCGCCATTAGCAAAGGGGCGTCGAGCTGAGATACCTGACAAATTAGACAAACGGTTACCTCGAATCAAGCGCATGAGGAAGGTTTCAGCTTGATCATCTGCATGATGTGCGGTTACGAGCTTGTCATAATCAATCATTAAACGCTGAAACACATTATAACGAAATTTTCGAGCTTTTTCTTCCACCCCAAGACTGATTTTTTCATGTTGCCAAATTACCTCATGATAAGATAATGACAGCTGAGAGGCTAATGCTCGAACGAATTTTGCATCATTGTCGCTACTTAAACGCAACCGATGATTGATGTGAACAACTGAAATTTCAATTGGAAAATCCGTCGAAAATGCACTTAATAAATGAAGCAATGCAACCGAATCTTGACCGCCTGAAACTGCTACTAACACTCGATCATTTTTAGCAAAAAACTGTTGTTTGAGTAGATGCTGCTTAAATTTTTCGTACATTAAGTCTGCCCTCCTTGCCCACTTATCCTCAAAAATAAGCTGGTTCAGCCACCAAATTTTCAAATTTATTAAAAATAAACAAATCTTTAAATTTGTATATTTTCAATAAAACATCAGAAAACATATGAAATGTTTTCTAAGTAAATGAACTTTGATATCTGTCCCAGCTTTTCACAATACTATTAATAGTCATCAAAAGTATCAGTTTGATGAATTAGTGCTATTTTTTACGACCGCCACGGCCGCCACGTTTGCCTTCACGACTTCTTTTGATAGCGACAAGATGCTCTTCACTTTGACGTAAAAAACCTTTCATCATCAAATCGAACTCTGAAAGCTCAGTCCCGTCTTTTGCATATTTTTTAGGGTCTTTTTTGAACTCAACTGGTTCACGTTCAACCTTTGGCGCTTCTGTACGATGTGCCTGAGCTGGCTTATCTATTGCTTGTTTAATAGACAAACTAATCTTACCGTCATCAGCAATTTGCATCACTTTAACGGTTACAACATCACCAACAGATAAAATATCATTGATATTATTGATAAAATCATTTGAAACTTGACTGATGTGTACTAAGCCACTTTTGCCTTCGCCCAAATCAATGAAAGCACCAAAATTAGTTATTCCAGTTACTTTTCCTTGAAGTTTTTGCCCCACTTCGATTGACATAAATAAAAAAATCCTCCTAAAAACGATTATAATTTAGAAACTTTAAAAACCATTTTTATGTTCATATAAAAATGCGATCATCAATCATTGAATTACATCGCATTATCATGTCATAAATTAGTTATTCACTTTGGTTTGTATCTGGTAAACGATAAACCTGTTCACCGTCTTTTGAATAGTAATACCTGTTGCGTGCAACCTTTGCTACATAATCATCATCTTCAAGCTGCTTGACTTTACGTTGATTGCTTTCAACTTCATCACTTGCCTGTTCAGATTTTTTTTGAATCTGATGAAGCTCCGTTTTTGTATCCACTAATACTGAAAATGACTTAACTAATTCAATTGTTGGATATGTAAAAAGGATGATTGATAAAATTGCCAAGCCAGCAATCCGACGCCGACTAAAATGCTTGTAGCGGATTTTCATATTTTCATGCTTTTTAACCTCTTTAGTATACTCATTACTTAAAGTTGTTATTTTGTCCTTGGCCATTTTCTCACCTCTTTAAAAAACTACAGCGCTCGTTCAGAAACATCAATAATAAGCGCAAAATAAGGATGATGACGTTCTCTATAACGTATTATTTTGACTTATGAAGATTGTTTCTAACGCTTAAAGCCAGATTTCCACAAATGATAGTTCTCAACTATTCTACCAAATTTATATTGGAAAGGAAATAGTTAGAACAGAATTATATTAAAAATTAATTATTTTATTAATTAATTGAGTCCTCACTCAAAATTTGATACATGCGCTCTGCATCTTCTTTTTTGGTTGAATCCTTCATTTCTAAAACTTTAAAGGTTAAACGTTTATTACCAAAGGTAATCTCAACCTCGTCGTTCGTTTTCAAATCAGTCGAAGATTTCGCGAGTAGACCATTAACCTTAATTCGACCTTTGTCCGCTACCTCCTTTGCAACCGTTCTTCTTTTAATAATTCTAGAAACCTTTAAATATTTATCTAATCTCATATAATCTCCTTTTTTGTCATCATATCTTAATAACCACTATCACTTTAGTTCGTCCCAGCTAATGACTTTAAATTTTAAAAGACAAACAATTAGAACACCTGCACCAATTGCAGAAAGCAGTAAAACTTCGATTAGCATCTCAAAGCGTGTATCAAATTGTAAGGCTTGCTTGGCTAGCGTTACAATAACAGCCATTAGTGCAAGTGAAATCATGAATTTTTTATTGAAATAAAAGCGTTGATATTCACACATAAAATAACATAAAAAGACAATCAATAAACTAATAATTGTCGAGAGGCTGCTACCTAAAATACCATAGGTTTTAGTAAGAAAATACGTTAATATCAGCTTACTCACTAAACCGCCAGACAAAAAGTAAATATTAATTCTTCTGCGCCCAACAATTTCATAATGATGATGTAATACTTGAATCATACTTAATAAAAAGATCGCGAGTAAATAACATGAAATTGCGGTAATTCCTTGATTATCCTTAAATAAAACTTGATTCATTAAATCAATAACTAATAGCATCCCCACCGTAATTGCTAGACTAACGACTGTAATCACTTTAATTTTTTGTGCAAGTAGCTGTTGATACTTTGCACGATTTGTTTGATATGTGTAGGTTAACTGAGGCAGTGCCTGACTAATAATTGCCAAAGTAATTGTTAATCCCAGCTGAACAAACGGCTGTGCTCGATCAAAAACTCCTTTTTCAACTTGAGCCGAAAAATTGGCTAAGCCAGAGGCAACTAGGGCATTTTTTACCGTAAATGCATCAACCAATTGGAATAGCAATAAAAAAATGGCAAAATAGATGAAATTCAGGCTATCTTTAAAAAAGACAACTAAAAGCTGACTCGCTTCAGAAAATTTAATTCGTTGTCCCAAGAGCTTAAACGGCAGACGGCGATTAAGCGTCAAAATAGCAACTAGCTCGCCCAGCGTGCTTCCTAGCATCGCTATAATTGCAGTTTGATAAACGTCAAGCTGCCAAGCACCAAACAAATAAGCACCAAGCCAGATAATCATCACGCGTACAAGCTGTTCAACAACTTGACTTTTAGCTGTAACGTCAAGCTCTCCCTGCGACTGATAGTAGCCACGATAAACACTTAATAAGGGCGTGCAGAGTAAAGGCAAGCTTCCCGCCATAATCACTGGATAAAGCTTGATTTCTCCCATCATCATTGCCAATGGCTTACTTAATAAAACAATGATTAAAAAAAGAAAAAATGACAGCCAGCTCGTAATTTGAAAGAATTGACTCAAATAACTAGCTCGTGAGCTTTTGGATTGTCCGGTTACTGCCTTTGCAATAAAGTTTGGCAGGGCTACTAACGAAATTGTCGTGATGATTGCCATAATTGGATAAACCTGCTGGTAGGCATAAAAGCCTAAATCACCAACTAAATTTTGATAAGGGAAGCGATACAAGGCTGCTAATATTTTAGCAATCACGCCTGAAATAATTAAGATGACTGCACTATTTTTTAGATTTTTTTGTTTTAATTTCACTTAATTTACCCATAACCGCTTTTAATTCAATTAAAAGTTGGTTTTGATTAATTTTCCGAGAGTCTAAAGTAATTACCATTTTACCATTAACATCACCTATTGTAACTGGTAATTTAGTCTCATTTAATGCCTCGAAATAATCCTGTGTTAAGAAAATCTGTATTGCCTTACCGCTCATCTTAATCTCAACTTGGTTGCCCTTATTTTTAATCAAATCAACTAACGCATCATCTGCATACATCTTAATTAAGCCGATTTCTAAAAGATAGGCGACGGCATCTGGATATTCACCAAATCGGTCCATTAATTCCGAAGTTAGTTCATCATACATTTCAACCGATTCAAACTCGCGAATTCGCTTATAGATTTCAATTTTCTGGCGTTCATCCGCAATATAAGTCATTGGAATATAAGCATCAATTCTTAAATCAAGCTCAGCATTAGTCTTAAGAATAGCTTGTTCAGTACCTTGTTTCCGCTTCACAGCCTCTTCCAGCATTTGTGAATACATTTCAAAGCCGACACTATCAATAAAGCCATGCTGCTGAACACCTAGAACATTCCCTGCTCCCCGAATCGATAAATCACGCATCGCAATTTTAAAGCCACTGCCTAGCTCCGTAAAGCCCTTGATTGCCTCAAGTCGTTTTTCACTTTCCTCACTGAGCGATTTGTCTGGGCGGTACATAAAATAAGCATAAGCAATTCGATTACTTCTACCAACACGTCCCCGTAACTGATAGAGCGTAGATAGCCCCATATAATCCGCATTTTCCACAAATAGCGTATTGACGTTAGGCATATCAACACCTGTTTCAATAATCGTTGTTGTCACTAAGACATCATAAGCACCCTCCAAAAAGTCAACTAGAACATTTTCTAACTGCATTTCAGACATTTGACCGTGCGCATAGGCAATTCGTGCATCTGGGACCAAATCCTGCAGCTCTGAGACCTTTTGTTCAATCATGTCAACACGATTGAATAAATAGAAGCATTGCCCACCGCGACTTAATTCACGCTCAATGGCATCCCGAATCACATCATAGTTTGTTTCCAAAACATAAGTCTGAACTGGATAACGATTTTGTGGCGGTGTTTCAATAATTGATAAATCACGAATCCCTAACATTGACATATGTAAGGTCCTTGGAATTGGAGTAGCCGTCAGCGTGAGCACATCGACCTGTGCCCGTAATTGTTTCAAGCGTTCCTTATGCTTCACGCCGAATCGTTGCTCTTCATCAATAATAATTAAGCCCAAATCGCGGAAAACAATATCCTTAGATAAAATACGGTGCGTGCCAACTACAATATCAATTTTCCCCTCTTTTAGCCGCTCGACCGTTTCAGCCTGTTGCTTTTTCGTTCTAAAGCGGGAAAGCATATCAATCTCTACTGGAAAGCCTTGAAATCTTTTAAGCATGTTTTGATAATGCTGATCCGCTAAAATAGTCGTAGGCACCAAAATTGCAATTTGCTTATGGTCATTAATCGCTTTGAAGGCTGCTCTCAAAGCAACCTCGGTCTTACCAAAGCCAACATCACCCACTAATAATCGATCCATTGGACGTACTTTTTCCATATCACGCTTAATCTCATCAATACTTCTCAGCTGATCATCTGTTTCAACAAACGGAAATGAATCATCAAAAATTTGTTGGCTCTCATCATCCGTAGAAAATGCAAAGCCACGCTGTGCTTCGCGTTCAGCATATAATTCAATTAAGTCATCCGCAATATCTTCAACTTGCTTAGAAACCTTTTGTCGCGTTTTTTTCCATTTTGTATCATTTAGCTTATTAATATGGGGTACTTTACCCTCACTAGCCACATATTTCGTAATTAAATCTAAGTGTGTTACTGGAATTGAAATTTTATCTGAATTTTGATAGCGAATTGTCAAATAATCTTGATGAATGCCGTTAATTTCAATCGTTTCAATACCAACGTATTGGCCAATCCCATGATTTTTATGGACGACATAATCACCGATTTTAAGCTCGTTATAATCCTTTAGACGTTCGGCATTAGAAATTGCCTGACGTCTCGTTCTCTTCTTAGCGTATCCTTGGAACAATTCTTTTTCAGTAATTACAACAATTGATTCATCCAGAAATGAAAAACCACTACTCAAGCTGCCAATGGTTACTTGAAAAACCTTTGGTAAGATATTTTCCGAATGCGTTATCTGTGGTATCATACTAAATTCATTCAATGCTTCGACTGTTTTTTCTAAGCGTTGCTGGTCTGGACTAAGTACAATAACTGTTTGTTCCTGCTTTTGATAACGCCTAATTTCCTCTGCCAATAAAGGTAACTGTCCAAAAAATTGTTGCATGACATGACTTGTAAAATTAAATAGCGCATCAAATCGTAAATTACCCAAGCCCTTTTGAAAGACTGAAAAGAAAGTCAGCCGTTTTTGCTGTTTCAATTGTTCGTAAAAAGGTAGAACATAGTCTTGATCAGAAAAAGCTAGACCTGTATGTAATTCAAGTGTTAAATATTCCGCGGCTTCAAGATCAATTTTATGTGCCATATCCATAATTTTCTGTAAATCATCAATGAAAATTAGACTATCCTTAGCTAAATAGCTGAAAAGGCTATAATCATTTTCATGAAAAAAACTTGAAAATTTGCTGAAATCCTGATGATATGCCCCTTGATGAGCAGATTCAATTAACTCATTGAAATAACCAGTAATTTTATCTTTTTCCTTGCCATCAATCGTTGCAATCTTTTTATTTAAATGAGTGCTCAGATTTTCAGCACCCTTTTTCAAAGACTGTGTCGAAAAATAATTTTCAGTCGCTGGTGAAATAATATATTCATCTACTTCAGCAATTGAGCGTTGCGTCATTACGTCAAATTGACGAATACTATCAATTTCATCTCCGAAAAATTCAATTCGGATTGGATATTCAGATTCTAAGGGATAAATATCAACAATGTCACCCCGAATCGCAAATTCACCAGGAGTTGCAACTAAATTTTCACGCTTATAACCTAAATTGACTAAATTTTGTGATAAAAGCTGATGCTCAAATTCATGACCAGTCTTAAATAAAATATGTGCCTGACGCCAATCCTCAGCTGATGCCAGACGTTTTTTTAAGCCCATGACTGGTGAAATGACAATCCCTGGTTGACCGCTGCTTAAAAAATCTAAAACCTCAACCCGTGCTGCACGACGTTCAGGTGAGGCAAAAGCAAATTCAGCAACAACTGCTTCGTCTGCAAAAAAGGTATAAACTTGATTTTCACCGATAAGACCCGCTAAATCATCGGCGAGTTGCGTGGCTGCCAATTGATTTTTGACCACAACTAGCATCTGCCTTGGGAAGCTCTCATAGGCCGCTGCAATGGCAAGCGTTTTTGACGTACCAACTAAACCAGTTAACAGCTGGCGATTGGTTCGTTCAAAATTTCGTAGCCACTGTGTTATTTTTTCATTCTTTGCAAATATTTCAACTAAATTCATTTTTCACCCGTTATACTTATTCATTAAATTAATAAAGTCATCCTTCTTAGTGTAATCCTCCGCGGCAGTAGCTGCTTTAATAATCGCAGCCTGAATAAATTCCTGATCCCTTTTGGCAAAGCTTGAGAGAACATAATTCACTACTTTTTCTTTACTATGCTCTGGACGGCCAATACCAATTTTAATACGATCAAAGGCGTTGGTTCCAATTGCGGCGATAATATCCTTAATGCCATTATGACCACCAGCGGAGCCTTTTTGTCTGAGGCGGAGCCGCCCAATTTCACTATCTAAGTCGTCATAAATGACCAATAAATTTTCTTTAGGAATGTTAAAGTAAGTCAATAAGCCACCAACCGCCTTGCCTGAAGCATTCATAAAAGTGGTTGGTTTAACTAGGTAGACTTTTTCACCATTTTGAAAATAAAAGGCGACATCTGCTTGAAAAGTTTTATCCCGCTTAAATGTAAGGCCTTGCGCTCGAGCAATTTCATCAACTACCATAAAGCCAATATTATGCTTTGTATCTTGATACTTATCACCAGGATTACCTAATCCAACAATCATTATTGCCATTTGAAAATTCCTCACATTATCTATTTATAAAGCTATCGTAAACGCAGAAAAACGCACAAATGATTTTGTGCTTAGAAAATATTATTGCGATTTATGATAAAGCAATTGATATTCCATAATGTCACTATTATAGCAAAAATAGCAATATAACAAAATTAATTACTTTAATTTTAATAAAAAATAAACCTTTATTGACAATATCGATGACTAAGACATTATTAATAAAGGTTATTTATTATTATCTTTTTAATTAAGCTTTCAAAATAAAAGCAGTAAGTTAGCGATAATTAGAATTAATAGAATGACAATTAAACCAAACTTAGAATGTAGATAATGACATTGGTGTGTTCGCTTTTGACCTTCAACAAATCCCCTAGAATAAATTGCTTCTGTATATTGCTCTCGAAAGGAAAATGCACTTAGAATGGTTTTTAAATAAATCATCGGCGAATAGAAATGTAATTTTTTACCTCTCAGGATGCTCGCTTCATTTAAATTAACTACTTCAGCTTTTAATTCGGGAAAAGCATGGATGACCACCATAATACCGTAAACAAAATTTGAGGGCAGCTTCTTTTGTTCTAAAACTAATAATAATTCTTCTAAATCAATACCGACGGAGAAAACAACGCCTAAAATTGCAAAAGCAAAAGTTCGAAGCACCATTAAAAATGCTAAATCCTGATTGGTACCATGAAGCACAATTGACCAGTAGGTCCCAAGGGCAGGCAAAATTGGTAGACAAAGTGCGACTATAATTGCGCTAAATTTCTTCAATACTAATAAATAAAGCAAGGCGCAAAAAATGACAAACCAATTCATCAAAGTTGATTGGGTAAATGAAAGCTCCAAGGCTAAAATAAAAATTAAAATCGTTAGCCACAGCACGTTGGTTTTTTTATATATCATCAATTCCTCCCACTTGATCATTGGCTTCAGTCACTAACTTTTGACCGCTTAATTCAATATGAAATTGACTAACCTGACAGAGTGGCGCTAAGCGATGAGAAACAATTAAAAAATCTTGATATTCAGCTTTTTCTTGAATCCATCCAACAAAGTATTGGCACGCTCGCTCGTCCAAACCAGTAAACGGCTCGTCCAACAGTAAAAATGATAAGTCTAAACTCAACATACTAATCAATTGGACCATCTTCTTTTGTCCTTCACTTAAATGATATAAGCTGTAGTCTAGCTTGTCGGATAGACCGAGAAATTTTATCGCTTCATCTTGTTTTTGTCGAGCCATATCACTTATATTTTGATTGAAATCAAATTCATCCTTTGGTGTGAGCCCAACAAATTGTTTTTCAGCATCTTGAACTGCTAAAGTCAACTTGCGATAAAGTCGTTTTGTTTTTCGTAGCTTCTGACCATTAAATATCATTCTTCCTTGATATTTTTGACGTTGAACAATCGCTTTCAATAATGTTGATTTACCCGAACCATTATCCCCAGTCAACGTTGTAATACCACGATTCAACACAGTATCAGTAGCGTCAATTAAAACCCGACTATCATTTTTAATAGTAACCGCTTTCAACTCTAAAAATGGCACCTGACTTGACATTTTTTGGGTCAAGGAATAGCTTGTCGGAGCAGTAATCAAGGTGTTTAGTGGTTGTTCTTTCAAATAACCATCTTCTAGCGTAATTAAATGATCTATCACATCTTGGTAGCCTACCAAATCATGATCTGAAACCACAATCGTCTTACCCCTATCTCTTAATTCAGCAAGTAAATGAATCAACTGATGGCGTGATTTAAGATCAATACTGGCAAATGGCTCATCTAATAATAAAACATTAGCATCCATCGCAATCAGAACGGTCAAGGCTGCACGTTGCTTTTCACCACCTGAAAGCTGTTCTAATGGTCTATCTAATAAATCACCTGTTCCAATTTGCACGACTGCCTCACTCAACCGACTGTCAATTTCATCAGCTGGGTACCTGAGATTTTCTAAAGCAAAAATAATTTCACGTCGCAGAGTTCGCATTGTAAATTGCTGATTCGGATTCTGAAAGACAAATCCAACTAGCTTACATTTTGAATTTTGATATAATTCTGGTGCAATGCTAATTTGACCAGAATAGGTCAAGTCAGAAAAACCAGCAATTAACTTAAATAGTGTTGATTTGCCACAACCACTATCACCAACTAGGAGTGAAAACTGATTGGCTTCAAAACTAAAATTTAAATTTTCAAAAATAATCGTCGATTGGCGCTTAAAGGATAGACTGGTCAGCTTAATACCATTCATTTAGCACTCACAGCTAATTGCTGCACTTTTTGATAAAGCTTCATGATTGTTGAAACTAATACCACACCAAAAAATAACACTGAAATAAAACGAACACAAAATAAAGCAATAACCATACCAAAGTCGTATGCAGTATACATTCTGAAATACTCATAAATAAAGCTAAAAACAGTTGTACCAATTGCGGCATAGAATAAAGCTACTTTATCAAAGCGCTTATATTTGGTAATAAAAAAGCCAAATTCTGTACCTAAACCTTGAACTAAGCCCGAAATTAAAACGGCAGGGCCAAAGTATGAACCATAAAGCATTTCGGCCAGCGCTGCTAGTAATTCACCTAATGTTGAGCTACCCTTTTTAGGAATTAAAATACCCGCAACAGGCGCAGCCATTGTCCACATACCAAATAAAATTTCATTGGCAAACGGTGAGAGACCAAATGGCGTTAAAAATGCCTCCAATGCAACGTATAAATAACCCGCAATCATAAAAACGCCACCAAATAAAAATGCAATTAATCCTAATAAAACAACATCTTGTAACATCCAACCTTTTTTCATCAAAAAAAGCTCCCTTCGCATTCTTTGTACATAGAATCAAAAGGGGCTAATCAGGCCAGTATATTATTTCAAGCAAAATAAAAAGCGATTATTCATCACTATTATTGAACTCTACGATCAACATTTTCCTTCGATGGTCCTAACCATATCAGGTTCAATGGGTATAATCTCAGCTTAACAGCACCCCAAATGTTTCATGATGTACAGTCGCATTTTAACACAGATCTAAGCAAATCACAATATCTATTAATATTAATTATTGACTATTTCTGTTATAATTGAAAATGTATGAATAATCTGTAAAGTAGAATATTAGTTTAGTTTAAATTAAAACTGTTAGTAACCAATTTTTTCAATTAATTTTCAATCTGTTGCAATTTTAAGAAAACGTTTTCTGTAATTTTTTTGATTTTTTTCATACTTTTTGTGACAATATGTTATGGAAATGTTAGAATATTTACGGTTAATGAATAATTACACAAGAGAGGTTGTCGCAAAAAATGACTGAAAAAAAACACAAAAAAGTAATTCTTGTTGGTGATGGTGCTGTTGGTTCTTCTTATGCTTTCTCACTCGTAACTCAAGGAATCGCACAAGAGCTAGGAATCGTTGATATTTTCAAGGATAAAACTGAGGGTGATGCAATTGATTTATCGAATGCTTTAGCATTCACGTCTCCTAAAAAGATTTATTCTGCAAGCTATGCGGATGCACATGACGCTGATTTAGTAGTGCTTACAGCTGGAGCACCTCAAAAACCAGGTGAAACACGCTTAGATTTAGTACAAAAGAACCTACGTATCAACAAAGAAGTAGTTACTCAAATCGTTGAATCAGGTTTCAATGGTATCTTCCTAGTAGCTGCAAATCCAGTTGATATTTTAACTTACTCTACTTGGAAATTCTCTGGTTTCCCTAAAGAAAAGGTAATCGGTTCAGGTACTTCTCTTGACTCTGCTCGTTTCCGTCAAGCCTTAGCTGAAAAAATTGATGTAGATGCACGTTCAGTTCACGCGTATATCATGGGCGAACACGGCGATTCAGAATTTGCTGTATGGTCACATGCCAATGTTGCTGGTGTTAAGCTTGAAGAATGGTTAAAAACGCGCGAAAACTTCAACGATGCAGAATTAATCGATTTATTCATTGGTGTTCGTGACGCTGCTTATACAATCATCGAAAAGAAAGGTGCTACATTCTACGGCATCGCAACTGCGCTTGCTCGTATTACAAAGGCAATTCTTGATGATGAAAATGCAGTATTACCATTATCTGTCTACATGGAAGGTCAATATGGCTTAAATGATGTATTTATTGGTGCCCCTGCTGTTATCAACGCTAGCGGTATTAAAGAAATCGTACCAATTCCATTAAACGACCATGAACAACAATTAATGGAAACATCTGCTAAACAATTAAAAGAAATTATCGATCAAGCATTTGAAAATGAAGAATTTGCTTCAGCAGTTAAAAACTAAAGATAATCATCTCAAAGTCAAATTGGACTGATTTGACAAAAAAGATAAAAATGAATGTTTGGTAGTCGTCTTCGGACGACTACCTTTTTGTATTACTCAAGCATACTTTGCATGCCGTAGTTTTAGAAATTTCTCTAGCTTACGCTTCATGCCATGCGAATAATCCAATCTTTCTCGGAAAGATTGGACAGAAATATTTATCAGTCCACTTTATTATAAAACGAGATAATCTCAAAATGAGTTGGGCCTCGTGCACAGCACTTTTTTGCTAGTTAAGTAGTTGGCATGCAGTATATTTCAATTTCAACACATCAAAAAAGTAGCCATCCAATGACTACTTTTTTGATGATTTATCCAAATTTTTAAACTAAAGGTTAAGCTATTTTTATTCCGTTTCCTCTTCTTTGACAACCAGCACTTCTCTTGGCTTCGTGCCAACTGCTGGGCCAATCACACCAGCCTGCTCTAATTCGTCCATTAGACGCGTTGCACGATTAAAGCCTGTTCCGAGTCGGCGCTGTAGCATTGAAGCGCTAGCTTTTTGTGCCTCGATTACCATCGCCTTCGCATCCTCAAACAGCTCGTCTTGTCCCGATGCTTCCTTACTATCACTCGTTTCAATTTCTTCTGGTTCAAAATGTTCGACATATTCAGCCTCACTTTGATTTTTGATAAAAGTTACGATATTTTCAACTTCTGCATCAGATAAAAAGGCACCCTGAATTCGAATTGGATGGTTCTTATCAATTGGCTTAAAGAGCATATCTCCTCGACCGAGTAATTTTTCAGCACCATTCATATCTAAAATCGTTCTGGAATCTATCCCACTTGAAACAGCAAATGCCATTCGGCTTGGCACATTGGCCTTAATCAAGCCTGAGATGACATCAGTTGAAGGTCGTTGAGTTGCCAAAATCATGTGAATACCGGCAGCGCGAGCCTTTTGTCCAAGCCTAATAATCGCATCTTCAACTTCCTTACTAGCAACCATCATTAAATCTGCTAATTCATCAACAATCACCACAATCAATGGTAAATTTTCTAAAATTTCGTCTGATTTTTGAGATTCAAGCATTTTTTCTTGATAACCGGCTAAATTACGAACGCCAAGTATACTAAATAATTCATAACGTCGTTCCATCTCCTCAACCACCTTTTGCAAAGCACGCGCGGCTTTTTTAGGATTAGTCACTACTGGTGTTAATAAATGAGGAATATCATTATATACAGATAATTCAACCATCTTTGGATCGACCATCATAAATTTAACCTGAGAAGGTTTAGCTTTCATTAAAATGCTGGTAATAATTCCATTAATTGCCACTGATTTCCCTGAACCAGTTGAGCCAGCAACTAATAAATGTGGCATCCTCGTTAAATCAAAGCTTCTCACATTCCCTTCAATGTCACGACCTAGCGGTACCTCTAATAGATAACTACTTGAAAGTGCAGCCTCGGCAACCTCTCTAAAGGAAACCGTCATTGAGGTTTGGTTGGGAATCTCAATGCCAACTAAGCTTTTCCCAGGGATTGGTGCTTCAATTCGAATGTCACTCGTTCCTAAGGCAAGCGACAAATCTTTAGCAAGATTTTCGAATTTATTGACCCGCATACCAAGTGGCAATTTCAATTCATATTGCGTCAATGAAGGGCCAATTTTAGTGTCAACAATTTGAATGCCATCAATATTAAATGCCTTAAAAGTATCCAAAAGAACCTGTTCACGATTACGCGCACGATGACGTTCACCATTTTGACTCTGCGCAGGTACCTTCTTCAATAAGCTAATTGGCGGTAACTCATAATTTGCATCATCTTCTGATGCCATTCCCGAAAAATGTTCCAAATCTTCAGTGGCTTCTGAAATATTAGCATCTGCATCAGCTTCATTCAGCTTCAAGTCATCAACACTATCAGCCAGCTTGACTGGTTCGTCCGAGAAAGGTTGATATGATGGCAAAGGTTGCTCGTCCAATAATTTTTCGTCCGAATCAACAATTTTTTCTACTATATCATCCTTCACAGGACGTGCCTTTTTGACCTTTGGCGCCTTTTTAGGTCGATTGCGCCACTTCTCTAGCCATTCCATCATATTACTAATCGAAATCGGTAGCATCATAAATAAGCCAACGAGCATTCCAATAATGGCAATAACAATACTGCCAACCGTATCAAATAAAAAATGTGTTGCACTATAAATAATAGCACCAATTAGTCCGCCACCCAAATTTGTCACAGTTTTTAATGCAGTAAAATCATTTAGCCATAAATTGAAGGTATGACCAATAATACTTTGGTTTTGATTAGCTAATCCTAAATATAAGATTGACTGATACATCAAAATACTGGACAGATAAACAATTAACGTTCCCTTCCAAATATGACGATTATTTTTTAAAAGGTCCGTTTGACGAAATAAAATAATACTTAATAAAATAATACTTAACATTGCCAAAATTATCGCAGATTCTCCAACAATTAAACGTAATAGGTTATAGACCACTATACCAACAAAGCCAACTTTGAAAATGCCAGCGATCAAAATTAAAATCATCGTAATGGTGATTATTATGGAACGAATCTTTGCTTCACGCGCTAATTCTTTTTTTGTTTTTCTTCTTGTTGATTTTGTTCTCGTTCGTTTCGCCATTATTTCACCTCGATAAAAATTATAACACAGTCTATAAACTCAAAAAAGACGAAAGGCTACGGTAAAATTGATGTTTTTTAAATTTATCATTTATTAATTCGGTTATCTTATCAGCTGAATGAAAAGACTTATTTTAAGCTAAAAAAACAAAGCACCCACGTTGGAGTGCTTTGCATATCAGAAACGATTAGCTTAACAACTAGGCTTTATAATCGTAACAGATTTCGATAATTCCCTTTAATTCAGAGATTAAAGGTTCTTTTGGATTAGCAGTCGTACATTGATCTTCGTATGCTTTTTCAGCTAGATGATCGATTGTATCGGCCATTAATTTCTTAGTAACGCCTTGCGCTTTCCAGTTCATGTCAATACCAACTGTAATACCTAAATCATAAACCTTCTTCGCCAAAGCTTCAACAAGTTCTGCATTGTCCTTACCTTGTAAGCCTAAGAAACGTGCAATGTCTGCATAGTCTTGGTCAGCTCTAAAGTAATCATATTTAGGGAACATTGCATGCTTTTGTGGATCCTTCGCATTGAAACGGATGATATGTGGTAATAAGATTGCATTTGTACGTCCGTGTGGAATGCCCCATTCACCACCAACCTTGTGGGCGATTGAGTGACAAATACCTAAGAAAGCATTGGCAAACGCCATACCTGCCATTGTTGAAGCATTATGCATTTTTTCGCGCGCTTCTGCATCACCAGTTTTTACTGACTTTTCAAGATATTCAAAGACTAGTTTAATCGCTTGCAATGATAAGCCACGTGTATAGTCACTCGCCATTACTGAAACATAAGATTCAATTGCGTGTGTTAAAACATCCATCCCTGTATCAGCAGTAACACTTGCTGGTACTGATAATACGAATTGTGGATCAATAATCGCAACATCAGGTGTTAACGCATAGTCAGCTAATGGGTATTTTGTATGATCATCAGAGTCGGTAATTACGGCAAAAGGTGTTACCTCAGAACCAGTACCTGAAGTTGTCGGAATACATACAAATTTCGCATTGATTGCTGCAGGAATCTTGTAGGCACGTTTTCTAATATCTAAGAATTTTTGTTTTGCACCGAAGAAGCTTGTTTCTGGATGTTCAAAGAACAACCACATTGCTTTAGCTGCATCCATTGCTGAACCACCACCAAGTGCAATAATCGTATCTGGATTAAATGAAGTGAATACTTCTAAACCTTTATAAACAGTATTTGTTGATGGGTTAGGCTCAACGTCAGAGAAAACTTCGACCTTAACATCATTTTTGCGTTTTGCTAATTCGGCACGAACTAAATCTGCATAACCAAATTGAACCATACCAGGGTCACAAACAAGCATTACACGTTCAACGTTTTCCATTTTTTGTAGATATTGTAATGAATTCTTTTCAAAATAAATTTTTGGCGGTAATTTAAACCATTGCATATTATTTCTCCGTTTAGCTAAAGTTTTAACATTAATTAAGTTAACAGCTGATACGTTTCTTGAAACAGAGTTTTTACCGTACGAACCACAGCCTAATGTCAATGAAGGAATCATTTCATTGTAAATATTACCAATACCACCTTCAGCAGATGGAGTATTCACAAGGACACGACAAGCCTTCATTCGCAAGCCAAATTTGATTTGTAAGTCTTCATCCTCTGTATGGATAACCGCAGTATGTCCTAAACCACCTAATTCAAGCATTGCTTCACATAAATCAAAGCCATGTGCTGTTGAAGTTGCTTTTAACATTGCTAAGACTGGAGAAAGCTTTTCACGAGAGAGTGGATAATCTGCACCAACACCTTCAAGCTCAGCAATCAACATCTTAGTACCCTTAGGCACCTTGATTCCAGCTAATTCAGCAATATATTCTGCTGAATAACCAACGATTTTCGGATTAACAGCATATTTGCCTTCATTCATCACTGCATTTTCAAGCTTTTGCAATTCAGCTTTATCGCTAACGATATAACATTGATGTGCTGCAAACTCTGCCTTAACCTCTTCGTAAACTTCCTTGTCTACAATTACTGCTTGCTCAGAAGCACAAATCATACCATTATCAAAAGTTTTTGAAACAATTAAGTCATTAACTGCACGTTTAATTTTAGCGTCCTTACAAATATATGATGGTACATTACCAGGTCCTACACCAAGTGCTGGTTTACCTGTTGAATATGCTGATTTAACCATGGCAGCACCACCAGTTGCTAGCACTGTTGCGATACCTGGGTGATTCATCAAAGCAGAAGTTGCATCAATTGAAGGATGTTCAATCCATTGTACACAATTTTCAGGTGCACCAGCTTTAATTGCCGCATCACGAACAATTTCAGCAGCCTTGGCAGAGCACTGTTGTGCAGATGGATGGAAAGCGAATACGATTGGATTACGCGTTTTTAAAGCAATCATTGCTTTAAAAATTGTTGTTGAAGTTGGGTTAGTTGTCGGTGTAACACCACAGATTACGCCAACTGGTTCTGCAATTTGAACAAGCCCAGTTTGCTTGTCGTCAGAAATCACACCAACTGTTTTATCATGCTTGATACTGTTCCAAATGTACTCAGAAGCATACATATTTTTGATTGCTTTATCTTCGTAGATACCACGACCAGTTTCTTCAACCGCCATTTTAGCAAGCAACATGTGCTTATCTAAAGCAGCCATACTCATTTCATGAACGATATGGTCAACCTCTTCTTGTGTAAAGTTTTCCATTTCCTTCAAAGCGACATTAGCTTTAATTGCTAAATCATCAATCATTTTAGCAACATCAACTTTTACTTCTGTTTTTGCCATTGGTAAATCCCCCTAAAGTTTTTATCTAGTTGTTAAGCATTTCACATTTCCTATTATACACATATAAAACAAAATGTAAACCTTTTTGTGAAATTATTTTCAAGTATATTTTTAACTGAATATTCAGAAAAATTAGATTATTTTTAAAAATAAATCCTTTTCAGCTTAAATAAAACCGCTTTATTATCATAAATCCGTCTTGTTACTGGTTTTTTGTCCCATTGGGATGAAATACAATTAAGTATTTGTGAAATAGTATACAATTATAAAAGATTCACAATGTGTCAATCCCTTCATGATGATACAAAAAAAGAAACACAAGTTCACTTGCATTTCTCTTTAATAATGATATTTAATTATTCAGCTGTTTTATCTTCTGAAGTCTCATTTGACTCAATTTCTGAAACAGGTTCATCAGATGCAACTACTGTTTCATCAATTTCAACTGATTCGGTAGCTGAAGTTGAAGGTTTAACTGTTTTAACTGCTGCACGATCAAATTCTAAATATACGCCTTCGCAATCTAAAGTAATCGTATTATTTGCTTCGTCAAGTTCACTCAAAACACCATGTAAACCACCAATAGTAATGATTTCATCACCAGGCTTCATATTATTTAGAAGTTCCTGTCTTTCCTGCGCTTGCTTTTTTTGACCACGTTGCATAAACCACATTAAGCCGACCATCGCAACGATTATAATTATAAACTGCATTTTCATCCTCCATTATTTGTGACCCATTCATTATATAATGCTAACAGAAAACTGTTAAACTTTCAAACTTAAATTTTGTGTTTTATAAATTGTTTTATCGAATTAACAGACTTCATTTAGCAAGAAAATAGCAGTATAAAATATATTATTTTTTCTTATTTAGTGGTAAACTTTTTTTATTAGGAGGTTTACGATGATTGATTTGATTCATCCACAAAAAAATGATGAGATTGCTTTGGTTTTTCAAAATCAGGAAATCAGCTATCAAGCACTAAAATTAAACTGCAAAAAATATCAAGAGCTAGTGACTAAGCTTAGTAAGCGCTACGTTTTTATCAGACCTGAAGCCAACTTAGAATTTATTTATTTATTCTATGCCTTGATTACTACCAATCATGTGCCAGTACTCCTACCAGATGGTCTATTAATTGAAACGTTAGAAATATTAATTAACCAAAATGCAATTGCAAATGAAGCAATTTTTTGGATGATGAAGCAAGATGACCTTAATTTAAAGCTCACAATCCCTAAAACATCACTCGCTGAATTAGAAAAAAGCAATAAGCAAACCAGCTTTTTAAGAGAATCAGAATTATTATTCATCGGCTTTACAAGTGGTACAACTGGACTACCAAAAGGATATTATCGTGGAAAAGCCTCGTGGGTAAACAGCTTCAATGCGCTGTCCCAACTAGTACCACAGCAGGCAGGTAGTAAGGTTGCTGCCTTCGGTCCAATTGGCTACTCACTTAATTTATATGCCTTAGTTCAAGCACTCTATTTCGGGCAGACCTATTATCTTTATGAAAAATTCTCAGTTAAATCACTTCATGAATTACTCATCAAACAAGGGCATTGTAATTTATACCTTGTACCAACAATGATAAATGCATACTTAAACTATGCCGAAGAAAAACAAACTAGCTTAGAAAGTCCTGATTTGACCATTTTCCTGAGTGGGGCCTCATTTCATCAAAAATCATTTCAGCGTTGTCAAAAAGTGCTTAAGGGTGCACGACTTTTTAATTTTTATGGTACAAGCGAAACAAGCTTTATTTCAATCAATCAAATTAAAGCAGCAACAAATCCTGATGATTTAGGAGAACTTTTTCCAAATGTTACGCTAAAATTAAAGGACAAGCATGCTTCGGTTGCAAGCGATATGCTATTTTCCGGTTATTTTAATAAACCACCACAAAAAATAAAGGATTTTCAGCTGAGCGATGATTTAATACTTAATAAAAGAAATGTTACCTTAATCGGACGTCACCAAATGATGATTAAAAAGGGTGGTGAAAAAATTGCAATTGAAGCTTTGGAAAATTTTCTAAGTTCAATTGATTCAATTCAGGCTTGTCTCGTTTTTGCTGAAGCTGATGAATACTATGGAGAAACAATTAGTGCAGCGATTGTCTGGCGGAAGGAACGTCAGAGCATTAAAGTAATCAATCAATTAATTATAGAAAAGCTTGCAAAAATCAAACAGCTTCATCATCTCTACACCGTCACTGAGCTACCATTAAAAACAAATCAAAAATATGAACGACAAAATGTACGTCGTCTACTTCAAAGTCAAGTGATTGAAAGCTCGACAGGCGAACTAGCACTCACACATTCATTTTGGTTGAGTAAAATCAAAATAGAAGAATATCAAAATAGCTTAGGCTATCAAAGCAGTCAGATGCCTTTAAGCTATTTCACACATCTATGGCAGAGCTTTGCATTAAAACAAATTGATGAAATGGAACCTATTTTGATGAATGAAAAAGTAAAAATGCTACATCAGCCACCACTTGATCAGGACTATCAGCTCATCTTAAAAATACAACGAGGTAACGAAGGACATCGAATTAAGTCCAGCTTGGATTGCCAAATTGATATGATTCAGCAGGAAAAAATATTCTTGATGGTTCAATTCAAGCTTGGATTTAAAAAAGCTGAAATTGAGGCGGTGCTAGAAAAATTATGAAATTCTCGTTTACCATCAGCCAAGAGACATTGAAGCACTACGCACAGATTAGTGGCGATTTCAATGCAATTCATCAAAGCGGACTCGTTTATGGCGCATTAGTGCTTGCCATGATTGAAGCTCAAATTGAGGCACAGGTTTTAACAATTAAAGCACATTTTGATCGACCAATCTTTATAAATCAATTGATAGAGGTTGAAATTCAAGGCGAAGCATTAATTGTGACAGTGAAACAAAAACGATGTATCCACGGCTTAATTAAATATCAAAAAAACGCAAGCTCTCCTCTTTAGAGAAGGACTTGCTTTTTTAATGCAATCAAATATCTTAACATGATGGTGTCAGTTTGTACTATTCTATAGAACAAAAAATCATAGATTATTTTATTTTCATGAAACATATTCATTTTCTGAAAATATTGATAGACTTACATTACACAGTTTTCAAGGGTTTTTTGATATTAGCTACATGCCTTGTTGGATGTAAAAAGCGAGTAAGAGCTTAAATTTTTGGTCGCTTGAATTAAAATCGACATTCAAAATTTCGCGAATTTTTTTCAGGCGATATTGGACTGTGTTACGGTGCGTAAACATTATCTCACTTGTCTTAATTAAACTCGAGTTGTTAGATAAGTAAATGTGAAGCGTTTCGGTTAAATTGGCATCATTTTCTTCATCGTATTCAATTAACGGTGCGAGTATTTCATCATGGATATCACTTAATAGTTGTGTATCTTCAATCGCTAGAAATAATTTATTAATACTAGTTGCTTCATAGCGATGAATTGCAGAATTACCCGATTTAAAAGTCGAATCAATGGCATTCATTGCTTGCTTATATGCCAAAGACAGCTGATAAATTGATTCTACATAGTCACTGATGCCAACATGCAAATGCCAAGCCTCAAAGCGATGGTTGACGAGCTCAACCAGTGTTTCAATAAAGGATTCAAAGTCTGATTGAATAACTTGATTACAAACAATGAAAAAGTAATCCTGATATTCAAAAATACAGGCGATTAAATGATGCTTATGGACAGCCGTTTCTAATCGAGAACGAAAAATCTCATAGTCCTTAAAATCAAGATCCAAGAAATTTACATGTTGACTGCGTAATAGGATAACTGTTGACTGCGCGTCCAAGCTAAAGCTATTACGCTCTAGCTGAGAAGCATAGGCATCCTTATTATTAGGCTCAAAAATGGCATTTTTAATGCCACCCATCAATGAAAAGGAAAGCTTTTCTGTCATAAAGAGTCGCGAAATATAATCTCTCAATAAGTCAACTAGGTGAATTTCCCAAGGGATAACAAACAAAGGTAAATTGGCTGCATTACATAAATCAATAATTTTTTGAGGGATGTGATCAATGTTTCCACCTGTCATAATAATTAAACCTGCAAAGTCTACCCGAGGATAGTCAATAATTTTTTTTACAAATTGGAACAAACTTTTTTCATCTGTCACAAAGGCACAGGTAGTAATTAATAACTCATCGCCATACAAATCATCAAGATAGTCAATGCGTTCAATTGTATAAACCCAATTAAACATATTATCGATGGCTTCACTACCTGCCAAAAGACTCATTTTATATCTTTCACGAGTTGCGTAGAAAACTGGTCTTAACTCGATTGCCATTATAGCTTCACCCCATTTCACAATTTTTTGTCTGAATTTTCAGATAAATTAAATTATATAATATTTCAATAACATTGTAAATCCTACACTCATTTCAAGAATAAAAAAGGAGTTTTAGTGATGAAAGTTAATTTTTCTCTACCCACTTCTGTTCAGCTCGGGGACGATATTATTCAGCAATCGAGCCCACAATGGATTATTGGTTTCAAAGCTTTAATTGTAACAGGTAAGCACTCAGCCATTGCCAGCGGTGCCTTAAAGGACATTACCGATTGCCTTGAAAAAGAAGATATCAAATATCATCTTTTTGACGAGGTGGAAAACAACCCAACAATCAAAACTTGTCAAGCCGGTGCCAAAGTGGCGAAAGCTAAAAATTGCGACTTCATAATTGCAATAGGAGGTGGTTCACCTTTAGATGCTGCCAAGGCAATAGCCGTGCTTGCGACAGACGTTTCAGCACAAAACATGGTTCAAAATAGTTTTGATACCGCTCTACCAGTCATTGCAGTTCCTACTACTTCAGGTACTGGCTCCGAGGTTACTTGTTATTCAGTAATGACTCGGGAGGATTTGGGTACAAAATTAAGCTTTGGAAATAGCTACACCTATCCAAAATTTGCCTTACTGGACCCGAAGTATACCTATACTGTAGGTGAAAAGACAACAATTGAGACCGCAATTGATACCTTTTCCCACCTTTTTGAAGGCTACCTGTCAGTCAAAAGCAATCCAATCACAGATATCATTGCTTTAGAAGGGCTCAAAAAATTTGGTGAAATCTTACCATACTTACTCAAACGGCAATTTACCTCTGATGTTCGAGAAAAATTAATGTACCTTTCTTTACTCGGAGGCTTTGTTCTATCACAAACTGGTGTCACTGTCGTACATGCGATGGGCTATGCTTATACTTATCATCATCATACCGCTCACGGTGCCGCCAATGGTTTTCTAATGAACACTTATATCGGTTATTTGGAATCAATTGAGCCAGGTAAGCTCGCAATGGCAATGTCTACCATTGGGCTAGCTCGAAATGAGCTTAAACTTGCATTAGATGACTTGCTTGGTTTACCACCAATCATCGAAGCCGATATTTTAGAGCAATATACGCAAGAAACACTAATTAATCAAAAAAGTGTCGAGAATACACTTGGTGGCTTAACTTCAAAGGAGATTCTAAATCTTTGGCAGATTCAAAGCAAAATAAACTAAATATGGTTACACCGACAAGTTGTCGAAAAATAAAACAGTCTCGTCAATCGCCAACATCAGATTGCTTAGTTGGCTAGTAATCTAACTTCAGCTTTTTAAAAAGGAGAATATTATGAAAAAAAGAAAATCATTATTATTTGGCTTATCTATTGCATTTTTTGGTATTTTATTGACCGCCTGTGGTGGTTCAAGCGAAGAAAGTAGCAACGAAAAAGTCAATGCACTCGAAGAAATCAAAAAGACAAAAACAATCACTGTCGCAACGCAAAATGATGCACCTTTTGCTTATATGGATGAAAGTACAAATGAGCTAACAGGGATTGATGCTGATATTTTAAGAGAAATTGGTAAGCGCGCTGGTTTTGAAACCTTAGAAATGAAGCAATTTGCTTTTGAAAATCTCTTATTAGAGCTTAATAAGGGTAATGCTGATATCGTGGCTGATGGAATGTATATTCGCGATGCACGTCTAGAAATTGCCTACTTCTCAGACGTTTGGTACGAGTATGGTGATACCATTATCACTAAAAAAGACTCAGGCTTAACTAACTTTGATGATTTAAAAGATAAAACAATTGGTGCTCAAAAAGGAACCGCATTTTATGATTTCGCTTTAGCTTGGAAGGAAGAAGGTAAAGTCAAGGATGTTGTTACTTTTGGTAAAACAACTGAACTTATGTTGGGTGTAAATACTGGTAAGGTTGATGCGATTATTGTTGAATTGCCAATCGCTTCATATCTAATGAAAACAGATAATTCACTAGATGTTGAAATCATGGAAAGCTATGTACCAAAAGAAAAAGGACGAATTGCTTCTGCTATTAGCTTTGATAATAAAGAATTATTAGATGAGGTTAATAAATACCTTAATGAAATGAAAGAGGACGGAACTTTATTAACAATTCTTGAAAAATATGGCTTGACGGAAGAAAACTTTGTTTCTGTTGAGGATGGAAAAACTGAAAACATTAAATAATTTATAAAAATAAATGCCATAGCCTCGCAATCAGATGATTACAGGGCTATGGCAATATTTAAAATTAAGGGAGCAGATTGACTATGAAACTAAAGGATTTAAATTACACTGCTGAAGAAATCAAGGGATTTGCCAAGCATTATATGATTGAAACTTATGAACGCTTCGATTTTATTGCCGAGACAGCTGAAGGTATGTATCTCTATGACGAGAATGGCAGGGGCTACCTTGATTTTTATGGTGGAGTTGCTGTAAATAATGTCGGCAACCGTAACCCGAAGGTTGTACAAGCAATCAAGGAACAGGCAGATGCAATTTTACACACTTTTAATTATCCATATACAATCCCTCAAGCCGTTTTAGCAAAACTAATCTGTGAAACGCTTGGCATGGATAAGATTTTTTTCCAAAATTCTGGTACCGAGGCAAATGAGGCAATGATTAAGCTTGCTCGTAAATATGGTGTAGAAAATTTTAACGCAAATAAGTATCATATCATTAGTGCAAAGAAGGGGTTTCATGGACGTACCTTTGGCTCACTCTCCGCCACTGGACAACCGAATACTAAAAACCATCTCGGCTATCTGCCAGGTGTACCCGGCTTTGATTATGTCCCATTTAACAACCTTGAAGCCATTAAAAACGCCTATACAGCAGATACAATCGCAATTATGCTAGAGCCTGTCCAAGGTGAGGGCGGGGTCAACGTAGCAGATAAAAGCTATTTGCAAGGTGTCCGTCAATTTTGTGATGAAAAAAACATTCTACTCCTACTAGACGAGGTTCAAACTGGCTGGGGCAGAACTGGTGAAAATATGGCCTTTCAGTACTACGACATCCAGCCTGATATCGTTTCAATGGCAAAAGGTATGGGTGGCGGGGTACCGATAGGCGCCATTTGTGCGAGTGAAAAGGTTGCCAAGGCATTTAATAGTGGCTCTCACGGCTCAACTTATGGTGGTAGCCCACTTTGCTGCGCTGCAAGCTTCGCTGCTATTTCTGAAATTATTGATTTAAAACTGGCTGAAAACGCCAATAAAATCGGACAATACCTTCAAGAACAGCTAAAAGTACTGCCAAATATTAAAGAAGTACGCGGCTTAGGTTTATTAATTGCCGTTGAATTTAACCAACCAATCGCTCATGATATCAAAATCAAGCTCTTTAAAAATCAAATGCTCGTAACAATGCTAGATGAATCAACGGTTCGCTTAACACCACCTTTAATTGCAACAGAAAAGGACTGCGATCTGGCAATTGCTATACTCAAAAAAACGATTAATAGTCTTCCATAAACAAGCAATAATGAAGTATTTAAAAACGCTTTAGTCATACAAAATGTATAGCTAAAACGTTTTTTTATTTGATAAATATTTGTATAGTATTAGCAGTTAATTGATTTTAAGCCACATGGCAGGTCGAACCGCTTTAGCTACATAATCAACCTGACCACCTCCAGTATAAAAGCCACCACTAGTAACTCCAGAAGCTCCTTTATTGCCAAACGAAGCTGAACGAAGCCAAAAATTATTTGGTTCCGGTAAAGAACCATCAGCAGAAGCCTGATAATTATTCCAGCCTATGAGAGTCCCTCTATAATCAGTAGAATCATCATCTATACTTAAAAAAGTATGAATATCACCAAAACTTAGGGCAAAAGCCTGTTGCTTATAGGTGTTAATTCCATTGTATTTTGAAGCATCATTAGTTATATTGGTCAATGACGTCTTATATTCCTTTATCCTACAGGCCAGATACCAACCAGCATAATTATTATAATCATGATAATATTCAGTTAAAATATCTTTCTCATAATATTTATTCAAGGTACTCCTAAACTCCGTAAAAGTAGGCATATCTAAATCAACTGATAAAACTTTATTTCTATCAACACCAGCAATATATGCAGTAAACCATTTATCAATAATTATTTTTAATCTACTTTCACCATAGCCAGTTGAAGCATCTAAATTACTGAAAAAAGTTGTTTTACTGGTTTCATGGAAAGTAGTCCCTTTTCCAAAATCATTCACCTCATATGACATGCCAATACTTTGAAATTCACTTTCTGTTAGGGCATTGACCTTAAGTACCAAGCGATTATTATTATCTGCCTTTAAAACCCGATAAATAGCATTGGCAAAAATAAATTCTTGTTCCGTTGGAGCATTACTACTAGGGGATTCTGTTGCACCCAAGCCTTTATAATAGACAGCATATAAAGTCTTATCACCTTCTACATTCAATGCAGTCCCCTTGCTCACATAGCCAAGATAATCTTGGTCAGCACTATTTAGTGAATTTCTAAGATTTTGACTAGCTGTTGTTAGATAAGCCTGCTTATCCTTTGTTGCATTTGGTTCTTCAGCCCAGCCGATGAAATATTGATTATCAACAGCTGGTGCTTCTGGTAATGTATAATCATCACCAGTATTAACAGCAATAGTATTCACTGACATACCTTGTGGAACAACAGCTTGAGTCCCATAATAATTTTTAAACGTAATCGTTGCAGGTTGTGCGTCTGCTTCCCATTTCGCATAAAGTGTTGTTGTTTCCGGTGTCGGTACTTTGACCCATTTGCCATCTTTAAGCAAGCCAGTAACTTCATCAGAAACATATTGACCTGTTTCATCAATTACTTGCTGACCTGTACCATTATCGCCAGTATAGTAGCCCTTGAAATCAAAACCTGACTTAGTAGGCGCTTCATAGTCAGTTAAAACTTCGCTATTATAGTTAGCTTGGAAATTTTCAGAACCAGTCTCGCCACCTTCACGGTCTAAAGATACGATTTGAGCAGGACGAGTCGTTACCCAAAGAGCAGGGCGAACCCATGAAACACTATTTACAGTCCCACCTTCACGATTGAAGACGCCATTATTATCAACAAAGCCTGCACAGGCGCCGTTATAATCATCTATACCAGGAATTATATTCTTACCAGCTGAACGTAGGAAATAGCGTGGTCCTTGATCACTAGCATATATTAATCGATTGTCCAAAATACCAGTTGCCTTCATTATCTTATTAATATCACCAAAAGAAAGTGTGAAAGCTTGTTTTTTAAATGCGTTAACACCTGCTGGTAAATGATCCGCATCATTAGAGGTGATTTCGGTTAATGAAGTTGCAAAATCCTGATCTTTATAAAAATCACCATTCCAAACAAACGAATCAAGGGTACTTTCACTCTTTAGATATACATTATCTAATTTGCCATCTCCTTGTGTTTTCTTCATATCGGCAAGGGTTGGCAAATCTAAATCAACTGGTAAAACATAATTTTCATCTAAAGAATTCTTAATCGTATTGTTATAATAATAATCAATCTTTTCCTTAAGATTGGAAACACCATATCCGGTATTTTTTGCCTCAGTTATCCCTGTGCCAGCGAAGAAATTACCAAAATTATGGAACCCAACAGTTATACTAACTGCAGCCATTTCTTCTGTTGTCAAAGAATTAATTTTTTGGAGTAACTTCTTACTACTATCACCTTCATAATTATCCTGAATTACTCGCCAACCACTACCTGCAAAAGTGATTTCATCCCCTTCTTCGGCATCTTCCAGTTGATCAATCAATGATGATGCTTCCCACTTGGCATAAAGTGTGTGATTGCCTGCTGGCAGAGTAGCTGTTGCACCTGCCGCATAGGTCGTAGTACCATTACCATCAGCCTGCGTATTCCAACCAGCAAAGCTATAGCCTTCTTTCGTTAGATTGCCAGAGTTGGTCGCTAAGGTATTGGCTGTCCCACCGATAAAGTGCTGAACTGCTGGCGCCTCACCTGCATCTGCCGTATTGGCATTGTAAGTGATATTTGCCCAGTAGTCAGTATCAGCATAGTTCACATTCCATTGAGCTGTTAATGTAACTGTGCCACTGCTCGCCAGATTAGTCACACTTTGACCATCTGT